>DASSJM010000001.1:0-32314 GCA_035691205.1 Actinomycetota bacterium
GCCGTCGTCGGGAGCGCGAGCGAAGGCCTCGGTCAGGTTGCATCGTTGCTCGAAGCGGATCGCGGGACGGTCGTCCTGGTGTCGACGGATTTCCCCAGCGTGACCTATCCGTGGCTGGCGGCCGCCGAACGTCGCGAGATCGAGCTCCGGTTCGTCGCGGACCGCGCCGATCGAGACCTCACGCAGGATCTCGTGGACGCGATCGAGGCGACGACGTCCGTGGTCACGTTCGGCGCCGTTCAGTACGCGACCGGGTCGCAGATCGAGGTCGGGCGGGTGGCCGCGCGGGCTCGTGACGTCGGCGCCCGTGTCGTGGTGGACGCGACGCAGCTCGCCGGAGCCGGCCCCGTGGACATGAGCCGATGGGGGGCCGATGCCGTGGTCACGAGCGGCTACAAATGGCTGTCGAGCCTCGGCGGCGTGGCGCTGCTCGCGGTCGCTCCGTACCTGCGCGAGCAGGTCCCTCGGATCGTCGGCTGGAAGGGGACCGACGACCCCTTCGCGTTCGACGCTCGAACGCTCAGGCTGGCCGACGACGCACGCCGCTTCGAGCTCTCGACGATGTCCTACCCGTCGGTGGTCGGGCTCGAGTCGTCCTTGGCGACCCTGTCGTCCGTCGGCTTCGATCGCATGGCGCGCCACGCCGCGAACCTGGCCGCACGGCTCGTCGCCCAAGTAGAAGGACTCGGTTGGCGCCCGTTCCGGCAACCCGGAGATCCGGAAGCATCGCCCCATATCGTTTCGCTGCGGCACGCGCGACACCGTCCCGACATCACCGCCGCGCGACTGGCATCCGATCACCGGATCGTGTGCGGGGGCCGGGGTGACGGGCTCAGGGTCTCCCTGCACGTATACAACGACGAAGCCGACGTCGACCGGCTCGCCGAGTCCCTGCGGGAGACGTAGGTGGACTCCGGACCCTGAGCTGCGTCGGGCTCCCGACCCTCCTCGAAGAGGGTGGCGAGCGGGCTTCCCTCCCAACGTCTCCGTGCCGAAGGTCCCCCCGCGACCGGGCGCCGGGGGGCCTAGGGTGGGACCGTCCGCGAGAGGAGGTGCCAGCATGGCCGGAGACAAGGGGCGCCTACCACCTCGGTGGTTCGTCGTGACCTTCTGGCACGCACACCGACGGTTCGTTCGAGTGACCGGGGGGCGCAAGGGGCTGTGGCCTCCGCGCCCGGGGAAGTGGGGCGCTCTGCGGCTCACCACGACCGGCCGGCGCAGCGGCGAGCCGCGGAGCGTGATCCTCGGCTACTACGAGGATGGGCCCAACCTGGTCTCGATGGCGATGAACGGCTGGGGTGCGCCCGAGCCAGCCTGGTGGCTGAACCTGCAGGATCACCCGGAGGCGGTCGTCGAGCTGGCCGGTGGGATCCGGCGCGAGGTGCTCGGCAAGGCGGCGGTCGGCGACGAGCGTGACCGGCTGTGGCAGCGCTGGCGCGAACTGGACAAGAACCTGGACGGCTACGCTGCGCGGCGCCCGCACGAAACGGCGGTCGTGGTCCT
Organism: Actinomycetota bacterium; assembly: GCA_035691205.1. Lineage (GTDB taxonomy): Bacteria > Actinomycetota > UBA4738 > UBA4738 > HRBIN12 > DASSJM01. Next base: position 1,504 of record DASSJM010000001.1, read on the forward strand.
CGAGCCGCGCGAGGGCCCAGAAGTCGGAACGGCCAGCAGTTGACTGCGTCGAGCGGCCGTCCGATCACAGGCAAGGACATGCCCCACGTATCGCGCGGGCTGCGAGGTCGACGGCGGATCACCCGGTGAGCTCTCGGTTCGAGGAACTCGACTGGCGCCCGACTCCCATGGGTGAGATCAGCCTGCGACGTCGACTCGAGCCGACCCTTCAGGTCGAGGTCTACGAGGCGAAGCTCGGTGACGAGTTCCTCATGTCGAGCCTGTTCACCGTGTCCGAGATCGCGCTCGCCGAGATCGCGCTCGGCGGCATCGCCGGAGCCGCTCTCGACGTCGTGGTCGGAGGGCTCGGTCTCGGCTACACCGCACGCGCGGTCCTGCGCGACCCGCGGGTACGGTCCCTGCGGGTCGTCGAGGCCTTGGGCGAGGTCATCGGATGGCACCGACGCGGGCTGCTGCCGATGAGCGATGCGCTGACCTCTGACCGGCGATGCAGCCTCGTCGAAGGTGACTTCTTCGCCATGGTCGCCACCGGCTCGAGCTTCGGGTCGGACGCTCCGGAACGGTGCGACGCCATCCTCGTGGACATCGACCACACGCCTCGACACCTCCTGGATCCCAGCCACGCTCCTTTCTATGAGCCCGAAGGGCAGCGGCGCCTCGCCGATCGCCTCAACGCTGGGGGTGTCCACGCTCTGTGGTCCAACGACCCCCCGGACGAGGAGTACTTCGCCGTCGTCGAGGGCGTCTTCGCCTCGTGCGAGGCGCACGTCGTCACGTTCCCCAACCCGCTGACCGGTGGCCAAGCGGCCAGCACCGTGTACGTCGCATCGGTGGGTCACCGGTGAGCGGTCGAGGCATCGGATCGGCACCTATCAGGCGTTGACATGGCACCATAGCGGTGCCATCATGGTGCCATGGAACTTGAGCCGTACGTCGAGAGCATCCACACGCAGCTCGATTCCGTCGCTCAGGCGGGTGGCGAGGAGGCTCGGGAGCTCGCGCAGCGCCTCGCCGCGCCGCTGGACGCCGCGGTCCGGCTGGCGCTGCAAGACGCGTTGGCGGTCGCCGCCGAGGAGATCACGGTCGAGCTGGCGCCCGGCTCGGTCGAGCTGCGGCTCCGAGGGCGCGAGCTCCGGTTCGTGGTGACCCCGCCGGCCGCGGATCATCCCGTCGAGGATGTGCCCGACGGCGATGACGCCGGGGTGGGCTCGTGGGTGGCGCCGCCTCCGGGCACCGAGGGTGATGACGGCACGATCTCGCGGATCAACCTCCGTATGCCCGAGCACCTCAAGGCCCGGGTCGAGCAGGCGGCCGAGCGCGAAGCCCTCTCGGTCAATGCCTGGCTGGTACGGGCGGCCGCCGCGCGACTGGAGCGCAGCGAGGGAGTCGACCGTCGCGCTCGACGCGCTCCGAAGGGGGCCCAACGGTACACGGGCTGGGCCCGTTGATCGAACGAGAACGAGGAGGGAACTGCGATGCCGACCTTCGACACCCCCGAACCGATCTCCGTCGACGTTGAGCTCGGCGTCGGCGACATCCGGATCGAGGCGAGCGACCGCGCCGACACGATCGTCGAGGTCCGCCCGAGCGATCCGACGAAGACGGTGGATCGTGTTGCCGCCGAGGACACCCGTGCCGAGTACGCGAGCGGCCACCTGTCGGTCAACGCGCCCGGTGGTGGCTGGCGCGGATGGTTGCCTCGCCGGAGCGGGTCGATCGACGTGACGATCCACCTTCCGGCGGGATCGCAGGTGCATGCCGAGGCCGGCGTGGCGGCGTTCCGCTCCAGCGGTCGGATCGGCGCGTGCCGATGCAAGCTCGGCGTCGGCGACGTCCAGCTCGACGAAGCGGGTCCCGTGGACGTGAAGACCGGCTTCGGCGACGTCACGATCGAGCGGGCTGTCGGTCGCTCCGAGATCGTCACGGGCACGGGCGCCGTGAGGATCGGCAGCATCGGCGGCCCCGGCATCGTGAAGAACTCGAACGGCGACACCTGGATCGGCGAGGTCGTGGGCGACGCGCGTGTGAGGGCAGCCAACGGGAGGATCTCGATCGATCGAGCGCACGAGGGGGTCGTCGCGAAGACGGCCAACGGCGCCGTCCGCCTCGGCGAGGTCGCGCGTGGCGTCGCGGTGGCAGAGAGCGCAGCCGGCGAGATCGAGGTGGGCGTGCGCGACGGCGTCTCGGCCTGGCTGGACCTCCATACGAAGTTCGGCGAGGTGCAGAACGACCTGGAGGCATCGGGGGGTCCCGACGCGAGCGAGGACAGCGTCGAGGTGCGGGCCTCGACCTCGTACGGCAACATCGCCGTCCGCCGCTCGTTCGCGAGCCATGCGGGGAGCGATGCGCCATGACCGTCGCGACCGCCGCACCGGCGATCGAGGTCGCCGGCCTCCGGAAGTCGTTCGGCCGGACGATCGCGCTGGACGGCATCGACCTGCACGTCGCCGCGGGCAAGGTCTTCGCCCTGCTTGGGCCGAACGGCGCCGGCAAGACCACGACGGTGCACATCCTGTCGACCTTGATCGATGCCGACGCCGGAGAGGTGCGCGTCGCCGGCCACGACCCCGGACGAGAGCCCGGCGCCGTCCGGGACGTGATCGGTGTCACCGGCCAGTTCTCCGCGGTGGACCCGCTCCTGACCGGCGAGGAGAACCTCTCGCTCATGGCCGACCTGTGCCACCTGTCGCGGACCGAAGGCAGGGGGCGCGTCGCCGAACTGATCGACCGGTTCGACCTCGTCGAGTCGGCCGGCAAGCCGGCCGCCACCTACTCGGGCGGCATGCGTCGCCGGCTCGATCTCGCGATGACCCTGGTCGGAGAGCCCCGCATCATCTTCCTCGATGAGCCGACCACCGGGCTCGACCCACGCGGCCGCCGCACCGTGTGGCGGATCGTCCGCGATCTCGTCCGCGAAGGGGTCACGATCTTCCTGACCACGCACTACCTGGAGGAGGCCGACCAGCTCGCCGACCGCGTCGCCGTGCTCGACCATGGACGGCTGATCGCCGAGGGCAGCCCCGACGAGCTGAAGCGCCTGATCCCCGGTGGGTCCATCCGCCTGGAGTTCGCGGACGCGCCCGGTCTCGCATCGGCCATGCGGGTCTTCCCCGCGGCCGACCGCGACGCGGACGCGCTGACCCTTCGGATCCCGAGCGACGGGCGTGCCGACTCCCTCCGCGACGTGCTCGAGCGACTTCGGAGCGCCTCGCTCGAGGTCGAGCGCGTCACGGTGCACACGCCGGACCTCGACGAGGTCTTCCTCGCGCTCACGGGCGATCCCGACCTGGAAGGAGGAAGGCGGCGATGAGCGCGCAACCCTACGTCATCAGGGATTCAGCCACGATGCTGCGGCGCAACTTCCGGCACATGATGCGCTACCCGTCGGTCTCGCTGCTCGTGATCGGGATCCCGGTCATCCTCCTGCTGCTGTTCGTCTACGTCTTCGGCGGCACGCTCGGCGCCGGCCTCGGCGTCGTGCAGGGCAGCACGGCGTACGTCGACTACGTGACCCCGGGCATCGTGTTGATCGCGATCGCCGGCGCGGCCCAGGGCACGGCGATCTCGGCCGCGATGGACATGCACGAGGGGATCATCACCCGCTTCCGCACGATGGGGATCGCACGCGCATCGGTCCTGGTCGGACACGTCGTGGGTAGCACCATCCAGACGATGGTCGGCCTGGCGATCGTGATCGGCGTCGCGATGCTGGTCGGCTTCCGGCCGAACGCCACGGTGGTCGAGTGGGTCGCGACGGCCGGTGTGCTCCTGATGATCACCATCGCGATCGCGTGGCTCTCCGTGGCCCTCGGTCTGTTCCCCGACAGCGTGGAGGCGGCGAGCAACCTGCCGATGCCGCTGATCCTGCTGCCGTTCCTCAGCAGCGGGTTCGTGCCCACCGAGTCCATGCCGGCGGGGATCCGCTGGTTCGCCGAGTTCCAGCCGTTCACGCCTTTCATCGAGACGTTGCGCGGCCTGCTGATGGGGACCGCGATCGGGAGCAGCGCCCTACTCAGCTCCGTCTGGTGTGCGTCGATCGCCTTCGTGGGGTTCCGGTGGGCGATGAGGCTCTACGACCGGGGCTCGAGCCGCTCACGTGGGCGGTGACGTTCCCCTCACGATGCACCGGCCACCGCGGCCACTCAGCGCACGGCGGTCGGCGCGCCGGGCGAGCCGCCGGCCGCCGACGCGTAGCCCGGCACGCCGACGCAGGTGAACAGGAGCGCGTCCAGCGGCTCGCCGAGCAGCGCGGGCACCTCGCTGTCGATGAACGTCATCCCGGAGGCGCTCGCGCCGAGACCGTAGGCGAGCAGGTGCAGCCTGCCCTCGACCAGGCCGGCGGCGAGCTGCGCCTCCCGATACTCGCGGTCGTCGAGCGCGCCGACGTCGGTCGCGGCGACAACGACGAACGCCGCGTCGCGAGCCAGCTCCTGCTCGAGGCACACGCGGTACAGCTCCTCCCGCATCGCTCCGGGTCGCATCGGTGCGGACAGGTCCGGCCAGCGGTAGACACCCGGCGCATGTCCCTCGACGTCGTGCACCACGACCCGGTGTGGGACATCGACGCCGCGGATCGCCGCGCCCATGGACGCGCGCAGCAGGCTCCCCGGCAGGCCCCGCGTGGGGTCCATGCGGCGTTGTGACCCGCGCGCCAGAACGACGGCCTCGACGGGATCGGCTCCCTCGACAGGCACGTCGACGGGGTCGCCACGGCCCCAGGGCGGTCCGAGGGTGTCGCGATCCCCTGCCCGCTGCGCGCTCGTGATGAGCGGGAACTCCATCGGTGCCGCGTCGACGTCACCCGCCGCGGCCGGACCGGTGGCGTCGAGCGCCGGCGCGTCGTCGCCGAGGGCGACGACGGCCACGGGCCACTCATGCACCCCGTCCGCGCCGACGAGATCGGCGACCTCCGCGTCCGGGAAGCGGGTGTGCAGCCGGGCGGTGAGCCCCGGGGAGTCGGCCACCGCGAGCACCTGGGCGAGCATGGTGCCGGCGTCCCAGTACACGTGCCGGTAGCCGCGCTCGCGGTAGCGCCAGCCGGTTCGCCACGGAACGCCGGTGATGACGAGGGCGGTCGCGCCCCCGCGCGGCGGCGGCCCGACCTGCACGAGGGCGTGGTCCTGTGGGTGGTACCAATGCACGCCCGGAGGAAGTGCCGTGCCGTCGGGCACGGCGACGTACACCTCGAGGGGGAAGCGGCCGCCCGCGGATCCGGCGGCGCGGAACAGCCAGGTCGCGTACGGCCTCACCGTCGTCCGCACCACCCCCGCGGAAAGGTGGAGCAGCCGGGCGAGGTGCGGCAGGTCCAGCTCCGCATGCGCGACGTCCGCCGTGCCCGCCAGCACGGCCACGGCCGGAGACGCGGTAGGCGGCAGGTCCCGGGGGAGCGCCACGCGGGGGAGCGGCTGGTCGTACCGCTTGAAGAACCAGGGGAAGCGAGCCAGGTCGTTGACCTCGAGGCCCTGGACCACGCGAGGGTCGTCGACGGGTTCGGTCCACTCGCGGCCGGGCTCGTAGGAGGTGAGCCGGTGCAGCGTCTGCGTTGCGGTCTCCACGCCTCAACCTCCGACGGTCGCTCGGCCGACGGCCGCTCCCGCGGTCATGAGGGCAATGTAGCCACCCGGCTGCGTCCGTGGCTCCGGGGCCGTCGCTAGACTCCGGCCGTGAAGGCCGCTGTCCACACCCGGTACGGTCCGCCCGACGTGGTCCGCATCGCGGAGGTCGACAGGCCGAAGGCCGGCGTTCACGAGGTCCTCGTCGAGGTTCACGCGACGACCGTGAACCGGACCGACTGCGGGTTCCGGGCGGCCCACCCGTGGTTCGTGCGGTTCTTCAGCGGTCTCCTCCGGCCGAAGGTCTCGATCCTGGGCACCGAGTTCGCCGGGGTGGTCGACGCGGTCGGATCCGACGTGACGTCCTTCCAGGCCGGGGACCGGGTGTTCGGGTTCAGCGAGGATCGCTGGGGTGCGCACGCCGAGTACCTGGCGATGCCCGAGGACGGCCCCCTCGCGATCATGCCGGCGAGCGCGACCTTCGAAGAGGTCGCACCCAGCACCGAGGGCGCGCACTACGCCCTCTCGCTCATCACGCGGGCGCAGGTCCGGAGCGGGCAGCACGTGCTCGTGAACGGCGCGACCGGTGCGATCGGCTCCGCGGCGGTCCAGCTCCTGAAGCGGCTCGGCGCCATCGTGACCGCCGTCTGCGCCACCGAGCACGTGGAGCTGGTACGGAGCCTGGGCGCCGACCGGGTGATCGACCGCAGGGCCGAAGACTTCACGAAGGACGACCAGAGGTACGACGTGGTCCTCGACGCGGTCGGCAAGAGCTCGTTCGGGCGGTGCAAGCGACTGCTGATGCCGCGTGGCATCTACCTCTCGACGGACCTCGGCCCGCTGTCCCAGAACCCGATCCTGGCGCTGATCACGCCGCTCTTCGGCGGGCGGAGGGTCATGTTCCCCATCCCGCCGAAGCACAGCCAGGCCGAGGTGCGGCAGATGAAGGAGATGATCGAGGCCGGCGAGTTCATGCCGGTGATCGACCGCCACTACCCGCTGGACCAGATCGTCGAGGCCTACCGGTACGTCGAGATGGGGCAGAAGGTCGGCAACGTCGTGATCACCGTGGAACCCGCCACGTAGGTGACGCCGACGCCGGAACCTACCCCGCGGTGACGGTCGGCCCGCTCCACGCGGCTCCACCGGGGTGGTCGACCAGGCGTCCGAACGGCTCGGGGAAGTGCGACGGCGCGACCCACCATCCTGCTTCCTTCGCCTCCCGGATCCAGCGCCGTCGGGTGGTGACGATGAGGGCAGGATCCTCATCGCCGATCGAGCAGAACTCGGGCTCCTCGACCTGGACGGGATGGTTCGCGACGTCCCCCCAGAGCAGCGCGCCGCCGACGTCCGTCTCGACCAGGAGGCTCTGCGACCCGGCGGTGTGACCGGGCGTCCAGACAAGGCGGGCTCCCTCCACGATCTCACGGTCGCCGTCCACCGTCTGGAGCCGTCCGGCTCGCAGCAGCGGTTCGATCGCCCAGTGGTAGGAGGACGATCCCGACCTCTCGGCGTCCGCCGCCTGGAGCAGGTAGGTCGCCTTCGGGAACCTGGCCTCCGGCTCGCCGCTCGACGCTCGGGTCGCCCACCCGACGTGGTCGAGATGCAGGTGGGTGAGGACGACGATGTCGATCCGGTCGGGGTCGATCCCGGCCGCGTCCATCCTCTCGGGCAGCCGACCCTCGCGACCGATCCAGGCTGCGCCGGGCGCGCCGGACGGGCCGATCCCGGCGTCGACGAGGATGGTGTGCCCGCCGATCGTGACCACGAACACGCGCACGTGCAGGAGCCAGCGATCGCCGGCGAACGCGCCGGGGTGGCGTTCCTCGGCCCTGGACCACCCGGTCCGCGGCGGCCGCGGGAACACCTCGTCGAGGCGTCCCGGGAACGGCGCCTCGACGTCGCACAGGCTCACGATCGTGACGTCGCCCAGCTCGAGCGTGGCGTCGCACGTCGAACCGGCGGATCTCCCGCGCTGTCCCACGCCTCATCTTGGCATCGCCGCCGCCACCCGCTCGGCCGGAACGTCTCGACCGAGGCGTGTGAGACGTCCTCCTCCTGGGTATCGGGACGACATGCCGTGAGGGGCGGCGCCGAGCCCCGGTGGAGGGGCCGGTTCGAGGGGAAGGCAGGAAGGAGACACCCATGGAGCCCTGGATGTGGACCGTCATCATCGTGGCGTTCGTGCTGGTGATCGGCCTCGTGGCATGGGTCATGACGAGACGGAGCCGCACGGATGACCTTCGTCGCAGCTTCGGTCCGGAGTACGACGTCGCGCTGAGCGAGGCGGATACCCGCCGCGAAGCCGAGAGCGAGCTGCAGGCCAGGCGCGAGCGCCGCGAGCAGCTGCAGATCCACGCCCTGACGCCCGAGGCGCGCGACCGGTTCTCCAGCGCTTGGCGCGAGACGCAGGCGAGGTTCGTGGACTCGCCGCGGGTGGCGCTCGCAGAGGCCGACCTGCTCGTCCTCGACCTGATGCGGGAGCGCGGCTATCCGGCTGCGGACTTCGAGCAACGGTCGGCGGACGTCTCGGTCGACCATCCCGACGTCGTCCGCAACTACCGCGCGGCGCACGCGATCTCGATGGAGGCGGCGTCGGACGACGTGGACACCGAACGGATGCGGCAGGGTCTCGTCCACTTCCGAGCGCTGTTCGACGAGCTCCTGCGCGACGAGACGATCGAGGCCGACCGCCGGGTCGGCTGAGCACACCACACGAGGAAGGAGCACCCGATGGACGTGATGGATCGGATGGGCGATGTCCGCGACTCGTGGCGCGAGCGGCGGCTGCGGTCGCGTAACGAGGACCTGGACCAGGAGAACCGGACGATGCGTTCGAGGATGCACGCGCTGCACGAGGAGCTCGAGCGCGAGCGCGAGGCCCGCTCCGAGATGCTTCGAGCCCTGCAGGGCATGAAGCCGGAGACGATCAAGGTGAAGCGTCGCGGCGGGCTCGTGCGCCTGCTGGTGGTGGGAGGCACCGCGTACGTGATCGGGGCGAAGGCGGGCCGGGAGCGGTACGAGGAGATCCGTCGGTGGTGGGAGCGTCTCCGGTCCCGCGACGGCGCCGCGATCGATCACCGGGACGGCGCTTCCGACGACGACGGTGTCGTGCGAGCGAGGCCGCTGGTCGACGCGGATCGGTAGGCGGGCGCGGGTTCGCCGGGCCCCGTCCCGGTCAGATGCTCGGGACCTTGAAGCCCGACTTCGCGATGACGTGGTCCCGGGACTCGGCGGCCATCCGTCGCACCGCCGGCCAGTCCACGTGCAGCAGCCGGCCGTGACGCTTCATCACCCGACCGGCGATCAGCACGGTGTCGACGTTGCCGGTGTCCATCCCCGCGACGACCGCGGTCGCGGGATCGTTGAGCGGGGTGACGTTGATCCGGTCGGTGCGCAGCAGGATCACGTCCGCCTGCTTGCCGGGCGTCAGGGTCCCGACCTTCGCGTCGAGACCGTTCGCCCTGGCCCCGTCGATCGTGGCGCAGGCCAGCACCTCCTTGGCCGAGAGCGGCGTCTTGCCCTCGGCGGTCGCGAGCGCCCGCTGGAGCGCGAGGACCGAGCGCATCTGGTTGAACATGTCGCCGGGCACGTTGGTCTCGACGTCCACGCTCAGGCTCGGGGTCAGGCCGCGGTCGAGGAACTTCTGGATCGGGGGCATCCCGTGGCCCATCATCATCTCGACGGGCGAGGCGAGCGAGACCGTGCCGCCCGTGTCGACGATCATCTGGATCTCGGTGTCGTTCAGCGTGGTGCAGTGGATGTACGTGGTGTCGGGCCCGAGCAGCCCCGCCTCGCCCATCTCCTGCACCTTGCCGTCCTGCCCGTAGCTGCCCACGCCGACGTGCGTCGTGATCCGCGCGTCGGCCTCCCGGGCCAGCTTCCAGTGGTCGCGGGAGACCTCGAAGTCGGTGAACTCGGGCCCGGGTGCGGCCAGCGCGAGGGTGAGCATCTGGTCCTTCGTGGAGAAGTGCTCCGTCGCGGCCCGGACGAACCACGAGGGCTGGCGCTCCTCCCACTTGCCCCACCACGGGAACCCGTAGGCGAACACCGACCGCAGCCCGGAGTCCTTCAGGGCCTGGATCACCGCGTCGGTGTGCGCTGGCGAGCCCTGGATATGGGACCAGTCGAGGAGGGTGGTGATCCCGGCGTCGATCGCCCCCAGGGCCGAGACCAGGTCGCCGATGTACGCGTCCTCCGGTCGGAACGCCGGCGCCAACTTGTGGAGGACGAACGAGATGTAGCTGGAGCGCCCCTCCAGCGGGACGTCGGTTCCGATGTTGCGCAGGAGCCCCTCCCAGATGTGCCGGTGGGAGTCGACGAACCCCGGCATGACGATCATGTTCGTTGCGTCGATCACCTCGAGCTCGCCGTTGGCGAGGCTGGGGCCGACGGCGACGATCCGGTCCCCGTCGATCAGGACGTCGGCCTCGGCGAACTCGCCCACGTTGGGATCGAGGCTGAGGACCGTGCCGCCCCGGATGAGCATCCGCGTCGTCGGCACCACGCTGAAGTCCGGGCCAGCGGGGTAGAGCTCGGGGATCTCGGTGGCCTTCGGTGGGCGGCTCCCGATCACTAGACGCCGTGCCCGCTTGTAGTTCCGCTTCACCAGCTCCTTGAGGTCGCCAAGCTGGAACAGGACGATCCCGACAAGGACCAGGAAGCCGATGATCAACGGACCGTCGTCTGGCGACAGACCGAGGTAGGGGAGGACGGTGAGGATCAGGGCGAGGAGGACGGCCGCCACCGTGCCGCCGAGGAACGTGGCCCGGCCACCTGCGAGGGACGCGCCCCCCAAGACGGCGGCGGTGATGCTGTTCAGCGCGAACGTAGAGCCGATCTGTGCGTTGCCGATCGGGGATCTGGCCATCACGAAGAATGAGGCCACCGCCGCCAGTACGGCGGACAGAACCAGGGCCCGTACCCGGACCCAGTTGGTCCTGACCCCGCCGCGCTTCGCCGATCGCTCGTCGAAGCCGGTCGCCCTCAGTTCGAGGCCCGACCGGGATGCATGGAGCCACACATCGGCCAGACCCGCGGCGGCCACGACCACGATGAACCATACGGGGATCGCCCCCACGCTGGTGGTCAGCACCGATACCAGGCCGTCGTCGATCACTCCCTGCGCCGTCGGTCGCATGGTGAGTGCGATCCCGTTGAGGATGCTCAACGTGGCCAGGGTGGCGATGATCGAGGGGATCTTGACTCCCCTGATCAGGCCAGCATTGACCAGGCCGAGGGCGATGCCGCAGAGGAGGATGGCGCCGATCCCGATCAAGATCTCCGGTGTCGTGGCGTCGGCGCCGATCAGGAAGGAGGCGATGACCACCCCGAGGCTGATCATGCCTCCGACGGAGAGATCGAGGTAGCCGACGAGTAGGGCATGGGTCTGCGCCATGGTGACGACGATGAGGGGCAGGGCCAGGATGAGGATCTGGTTGACGTTGTTGGTGTTGATGAACCCCGGGAACCGAGACGTGGTGTACCAGAGGAGCGCCGCGATCAACAGGATCTGGAGCACGACTGGCATCCAGAGCCGGAACTTGACGATCTTGCGCCACTTGTTCTTGTCGCGGGCGTCGCGGATGACCTTGCGGATCGAGAGGCGCGCTGATTCGAGCCTGGTGGTCACGGCCCCCCCCGCGTTGTCGAGGCCTTCGGCATGGCGACGCCCAGCGGCGATCGCGCCGACCGGGAGAGTCCGGGCCCTCTCACCATCGCCTCGACGATGCGGAGCTCGGTCAGTTCGTCACCGGGGATCTCCTCGATGATCTGACCTCGCGACATGACGAGCACCCGATCACAGAGGCCGGCGAGTTCGAGCGGATCGCTCGACTTGATGATCAGGGCGGCGCCGGCGTCGGTCCTGGCACGAAGTGCCTTGTAGATGTCGAAGCGGGAGCCGACGTCGACGCCCTGGGTCGGCTCATAGGCGAGGATGACCGTCGGCTCCTTGAGGAACGTCCGGGACACCGAGACCTTCTGCTGGTTCCCTCCGGAGAGGAATTCGACCGGCTGGGCGAGCGAAGGCGTTCGGATCTCCAGTTCTTCGACGAGGTCGGTCACTGCGCGCCGCTCTGCCCGCCTCTTCAGGAGGCCGAAGACGGAGAATCGGCGAAGCGACTGGATCGTGGCGTTCACCTTGACGCCGAGCACCGGCATCAACGCCTCGTGCTTGCGGTCCCCCGGCAGGAGCATGATCCCAGACCGGACCGCCTCGTGGGTCGAGATCAGCGACAGCTCCTTGCCGTCGCAGACGACCCGTCCCGCCTTCGGCGCCTGGCGGCCCGAAAGACAGTCGAAGAGCTGGGGCTGGCCGTTGCCTTCGGCGCCGGCGACCCCCACGATCTCGCCGGTCTCCAGGGTGAAGCCGACCGGCCCGAACGACTGCCCCTGGAGGCCCTCAACCACGAGCACCTCGCGAGGCGTACCCACCTCGGGGGCCGGCGGTGGGAACGCGGCCTCGAAGGGGCGGCCGACGATCAACTCGACGAGCTCCGCCTCGGTGGTCTCGCCGACGTCGAAGGTGCCTTGCTTGCGACCATCGCGCAGGACCGTGATCCGATCGGCGACCTCGAGGACCTCGGGAAGACGATGGCTCACGTAGACGACTCCGACGCCCCGACCCTTGCAGGCGATGACGGTCCGGTGCAGCGCCTCAACCTCGTCCGGCCCGAGCGCGGTCGTCGGCTCGTCGAGGAGCAGCACCTTCGGGTCGGTCACCAGGGCCTTGGCCACCTCGAAGAGCTGCCGGTCGGCCAGGCTGAGGAACCCGGCTGGGGCGTCCGGAAAGAGCTCGAGGTCGAGGTCGAACTCGGCGAGCTGTCGCCTCGCCCACTTCTTGCGGCGCCAGAATGGGGGCCGCTGGGTGTCGGGCGCTGCCAGGTAGAGGTTGTTCTTGACCGGCTCCTGCAGGACCAGCGAGGTGTCCTGGTAGGCCATCGCCAGGCCGAGCTTCCTGGCCAGCGCCGGGGAATCCCGGCGAAGGGGTTCGCCCCCGATCTGGACCGTGCCCAGATCGGGGTCGACGAACCCGCTGGCGATCCCGAGGAGCGTCGACTTCCCTGAGCCGTTCTCGCCGACGACGGCGTGAACCTCTCCAACGCGGCAGTCGAAGCTGACGTCGGTGAGGGCGCGCACCGCTCCGAACTGCCGGGAGACACCCCGCAGCTCGAGGACGAGTCCCCCGTTCGCCGACGCTCCCTCAGGATCGCCAGTGCTCATGTGGACGCGAACATCAGCGACAGGACCTCGTCTGGCACGAGCGAGGTGCCTGAGACCGACGCGTGCGGCCGGTCCGGATCGCAGTCCGCCTCGGTCACCTGCCGCATCACGTGTGGCACGACGACCTCCCCCGGGATCGGCGCCCCCGCGATGTTCATCATCGCCGCGGTCACCCCGACCCGTGACTGGAAGTTGCCACCGGCCGAGTAGAAGATGTTGTACGTCGGCTCGGCGCGCTCCGCCCAGTCACAGAACAGGCTCTGCTCGTCGGTGCGCAAGGCGACCGTGAGGTTCTCCACCGGGATGCCGAGCTCCTCGTACACCCCCAGGCCGATGTTCATCCCGTCGGAGTACTCGTACGCCCAGCCCTTGATGTCGGGGTCGGGGGTCAACAGGCTCCGGAAGACATCCGGGATGGCGGGGTCGTACCAGAAGGTGTCACCGGTGGTGGTGTTCTCATCCGGCGGTGGATTGACCAGCTCAAGTCCGTCAGCGAAGGCCGGGATGATGCACTGCTGCCAGCCGAGCGTCAGGGCATTGCCCGTGGACCCGCCGAGGAGCGCGACCTTACCCTCACCGACACCGGTGTTGATGATGTCCGCGAAGCTCTCGCCCAGCGCACAGAGGTCTTCGCCGACCACGGACGTGTAGTCCTCGCCGGGGATGAGGGCTCCTTCCGTACCGGGAAGACCGACATAGCCCGCCGAGAACGGGATGTACGGGATGCCCGCCGCCTCGGCCTCGAGGACTTCCTCCTTGAGCCCAACCCCGATGTCCGGGTAGCCGACGATGAAGTCGACCCCCCGGTTGATGAGGAACCGCATGTCGTTCTCGGCGACGGTCGGATCCGGGTCGAAGTTGGCTTCGGTGGAGACGATGGTCCCGATCTCGTCATAGGTAAGTGCTTGGAGGATCGCCTCCATGTGGCTCACCGCACGCCACACGTTCACCGTGTCTCCGCCACCGTCGGCGTACCCCATCACGATGTCGCCACCGGTTCCGGTGTCGCACTCCTGGTTGTTCCAACACTCCATCGCCTTGTCGACGGTGGCTTGATCCAGATCCTGGTCGGCCCGCGCGATGGCAGCCAGGATGATGTTCCAACTCGCTTCATCCGACGGCGTCACAGGGCCCAGTGCCTTTTCCACAAGCGCCGGGTCGGCGTCGGTGCTCTCACCGAACTCCGTGAGCGGCCCCGTGGCCGTGCCCGTGGTCGTCCCCGTGGTGCCGGTGGTCGTACCACCGTCGGTGGTACTCGGCTCCGTCTCGTCGTCGCCACCGCATGCCGCCGCAACCAACGCCAGCACGGCGACGAGCGTGACGATCTTGATCCGTAGCATGTTCACCCTCCTCCCCACTCGATGTCCTTCATGTCCAGGACCCGCGGTTCCGTCACATAGGCTCCCCCTTCAACCCGCCGTCACCCGGAACCGGGTGCGGTATGCGTCTTCGAGCCATCGGGGCGTCTGCGCTCCCGAAGAAGGTGTTCGACGCCCCGGATGATCCGATCGCCCGAAACCAACATGCCGCCGATGATGACGAGCCCGAATACCACGAACTGGAGCGACGTGGGCAGCCCCATGATGAGCATCATCTGGTTGAGGCCGGTGAGGAAGATCGCGGCCGCGAACGTGGAGAACGGACTGGCGAGGCCTCCGGTCAAGGATGCGCCACCGATCACGACCGCTGCGATCGGCGCCAGCAGGTACTGGGAGCCGACGGAGACTCCCGGCCTGCCGATGAGTCCGGCCAACGCCAAGCCGGCGACCGCGTACAGAACCGCTGCCACCACGTAGACCAGGATCCGGTTGAGGGTCACCCGCAAACCAACGACGTTGGCGGCAACCGGGTTGGCTCCGACCACCTGGAACCTGCGACCGACGGCCGTATAGCGAAGCATGACGCTGACGAGGATGGTGAGGGCCAAGCCGATCCAGAAGACGGCGCTGACCCCCAGAGTGCGAGCTGTCACCCAGTCGGACCAGCCCTCAGGGACCGGGTTCTGGACGGGGAAGGTGTTTCCATAGCGTCTCACCACGCCGATCACGATCTGACCCACCGCCAGGGTCACGATGAGCGCGTTCAGTTTCAGCCCGCCGATGAGGATCCCGTTGACCAGCCCCACGACAGCGCAGGCGACGAGCGCGATGGCGACGGCGTTCCCGACGTTCTCGTTCGACCCGGCCCCGACACCGACCATGATCACCGCCGCCAGGCTCATGGTCCCCGGGACGCTGAGGTCGATGCCACCGGTCATGACCACGAGCACCTGGCCAAGCGCGGTGATCGCCAACACGGCTCCGTAGGGAGCGATGGCCCGCAACGGCACGCTCCCCAGCGTCGCCGGTGCCCAGACGGCAGCGACGATGACGAGGAGCACCAGCGCGATGTACACCGGCATGTACCGAGAGCCAACGACCAACCACGTCAGTGCGGCCGATGGAGCCTTCGGCGTCGTCACCACGCACCCCCTGGCGCGATCCCGGCGACGAGACCGGCGGCGGCGGCGACGCGCTCCCAGGCGGCGGTGGCCAGGGCCCGGGCGCGCGGCACGTCCGCCTGGAGGGCGCCTTCGCGCATCAGGACGCGTCCGGCCGCGAACACCCAGTCGACGTTGGACGTGTCCATGCCCCAGACCACCGCACCGATCGGGTCGTTGATCGGGAAGATGTTGGGGCGGTCGGTCCGCAGCACGATCAGGTCCGCCTGCCTGCCAAGCTCGATCGACCCGGTCACCCCGCCGAGGCCCGCCACGCGGGCGCCCTCCGCGGTGGCGAAGCGGATCACGTCCCGCGTGCTCATCAGCTTCGGCAGGCCGGCCTTGCCGGCCAGCTTGCGGTCGAAGACCGTCGCGTGCTGCAGCGAGATCGTCGCGCGCATCTGCGCGAACACGTCGCCGGGCGCGACCCGCTCGTCGCCGACGCCCAGGCCCGGCCGGATGTCGCGGTCGATCAGCTGCTGGATCGGGGGCGATCCGAGACCCCCCGCCATCTCGCTCGAGGGCGCGAGCGAGACCGAGGCTCCCGAGCCCGCGATCGCGCCGAGGTCGGCCTCGTCGAGTCCGGCGCAGTGGATCAGGGTGACGTCGGCGCCCAGGAGCCCCTGCTCGGCCAGGTGGGCGATCGCCCCCGGCGCCGGAGACCCGGCGTGGACGTGGTGGTGAGCGCCGAGCCCCCGGGCCAGCGCCCGATCGTGGGCGACCCGGCCGGGACCCTCGCCGGTGAGCTCGGACCCGACGGCGAGGGTGGTCGATGCCGCGGCGCCGTCGGCGAGCCGCTCCCAGAGGCGGCGGATCTCGGCGTCGGTGTCCCCACCCGAGGCGCGACGGGCGGTCGGGACGAACACGGTGCGCAGGCCGGCGTCGGCGTGGGCCTGGAGCGCGGCGTCGGCGGATGCGTCGTCGAGCGGGAGGTCGCACCAGTCGACGACCGTCGTGACCCCGGCCTCCACGGCGCCCAGCAGGCCGATCAGGGTGGCCGCGTAGACGTCGTCGGGCACGTAGTGCTCGCCGACGTCGTCGGTCGAGATCCGCGCGTCCGGCCCACCCTCGCCGAGGTTGCGGAACAGCGACTTCCACGTGTGGCGGTGGCTGTCGACGAACCCGGGCATGACGATCGTGTCCGTGGCGTCGATCGTCTCCGCGTCCCGCGCGCGGAGACCCGTGCCCACCTCGGCCACCCGGCCGTCCTCGATCAGGACGTCAGCCCGGGCGTGGTTGGACGTCTTCGGGCCCAGGGTGAGCACGCATCCCCCGCGGAGCAGGGTCCGCTCCGTCACGCGCCGCTCCGGGTCTCGACCGACTTGGCCACCGTCTCGTAGATCCGGTCCACCGATGGCAGCGCGAGGTCCTCGAGCGAGGCGGCCGCCGGCAGGGGGATGTGCGGCGTGGTGATGCGGATGCTCGGGCCGTCGAGGTCCCAGAACGCCTCGTCGGACACGATCGAGACGAGCTCGGCGCCCCAGCCGCACAGGCGCGGGTTCTCCTCGACGGTGAAGAACCGGCCGGTCTTGGCCACCGAGCCCAGGAGGGTCCGCGTGTCGAGCGGAACCAGGGAGCGAACGTCGATCACCTCGGCCGAGATGCCGTCCTGGGCGAGCCGCTCGGCCGCCTCGAGCGCGCGGGGAACCATCGCGGCGAGCGCGGCGATCGTAACGTCTGCCCCTTCCCGCAGGACCTTCGCCGTCCCCAGCCGGTCGACGATCTCGCCGTCCGGGATCTCGGCCTTGGCGCCCATCAGCGCCTTGTGCTCGAAGAAGACGACCGGGTCGGGGTCACGGATCGAGGCGGCCATCAGGCCGACCACGTCCTCGGGGGTGGAGGGGGCGACGACCTTGAGACCCGGGATCATCATCGCCCAGTTCTCGACGCTCTGGGAGTGCTGGGCGCCGAACCGGACGCCGCCGCCGTTCGCCGTGCGGATCACGATCGGGAAGCTCACCTGGCCGTCGGTCATGTACCGGCTCTTGGCGATCTGGTTGGCCAAGATGTCCCAGCACACCGCGAAGAAGTCGGAGAACATGATCTCCGCGATCACCGGTACCCCCGTCATCGCGGCGCCCATCGCCGCGCCGAGGATCGCCTGCTCGGAGATCGGCGTGTCGCGGATCCGCTCGGGTCCGAACTCGTCGATCAGACCGACCGTCGTCTTGAACACGCCGCCCGCGGGCCCGATGTCCTCGCCGAGCATCACGAGGCTCGGCTCGCGCCGCATCTCCTGCGCGATCCCGTAGGCGACCGCCTCCCGATACGTCAGTTCCGCCACGCGGACCCTCCGTCGGCGTAGACCTCGCTCATCAGCGCCGCCTCGCCCGGCTCGGCGCCCATCTGGGCGAACGAGGTCGCGGAATCGATCGCCTCGGCGACCTCCTCCTGGATCGCCTCGAGGCGATCCTCCTCCACCCCCGCCGACAGGAGCCGCGCGTGGTACAGGGGGACCGGGTCGTGCTCGGCCCAGGCGCCGACCTCCTCGGCCGGCCGGTACTTGCCGGGGTCGGCGCGCGAGTGCCCGCCGGAGCGGTACGTCACGGCCTCGATCAGCGACGGGCCGCCACCCGAGCGCGCCTTGCCGACGGCCTGCACCGCCGTCAGGTAGACGCGGTCGGGGTCGTTGCCGTCGATCACGATCTCCTCGAGGCCGTACGCGGAGGCCCGTCCCGCGACCGGTGGCGAGACCGCCGTGACGATGTCGATCGGCGTGTACTCCATGTACAGGTTGTTCTCGCAGACGAAGACGACCGGCAGGTTCCAGACCTTCGCGAGGTTGAGCGCCTCGTGGAAGGCGCCGATGTTGGAGGTCCCGTCGCCGAAGAACGCGACCGCTACCTGGTCCGTCCCGCGCATCTGCGCCGACCACGCCGCGCCGTTCGCGATGCACAGGTGTGCCCCGATGATCGCGTAGGAGCCCATCATCCCCTTCGCGGCGTCCGTGAGGTGCATCGAGCCGCCCTTGCCGCCCAAGATCCCGTTGCTCCTGCCGCACAGCTCGGCCAGGGCGGCCCCGGGGTCCATGCCGCGCGCGAGCGAGTGCGCGTGGCCCCGGTAGGTGGCGAACGTGTAGTCGCCGGGCTGCAGGGCCGCGCCGAACCCGGTGGCGACCGCCTCCATACCGAGCGACAGGTGCGTCGTGCCCTTCACGAGGTTCTGCAGGAACAGGTCGTGCGCGCGCTTGCCGAACCCTCGCAGGAGGTGGAGCGAGCGGTACATCCCCACCCGCACGTCCAGGTCGATCGGCGCGTCGTTCAGGGTGTGGTCGACGGGCGGCGGTAGCCGCGGCTCGCGAAGCGCGTAGTCGTAGCGCGGATCAGTATGCATCCGCGACCCTCACCTCAGTACGCATTGGCCACCATCAGCTCCTCGCAGGGGAACAGCGTGATGACCTTGCAGCCGTCGGCCGTGACGACGACCTCCTCCTCGATCCGCGCGGCGGAGCGCCCGTCGGCGGCGGGGGCGTACGTCTCGAGCGCGAACAGCATCCCCTCCTCGATCTCCACCGGCGTCTCGAGCGAGTTCAGCCGACTGATGATCGGGCGCTCGTGCAGCCCGACGCCGACCCCGTGGCCGAACTGGAGCCCGAAGGCGTCCATCTCGTCCACGAACCCGAACTCCTCGGCCCGCGGCCACACCTTGGCGATCTGGTCCGTCGTGGTCCCGGGCCGCACGAGCTCGATCGCCGCGTCCATCCACTCCCGCGACTGCTTGAACGCGTCCCGCTGCGCCTGGGTGGCCCGGCCGACGACGAACGTGCGGTAGTAGCAGGTCCGGTAGCCGTTGAACACGTGGATGATGTCGAAGTACGCCTGGTCGCCCGGGCGGATGAGCCGGTCGCTGAAGACGTGCGGGTGTGGGCTGCAGCGCTCGCCGGCGATCGAGTTGATCGCCTCGACGAACTCCGAGCCCATCTCGAACAGGCGGGCGTGGGCGAGCCCCACCACGTCTGACTCGCGGACCCCGGGCTTCAGCATCTCGAAGATGTCCTGATATACGCCGTCGACCATCGCGCACGCCTGGGTCAGCAGGACGATCTCGTCCGGGCTCTTGATCTCGCGGGCGCGCATCATCGCCTGCTGTCCGTCCACGATGGCCAGCCCGCCCTCCTGAAGGGCCAGGAACACGGCGGTCTCGGCGAGGTCGACGCCGAGCTTCTCGTCGCCTACGCCGTCCTCCTCGAGCGCGGCCTTGATCTCGCGCACCGCGCGCGCGTGCAGGCCGGTCTCGGGCCCGATCGCGCCCTGCAGCCCCGTGTTGCCGCCGATCGAGTTCTCGGTGTCGTACAGGTGGGGGAGCTGCAAGCGGTGCGCCTTGGCCGCGGAGCCGAAGTCCCAGATCCGCGGCCGTCCCTGCCGCGTGACCAGCGCCCAGCGCTCGCCCTTGTTGAACGCCCAGTAGCCGATCTGGGTGGCGGTCGCGTACCGGATGTTGGACGTCTCGAACAGGAGCACGGCGCCGAGGTCGAACTCCTCGAGCATCTTCCGGACCCGCCCCAGGCGGTACTGGCGCAGGCGCTCGAAGTCGACCCGGTTCTCCCAGTCGACGCCCATGATCCCCGGTGCCGGGCTGGTCGCTACGGGGAACTCGTCCATGCCGTCTCCTTGATCTCTAGGGCCTGCGGGTCTCGTCGGCGAGCGCGGTCTCGAGGTAGGTCCAGTCGCGCGCGAATCGGTACGAGTGCCGCGGCGGCGGCTGCGGCGCCTGGGTCTCGAGCCACCGGACCCGACCGTCCCCGACGCAGCGGAACGCGTGGACGCACCCGACCCCGGCCCAGGCCACGTCCCCGGGTCCCAGGTGGTACGTGCGGTCGTCGAAGTCGGCCTCCACCTCGCCATCGAGGATCAGGTAGGTCTCCTCCAGCGGATGGTCGTGGGCGCCGGCGAACCCGCCCGGCTCGTACTGCACCATGAACATCGTGCTGAGGTCGGCG
Source organism: Actinomycetota bacterium (assembly GCA_035691205.1). Classification (GTDB taxonomy): domain Bacteria; phylum Actinomycetota; class UBA4738; order UBA4738; family HRBIN12; genus DASSJM01. The sequence goes on from DASSJM010000001.1 coordinate 21,698, forward strand.
CCGAGGTCGGAGTCGACCATCATCTTCACGGTGATCCCGCTGTAGACGAGCAGCGCGGTGCGCATGCTCGCGCTCACCGCCAACCGATCCTGCGTCTGCAGGGCCGGGTCCATCGACTCGGGGTCGATGTGGCCGAAGGAGCGGTTGCGTGGATCACGGACGTCGATGGGCCGAGCGGGCTTCGGCTCGAGCGGGTCCGGGAACCGGGTGTCGAAGCCGAACCGCTCGCGGGGGAGCGGCGCCTTCATCTCCGCGAACGTGACGACGCCGTCCGACGTGTTGCGGAACGCATGCGTCATGCCGACCGGGATGAGGCCGTAGTCGCCGGCGACCAGCGCGTGGCTCCCCTCGACGGTGTCCACGGTCAGGGAGCCCTCGATCACGTAGACCGACTCCTCGAACGAGTGGACGTGCGTGTCGACGTACCCGCCCGACTCGATCCGGGCGATGCGGAACCCCATCTGCACCGATCCGCCGCGCTCGTCCACCACCGCATCGCCCGCGTACCCCGTGCTCCTGCCCTCGAACTCGACCGGCGTCCGGTGGTCGAGGTCGGCCGCGAGCTTGACGATGTGGCCCATCAGGCCTCGCCCCCGCGGAGGAAGACGGCGATCGCGCTCAGGTCCCGTTCGCCGAACCCGTCGGCGATGGCGCTTCGGACGATGTCGAGCGAGGTCGCCGCCTGCCGCATCGGGGCCCCGACCCGCTCGCCGAGCCCGGTGATCAGCTCGAGGTCCTTGGCCACGAGGTCGAGGCTGAAGGCGACCGGCGTGCCTTCCGGATCCTCGTAGGCCGCGCGCTTGTACTGCACGAACGGCGCCCCGCCGGCCCCGCTCGCGAAGACCTCGTAGGCGGTCGACCGCTCGACCCCCGCCCGCTCGGCGAGGACGAGGGCCTCGGCGAGGGCGACGTTCAACCCGTGGACCAGGCCGTTGACCGCGAGCTTGGTTGCGGCCCCCGCGCCGCGGCCGCCTACGTGGATCACGCGCTGGGCCATCGCGTCCAGCACGGGGCGGACGCGCTCGATGAGCGCGGGGTCGCCCCCCGCCATGATCGTGAGGGTCCCGGCCTCGACCGTGCTGACGCTGCCGGAGACCGGACAGTCCACGAACCCGGCGCCGGTCGCGTCCACGGCCGCGCCCACGCGCTCGACCGTTCGCGGGTCGATCGTGCTCGCGTCCACCGCGACCGATCCGGCCCCGATGCCCTGCACGATCCCCTCGGGTCCGAGGTAGACCTCCTCGACGGCCGCGTCGTCGGCGAGGCTCGACAAGATCACGCCCGCCTTCGAGGCGGCGTCGGCAGCCGAGCCCGCGACCGTGGCCCCGAGGGTCTCCGCGACGCGTTCCGCCTTCGCCGGGTCGCGGTTCCACAGGACGACGTCGAAGCCCGCCCGGTCGATGGTGGCGGCCATCGAGCCGCCCATCCGGCCCGTGCCGATCACCGCGACTGTCGTGCCTGGGACCCCCACCGTTCAGCGACACTACACAGGTCGCCCCGTTTTGGCCAGCCAGCGCTCGACGCGCGATCAGTGGCTCTGCACGGTGCCGCCGCATCCTGTAGTGTCGCTGTTCCTGGCAGACGAAGGAGCGAGCGAGATGGCCGACGGGTTGGTGCTGGTGGTGGGCGGCACCGCTGGCCTGGGACGCGAGCTCGCGGCCCACTACCAGGGCCGAGGGCAGCCGGTGATCGTCACCGGCCGAGACGCCGAGCGGGCGAGCGCGGTCGCCGCCGAGATGGGCGAGGGCGTGACGGGTCTCGCCTTCGACCTCAGCCGGCCCGAGACGATCGCCCCGGGCCTGGCCGACGTGGGACCCGTCTCGCGCCTGGTGCTCGCCGCGATCTCCCGCGACAACAACCCGGTCCGCGAGTACGCGATCGAGGGCGCCCGGGAGCTCACGATCATGAAGCTCGTCGGGTACCCCGAGACCGTCCACGCGCTGCTCGACCGGATGTCGGACGACTCGTCCGTACTGCTGTTCGGCGGACGGGCGAAGGACCGGCCGTACCCGGGCTCGACCACGGTGACCACCGTGAACGGCGGTGTCGCGAGCATGATCAACACGCTGGCGACCGAGCTCGCCCCGATCCGGTTCAACGCGATCCACCCGGGGATCACGAGCGACACGCCGCAGTGGAAGGACAAGACGCTCGACCACGTCCTCGCGCGGACCCCGACCAAGAGGCTCCTCACCATGGCGGAGGTCGTCGACGCCTGCGTGTTCCTCCTCGAGAACCCGGGCATGAACGCGCAGAACCTGTACGTGGACGGCGGCTGGATGCTGATGTGAGCGACGCGCCGCAGCCTTCGAAGGGTGACGCGAAGCTCCTGGACGCCATCGGCCACCGTCTCCGCGAGGAGCGGATCAGGGCGGGCATCAGCCAGCGCGAGCTGGCGCGCAGGCTCGGCCTCTCGGCCAGCCTGATCTCCCAGCTCGAGGGTGGGCAGTCCAGGCCGTCGGTCGGCACCTTGTACTCGATCGTCACCGAGCTCGGCGTCTCCCTCGACCGCATCATCAGGGGGACGGACTTCGCCGAGCCAGCGGATCCGGAGGGGGGCAGGTCGAGCGATCGCTCCCCGGTGGTGCACCCTGGGGAGCGGGCGACGATCGACCTCGACTCTGGCGTCCGGTGGGAGGAGCTGTCCGCCGCCCACGAGGAGGACATCGACTTCCTCGAGGCGATCTACGAGGTCGGCGGCGCATCCACGCCGGACCAGTCGTTGATGCGCCACCACGGTCGCGAGTACGGCTACATCGTGAGCGGGACGTTGAACATCCAGATCGGGTTCCAGGAGTACGAGCTGAGCCCGGGCGACTCCATCGCGTTCGATTCGACCACCCCGCACCGGTTCTTCAACAGGGGAGACGTGCCCGTCCGCGCCATCTGGTTCGTCGTCGGGCGAGCGGCCGATCACCGCAGCCAGGAGTGATCCCGTAACGGGGCCGGGTCCCCGAGGTCGCCCCGAGGGACCTGGGCCTTCATGCTTCAGGGTGATGACCGGGTCCGGTCGTCGTCTTCGACGGTCATCGTGGAGCGTCGAGGTGGGACGATATGACGCGCCACGAGGAGGAGTGCGATGTCCGAGGCGACGAAGGCGTTCTTCGAGTCTCTCGCGGCTCGCGAGTATGAGCCGTTGCTCCACGCATGCTCGGGCACCCTGCGGTTCGATCTCAAAGGGCGCGGAGGCGTGGAGCATTGGTTCGTCCGCGTGACCAAGGGGGATGTGGCCGTCTCGCACCGACGATCGAAGGCCGACTGCGTCGTGCGCGTGGACGAGGGTACGTTCGATCGCGTGGTGAGCGGTGGGATGAACGCGATCGCCGCGGCCCTGCGGGGCGAGATCGCGATCGAGGGCGAGCTGCCACTGATCATCGCCTTCCAACGGCTCTTCCCCGGGCCGTCGGCGAGCGGCGAGCGTCGGTCGAAGGCCGGCGATGCGAGGAGGCGGCGATGACCGGCGACCTCGTGAAGATCCTCGACGGCAACACGTTCGTCGTGAGCGACCCGCGGGGAGACATCGATGCGTCGCTCTCCGATCCGACCGGGCTCTTCTCGTGGGACACGCGGTTCCTCTCCCGTTGGGTGCTCACGATCGACGGAAAGCGCCTCAGTTCGCTCTCGGTGGACGACCTCCAGTACTACGAGACCCGCTTCTTCCTCGTGCCCGGCAGCGGGACCGTCTACATCGACGCGAAGCTGTCCGTGATCCGCCAGCGCGCGGTGAGCGATGGCTTCCACGAGCAGCTCACGATCCTCAATCACGACGACCGCCCGGTGGACCTGGAGGTTCACATCGAGGCCGGGAGCGACTTCGCCGACCTGTTCGAAGTCAAGGACGCGCTCGAGAAGAAGGGTGACTACGGGCATCGGGTCGAGGACGGTCGTCTGGTGCTCGCGTACCGACGGGAGGCGTTCTCGCGAGAGACCTGGATCTCGGCCTCCACCCCGGCGAAGGTCGACCGGGCGGGACTGACCTTCAGGGTCCACATCGAGCCGCACGGGGAGTGGACGACCGACCTCCACGTCGTCGCCGCGCAGTACGTCGACGGAGGGCTGGGGCCCGACCGTGGGACGAGCCGGGCGTCCGACATGAAGCGAGGGCTCGATCGGTGGCTCGCGGACGCGCCGCGGCTGGAGAGCGACTGGGACTGGCTGAGGGTCACGTACGAACGGAGCCTCGTGGACCTCGCCGCCCTCCGCTTCTCCCCTCGCAGCCTCCCCGGTGCGAGCCTGCCCGCCGCGGGGCTTCCCTGGTTCATGACCATGTTCGGTCGGGACAGCATCTTCACGAGCCTGCAGGCGTTGCCGTTCGTACCCGACCTCGCGGCCACCACGCTCCGGGCCCTCGCCGAGCGTCAGGGCACCCGGATCGACGACTTCCGCGACGAAGACCCGGGTCGGATCCTGCACGAGATGCGGTTCGGCGAGATGACGGCCTTCGAGGAGCGGCCGCACTCCCCGTACTACGGCTCGGTCGATGCCACGCCGCTGTTCGTGGTGCTGCTCGATGAGTACGAGCGCTGGACCGGCGACCGGAGTCTCGTGCGGGAACTCGAGCTCGAGGCTCGGGCCGCCCTGCACTGGATCGACGAGTACGCGGATCTCATGGGGAACGGCTACATCTCCTACCAGCGGCGCAACGAGGAGACGGGTCTGGAGAACCAGTGCTGGAAGGACTCGTGGGACTCGATCTGTTACCGGGACGGCACGCTCCCCGGCTTCCCGCGGGCCACCTGCGAGCTCCAGGGGTACGCGTACGACGCGAAGGTCAGGGCCGCGCGCCTGGCGCGGCAGGTCTGGAAGGATCCGGTGTTCGCTGACGAGCTGGAGAAGCAGGCCGCCGACCTCAAGCGGCGGTTCAACCGCGACTTCTGGGTGCGCGACGGCGGCTACTACGCGCTGGCCCTCGATGCGGACGGTCGTCAGGTGGATGCGCTCACATCCAACATCGGCCACGTGCTGTGGAGCGGCATCGCCGAGCGGGGGAAGGCGCGGGAGTGCGTGCGACACCTGATGGGCCCACGGCTGTTCTCCGGCTGGGGCGTTCGAACGCTGGCCGAGGGGGAGGGTCGCTACAACCCCATCGGCTACCACGTGGGCACGGTGTGGCCGTTCGACAACTCCTTCATCGCCTGGGGTCTTCGGCGCTACGGGTACAAGGTCGAGGCCGCGAGGATCGCCGCGGGCATCCTGGACGCCGCCAGGTTCTTCCTGGGGCGGCTGCCCGAGGCCTTCGCCGGCTACGCACGCACCAAGACCAAGTACCCGGTGGAGTACCCGACCTCGTGCAGCCCGCAGGCCTGGTCCACGGGCGCCCCCCTCCTGTTCCTGCGCACGATGCTCGGTCTGGAGCCGGCGGGCGATCATCTGATCATGGATCCCGCGCTTCCCAAGGGCATCGGCCTCATCGAGCTGCTGGACATCCCCGGGCGCTGGGGGCGGGTCGACGCGTTCGGGCGGGAGCGGGTCGACATGGGGAAGGCGCCGCGGCTCGGCAGGGAGCTCGGCCCGCAGCCCGACGGCCAGCGCAGGCGCCGGAGACCCGCGTCGCCCGCTTCGTGAGTGTGCGCGCACAGCGCGACGACACGATAGGGTGCCCGCCATGACGCTCGAGGGGAAGGGCGCTGGCGCAACCGTCGCCGAGGGTGCCGGCGTCGTGCTCCTCACGCTGTGTGCCGGCCAGTTCCTGATGGCCCTCGACAGCTCGGTCATGAACGTGTCGATCGCGACGGTCGCCGAGGATCTCGACACGACGATCACCGGGATCCAGAGCGCGATCGTCCTCTACACGCTCGTGATGGCCATGCTGATGGTCACGGGCGGCAAGATCGGTTCGATGATCGGGCGCAAGCGGGCCTTCATGCTGGGGCTCGTGATCTACTGCTCGGGCTCGCTGACGACGGCCCTGGCGCCGAACCTCACCGTGCTGCTCCTGGGATGGTCGGTCCTGGAGGGGATCGGCGCGGCCCTGATCATGCCCGCGATCGTCGCCCTGGTCGCGGGGAACTTCCCACCCGAGGGTCGGCCCCGCGCGTACGGCCTCGTGGGGGCGGCTGGTGCGATCGCGATCGCCGTCGGACCGCTGATCGGCGGGCTCGCGACGACGTACGCGTCCTGGCGGTGGGTGTTCGCCGGCGAGGTCCTCGTCGGGGCGGGCATCGTCTTGTTCGGTCGCCGCATCTCCGACGCGCCCGTGGACGTCCGTCCCCACCTCGACCTGCTGGGCTCGGTGCTCTGGGCCGCGGCGATGGGGCTGATCGTGTTCGGGGTGCTCAAGTCCGGCGAATGGGGTTGGTTCCTCCCCTCGGGGGACGGGCCCGACGTCCTCGGCATGTCGCCGGTGTTCTGGATGATCGTCGCGGGCCTCGTGTCCCTGCGCCTGTTCGGGATGCACATCCGCCGTCTGGATGAGGCGGACGAGGAGCCGCTGTTCAGCCCGTCGCTGATCGACCGTGGCCTGAACGGCGGGCTCCTGATGTTCCTGTTCCAGTTCGTGGTGATGATGGGGCTGTTCTTCGTGGTCCCGCTGTTCCTGTCGGTCGCGCTCGGGCTCTCGGCGATCGAGACCGGGATCAGGATCACGCCGCTCTCGGTCACGATGCTGCTCGCGGCCGCGGGCGTGCCGAAGCTCTTCCCCACGGGGTCGCCCCGGCGGATCGTGACGATCGGGTTCGTGGCGGTGCTGCTCGGCGTCGTGGGGCTGCTCAGCGCGATGGACGCCGATGCGACCGCGAGCATCGTGACGGTCCCGATGCTCGTGATCGGCCTCGGCCTGGGAGCCCTCGCCTCGCAGCTCGGCAGCGTCACCGTCTCGTCCGCGCCCGAGGAGCTGGCACCCGAGGTCGGCGGGCTCCAGAACACGGCCTCGCAGTTCGGCGCATCGCTCGGCACGGCGCTCGCCGGGTCGGTGCTGATCGCCGCCCTGACCACCGCGTTCCTCAGCGGGATCGCCGAGGACCCCGATGTGCCGCCCGAGGTCGTGGCGCAGGCGAACGTGGAGCTCGCGAGCGGGATCCCCTTCATCTCGGACGCCGACCTGGAGGTCGCCCTGCAGGACGCCGGGGTGGACCAGCAGACCGCCGAGGCGGTGATGGACGACTACGCGGATGCCCGCCTGGACGGGCTCCGTACGGCCCTCGCGCTCCTGGCGCTGTTCGCCGTGGTCGCGCTCTTCTTCACGCGGCGGGTCCCCGACCAACAGCCCGGGAGCGTGACGACGGTGGACAGCCTCGCGCCCGGATAGGAACCGCGCCCTGGTGAGCGTGGTCGACCGGCTGATGGCGGCCGGTTGCGTCGCCGCCGCGGAAGAGGCCGACGAGCTCGTTGCCGCCGCCCCCGACGACGACACCCTCGAGCTGTGGATCCGCCGGCGGGAAGGCGGCGAGCCGTTGGCGTGGATCACCGGCGTCGTGCGCTTCGGCCGCCATCTGCTCCGGGTCGACCCGGGCGTCTACGTGCCCAGGTTCCAGAGCGAGGAGCTGGCTCGTCGCGCCTCCTCGCTCCTCGCCGGTCGAGGCGGCCGGGCGGTCGACCTGTGTACCGGCGCCGGCGCCATCGCCGCCCATCTCATGGCGGAGGCGCCGGCGGCCACCGTGATCGGCGTCGACATCGACCCGCGAGCCGCGGCCTGCGCCCGGCGGAACGGCGTGCGCACGGTCCTCGGGGATCTTGACCGGCCGCTCCGTGCCGATGCGTTCGACCTCGTCACCGCCGTGCCGCCCTACGTCCCGACCGGGGAGCTCCGCCTCCTGCCGGCCGATGTAGGGCGCTTCGAGCCCCGCCTCGCGCTGGACGGCGGTAGCGACGGCCTCGATCTCGCGCGCCGGGTCGTCGTCTCGGCCGCCCGACTGCTTCGGCCCGGTGGTTGGCTCCTGATGGAGCTCGGAGGGGAGCAGGACCGGGTCCTCTCCCCGACGCTTGCCGCGTCCGGCTTCGGCCACCCCAGGCCGTGGTTCGACGAGGACGGCGATCTTCGCGGCCTCGAGGCGCAGGCCAGCGGCTGAGCGGTCGAACCCAGAACCGCTCGGTGCTGGCTCCGCGCCCGTTCTGGTGCCAGGATGCCGGAGAGCTTCCCGGACAAGCTTCCCGGACAAGGAGGGGTTCGATGGAGAGCGGCTCGATCCTCGGGGCGATCGTGGGTGGCGCCCTGTTGCTGTTCCTCGGCGGCGTCATCGCGTTCGGCGGCTACCGCCTGTTCCTGATCCTGCTGCCGATCTACGGGTTCTTCTTCGGCCTGACCTTCGGCGCGCATTCCGTCCAAGCGCTGTTCGGCGACGGCTTCCTGTCGACCACGACCAGCTGGGTGGTGGGGTTCTTCGTCGGATTGCTGTTCGCGCTCCTCGCCTACCTGTTCTGGGTCGTGGCGGTGGCGATCGCCGCGGGGTCGCTGGGCTACACCCTGGTGGCGGCGCTGTTCAGCCTGTTCGACGCCGACCTGGACGTGCTGGTCTGGATCATCGGCGTAGCCGTCGGCATCGTGTTCGCGCTCGCAGCCGTCATGCTGAACCTGCAGAAGGCCATCGTGATCGTGGCGACCGGGCTGGCGGGCGCGTGGGCGATCGTGGGGACCTTCCTGTTCCTGTTCGAGCCGGCCACGCCGGAGGCGATCGCGGAGGGCGGCGCGAAGATGGTCTTGGACGATCACCCGCTGTGGTTCCTGATCTTCGCGGTGGTAGCGGTGTTCGGCATCGCGTTCCAGTTCCGGGTCAACCGCTCCTACGAGATCCAGCAGTACAACCGCTGGAAGGAGTACTCGACGACCTAGACCTCGATCTCGCCGGGCGAGGTCCACGGGTACCTGGGCCCCAACGGCGCCGGGACGACCACCGTGGGATGGGGCCCTGATCGCCGTGGGTTCGCGGGGCTCCGACGACGGGACCTCGGCTGAGGAAGTGGGGGACGATCCGTGCGCACGACCGCATCTCGCCTCATCCGGACCGCGCTCGCCCTCGGAGCCGCCCTCACGCTCGCCGCGTGCCCCTCGGGTTCGACCGAGGTGACGACCGAGGATCCGACCGGGGTGACCCGGGAGCCGACGGGGGCCACGGATCTCACCGGCCCGGCCCAGACGGGCGCCACCGGCGCCACGGGGCCGACGGCATCGACCGGCTCGACGGATGCCGCGGTCCAGGGGAGCTGGAACGGCACGTGGACGACGGACGCCGCGCCGGTGTCGGGCACGTTCCTGCTCGAGATCACGCCGACGCCCGGGGGGTTCGAGGGCTCCATCGACATCGAGGGCTCCCCGTGCGTGTCGGGCGGCGCCGTCGAGATCGGGGTGGAGGGGAGTCGGATCTCGTTCGGGGTGGTCCAGGCGGAGGAGCGGATCTCGTTCACCGGCACGGTCGAGGGGAACCGGATGTCCGGCACGTTCGACGCCACCTCGTGTCCGCCCCCCAACACCGGTACCTGGGAGGCCACGCTCACAGGCTGACGCCCGTCACGCGCCCACGGTGACGTGGCCGGTGACCCGCAGGGACCTCGCCAGGCATCCTGGGCCGCATGAACCCAATCGATGAGGCCCGTCGCCCCCGAGCCGCCGAGCGGGCGCTCTGGGGCCGGTCCGCTGACTCAGCCGAAGCGGTCGTACAGCTCGCTCGCCGGATCGAAGAAGCCGTTCGTCGGTCGGGCGTGCGCGTGCCAGTGATCGGGGATCCGCCGGCGCTCGCCGTCGATCCAGTAACCGTCCGGGTACCGCTCGGCGGCGATCTCCTTCAGGAGCCCGAGGAGCGATGCCTCGCGCGCGGCGTCGGGCATGCCGTGCGGGCGCCAGACGATCATCGGCGTCATGCACACGAGGCAGTCGGTCACCCAGCACTCCTCGTCCTCGAAGTGCCACTCGGTGATCCGCTCGGCCCGGCAGAGCAGGCAGTCCTCCATCAGGCCTCCGAGAGCTCCACCCGGTCGCCCACCTCGATCCCGTGCTCGTCGAGGACGCCCCGACCCACCTCGATCGCTCCCTGGTAGGTGATTCCGGGATCGTAGACGGGGCACGGATCGGCCTCGCAGGGCTCCATGTCCAAGATCGCGACGATCCGTCCGACCTCGTCCCAGAAGGCGATCGAGAGCGGGATCAGCGTGTCCTTCATCCAGAAGCCCCCCGACGTGGGCTCGGGCCACACGAACGCCATCCCATCGAGTGTCCCCAGGTCCTCGCGTCCCATGAGGCCGGCGGCGCGCTCCTCGGGCGTGTCCGCGATCTCGACGTCGAGCTCCACGCTCCCGTCGTCGGTGGCGACGACGAGTGTCGAGACGTCGGCGACGGTTCCGCCCTGCGAGCCGGAGCACGCGGCGCACAGGAGCATGCCGAGGGCGAGCAGGCGGCGCATCGGGTCATGGTCGCACGGCCTCGGGGGGTCGGTATCATGGCGCTCGCGCCGGAGTAGCTCAGGGGTAGAGCAACGCCATGGTAAGGCGTAGGTCCGGGGTTCAAATCCCCGCTCCGGCTCCACGCGAGCGCCGCGCATCCGAGGTGAAACCGCTGCTCAGGACGCATGGGCTCGCCGCCCGGTAGACTTCCATGCCCGCACCGGGGCGGGGTAGCTCAGAGGCAGAGCAAGCGGCTCATAATCGCTGTGTCGCGGGTTCGATTCCCGCCCCCGCTACGAGAGTCAG
>DASSJM010000002.1:0-52480 GCA_035691205.1 Actinomycetota bacterium
CGGTGACGACGACCCCTAGGACCGAGTCGCCGAGGAACTCGAGGCGCTCGTTGTTGGCGGGCAGCTCGTGCTCGAACGCGTAGGAGCGGTGAGTGAGCGCGAGCTCACGCAACGACCCGTCACGGAACCGGACGCCGAGGATCCGATCGAGCGCTTTCGGCCCCTCCGGGGCGCGCTCCCGGGCCACGGGCTACTCGACCTCGATCGCTTGGCGCCCCGCGTAGTACCCGCAATTCCCGCAGACCCGATGAGGGAGCTTCGGCTGATGACACTGGGGACACTCGGAGTAGGTGGGCGGCTGCGTCTTCCAGTTGGCCTTGCGCTTGGCTCCGCGCGTGTGACTCTGGCGTCGCTTCGGTACCGGCATGTCGATCCTCTCTAGCTGGTCGTCGTACGGTCGTCGTCGTCGGACGGTCCCTGGTCCGACTGCGCGTCCAGGTGCTGCAGCAGCACGTCGAGGGCGTCCCACCGAGGATCGGTCACCTCGTGACCGGGGCACTCGCCGAGGTTGCGGTCGCCGCCACAGATCTCGCACAGGCCCAGGCAGTCGGGACGGCACAGCGGCGAGAACGGCATCTCGAGCACCACCGCGTCGCGCACGATCGGCTCGGGGTCGAGCGTCAGGTCCGGCTCCAGCGCGTAATCGTCGTCGGGACCGGGCTCGCGCGGGACGAGCTCGGTCATCTCCACGTCGAAGTCGCGTTCGAACGTCTTGAGGCATCGGGCGCACCGCATCGCGAAGCGCCCCTCGAGCGAACCCCGGACGAAGATGCCCTCGACCACGCTCTCCAGCGTGAGGTCGGCGGCGATCGGCGTGTCCTCGGGCACGTCGGCGAGCTCGGTCCGCAGACCGGGGACCGGCTCCTCCACGTGCACGGTCCGCGAGGACCCCGGGCTCTCGAGGAGATCTCGGACGTCGATCCCTCGCATCACGCCTCCGCGTCCTCCCGGTCCTCCGACAACCTCACCTCGGGTCCGAGCTCATCGCTCGGCGTGGCGCCGCGCAGCTTCTCGCGCCCCGCGACGACCTGGTCGATCGTCCGGGAGAGCCCGTCGTTGGACGCCATCATGTCCTCGAGGATCTTCTGCAGCGTCCCCTCCAGCTGCGCGAGCTTCCCGTCCACGTAGTCCTCGGCCTCGAGCCGCAGCCGGCGGGCGTCTTCCTCGGCCTCCTGCACGATGCGTTCGGCCTCGTCCTTGGCCCGCTGCATGACCGCTTCGTGGGACGCGAGACGCAGCTGCTCGGCACGTGCCTGCTCCACCATCGCCTCGGCGTCGCGCCGGGCCTTGGCGAGCAGCTCCTCGCGATCCTTGACCACCCAGCGCGCCTGCTTGATCTCGTCGGGGAGCGAGCTCTTCAGGTCCTCGATCAGGTCCAGGACCTCGTCGCGGTTCAGCAGCGCGGACGACGACAGGGGCATCGACTTCGCGTCGCGCACCATCTCCTCGAGCTCGGACAGGCGGGAGGTGAGATCCATCTACGCGGCACTCCCGAGCTTGTCGGCCAGCCGCCCCGCGACGTGGGCCGGGACGAGGTTCGACACGTCCCCGCCGAAGCGTGCGACCTCCTTGACGAGCGAGGAGGACAGGAACGACCACTGTGGGCTCGTGGTCATGAACAGGGTCTCGACCCCCGCGAGCTGGTGGTTCATCTGCGCCATCTGGATCTCGTACTCGAAATCGGTCACCGCCCGGAGCCCCTTCACCACGACGTCGGCGCCCCTGCGGGTTACGTATTCGACGAGCAATCCGCTGAACGCCTCTACCTCGACGTTGCCGAGCGTGTGCACCGCCTCCTTGATCATCCCCACCCGCTCCTCGGCTCCGAACAGCGGCTCCTTGGAGGGGTTGTCGAGCACGCCGACGATCAGCGCGTCGAAGCGCCTCGCAGCCCGTTCGATGATGTCGATATGACCGTTCGTGACGGGGTCGAACGTCCCCGGACACAGGGCGGTCAGGCCCATCTAAACCTCCCGGAATATGAAGACGAGGGTGTCGCCGTAGGACAGTCGCCTCGCGACGAGCCAGTGTAGCGGAATGACAGGCGTGGAAGACCGTTTCGGGCGCGTCAGGACCACGCGCCAGGCGTGCCCGGAGAGCCCGGCGGAGCCGATCGCCGCCACCAGCCCGTCGAGCTCGTCCGGGTCCATCGCGTAGGGGGGGTCGGCGAACACGAGGTCGAACGCCTCGAGAGGATTGTCATCTCTGGTGACAAATGTGAGCACGTCCGAGGGAACGATCTCCGCGACCTCTCCGAGCCGCGCTCGGGCGAGGTTGTCGCGGATCGCCGCGAGCGCGGCCCGGTCCCGCTCGACGAGCGTCGCGTGATCGGCGCCCCGCGAGAGCGCCTCGATCGCCATCGCGCCGGTCCCCGCGTACAGGTCCAGGACGCGCGTCCCCGGGACCTCCGCCGCGAGGCTGGAGAACACGCCCTCGCGCGCCCTGTCGGAGACGGGGCGGACGCCGCGCGGGACCGGGCCCAGCCGAACGCCCTTGGCCGTGCCCGCGATCACCCTCACGAGTGGAACAGCCAGTCGATCGACCCCTCGAACCTCGACCGGAGTTCCGCCAGCAGACCCGGCTCACCCGCAAGATCGGGATCGCGATCGATCGCCGCGAAGGCGCGGGCGCGGGCGCGCTTGACGAGGTCGAGGTCGTCGGCCAGGCGCGCGAGCTTGAGGTCCGGCAGGCCCGACTGCTTGACGTCGAACAGCGTCCCCTCCCCGCGCAGGCGCAGGTCCTCGTCGGCCAGCTCGAACCCGTCCGTCGTACGGACCATCGCCTCCAGCCGGGCGCGAGCCTCGAGGTTGCCCTCCTCGGACTCGTCGAACAGCACGCAGGTCGACGGGTGCGTCCCCCGTCCGATCCGGCCGCGGAGCTGATGCAGCTGCGCGAGGCCGAACCGCTCGGCGTTCTCGACCAGCATCACGGTGGCGTTCGGCACGTCCACGCCGACCTCGATCACGGTGGTGGAGATCAGGAGGTGGTGCTCGCCCGAGCGGAACCCCTCCATCACGCGCTCCTTCTCCGCCGGGCGCATCCGCCCGTGGAGGACCTCGACCGAGAGCTCCGGGAACACGTGCGTGGCCAGCCGCTCCGCCTCGGCCTCCGCCGCCCGGACCTGCGTGCGGTTGCCCTCGTCGATCGCCGCGCAGACGACGAACGCCTGTCGGCCGGCCTCCACCTCCGTCCGGACGAGGCGGTAGGCCTTCGCCCGCTCCTGCTCGGTGCGGGCGACGATGGTGCGGATCGGCTGGCGACCCTCGGGCATCTCGTCCAGCACGACCACGTCGAGATCCCCGTAGTAGGTGAGCGCGAGCGTCCGGGGGATCGGCGTGGCCGTCATGATGAGCACGTCCGGCGAGCCGCCCTTGCCCTTCAGGGCCATCCGCTGGTGCACGCCGAACCGGTGCTGCTCGTCGATCACCACGAGCGAGAGGTCGGCGAAGCTCACGCCCTCTTGCACGAGCGCGTGGGTGCCGACGACGAGGTCGACGTCGCCCGCGGCGATCGCGGCCAGGACCCGCGATCGGTCCTTGCCGGTCACCGCCGCGGTGAGCAACGCGTACGTGACGCCGGCCTCACCGTCCGGAGGCGTCTCCTGTTCGAGGTCCAGGAGGGAGGCCTGGGCGCCCCCGCCGGGATCGCCGCTCGCGAGCTCGAGGTACGGCACCGCGCCGAGCGGCCCGAGCAGCGCCGCCATCGACCGGAAGTGCTGGCCCGCGAGCACCTCGGTCGGCGCCATGATCGCCGCCTGATGACCGCTCTGGATCGCGACGAGCGCCGCGTGCACCGCGACGAGGGTCTTGCCCGAGCCGACGTCGCCCTGCAGCAACACGTTCATCGGCTGGGGACGCGACATCGCGCGGCCGACCTCGGCCATCGCGCGTCGCTGCGCCGCGGTCGGCTCGAAGGGCAGCGACGCGAGGAGCCGCTCCACGAGCGGTCCGTCCTGCGCGTGACCCACCCCCTTCTCGGCGGCCTCGAGCCGGTGCTTCCGGAAGGCCACGCCGAGCTCGAGCGTGAACAGCTCGTCGAACTTCAGCCGTTCGACCGCGGCCGAGAGCTCGGCCTGGTCCTCGGGGAAGTGGATCCGTCGCAGCGCCGCGTCGAACGGCGGCAGCGATTCGGCCGCGACGATCTCGGGTGGCAGCGGGTCCGGGATCGCGCGGATCTGCTCGAGGGCGAGCCAGACCAGCTCGCGGATCGTCCGGGTGGTGATCCCCTCGGTCGCTCGGTGGATCGGGGTGATCCGACCCGTGTGCACCAGGTCAGCCTCGTCGCCCTTGAGCAGCTCGACCTCCTGGTTCGCGAGCTGCAGCCGTCCTCGGTACAGCTGGACGACACCGGAGACCGCGACCTCGTGCCCCTCCTTGTAGATCGAGGCCATCCACGGCTGGTTGAAGAAGGCGAGATCCAGGTATCCGGAGCCGTCGTAGAGCGTGATCGTCACCATCGAGCGGCGGTTGCGCGTCTGGCGCTTCGCGACCTTCTTGACGCGCGCGATGACGGTCGCGGAGCTGCCGATCTTCAGCCCCCCGATGCGCGCGACCTGGGACCGGTCGATGTATCGGCGGGGGTAGTGATGCAGCAGGTCTCGGACGCGCTCGATGCCGATCCCGGCGAGGACCTCGGAGGCGGGATCGCCCTTCGTCCGGAGGCCGACCCGGCGCGCGGCCACGCGCGCGTCGATCGAGGCCACGGGGGAGTCGAGGGACAAGGCCACGGCGACGAACCTACCCGCCGCGCCCGACGCATCCCATGCGGTGGGTTCTACCATGACCTCCGTGCCCCTCCGACGGTCCGCTCCCGTGCTGTTCGCGCTCGTGGTGGTGCTCGCCGCGTGCTCGGACGGCGGGAGCCAGGAGGGCGCGACCGGCACCCTCCTCCCGGAGGATCCCTACGAGCTGCCCGACGTCGACCCGGATTCGTTCCAGGCGCTGCTGGGCGAGCTCGAGGGCACGCCGGTCCTCGTCAACGTCTGGGCCTCCTGGTGCGGACCCTGTCGCGACGAGGCGCCGCATCTGGCCGCCGCGCACGCGGAGTACGGGGACCGTGTCCAGTTCGTTGGGTTGGACATCCTCGACGAGCGCGAGGCAGCCCGACGGTTCATGCGTGAGTACGGGTGGACCTACCCGAGCGTCTTCGACCTGCCGGGGACGGTCCGCGACAGCCTCGGCGTGCTCGGTCAGCCGGTCACGTTGTTCTACGACGCCTCGGGCGAACTCGTCGACACCCACACCGGCGCCCTGACCGAGGAGCAACTCACGGAGCAGCTCGAGCAGATCACCGCCTGAACCGGTCCGTGCCGGGCGGGACGAGGGCCCTTTGGTACGCTCGTTCGGCCATGGCAGCCGTCTGCGACATCTGCGGGAAGAAGCCGTTCTTCGGCATGCAGGTCTCCCACTCGCACCGCCGCTCACCCAAGCGGTGGAACCCCAACGTGCAGCGGGTCCGCGCCGTCGTGAACGGCGCGCCCAAGCGCGTCTACGCCTGCACCAGCTGCATCAAGGCCGGCAAGGTCCAGCGCGCCAGCTAGGCGCCGCTCGCCCCCGTCAGCCCGCAGGGAGACGCCAGAGCGGGTCCACCGGGCCGATCCCCTCGCCGAGATCGAGCGCGTGGCGGATCGCCTCGGTCACGAACGTCTTGCCCTCGCGCACGGCGTCCAGCAGCTCGGCGCCGAGCGCGAGGTGCGCCGCGATCGCCGAGGAGAGCGTGCAGCCGGTGCCGTGCGTGTTCGGCGTGTCGATCCGCTCGGCGCCCACCCACTCCATCCGACCACCGTCGAAGAACAGGTCGTCGGCCCGCTCGGCCCCCTCCAGGTGACCGCCCTTCACCAGCACCGCGCGTGGACCCATCGACAGGATCGCCTCGGCCGCGTCCTCCATCAGGTCGCGCGAGCGCACCTCGAACCCGACCAGTCCGGTCGCCTCCGGCAGGTTCGGCGTGACGAGCGTCGCGAGCGGCAGGATCCTCGCGCGCAGCGCGTCGACCGCGTCGGGCTCGAGCAGCGCGTGCCCGTGCTTGGACATGAACACGGGGTCGACGACGAGGTTCGGCACGTGGGTCTCGGCGACCGCGTCCGCGACCGCCTCGACGATCGCGGCCGAGGCGAGCATCCCGGTCTTCGCGGCGTCCACCCCGATGTCCGTGACGACGGCGCGGATCTGATCCGCCACGATGCCCGGCGAGAGCGCCTCGTACGCCATGACGCCCTTCGTGTTCTGCACGGTCACCGCGGTGATCGCGGTCATCCCGAACACGCCGAGCGCGCTGAACGTCTTCAGGTCGGCCTGGATCCCGGCTCCGCCGCCCGGGTCAGAGCCGGCGATCGAGAGCGCGCGTGGTCGCGGTGCCGTCACGGGTTCAAGGCTACCCAGGGGCGAAGTGGTCCCACCCGGCGGGCTCGAGCCGGGACTCCGCGCCGTCCGGGTCGACGGCCATCATGCCCTGCCCGGTCACGATCTCGCCGACCTCGGTGAGCGCCACCCCGAATCCCTCGCGGAGCTCGGCACGCGCGGGTCCGATGCCCTCGGCCGGCATCGTGGCGAGCAGCTCGTAGTCCTCACCCCCCGAGAGCGCGACCTGCAGGGCGTCGAGCCCCAGGGTCTCGGCCCCCTCGACGAGCGAGGGGGCGACCGGCACGTCGGCGGGGCGCACGCGGGCCCCGACCCCGCTGGCGAGGCACAGGCGGGACAGATCCTTCGCCAGGCCGTCGGACAGGTCCATCATCGCCGTCGCGCCCGAGCGCGCGAGCACCTGCGCCTCCCCCACGCGCGCCACCGGCCGGGCGAGGGCCTCGACCAGCTCGCGGCCCCAGGGCTCGGAGAGCGCCGCCGACGACCTCGATGGATGTGCCCGCGACAGCGCGAACCCGCCGCCCGCGGCTCCGAGCGCACCGGTCACCACGATCCGGTCACCCGGCCTCGCGCCCGAGCGCGTGAGGGCCCGGCCGGGCGCCACCTCGCCGACGACGGCCACCGAGAGCACGACCAGGGCCGCGCGATCCGTGTCCCCGCCGACGAGCGCGAGCGCGTGCTCGGCGCAGACCTCGCGCATCCCGCCGTAGAGCTCGATCACCCATGCCGCGTCCACGTCGGCGGGGACGCCGAGCGACACGAGCGCGTACCGGGGGCTCGCGGCCATCGCGGCGATGTCCGAGACGTTGACGGTGATCGCCTTCGCGCCGAGGTCCCGTGCCGAGACCGACCCACGCTCGAAGTGCACGCCCTCGACGAGCAGGTCGGTCGTGAGCACGACCTGTCCGGTCCCGGGCTCGACCACGGCGGCGTCGTCACCGATGCCCACGACGACGCCCGGCTCCCCGCCCGAGACCACACGGGCGATCGCCTCGATCAGCTGGTCCTCGGAGAGCTCCATCCCACCGGTCGGGTCCTTCGGCCCGCCCCGTCCGGTCCGACGGACGGGGTGTCCCGTACCCGTTGGGTAGGATAGTCGGGCTCTGAGCAGGCCCGATGAACGCCGAGCGTTCCCGAGCATCCGAGGAGAACCCGTGAAGGTCGAGGCCCGGTCGATCCACGACAATCCCCCCGCCGAGGAGCTGCGGCGGTTCGCCGAGGAGATGCCGCAGGCGCGCATCACCGAGTTCGGCAACGTCAACGTGCAGACGCGGATCACCGCACGAAGCGCCGCGAGCACCTTCGTCGTCGGCGAGCGCTCCAGCGGCAAGACGATGAGCCGCGAGGTGTACGAGCGCGTCGCCCGGATGCAGGACGAGTACCTTCGCGACCAGGAGGTCGTGGTCGTCGACGGGTACATCGGCAACGACCCCAACTTCCGCACCAGCGCCCGCCTCACGATCGAGAAGGCCAACGCAAATATCGCGGGGATGCAGCAGAAGCTGTACTTCCCGCGCGAGGCGGGCGACGAGCCCGAGGTGCAGGTGATCTACACGCCCAACCTGCCGGCCCCCGGCTTCCCCGACGATCGGGTGATCGCCGTGGACCTCGAGGGCGGGGTCACCCGCGTCCTGAACTCGGACTACTTCGGGGAGTCCAAGAAGGGCGGCCTCCGGATGTGGAACAAGAAGGTGTACGACCTCGGGGGTCTGTCGCTGCACGCGGGACTCAAGGTGGTCCCGACGGCCGACGGCGAGAAGGTGTTCATGATCATCGGCCTCTCGGGCACTGGGAAGACCACGACCACCTTCACCACGCAGAACGAGTCGCTGCCGGTGCAGGACGACTTCGTCGCGCTGTTGCCGGGTGGGAAGGCCTACGGGACCGAGAACGGGTGCTTCGCCAAGACGTTCAGCCTCGACCCCGACTTCGAGCCCAACATCTACAACGCCGTCGTCAAGCCCAACGCGTACCTCGAGAACGTCTACCAGGACCAGCGCGGCAAGGTGAACTTCTTCGAGGAGAGCTACACGCAGAACGGACGCGCGGTGTTCCGCATGGACGACCTCGCGCGGTTCCGGGACGCGACCCAGGTCGGTGCGGTCGACTACCTGCTGATCCTGAACCGCAACGAGAACATCATCCCGTCGGTGGCCAAGCTGAACCAGGAGCAGGCGGCGGCGTTCTTCATGCTCGGCGAGACCACGGGCACGTCGGCGGGGGGCGCGGCGGAGGCCGGCAAGTTCCTGCGCGTTCCCGGAACGAACCCGTTCTTCCCGATGCCTCACGACCTCCAGGGCAACCGGCTGCTCGAGCTGCTCGCCACCCACCCGATCGAGACCTACCTGCTCAACACCGGTCGGGTCGGAGGGACGGACGGAGACGAGCGGTCGAAGAAGGTGAAGATCCCCCACACGTCGGCGTGCGTGAAGGGGATCGCCGAGCAGACGATCTCGTGGGACGAGGACGCCGACTTCGGCTACCTGGTGGCCGAGGACGTCCCCGGCTTCGACGACGTCGAGCTGCTCCAGCCGCTGCGCCTGTACGAGCGGCAGGGACGGATGCAGGAGTACCGCGACCTCGTGGAGGACCTGAAGGCCGACCGCGTCGCTCGGCTCGAGGAGTTCCCCGAGCTCACCCCGGAGATCGTCAAGGCCGTCGGCTGAGGGCCGCGGACTAGCTCGTCTCGTCGCCTCGACGCCCGAGGAACCACCCGGCGCCCAGCTGCAGGGCGGCGAGCGCGATCGGAACGATCAGGTACCAGGAGTACTGCTCCAGCTCGTCCAGGGCGGCCCGGCCCTGGACGTCGAGGGTCGCGTAGATGAAGAAGAAACCCGCGAACGCGAACCACAGGCCGACCCGCCCGGTGACGAACAGCGCGTAGAGCACGTGGTCGGTGACGTCGGTCCCCTCGAACGGCCTCCGCAGCCAGTACCAGACCGACCTGATCCCTCCCAGGAGGAAGAACAGCGCGATCGCGCCCTCGACCGGCCTCACGCGCCGAGCTCGGCCGCGCGGGCGAGCGCGGCGACGACCTCGTCGTCGGTCGTCTGCCCGAAGTCTCGGTACCACTCCCCCACGGCGAAGAACGGCTCGGGCGTCTCGAGCACCACCACCTCGTCCGCCTCGTGCCCGAGGCGCTCGAGCGCCTGGGAGGGTGCGACCGGCACCGCGAGCACCACGTGCGCCGCGCCCTGAGCGCGCGCCCACCGCAGGGCCGCGACCGCGGTCCCGCCGGTGGCGACACCATCGTCGACGACGATCGCGACCCGGCCATCGACGGGGACTCCCGCCCTGCCGTCGCGGTACGCGTGCTCGCGGCGCTCGATCTCGGCCTCCTGCGCGGCGATCTCTCGCTCGAGGTACGCATCGCTCACACCGAGCAGCGACACGATCCGCTGATCCAGGACCCGCACGCCTGGCGCGACGGCGCCGAGGCCCAGCTCGGGGTTCCCGGGCGCCCCGATCTTGCGCGGCACGACTACGTCGAGCGGCGCGCCCAACGCCCGGGCGACCACCTCGGCGACGATGACCCCGCCCCGCGGGATCGCGAGGACGACGACCCCGGCCCCGGCATGGTGCACCAAGGCCTTCGCGAGCCGCTCGCCCGCCTCGACGCGATCGGCGAAGATCATCGCTCCTCCTCGATGTCGCGCCTGGCCTCCTCCTCCTCGAGCTCGCGGCGCTTGTCCCCGATCACCTTCTCGGGTGGCGGCATCGGCTTGCGGATCCGCCGGTACGGCGCCAGCGGGTCGCCTCTCCGATCGGGCTTCTTCTCGCGCGGGCTCACGGAGCCATCATGCCACCGGCGCCGTCGCGCTTGCCGTGGACGGGAGCCGGTGCATAGCATGGCTCCCTGGCTGACGAGGAGGTCCGCATGGTCCAGGCCTACATCCTGATCCAGACCGAGGTCGGCAAGGCCGCCCAGGTCGCCAAGGAGGTCCGCGACATCGCCGGCGTGGCCGAGGCCGAGGACGTGACCGGCCCCTACGACGTGATCGTGCGCGCCGAGGCGAAGAACGTCGACGAGCTCGGCAAGCTGGTCGTCGCCAAGATCCAGGGCGTCGAGGGGATCACGCGCACGCTGACCTGCCCGGTCGTCCACCTGTAGGAGCGGTCCGGATCCGCACCGGCCCTCAGGCGACGGTTCCCTTCTTGCGTTCGGCCTCGTGGCGCTCGAGCGCGAGGTCGATCAGGCGATCGACCAGCGCCGGGTAGGGGACGCCGGAGGCCTCCCACAACTTCGGGTACATCGAGATGCTCGTGAACCCGGGGATCGTGTTCACCTCGTTCAGGTAGAGGTTCCCCTCGGGCAGCAGGAAGAAGTCCACCCGGGCCATCCCCGACCCATCGATCGCGCGGAACGCGGCCACGGCCAGCCGTCGGATCTCATCGAGCGTGGCGGGCTCGAGGTCGGCCGGCACGATGAGCTCGGCGCCGTGCTCGTCCAGGTACTTCGCGTCGTAGTCGTAGAACTCGTGTCCGCGCGGGACGATCTCGCCCGCGACCGAGGCCACCGGGTCGTCGTTGCCGAGCACCGCGACCTCGAGCTCCCGCGAGCCCTCGACCGAGCGCTCGAGCACCGCCTTGCGCCCGTACCGCAGGGCCTCCTCCATCGCCCCGCGGAGCCCCTCGCCGCCCTGCACCTTCGTGATCCCGACCGAGGAGCCGAGCGCCGACGGCTTGACGAACAGCGGGTAGCCGAGGTGCTCGGCGCGCGCCTCGACCGCCTCGGGGTCCTCCTCCCACTCGCGCTCGTGCACCACCTCGTGCGGCACGACCGGGATGCCGGCCGCGGCGAACAGCACCTTCTGCATCGCCTTGTCCATCCCGACCGCCGACGCGAGCACGCCGGAGCCGACGTAGGGGATCCCCGCCATCTCGAGGAACCCCTGAACCGATCCGTCCTCACCGTGCGGTCCGTGCATCACGGGGAAGACGACGTCGATCTCCGCACGAGCACCGTCGTCCGTCACCAAGGCGTGTGCCCCGGGCGCCTGGTCGAGCGCGACCACGCCGCCGGCGTCGTCGGCGATATCGGGCAGGTGGCCGGCAGGTCCGCCCTCGGGCAGCGGCGGCGGACCGCTAGGCAGCAGCACCCAGCGTCCCTGCTTGGTCACGCCGATCGGGATCGCCTCGTACCGCTCGGGGTCCAGCGCGTCCAGGATCGAGCGGGCCGACACGACCGAGACCTCGTGCTCGGCGGACCGGCCGCCGAACAGCACGACGACGCGCTTCCTCACGCCTTCTCCAGGGCGCGCTCGAAGTCCTCGATGAGGTCCTCGGGGTCCTCGAGCCCGACGCTCACGCGGACGAGCCCGTCTCCGATCCCCGCCGCCCGCCGCGCCTCCGGGTCCAGCTGCCGGTGCGTCGTCGACGCGGCGTGCCCGACCAGCGTGGTGGTCCCGCCGAGGCTCGTGGCCACCCACGCGAGCTCGAGCGCGTCGCAGAACCGCATCCCGGCCTCGACCCCGCCCTCGACCTCGAACGCGAGCATGCCCCCGAAGCCGCGCGGGAGCTCGCGGAGCGCCACCTCGTGCTGCGGATGGGACGGGAGCCCGGGGTAGTGCACGCGCTCGACCTTCGCATGGCGATCGAGCGCCTGCGCGATCACGAGTGCGCTCGAGGAATGGCGCTGCATCCGCAGCTCGAGCGTCGCCAGCCCGCGGATCGCCAGCCACGCCTCGAGCGGCGCCATCGTCCCGCCCGTCTCGATCACCACGCCGCGCAGTCTCCGCATGTCCTCCTCGGAGCAACACACGACGCCGGCGGTGAGGTCGTGATGGCCCCCGATGTACTTGGTGGCCGAGTGCAACACGAAGTCGAAGCCGAAGCGCGCCGGCGTGCACAGCGCCGGGGATGCGAACGTGTTGTCGACGACGGCTGGCACTCCGGCCGCTCGACAGATCGCGCCGAGCGCCTCCAGGTCGGCCACCGTCACGTTCGGGTTGGCGATCGTCTCCACGTAGAACAGCGCGGCGCCCGGCAGCGCGCCGGCGACCGCATCGGGGTCATGGGGGTTCACGAAGGTCACATCGATCCCGTAGCGCGGGAGGACCTTCGTGAACATCGAGTAGGCGCCGCCGTACAGCTCGGGGCTCGCGACGACGCGGTCGCCGGTCGTCGCCAGTGCGGTGATCACGGTGTGGATCGCCGCCATGCCGCTGGCGAACGAGAACGCCGCCTGGGTGCCCTCTAGGTCCGCCATCACGTTCTCGAACGCGAGCAGGGTCGGGTTGCCGTAGCCGCGCGTGTACGTGTAGCCGGGCCGGCGGAAGCTGATCGTCTCCGCGTACGCCTCGGAGTCCTCGAAACGGAACGTGGATGTCTGGTAGATGGGGACGCTCGGCGTCTCCTGCTCGACCGGAGGGGTGGTCGCCCGATGGATCGCGCGGGTCGCGAAGCCGGGCATGCGGTCCTCGTCCACGACGCCCAGCCTACCGGTGCGCCCAGCGGCCGGGGTAACGGCCGCGTAAACCGTCGACGATCCCGGCGAGCCTGTCCATCAGGTCGTCCGTGAGCGCACGAAGCGTGGGACCGTCGGCCTCGCCCTCCACGCGGGAGCGAACGTCCACCGGCTCGCCCGCCTCCACCCAGATCGGCCGCCCGAACGTCAGCGACTCCCGCCCGGACCTGCGCCAGACGTACTGCCCACCCCAGGTCGCGACCGGCAAGATCGGCACGCCGGTCATGAGCGACAGCCGCACGGCCCCCGTCTTGCCCCGGCCGGGCGAGAAGTCGGGGTTGGTCGTCGCCGTCGTCCCCTCGGGGTAGATGACGACCACCTCGCCGGCCTCGATCGCGGCCGCCGCGTCCACGAGGGGCGACTGGTCTCCCGTGCCCCGGCGAACGGGGATCTGCCTCGCTCCTCGAAGCACCGTCCCCACGAACGCGGCGTCGAAGAGCTCCTGCTTGGCCAGGAACCGGGGGCGGCGCCCGGCGTGGACCACGAACAGCCCGTGCGCGAACGGGTCGAGGTAGGACAGGTGGTTGCCGACCACGATCAGCGGCCCCTCGGCCGGAACCCGCTCGAGGCCCTCGAACCGCCAGTTGAACCACAGCTGGAACGGCGGGCGGAGGGCGACCTCGGCGACGCGGTACCAGGGTTCCAGGACCGTCTCCTTCCTCGGCGGGCCTCGGGCCGGGGATGCTACCGCTTCCGGACGGCCCGGCCGCTCGGGAGGTTAGCCTTGGTCCGTGCGCATCGTCGCGGTCCCCGTCAAGTCCCTGTCGCGAGCCAAGACGCGTCTGGCCACCGACCTCACCGCGCTGGAGCGGGGCGCGCTCACGCTCGCGATGCTCGAGGACGTGCTGGACGCGGTCCTCGCGGTGACCGGATGGGAGACCTGGGTCGTCTCGCCCGACGAGGTCGCGCTCGAGATCGCCGCCCGGCGCGGCGCGCGGGCGGTCCCCGAGGACAAGCCGCCGCTCGCCAGCGCGATCCGCCAGGTCGAGGCGCTGGCCAAGCAGGCGGAGGCGTCCGCGCTCGCGATCGTCCCCGCCGACCTCCCCCTGGTGACGGCCGAGACCCTCGGCGAGGCGCTGCACACGCTCGGCGCCGTCGTGCTCGCGCCCTCCGCCGACGGCGCGGGCACGAGCCTGCTCCTCCGCCGCCCGCCCCGCGCGATCCCCGCCCGCTTCGGACCGGACTCCTTCCGCCGCCACCTCGAGCTTGCGAACGAGCGCGGCCTGCCGGTCTCGGTGGTCGAGCGCCTGGAGCTCTCCTTCGACGTCGACCGCCCGGACGATATCCTCACGCTGCTCGCCGAGGGGCGAGACGGGCGGACCAGGGAGGTCTGCCTCGACATGGACCTGGGTTCTCGGATCCGGGCCCACGCGTAGCCCGGAGGGATCGATGGCGCAGGGGACGGTCAAGGACTTCGACGAGCGGGAGCGGACCGGCACGCTCCTGATGGAGGACAGGACCGAGGTGCACATCGACGCGACCTCGGTGGAGGGCTCGGGGCTGCGGTTCCTTCGGATGGGTCAGCGGGTCCGCTTCGACCTCGTCGAAGAGGGCGGCCGCAAGCTCGCCCGGACGCTCCGCATCGTCACCCTGGACTGAGGCTCTTACCGCTTCGAGCTCGTGCGGCGGCGCTTGGACCACACCAGCTCCTTGAACTCCTTCCCCGCCGTGAACCAGGGCAGGTCCCGGGCGGGGACCACGATCGGGGTCTCGGGCTTGCGCGGGTTGCGCGCGATCCGCTTGTTCCGTCGCTTCCGCTCGAACGTTCCGAACCCGACCAGCGACACGCGGTCGCCGCTCGCCACCGTCTCGCGGATCACCCACATCGACGTGTCGATCACGCGGCCGACGTCGACCTTGCTTGCGCCGGTTCGCTTCGCGACCTCGGCGATCAGATCGTTCTTGTTCATCTGGCACCCCCAGACGTCCCCTTCACGGTAGCCACGTCCCTCCGCCTGGTCAATGCGCGGTCCCCGTGCAACCATGGGTCGCGTGACCCGCGTCATCCGGCTCGCGACCCTCCCCATCGTGGCTTTCGCGCTCGGCGCGTGCGCCCAGGACGGGGGCCGCGAGCTCGCCCGCTACTACGACGAGCAAGGCCTGTTCACGGTCGACCTGCCGGCCGAGAACGAGATCGCGGTGACCCCGCCCCAGCCCGCCCAGGACGGCCCGGGGCTGCTGACCGGCGTGGTCTCGAGCCCACCCGCGCCGAGCCCGGAGGCCCAGTCCGGCCTCGGCGGCGCGCTCGCATCGACCGAGGAGCCGGATCAGACGATCTATCAGGCGTTCGCGGTGACCGCCGACGCGTTCGAGGACCTGGACGAGATGGCCCTGTACTTCCTCACGGGGGACCCGGTCGTCGACGTCGTGGTGGACGACCGGATCCGCGTGGACGGCGTCACGGGCCGGCTCGTCGTGGCCGACGTGCGGAGCGACGGCGAGGTGACGGCGGGCGTGGCGGCGGCCCTGACGCTCGGCGACGGTCGCACGGCCTATCTGCTCGCCGCGGTGTTCCCTGCAGGCTCGTGGGACGACGAGCGCTCGGACTTCGAGCGTGTCCTGCGATCGTTCCGGACGCAGGTGCCCCCGGGCCTCACCACGTTCCCCGTGGCCTCCGAGGACGCTTGATAGCATCGAACCCTCTGGCCCGTGGGGTAATGGTAGCCCGACTGACTCTGGATCAGTTAGTCCTAGTTCGAATCTAGGCGGGCCAGCAAGGATCGGCCGCCTGCGCTAGGGACGCGGATCCAGGATCAGCGGCGGGAGCGGCTCCTGCGCGAAGTCGAACTCCTTCAGCAGGTTCCCGAGGATCCGAACCTCCTCCCGCACCGTGGGGCGCGAGTCGGGGCGGCTGAGCGTCTCCGGATCCAGGCGCTCGTGGGACAGGAACAGGTCCTCGATGAGCTTGAGGTACGCGTCGAACGAGAGCGTCTGCGAGTCGATCGTCCCGGCCCGAACCCACGGGCTGATCGTGAGGCCCGGCACGCGGATGCCGTAGCCGTTCTGGTCCACCCGGGGCGGCCGCACGTGGTCGTAGAACCCGCCCCAGTCGTCCCACGTCAGGAAGATCGCCGTGTGCTCCCAGTCCGGTCCCTGCATGAGGGCGTTGATGAGGTTGGTCACGTGGCGCTGTCCCTTCCAGATGGGCTCGCCGGCGCCCGGGTGCTCCCCGACGCCCGAGTACGGCACGACCCACGACACCGAGGGCAGCGTCCCCTCCGCTGCGGAGGCGTAGAACTCCGAGTGCCCCATGATCCGGTCGAGCTGCCCCGTCTCGCGCAGCGTGGTGAACCATGGCAACGGGTTCTGCTGGGAGACCGTGCGCTCGCCCTCCTGGTTGTCGGGACACGGGTCGAAGATGCAGGTGTCGTCGCCCACGTAGTAGCCCCACGAGACGTCGTTCTCGTGGAGCAGGTAGGTGATGTCGGTCCAGGCCCAGATCGGGACGTCCGCGTGCGAGCGTTGGACCTGCGCCTCCTCGGCCAGCTCGAGGTTCGACCTGCACGACATCGGGTCGTGCGGGTTGCGGCACCGAGCGGCCCACGCCGAGACCAGGAACAGGTGCGCCGGCAGGGTCCACGAGTCCGCGGGCGCGAACATGCGATCCTGCAGCACGAACTCCCTCGCGTACCGCCAGTAGTTCGGGATCGTGGCCTTCGTGTGGTAGCTCATCACGTCGGGCTGTCCAAGCGGCCCGAGGTACGGAGCGCAGTCGGGGTCGTCACGGTGATCCGCGCAGTGGATCGGGCTGTCGACGACCGCCCGGATGAACCCGTCCATCCGCCCGCCGTTCACGTCGACGCGCGAGTGGCGCAGCGCGTGCGGGCCGCCCTCCTGCAGCTGCTCGGTCGTTCGGTACGGCGGCATGCACCTGCCCGTGATCGGGTCGGACGCGCACACGGTCGGCCGCCCGTTTCGCATCGGGATGCCGTCGGCGCCAGGGAAGGTCCCGAAGTAGTGATCGAACGAGCGGTTCTCCTGCACGATGAACACCAGGTGCCGGATCTGCTCCCGCGCCCGCTCGAGCTTGGTGAGCGGCTCTTCCTCCGGGGCGGGCGGGCTCGGCTCGGCCGGGGCGGCCGCCGTCCCCGCGGACCCCGGTCCCCCCCCTGGAGCGCGCTCACCGACCTCGCGGCCCGAGCTGCAAGCGGCCGCGATGAGGGCGAGCCCGACCACCGCCGCGAGCAGGCGCGCCGTCGCAGATCGACCGGGAGCGTGCGGTGGGTGCCGGCTGGACATCGCCGCCGAGCCTACCAACCACCGCCGCGGCGACCGGGGACGCGCTGCTGCCCGATACGATGAGGCGCTCAGCCGACCCCGAGGAGCCCGCCCGATGGACGCCAACGCATCCCCAACCCCCGTCACGCTGATCCCCGGAGACGGGATCGGCCCGGAGTGCGTGGAGGCCGCGCGCCGGATCATCGACGCGGTCGGCGTCCCCATCGAGTGGGAGCTCGCAGAGGCCGGTGCCGAGGTGTTCAAGAAGGGCCTGCCCTCGGGCGTGCCCTCCGAGACGATGGACTCGATCGCCCGGACCCGGGTCGCGCTGAAGGGCCCGCTCGAGACGCCGGTCGGGTTCGGCGAGAAGAGCGCCAACGTCACGCTTCGCAAGCTGTACGAGACCTACGCGAACGTTCGACCCGTGCGCGAGATGCCCGGCGTGACGACCCCCTACACGGGCCGTGGGATCGACCTCGTGATGGTGCGGGAGAACGTCGAGGACCTGTACGCCGGCATCGAGTACATGCAGACGCCGGGCGTCGCCCAGGCGCTGAAGCTGATCAGCGAGAAGGGCTCGGAGAAGATCGCACGGTTCGCCTTCGAGTACGCGCGCAGCGAGGGTCGGACCAAGGTCGCGTGCGCGACGAAGGCGAACATCATGAAGCTGTCCGAGGGCACCCTGAAGCGCGTGTTCGAGCGCGTGGCCCCCGACTACCCGGAGATCGAGCCCTGGCACGTGATCGTGGACAACGCCGCGCACCAGCTGGTGAAGCGACCGGAGCAGTTCGACGTCATCGTCACCACCAACATGAACGGCGACATCCTGTCCGACCTGTCGAGCGCCCTGATCGGCGGGCTCGGGTTCGCGCCCTCAGCCAACATCGGCAACGAGGTCGCGATCTTCGAGGCCGTCCACGGCTCGGCGCCCAAGTACGCGGGCAAGAACGTGATCAACCCCACCGCGGTGATCCTGTCCGGGGTGCTGATGCTCCGGTACCTCGGGTACTTCGAGCAGGCGGCGGCGATCGAGAACGCGATCTTCGTCACGCTGGAGTCCGGCGTGCTCACCGGCGACGTCCTCGGGTACGACCGGGGTACCCCGACGACCGCGTACACGGACGCGATCATCGCCAACCTCGGGCAGCGGAGCGAGACCTGGACCGTGCGCGAGGTCCGCCCGCTCCAGCTGCCCAAGATCGACACCGCCCCGGACTACGTGAAGCCGGCGAGCCGCGCGGTCGTCGGCCTCGACGTGTTCGTCGAGACACCGCTGTCCGCGCCCGAGCTCGGCGCGTCCCTGGCGGAGCTGACGACCGACACGCGCCTGCAGCTGAAGCTGATCTCGAGCCGCGGCACGAAGGTCTACCCGCCCACCGGGGCGATGACCGAGACGGGCGACCACTTCCGGTGTCGCTTCATGCTCGACGGCCCAGGCGAGCTCCCCGACGAGGACGTCAACGCGCTCCTGACGCGGATCTCGAGCCGATACACCTGGATGCACATCGAGAAGCTCCAGGAGTTCGACGGCGAGCCCGGGTTCACGAAGGACCAGGGCGAGGACTGAGGCCCGGCGCGGACCGCCGCTGGGGAAGGCTCAGTCCCGCGGAGCGGGGTTGCGCGGCGAGCCCTCGCCCTCGCCCCGCGGCTCGACGCGGTCGGAGGACCTCCGGCGTCGCTCCGCCGACTCCCTCAGCTCACGCTCGGCCTGCCGCACGTGATCGGGGCTGTAGATCTGGTACATGGGCTTCACCTCCATTCGGCGTTTGCTACAACGTTTCCGTGTGGAGGAGGATACGTGCTTGACCCTCCGGCTGTGTAGGGATTAAGGTAACGCGAAACCATGACGATCCGGATCCACCTCACGGCGGACGACCTCGCGGAGAGCCGCTTCGCGTTCAGCCCCACGTGGGAGCTCGTCATGAGCGTCTACAAGACGCTCCGTGACCCGGCCAAGCACGCCCTCCACCTGCCCTGGGTCACCGAGACCCGCCGTCACATCGCCGACCGCGACCTCGGCCTCTTCTTCCGGCTCGCCTCCACCGAGGGCTACGTCGCCGACTTCCTCACCCCGCCCCCCGATACGCCGTTCCCCGACCTGGACCAGGAACTCGAGCGCGTCGTCGAGACCCCGGTCGAACAGGTGCGGACGGAGATCCTCGGCATGTGCGCGACGAGCACGAAGGCGACGGAGCCCCTCCGCGAGCTCGCCGAGGATCCGGCGTCGTGGCTCCCCCGCCTCGGAGAACAGATGCGGGAGTACTGGAAGCTCGCGATCGAGCCGCACTGGCCCCGGATCCGCGCCCTCCTCGAGGGCGACGTCATGTACCGGGCGCGCCAGCTCGCGCTCGGCGGCGCCGAGCTGCTGTTCGCCGACCTTCACCCCGCCGTGTCCTTCGCCGACGGCGTGATCGCGATCGACAAGCACCACGAAGGTGACGTCCGGCCCGAGGGCCAGGGCCTGCTGATGATCCCGGCGGTCTTCGACTGGCCCGGCATCGCGGTCCTGTTCGGGCACGCCTACCAGCCCACCCTGTCGTACTCCCCCCGCGGGATCGCGAACCTGTGGGATCCCACGCCCGCACGCGATGGGGGCGGCGCGATGGACGAGCTGATCGGCGGAACCCGCGCGGAGATCCTCCGGGTGCTCGAGGTGCCGATGACCACCAGCGAGATCGCCCAGCGGCTGCACCTCACCCCGGCCGCGGTCTCCCAGCAGCTCGGATTGCTGCGGCGAGCCGGCGTCGTTCACGCGACCCGCCAGGGCCGGGGCGTGTACTCGACCCTCACCGTCCAGGGCCGGCAGCTGCTCCAGCTCCTCGGCTGAAGGCGGTTGCTACACTTCCCGCCGGCCTGCCCCGACGGTCCCATCGTCTAGTGGCCTAGGACACCACCCTCTCAAGGTGGAGACACGGGTTCGAACCCCGTTGGGACTACGAGCCGAAGATGCCTCCGTCACGTCGCGGGGAGGATCTCGATGTACCCGTCGGTTCCGTTCACACGGATCCGCTGCCCGTCCTGGATCACATGCGTGGCGTGTTCCACCCCGACGACGGCTGGCAGGCCGTATTCGCGTGCGATCACGGCGCCATGGGTCATGAGGCCCCCGACCTCCGTCACCAGTCCCGCGATCGCGACGAACAGCGGCGACCAGCTGGGGTCCGTGTGAGCCGTGACCAGGATGTCGCCCGGTTCGAGATCGGCCTCAGACATGTCCAGGATGACTCGAGCTCTCCCTTCGATGGTCCCGGCAGATACCGGCAGGCCGACCAACGCACCGGCTGGCAGGTCGTCGCGTCGGTACGATCCGGCGACGGCCTCGCCGTCTGATGTGAGCACCCGGGGTGGCGTGAGCGCTTGATATGACCTGAACGCCTTCCTGCGCCGACGGATGAGCTCGTCATCAACCCCTTTCGTGCGCACGACGTCGTGAAGTTCCTGGAACGTCAGGAAGAAGATGTCGTCCTTCTCACGAAGCACGCCGGCGTGCACCAGCCGCTCGGCCTCCTCCAGCAACGCCTGCTTGTACACGAAGTAGCGGCTGACCATCCCGTACTTCGGATACTCCCGGTACCCGATGTACGTCCGGACGCGATCGATCATCGCCTTGGTTCCGTCGGCCTTCCGCTCCCCGTCCGGCAGGGCTCGCAAGCGTGCCAGCAGTTCCCGCTCCTTCTCCCACGCCTCCTGCCGCCCTTGCTCGAGGCGGCGCTCGCCTTCACCGGGCTCGAAGTTCTTGACGTTGGCGAGGATCAGGGGCAGGAGCGAGGTGGGGCGTTCGCTCCAACGCGGCCTGGTGATGTCGATCTCGCCGACGCAGCGCATGCCGTACTTGTCGAGGTAGGCCCGGATGGCATCGGCTGCCTCTCGTCCTCCCTCGAGCTTGGCCAGCCCGTCGAGGAAGCCCTCGCCCTCGACCTCGTGCAGGAAGGCGACGACTTCTGGGTGCTGGCGGATCGCGTCCGCGACGTCGAGGAGCGCCAGCCCCATCTCCGACGTGACGTTGTGGGGAACGGACCGTGTGAGCGTGTCGGCCGCGTTCTCCTCGCCCAGCCACTGCTGGAGCTGCTCGTTGAGCCACCACGCCGCTTCCATCGCCGACATGAACACCTGATGGCTCTGCGGATCGAACAGGAGCCGTCTCAACTCCTGGATGTCTTCCAGGATGAAGTCGAGCAGCGCCGATCCAGACTTCATCCGGATGTCGCGCTTCAACGCGGCGACGGAAGCCTGGTTGCGCCCGATCAGCTCGGTGACGATCGCCGGATCGATCTCGATCCGAGCCGGCGCGCCGCTCAGGGCCGGCTCGCCGGGCCCCTCGTCCGGGAGCGACGGGATGAAGTCGCTGCGTTCGAGGATGGCCTGCAGCGCGTCCCGGATCAGCGGGTCGCCCCTCCCCACGACCTCGAGGAGGCCCGCTCGGCTCGCGGGCGACGCCAGACCCTGGGTGACGTCGACGAACAGCCTCCCGCCGGCCTCGTACATCGGCCGGGCCGCCGTCAGCTGCCACACGGAGAGCCCCAGGGGCTTCATGGGGTCGGTCATCATCTGCTGATGGCCGACCGAGACGTAGACGTGGTTGGCGCCGTCGCCTCTTTTCGGGACGGGGAACAGCGTCGTGATCGGCCGGCTCTGCACGATCACGAAGCCGTCGTCGACCAGGCACCATTCGATGTCCTGGGGGCAGCCGAAGTGCGCCTCGATCCGCCGACCCAGCCGCGCGAGCTGCACGACCTGCGCATCGGTCAGCGCTGGCTGCTCCTGCTGCGCCGGCTCGATCGGCTGTTCCTGTGTCCCACCTGCCGGCGAGGCGTGGATCGCTCGCTGCTTGGTCGCAACCGCCTTGGCGACGATGTCGCCGTCGCGCACCTGGTAGACGTCGGCGTTCACCCGGCCGGAGACCAGGGCCTCGCCGAGGCCGAAACTGGCCTCCACGGAGACGATCTTCCGGTTGGACGTGACAGGGTCGGCCGTGAAGAGGACGCCGGCCGCCTGTGGAAGGACCATCTGCTGCACGACCACGGCCATGCGAACCCTCCGGTGGTCGAGGCCGTTGCGTAGGCGGTAGGTCACGGCCCGCTCGGTGAACAGCGAGGCCCAACACCGGCTGACGTGCTGCAGGACCGCCGCCGAGCCTATGACGTTCAGGTACGTGTCGTGCTGGCCCGCGAAGGAGGCCGTCGGCACGTCCTCCGCCGTCGCGCTCGATCGGACGGCGTAGGCGGCCGGCTCGCCCAGCCGGGCGAGTGCGCGGGTGATCGCCGTCGCCAGGTCATCCGGGATGACGATCCCCTCGAGGGTCCGTCGGATCTCCGCGCTGCGCGTGCGGATCGCCGCCCGGTTCCCGGGATCCACGCGCGACAGCCGATCCAGCCGATCCTCGATCGATGGCGCGTCCTCCATGATCCGCCGGAAGGCGTTCGTCGTCACGCAGAAGCCAGCCGGCACACGGATGCCGTCGATCCGCGAAAGCTCCCCCAGGCGCGCGCCCTTGCCGCCGACGACCGTGACCTGCGTCTGGTCGATCTCCCGGAGATCCAGCATGGAGCCGCCCATCCGTTCACCCTCCCCCTCAGGCCCCGTGGAGCCCTCGCTTCTCGTTCGCGCGACGGACCCTTGCCGCGGATGCGGGTCTCGCCGCAAGCCCGGGCGTGTCCCCCACAGCTCGGAACGGCGGACTAGCGGCTCGCGACGCGTCGACTTCGTGGTTGGTGCGTCGTTCGACGATGCCTTCGTGGACACTGGCCAGCGGCAGCCCGCCAACAGCATCAGGCCGGTCGGCCCGGCACCGGCGATCGCCACCGCATGGGCGTCATCGTCACGCTTCTGTCGGCTTCAACCGCTCCGCATCCAACACGTGCTTCGTCCGTTCCGCGTGTTCATCTCGCACTCGGCGATTCTGCAGCACGACCCGGGTGTTGCCGCAAGCCCCCCGGTGCGCGGTATCGTGAGAGTGGCAAGAAGCTCCGCCCCTTGCCTCACCCTCAATGCATCCCGTCGTGCGCAGCCTGGCCGAAGATCCGAACGCTGCAGTGCCGCCCAGGTCACGGGATCGCCAGGAGATACGGGTCCGAATCCGTGGCGGCCACGCGATAACGTCCAGGTCAGCGCGCGTCAGTTTGGGGTGGCAGCAGCGGCGTCGGGTCTGATGTGAGAGAAGATGCTGCGGCCGTTCCAGGTCGGGAAGGCCCTGACGAGCCACGACGGACCATGGAGCTGGATCCGGGAGTCGCGGGTCGCCTCCGCCCAGGAGAGCTGCCCGGCATGCCACTTGACGAACGCCTCGGCGTCGGCGGTGACGAAGAGGTCTTCGTCCAAGCCAGGATACGTCTTGCAGATCTCGGCCTCGCCGTGTTCGAGCAGCAGCCAGTACCGCTCATGGGGCCGGGCGCCGGTGAAGTCCAACTGCACGACCACGCGCCGGTCGGGTAGGCGGTCCCGGCGGAGCGCGTTGCACATCGACCACAGCGCCACGAACGGATCGAGGTTCTCGGGGCCGATCTCGAGCCAACGAGCTCCCCACTCGCCAAGCCTCTCGCAGACCTTGAACAGATCAGCGCCAGAGGTCGTGAGCAGGTAGCGGTGACCACGCCCGTGCGCCTTGAGCGTCACCTCGACGATGCCGAGGCGTTCGAGCTGCTTGAGCCGCTGCGCAAGCAGGGTGCGCGAGAGTCCGGGCGCACCATCGAGGATCTCGCCGAAGGTCTCGCAGCCTAGGTGCAGGTTGCGGATGATCAGGGGCGTCCAACGTTCAGCGAAGATCTCCGCGCCACGGGCGATCGGGCAGTACTGACCGTACGTCCTCATCGGCCACAGTGTGCCGCGCCTCCGGGCCCATGGGAAGTCCAGATTCCGTACCTCGAAGTCCAGATAGCTGACTTCTCCTCGGTCCTCTTCGATGTTGCGATGAGCCCGTACACCGAGGAGGCCCGATGACCGAGCGAAACTCGATCCGGATCCCAGGGTTCCGGGGCCACGTGATCACCCCGGAGGATGATGAGTATGACGGCGCACGCGCCGTATGGAACGGCACCGTCGACCGACGACCTCGGGTGATCGCCCGCTGCCGTGGCACCGCCGACGTGGTCGCAGCGGTGCGCTTCGCCCGCGACTCTGACCTCGAGATCGCCGTGCGAGGCGGGGGCCACAACGTGGCCGGAACCGCGGTATGCGACGGGATGTTGATCGACCTCTCGGCGATGCGTGCGGTCTCGGTTGATCCTATCGAGCGCCGGGCTCTCGTCCAAGGAGGCGCCCTGTGGGGGGATGTCGACCACGAGACACAGGCGCACGGACTGGCCACCACGGGCGGCATCGTGAGCCACACCGGCGTCGGCGGCCTCAGCCTGGGCGGCGGGATCGGCTGGCTCATGCGCAAGCACGGGCTCACCGTCGACAACCTCGTGGAGGCGCAGTTGGTCACGGCCGAGGGCGAGATCGTCCGGGTGTCGGCCGATGATCACCCCGACCTGTTCTGGGCGCTGCGAGGCGGAGGCGGAAACTTCGGCGTCGTCAGCTCATTCCGGTTCGCGCTGCACCCGGTCGGCCCCACCGTCATGGCGGGATCTGTGTTCTGGGCGGCCGAAGACACCACCGACCTCCTGCGCTTCTACCGTGAGTACATCACAGACGCCCCCGACGAGCTGGGGACCATCATCCGGCTCGGCTCGATCCCACCGCTTCCGGTAGTCCGCGAGGACCTGCACTTCCGGCCGGCCATCGCGGTGGCAAGCTGCCACACCGGATCGGTCGAGGACGGCGAGCGTGCCGTCCGCGCGCTCCGCCGGTTCGGGACGCCACTCGTCGACCTCGTCGGACCCACGCGCTACGTCGACCATCAGCGAGCCATCGACGACACCGTTCCCCACGGCTGGCGCTACTACTGGAAGGGCGCGGGCCTCGCCGCCCTATCCGACGAGGTCATCGACATCGTCGCCGAGCACGCCTACGGCGCCACCTCGCCGAGGTCGTACGCGGCGATCTTCCAGCTGGGAGGCGCAGTAGCCCGAGTCCCTCGGGCGGCCACGGCCTACTCGGGGCGCGACGTCGCCCACACCATGAGCATCGACGCCGTCTGGCTCTCGGAACAGGACGACACCGTCCGGTCCGCGGAGACCATGTGGGCACGATCATTCTCCGAAGCCCTCCAGCCCCACCGTGCCGGCGTCTACGTGAACTTCCTCGACTCCGACGACGACACGAGCCGCGTACGCGAGGCCTACGGCGAGGACACGTACCGGCGGCTCGCCGAAGTGAAGGCCAAGTACGACCCCGAGAACGTGTTCCACAACAACAAGAACATCCAGCCTCAGACGACGGTGGAGTGAGCGACCCGTCGTGTCAC
This sequence comes from Actinomycetota bacterium, assembly GCA_035691205.1. Lineage (GTDB taxonomy): Bacteria > Actinomycetota > UBA4738 > UBA4738 > HRBIN12 > DASSJM01. The sequence goes on from DASSJM010000002.1 coordinate 25,388, forward strand.
GAGCCCGAGGCTGCTGAACCGCCGGTCGTGACCACCGACCTCCGAGCGCCGGGACCTGCGGCCCCCTTCCGTCCGCGAGGGTCGCACCAGGCTGTGGTCGTGGATCACTCAACGGTTCTTGACAGGTCCCGAGCGGATCTGACTCGGGGGTACGACGCACTCGGGGACCCGGCTCGGCGGGCCATCCTCGAGGAGCTCCGCGGCGGGATCAGGTGCCTCTGCGAGCTGGAGGCGGACCTCGGTCTCGCCTCGAACCTGCTCTCGTACCACATGAAGCACCTCCGCGAGGCCAGGTTGGTCAGCGGTTCGAGACGGGGACGCCGGGTGGAGTACCGGATCGAGCCGGCAGGTCTCGAGCGGCTCCGGCGTGACCTCGAGTGGCTGGCGAACCCCGCCGAGGGCCATCGATGATGGATCGGACGACGGTGAACGGGCGCGCGGGCGTTGATCCCGGTTCGGCACGAGCAGGCGAGGCCGACGAGGGTGGTGTCGTCGCGAAGCTCTCCACGCTGGACCGGTTCCTCCCGCTGTGGATCGCGCTCGCGATGGCGGGCGGGCTCGCCCTGGGCACGCTCGTCCCGTCCCTGAACGACGGCCTCGATCGGCTCAGCATCGGCACGGTCTCGCTGCCGATCGCCGTCGGGCTGCTGATGATGATGTACCCGGTGCTCGCGAAGGTCCGGTACGAGGACCTGGGACGGGCGCGCCATGATGGCGTGAGCGACCGTGCGTTCTTCGGAGTCTCGCTGTTCCTGTCGTGGGTGGTGGGCCCGGTGCTCATGTTCGCGCTGGCGTGGGTGTTCTTGCCCGACGAGCCCGCCTACCGGACCGGGGTCGTCATCGTCGGCCTGGCCCGGTGCATCGCGATGGTGCTCGTCTGGAACGACATCGCCCTCGGGGACCGAGAGCGGACGGCGGTCCTGGTCGTCTTCAACGCTCTCTTCCAGGTCGCGGCCTACTCGCTGCTGGGCTACTTCTACCTAACCGTCCTGCCCGGATGGCTGCACCTCGACACCCAGGGGTTCGAGGTGGGCATCTGGGAGGTCGGCCGCACGGTCTTGATCTTCCTGGGGATCCCGCTGGCGGCCGGGTACCTCACCCGGCGGATCCTGGTGGGACGACACGGGCGCGAGTGGTACGAGGAGCGGTTCGTCCCGCGGATCAGCCCGATCACGCTCTACGGCCTGCTGTTCACGATCGTCCTGCTGTTCGCGATCCAGGGCGAGGAGATCACCTCTCAGCCGCTCGACGTGGCGCGGATCGCACTGCCGCTGCTCGCCTACTTCGCCACGATGTGGGTCGCCGGGTTCGTCGCCGGGCGCCTGATGCGGTTCCCGTACCCCCAGACCGCCAGCATGGCGTTCACCGTGGCGAGCAACGATTTCGAGCTGGCGATCGCGGTGTCCGTCGGCGTGTTCGGCGCCGCCTCCGGGCAGGCGCTGGCCGGGGTCGTGGGCCCGCTGATCGAGGTGCCCGTCCTCGTCGGGCTCGTCTACGTCGCGCTTTGGCTGAGGCGACGGCTCCGGTGGCCGCCGGAGTGGATCGACCAGCTGAGCGTTGCACACGACGGGCCCGGGAGGTTCCCCTCCCGGGCCCGTCGGACCTGAGCCGACGCGAGGACCCTCGCTAGTGGCGGTGTCGCTCCCGCGGCGAGCGGTCCTTCAGGCAGATGTCGTCCCCGCCGTTCAGGGCCGTCCGCGCGGCGACGGCGCGGTACGAGCCGACGCGGTCGGCGATCTGCTCGCGGTAGACGCCGTTCGCGTTGGTCTGGTCGGTTGCGACCGTGGCCCAACCGCCACCAGGACGCCTGCGCTGGATCTTGACGGTGACGCCGGACTCGCAGTCGTCGAACCCGTCGAGGGCCGTCACGCTGCCTCGGGCGACGAGGTGCCGCCGCAGCGCGAGGGTGACCGTGCGATCGTGCTCATCGGGCACCGTCGGCGTCACGGTGAAGTTCGTCGAGCTCGTGGCGATCCCGGCTGGCGTGGTCACGGCGATCGGCCCGGTGGTCGCGCCGGCCGGAACCGTCGCCGTGATCTGCGTCGCCGAGTCCACCGTGAACGAGGTAGCCGCCGTGCCGTCGAACGTCACTGCGGTCGCGCCCGTGAACTCGGTGCCCGTGATCACCACGGACGTCCCCACCGGTCCGCTCGTCGGGGTGAACGACGCGATCGTCGGCGCCGAGGGGGTCACGTCGAAGTTCGTCGCGCTCGTCGCCGTCCCTCCTGGAGTCGTCACCGCGATGGGCCCGTCGGTGGCACCGGTCGGCACCGTCGCCGTGATCTGTGTGTCGGAGTTGACCGTGAACGCGGTCGCCGCCGTGCCGTTGAACGTCACCGCGGTGGCTCCGATGAAGCCCGTCCCGGTGATGACGACCGAGGTACCGATCGGTCCGCTGTTCGGCGTGAACGATGTGATCGTCGGCAGCGGCGACGGGGTCACGTCGAAGTTGGTCGCGCTCGTGGCGGTCCCCTCCGAGTCGGTGACCGCGATGGGGCCGTCCGTGGCGCCTGCCGGGACGATCGCCGTGATCTGGACGTTGGAGTCCACCGTGAACGTCGCGGCCGTGCCGTTGAACGTCACCGCGGTCACGTTGCTCGGCGCGTCCGTGAAGCCGGATCCCGTGATCTCGACCGAGGTCCCGATCGGTCCGCTCGTCGGGTTGAACGACGTGATCGTCGGTTGCGCCGCGAAGGCGACCTCGATCGTCGGGATGGTGACGGCGAGCGCGATGAGCAGGACCGCTGAGACCCGCGCCGTCCGTCTGCCTACTGAGTTACCCATGGGCACCTCACCCTCCTTCGGGTCGGGCCCCGGATGTACCCGGCACCTCCCTCCAGCAAACGTCCCTGCTGCGCGGCCGATGCCGTCGCATGCCGATGCGGCACTCGCGCCAGATCGGCGAGGATCCTCCGGCCCGAGTCAGGCGACCTGGAACGAGCGCTTGGCCAGACCCATGAAGTAGCCCTCGATCTCGGTGTCGGGCGCCGACTCCGGGTCGCTGGAGACGCCGAGCGTGACGAACAGCGGCGCGAAGTGCTCGATCGTCGGGTGCGCGTACGGCATCCCCGGGGCCCGACGGCGGAAGTCCATGAGCTCGTCGACGTCGCCGCGTTCGAGTGCCTCGCGCGCCCACTCGTCGAAGTCCCTCGACCACCCCGGCGGCTCGGCGTCGGTGCGCCAGTCGCGCAGGAACGGCAGCCCGTGCGTGAGGAAGCCGGAGCCGACCACGAGCACCCCCTCCTCCCGAAGCGGTCGCAGACGCCGGCCGAGCTCGAACAGTCGCTGCGGGTCGAGAGTCGGCATCGACATCTGGAGCACGGGGACATCGGCCTCCGGGTACATGACCATCAACGGTACGTACGCGCCGTGATCCAACCCGTAGCTGGGCTCCTCGGCGACCGTCTCCGTGTCCGGCATCAGCGCCTTCACCCGCGCGGCGAGCTCGGGCGCGCCCGGCGACGCGTAGGTCATCTCGTAGTAGCGCTGTGGGAAGCCGTAGAAATCGTAGGTGAGCGGCACGCCCGTCTCCGTCGCCCCGAGCGTGAGAGGCGCCGACTCCCAGTGCGCCGACACGATCAGGACGGACCTCGGGTTCGGCAGGTCCCGGGCCCACGTCCCGAGCTGGGAGGTCCACAGCTCGTCGTCCAGCAGCGGCGGGGCACCGTGACCGAGGTACACGGCCGGCATCGGCCCGTCGGCCTCTGACCAGCGGCCCTCGATCGTCTGGGTGCTCATCGTCCCTCCGTCCGTCCCTTCGTCGTCGTACATCGTTACCCGATGGAACGGGGTTCCCTGCGCGGTTATTCCGATAGGAAGGATTCGTATCGGAACGGATGGCCGGTACACTGTCGACGTGCCTGGGACCAGCGAACGCTTCGAGCGACTCATGGCCGCCTCCGGACGCGATCTGACGGTGAGCCGGGCCGTCGTCCGCTTGATCGCCACGGGGATCCGGGTCACCCGAGAGCTCTCCGAGGCGCTCGCTCCCGTCGGGCTCTCGACGCAGCAGTTCGTGGTGCTGATGGAGCTCGCCTCGAGCGAGGCCGGCGTCCGACCCCTGTCCGAGCTGATGGAGCGGGCGCAGAGCTCTGCGCCGAACATGTCGGGCCTCGTCTCGCGGATGGAGCGGGCCGGTCTCGTTCGCAAACGTCGGGACGGTGAGGACCAGCGGGTCCTGTCGGTCGAGATCACCGACGCGGGATGGACCAGGCTCGCCGAGGGCGCCCCCCTGCTGATCGCCGCCGAGAAGGAGCTCGTGGGCGGCCTGAGCAGATCCGAGCTGGCCGAGCTCGCGAGGCTCATCGCGAGACTGTAGGTTCGAGGCATGACCGTCGAGACGATGTCGCTGTTCTTCGCGCTGCTCACCGTTGCGGCGAACGTGTTCGTCGTGGGAGCCGCGATCCTCGCGCTCGCCTCCCGGTTCTCGGAAGGGGCCGAGGCGGCGCTCGACTGGCTCCGCGACATGGTCGACGGTGCCTCGCTCTTCCTGGCCTGGGTCGTGGCCCTCGTCGCCACGCTCGGCAGCCTGTACTACTCGGAGGTCGCGAACTTCCCGCCGTGCGAGCTGTGTTGGTACCAGCGCATCGCGATGTACCCGCTCGTGGTGATCCTCGGGATCGCGGCCGTGCGACGGGACTTCGGGGTGCGTCGCTACGTGATCCCGCTCGTGGCGATCGGGGCGGCGATCTCCGTCTACCACTACCAGCTGGAGCGGTTCCCATCCCAGACATCCCTGTCCTGTGCGGCGGACGTCCCCTGCACGACGGTGTGGGTCTGGCGGTTCCACTACATCTCGATCGCGTTCATGGCCCTGAGCGCGTTCGCGCTCATCGCCGCGCTGCTCCTCCTCGGACCCGGGTCGAACCAGGACGCGTTCGACGACGAGCCGGTCGCCGGCGAGCCCGTGGGATGATGTGAGCCCTCGCCCACGGCGGGGACGCGACCTCCGAGGAGAGAACCGGATGACCGACGACGGCTGGATCGAGGCGCTCCCCCTCGCGGACGTGCCCGACGGGAAGGCGACCCGCGTGAGCCTGGATGGCCTCAACGTGCTCCTGGCCCGCGACGGCGACCGGCTGTTCGCGATCACGGACCGCTGTAGCCACCAGGGGGCGCCGCTCTCCAGGGGGCCCGTCCGCTTCTCGGGCTCCCTCGCCACGGTGACCTGTCCCCTCCACGGGAGCCAGTTCGCGCTGGACACGGGCAAGGCGATCCGCGGGCCGGCGACGCGGCCGGTCGACGCCTACGATGTCAAGGTGAACGGCGACGTCGTCTACATCCGGGACCGGTCCTGACGTGGACCAGATGAAGCCGATCGGGCTCGTGATCGCGGTCATCGTGGTGACCGCGGTGCTCGCGCTGCCCATGATGGTCGTGGCCGGCTTCTACCTGTTCGCGAGCGTGTACGCGATCGTCGCGGGCTCGGACTTCGGCTCGGAGACGATCAACGTGGGGGCGTTCCTCACCGGCCTGGTCCTCACGGTCGCCTTCGGCCTGGTGGCGATGGCCGTCGTGGTCTCCCTGATCGGCCGGGTGCTCTCCCCCAAGCGTCGTCACGCGTAGCCCCGCCCGCTAGGCTCGCTCGAGCATGTCCACCCTCCGTCAGGACCCGACCACACGCCAGTGGGCCATCCTCGCGACCCGCCGCGGGGACCGTCCGCACGAGCCGGTCGTGATGCCGCGCCCCGTCCTGCCCCCGCGCGAGCCCACGTGCCCGTTCTGCCCGGGGAACGAGGACCAGACGCCGCCGGAGATCTCCCGCGCGCCCTCAGGCGAGGACTGGCAGGTCCGAGTCGTACCGAACATGTACGCGGCCCTGTCGGGCGACGGCCGGCCCGAGCGCAGGGGCGACCCGATGTTCCGCGAGATGCCGGGCGTCGGCAGCCACGAGGTGGTGATCGAGTGCCCTCGGCACGACGGGCGGATGGACGAGCTCACCCAGGAGGAGGTCGCGACCGTCGTCTGGGTCTGGCGCGAGCGCTATCGTGCCCTGATCGCGCGACCGGACGTGCGCGCGGTCGTGGTGTTCAAGAACTTCGGCGCCCTCGCCGGGACCTCGCTCACGCACCCGCACTCGCAGATCGTCGCGACCCCGGTGTTCCTGCCCCGCCTGCTGCGGCGCCTGGACGTCGCGACGCGCTACTTCGACGAGCACGGCCGGTGCGTGTACGACGACGCGATCGGCGCCGAGCGGCGAGCCGAGGAGCGACTCGTCGAGGAGTACGGGAGCTTCATCGCGTTCGAGCCGTGGGCGGCGCAGTCCCCCTTCGAGACGTGGATCGCGCCGACGTTCCACCAGGGCTCGTTCGGCTCTCTCGCGGACGAGGAGGTGGACGACCTCGCCGGCATCCTCATCCGGACGCTGGCGGCGGTCAGGCGCGCGTGCGGCGACCCGGACTTCAACCTGGTGATGTACTCGGCGCCGACCAACGGCGGGCACGCCGAGGAGGTGTTCCACTGGCACCTCAAGCTGATCCCCCGGATCGCGACCCAGGCCGGGTTCGAGATCGGCTCGGCGATGTCGATCAACACGGTCGCGCCGGAGGACGCCGCCAGCTCGCTCCGCGGCGCGCTGCATCCGTAGCGGGGCGCGGGTCCAGGGATCAGGAGGCGGCGCGGAGGCGCTCGATCGTGCGCTCGGCCCCCAGGAGCTCGAGCGACTCCGGCAGCGGTGGCGAGACGTTGGAGCCGGTGACCGCGGCGCGGATCGGCTGCCACCCCTTCGTACGGTTCAGGCCCGCCGATGCCGCGGCCTCGTCCAGGGCGGCGGCGACCGCCTCGGCCGTCCACGGTTCGACGCCCTCGAGCGCGGCGATCGCGGCCTCGAGGTAGCCCTCCGGCGCCTTCGCCAACAGGTCCGTCGCCTTCTCGTTGAGGACGACGTCGTCGGTGAACAGGAACCGCAGGAGCTCCACCGACTCGGCGAGCGTCTTCATCCGCTCCTTCACGAGCGGCATCGCTCGGCGCAGCAACGCCAGCTCCGGCGACAGCCCCGCGACCGACAGGAAATGCAGGCACCGGGCGGCCAGGTCGTCGTCGTCGATCCGCTGGATGTAGTGGTTGTTCATCCACTCGAGCTTCTGCGTGTCGAACCGCGCGGGGTTGCTCGACACGCGATCGAGGTCGAACGCCGCCACGAGCTCCTCGCGCGAGAGGAACGTCGTCTCCGCGTCCTTCGACCAACCGAGCAGCGCGAGGTAGTTCATCAGCGCCTCGGGCAGGATCCCGTGCTCGCGGAAGGCCTCGACGCTCGTCGAGCCGTGGCGCTTGGACAGGGGTTTGCCGTCGGAGCCGTTCACCTGGGGCACGTGCGCGTACGCGGGCGGCGTGCCGCCGAGCGCCTCGATCACCGCGGCGTTGCGCGGGGCGCTCGCCAGCAGGTCGTCGCCGCGGATCACGTGCGTGACCCCCATCAGCAGGTCGTCGACGGCCACGGCGAGCAGGAAGACGGGCGTGCCGTCCGAGCGCATCAGCACGAAGTCGCGGAGCTGCCCCGGCCCCCATCGGACCTCGCCCTTCACGAGGTCGTGCACCACGTGCTCGCGATCGGGCATCGCGAACCGGATCGCCGCCGGGCGGCCCTCCGCCTCGAACGCCGCGCGCTGCTCCTCGGTGAGGGTGCGGCACCGGCCGTCGTAGCCGGGCGGCTCCCCGCGGGCCATCGCGGCCACGCGGCGCTCCTCGAGTTCCGTCTCGGTGCAGTAGCACGGGTACGCGTCGCCCTGCGTCCGCAGCCGCTCGATCGTGTCGCGGTACAGGTCCATCCGCTGCGACTGTCGGTACGGACCGTGGAGGCCGCCGACATCGGGGCCCTCGTCCCAGTCGATCCCGAGCCACCGCAGCGACTCCATCACGCCGTGGTAGGCCTCCTCGGTCACGCGGCTGGCGTCCGTGTCCTCGACGCGCAGGATGAACGCGCCTCCGTGGTGCCGCGCGAACGCCCACGAGAACAGCCCCGTCCGCACGTTGCCCACGTGGATCGAGCCGCTCGGCGCGGGCGCGAACCGGCAGCGCACGCTCACGACGGGCCCTCCACCGGGTTGGCCAGCGTCCCGACCCCGTCGACCTCGACCTCGACCAGATCGCCGTGCGCGAGCTTGCCCACGCCCTCGGGCGTGCCGGCGAGGAGCACGTCGCCCGGCAGCAGCGTCATGAACGAGGTCGTGTACTCCAGCAGCTCGGCGACGCCGAACACCATGTCGGAGGTCTGCGCCGCCTGGCGGACCTCGCCGTTCAGCCGCGTCTCGACCCGGACGTCCGTCGGGTCCAGGTCGGTCTCGATCCAGGGCCCGAGCGGGCACGAGCCGTCGAACCCCTTCGACCGCGCCCACTGCTCGTCCCTCGTCTGCAGGTCGCGCAGGGTGACGTCGTTGGCACAGGTGTACCCCAGGATGTAGGAGGCCGCCTCCTCGGCCTTGATGCCCCTCGCGAGGCGGCCGATCACCACCGCGAGCTCGCCCTCGTAGTCGACGCGGCGGCTGATCGGCAGCAGGCGGATCGGATCGTGCGGCCCGATCACCGCCGTCGAGGGCTTGAGGAACAGCAGCGGCTCCTCGGGGACCTCCAGGTCGAACTCGGCGGCGTGGGCGACGAAGTTCCTTCCGACGCACACCACCTTGGACGGCAGCACCGGGGCCAGGAGCCGGACGTCGTCCAGGGGGACCTCCTCCCCCGTCGGCACCGGATCCTCGAAGAACGTGCCCCGCAGGACGCGGATCACGTCGGACCCGAGGTCGGAGGCGCCGGTCGAGATCCGGTCGCCGTAGCGGAAGCGCAAGAGCCTCATGCGCGAGGCAGGCTACCGCATCGCTCCGGCGCGACGGCTCGGATCAGGTCGGGCGGCGGCGGAGCGCCGAACGCGCCACCAGCAGTGGGATCACGGTCCAGGCCGCGATCGCCGACCCCAGCAGCACGGCCGAGCCCGTGGAGCCGAACCGCTCGATCATGTAGGTGCCGAACGGGCCGAGCGCCGCCCCGCTCGGGTTGGCCGCCAGCAGCGCCAGGATCCGCCCGGCCTCGAGCGGGTTGAGGAGGACGGCCACCAGGAGCCCCTCGGGGCCGAGCTGGACCGCCGGCCCGAGGCCCGCGAGCGCCAGATCCATCCCGAGGGCCAGCACGAACCACACGGCGACCGCCAGGGCCACCGCCTGGGTCCGTCCCGCCGCGACCGACGACAGGCCGATCCCCACGCCGAGCCCCGCCGTCCCGACGGCAAGGGTCGCGACGACGAGCGCGCCGAACGGGGCGAGGTCCGACACCCGGGCGACCCCGGCGAGCACCAGGGCCGAGAGGCCGAACCCGGCCGCGACGGTGATCCACAGCGCGGCGACGAGGCCGAGGAAGACGCCGACGATCAGGCTCGTGCGGGAGACGGGCTGGGCGACCATCATCGCGAGCAGCCCCCGCTCGCGCGCGCCGGCGATGCTTCCGGCGCCCAGCAGCAGGCCCATCAGCGGCGGGAGCAGCACCCCGAGGTTGACCAGGCCGGCCGAGGCCGGCCCCACGCCCGAGAGCCCGAGGCCGCGGAGGGCCTCGAGCCCGAGGAGGGTCACGCCGAGGCTGATCGCCGCGAACACGATCGCGGTCCCGAGCACCCACCGGCTGCGGACCGCGGCCTTCAGCTCCCACGCGGCGAGCGCCGTCACGCCGTGGCCACGCCCCAGGGGCCGTTCGATCACCGAGGGGGCGGCGCTCATGCCCTGGCCTCCTCCCGGCCCTCGTCCGGCTCGTCGGCCTCGCCGACCAACGGGACCGCGTGCATGCCGTTCATCTCGCCGTCGAAGACGACGCGCCCATCGTCCAGGACGATCGCGCGGTCGGCGATCCCCGCGAGGTCGCTCGGCATCGGGCTCGCGATCAGGGCGGCGGTCCCTCGGGCCGAGAGCTCGCGGAGCGTCTGCCAGAACCCCTCGCGCCCGAGCTCGTCCAGGTTGGCCACCGGCTCGTCGAGCAGGAGCAGTCGGGGCCGCCCGAGGAGCGCCACGGCGAGCGCCACCCGCTGGCGCTGCCCGCCGGACAAGATCCCGATCGGGCGCTCGTCCGCCGGCAGGAAGCCCTCGGGCAGGTTCGAGGTGTCCGGCTCGGCGCCTCGGAGCCTCGCGAAGAACCCGATGACCTCGCCGACCGTCACGTTCTCGGGGAGCTGGACCGCCTGCGGCATGTATCCGACCAGCCGCCGCACGGCCCGGCGCCCGTCCACCGGCAGGCCGCCCACATGCACCTGCCCGCGGAACCGCGCCAACCCGGCGACGCACCGGAGCAGCGTGCTCTTGCCGGTGCCGTTCGCACCCGAGACGACCGCGATCTCCCCACCCGAGACCCGGATCGAGACCTCGTCGAGCACCGTGTGCGGCCCGTACGCCTTCGACAGGCGATCGGTGAGCAGCACGGACGCCGCGTGCGGGCCCTCAGGTCGCATGGCTGGTCCTTCCTCGACGCATCGGCCGTCGGAGCGCGACGATCGCGATCCCCGCGAGCGCGAGAGCGAGGACCCCGCCGGCCGCGAGCGCGGCGGAGGCGGCCCCGGCCGTGACGCCATCCTGCAGGCTCGGGGAATGCGGATCCATCAGCGGCAGGGGGTCGATCACCACGGACTCGTGCTCGATCCAGCGGTCCTCGACCGCGGAGAGCAGGCTGAACGCCGGGCCGGAGGCCAGGGCCTGGAGCACGGGCGCGCGGACCATCAGCGACTCGACCGAGCCACCCTCGTGGTGCGGCACGTCGCCGAGCCCCTCGCCGCCGAGGTCGTACCCGCGATAGTCGCTCCAGTAGTTCCCGATGCCCTCGTGGACCCACGTGTTCTTGCCGGCGACACCGTGCCCCTGGGCGACGACCTGCACCGTGTTCTCGACGAACGAGTTCCGGTAGAAGGTCGCGTGCGCCGAGGGGTACAGCGACACGCCGTACTGGTTCAGCGCGATCGTGTTGCCGTGGATCACGGTCTCGTGCTCGAAGTCGCCGGCCGGTCCGTCCACCTGGATCCCGATCCGGTTGCCGACCAGGACGTTCTCGACCGCGTCGCACCCCGCGACGTCCTTCAGCAGCACGCCGAACCCGGTCGAGGGCGACGAGCTCCCCGAGATCTCGTTGCGCAGGAGCAGCACCGGACCGCCGTACATCAGCACGGCGCCCGAGAGGTTGTCGACGAAGGTGTTCTCGGCGACGAACAGGTCGAGCGCGAACATGCTGTGCAGCGCGTACCGGCTGCCCTCCACGCGGTTCCGGTCGATCAGGAGGTTGCGGCCGAAGGACGCGAACACCCCGTCCCGCACCTGCACGATCACGTTGCCGCGCACGACGGCGTCCTTCGCGTCCCACAGCGTCACGCCGTCCCCGCGGAGCGGCCGGCCACCCAGCGTGGGCGGCGCCTCGGTCACCGAGCCGTGGTCGTGTGTCCCGGTGGGCGGCTGGGCCTCGTCGGCGTCGGCGGCCGTGGCGGAGGTGGCGTGGCCCTCGCCCTCGATCGCGGCGCCGGTCCGGCCGCGGATCGTGTTGTCGAGGAGGCGCACGCCCGTGCCGCCGTACACGGCGATCCCCATGTACACGTCCTCGAGGAGGTTGGCCTGCACCGTCACGTCGTCGGCCTCGACGCGGATGCCCGCGGGACCGCCGACGGGGCCGACGCCACTGTTCTGAACGTGCAGGCCCACGATCACCGCGCCGTCGCCGGTCACGGAGATCACGGTCCCGTCCCCCGCTCCCACGATCAGCACGTGGCCGGAGGCCTCGAGCGTCACGCGTCGGTCGACGACGAGGTCGCCGTGGTACATCCCCGTCTCGATCGCGATGACCGCCCCCGGGGACGCCGCGTCGATCCGGGCCTGGATATCGGACGATGAACGATGAGGCAGCTGGCCCACACCTCCGTTCTCCCAGTGCGCTCCCGTGCCCGCGTCCTCGCCCGCGCCCACCTCGGCGGTCGAGCCGCCGTGGTCGTGCTCGGAGCCGGTGTCGGCCTGGGCCCACGCCCACGTCGGGAGCACCGCAAGCGCCAGCGCCGCCGCGAGCGCCCCCACCATCGCCCGCGTGCGCATCAGGTCGCTCCCGCCTCCGCCGGCTCGGCCTGGTCGCCGACCGGCGTCCGCATCCAGCGTGCGACCCGCCGCGCCGTCTGCGGAAGCCCCGGGCCGAACGAGAGGACGGCCGCCGCGAGCAGGATCAGGAGCACGGCCGTTCCGGGGAACGCCAGGGTCGTGAAGTTGATCACGTGCGTCTTTCCCACCACCCACGGGGTGAACGGATCCAGGTCGATCGCCGGACGGGGGTCGGTCGCAAGGTCGTGACCGTACTGGTACAGCCGGAACTGGATCACGGCCAAGATCCCGATCGGGATCGACCACACGAACAACCGCGCCAGGCGGCCCCAGAAGCGCCGCCCGTAGATGGTGGAGACGACCACGGCGCCGATCGCCGCCAGGATCGTGGGGATCCACAGCTGCATCTCGGGCAGGTCGTCCGGGTCGTACGGCCGCATCCCGACGTAGTGGTTCAGCGCGGTGATCTCGGCGATGTCGCCCTCGACCCGATCGCCGTAGGCGCTCAGGGTCAGGCCGTCCGGGTACTGCGGGGCCGTGAGCCTCGCCTCCCAGATGGGTCGTGGGATCGCGAGGAGGAGGAGGATGGCGGCGGCGACCCCCGCGATCAGGCGGGCAACCAGACCGGGCTCAGGGCGGTGGGGTGCCTTCCCCGATCCGGTGTCCGGCTCCATCGCCGGGGTCGCCGTCCGCACGTCCATCCGTGAACCGACCTTCCTCTACGCGGCCGTGAGGGTGCCTTCCATGCCCGCTTCCCGGTGGCCGGGTACCGAGCAGTAGAAGGTGTAGGTCCCGGCCGGCACCGAGAAGCTCGCGCTCCCCGTCTCGGTGGCGGGGACGGCGATCAGGACGCTCGCCTCATCGAGTGTGAAGTCGTGCTCGATCGTGCCCCCGTTCACCAGCTCGACGGTGATCTCCTCGTCTGCGGGTACGGACAGCGTCGCAGGGTCGAACTTGAACTCCGTCCCGGTGATGGAGAACGTCGTCGCAGCTCCATCGCCGCCCGTGTCGCCCCCGCCCTCTCCGTCGCCTCCGTCATCGCCTCCGCCTCCGCACGCCCCGAGGAGCAGGGCGCCTGCGATCAGCAGGGCTCCGAACCCGAACCAGCGTGTCCTCACGGTCTCTCCTCCTTCTGCCTACTTGGCTGCCTACTTGGGCTCGACGAGCAGCCAGCCCTGCATCTCCAGGTGGAGCGCCGAGCAGAACTCGCTGCAGTAGAAGGCGAACGAACCCGACTTCGTGGCCTCGAACGAGATGTTCACGACCTCGCCCGGGTCGATGCTCGCCTCGATGTTGTACTGCGGCACGGCGAACCCGTGCGTGGCGTCCGCCGCGGTCTCGATGTTCGTGATGTGCAGGTTGACCGTGTCGCCCTCACGGACCCGAAGGATATCGGGCGTGAAGTGGCTCCTGGTGGCCGACATGTACACGTCCACCACGTCGCCGCTGCGCTCGACGCGCTCCTCTCCGGCCTGGATGGCGAACTCCGAGACGGCCATCGTCGCCGGGTCCGTGCCGGCGGGATAGACCTCCAGCCGGCTCGTGAGCTTGTCCACGGCGATCATCTGGACGTAGTGGGGCTCGCCCACGCCGATCGGCGCGTCGTACAGGATCTCCAGCGGGTTGGAGTCGAGGTCGATCAGCTGGAAGTTCTGCGGCTTCAGCGTCCCGACGGTCGGGAACCGGTCCAGCGACCACTTGTTGAGCGCGACCATGTATCGCCCGTCCGGCGCGACCGTGTCGCCCTCCGCCGTCACGAGGTGCCCGATGTTGTAGTGGACCGGGATCGTCTCGACGAGGCTGAACGTGTCGGCCTCCGGCAGTCCGGCCTTGGTCCCGAGGGTCCACTTCGCGATCGCGCTGTCCACGAACAGCGACGTGAACGCGTTGCCCTCGGCGTCGAACTGCGTGTGCAGCGGTCCGACGCCCACCTCGACCTGCCCGGCCACGACCGAGTCGAAGTTCAGGATCGGCACGCCGTAGTCGTCCGTGCCCTGGAAGTCCTGGTTCTCGATCGCGGTCTGGATCATCTCGAAGTCGAACACCGTGACGTTGGGGTCGAGCTTGCCCGAGACCACGATGTAGTCCCCGGTCGGGCTCACGTCGACGCCGTGCGGGTTCCGCGGCTCCGGCGCGAAGTACAGCAGCCCCTCGTCGATCGCCGTCTGGAGCGGGATCACCTTCATCCCGTTGCGCTCCTCGTACCCGCCCGCCGCCACGACCTCCGCGGCCTTCTCCCAGTTGATGATGTGCAGGAAGTCATAGTCGGCCGCGATCGCACCGATCTCGAGCGGCTCCCCGCCCTCGGCGTTCCCGCCGACGGCCCGCTCCGTGTTGTACGAGTTGATGAACCCCCAGCCGTAGCTCGAGAGCTTCCCCGCGTCGGCCAGGTCCTGCGTGTACGGCGGCAGCTCGATCTGGAAGCTGTCCTCCAGGTCGAACCGGCCCGTCTCCTGGTCGATCGCCATCCAACTCGAGAAGCCGCGATACTCCTCGTCGTACGCGTCCAGGTCGGCGTAGCCGTCGACCGGCATCGGCGTCATCGAGGAGATGTGGGCGTACTCGGTGTTGGGCGTGACGAACACGCCGCCGTGCGACGTCGAGATATTCGGGATGTCCACGATCTCCTTGGTCTTGAAGTCCGAGAGATCGACCATCCCGATCCGCCCGTTGGCGCGGTCGTTGATGTAGAGCCAGCGCCCGTCGTAGTCACCCTCCGTCTCCGACAGCGCCGGGTGGTGGGCGTCTCCCCACATCACTTCGGTCGCGTTCTTGTCGGCGTCGGTGCCCGCGGCCAGGACCGCGTTGCCCTGGTCGGTCCCGTACCCGTAGCCCTGCCATGCGTCAGGGGTAAAGACCGGGATCTCCTTGAGTAGACGCATCGACGGCACACCGATCACGTACACCTGGCCCGAGTGCCCGCCCGACGCGAACATGTAGTACTCGTCGTACTCGCCCGGCGGAACGAAGGTCTTCAGTGCGGCCTCGGCTTGCTGACCCGAGAGGCCCCGGCTCTCCGCCAGGTCGGCCAGGTTGCCGCCCGTGGCGGTCTCGCCACCGAGACGAGCCCCCACGACGCCGACGACGGCCCCCACGACCAGCGCGAGGACCGCCACCATCACCAGCGTTCCCCTCTTCACGGCACCCCCCTTTCCGGAATGACCGCCCATACCTTGAGTGATGCGCTCATGGTAGGGAGGCGCCGAGCCTCGTGGGGGCATGGAGGTCCCGACTCCGAGGGGACCTTCGGCCCGGCTCCGGTCAGCCCGCGCTCGGTCGCCAGGCCCTGGGGATCAGCCCGCCCACCCGGATCAAGCCAGCCGCGTGCCGATGCCCCAGGTCACGCCAACGCTCCGCCAGTAGCCGGCGATCGTCTCCACCGGGGCGAGGCTCTCGAGCTCCTCGACGGGCGACGGGCCGAACGAGATCTGGGCGTCCCCGGTCCAGACCTCCGAGCCCTCCCAGTCGTAGCTCGTCATCGTGACGAGCTCGTCCATCGAGGGGGGGCTCCACTCCTCGATGCTCGGGAAGTAGCGCGAGTGGAGCATCGGCAGCGCGTTCACGAACCCGTTCGTCTGGGCGGGGCCGGTGATCGTGAACCGGGCGTCGATCACGCGTCGGTCGTGTACCGCGACGCTGGCGCCGAACGCACCCCCCGGCTCCAGTCGGGGCCCGGCCTTGCCGAACCCGACCGGGCGCGTCATCCAGATCGAGCCGAGCTTCTTCGGGTAGCCCTGGTGCCAGCCCCGGACCATCGCGAAGTCCTTGTCCACCCAGATCAGGACGCAGCGCGAGTACGTCTCGCCCTGGTACCGGCACCGGACGACGACGAACGCCTCCTTGTACTGGGAGCGGACCGGGTCCAGCAGCTCTTCGAAGGAGCTCGAGCACGACTGCCAGTCGGCGAAGATCACGGCCACGGCGTCGGGATCGTCTTCGGCGGGCTCGAGCGGGTCCGGGAGCCACCTCGCCACGGACCCGGGCGCCGCCCGGTACTCGATCGTGAGCAGGTCGCCGGAGTAGTGCCACGGCGGTCCCGGCACGGTCGAGGCCCGGCCCTCCGGCGTGAGGGGCGGCACGAAGCCCTTCAGCTCGGCCATGCGCCGCATCCTACGCGGTGCGCGCGGTCGCGGGAGGCCGCGAGGCGTTCGTGGATACTGACCCCGTGGAGACCCGCCGGATCCTCCTCGACGGCGCGCCGACCTGGGTCGTGCGCGAGGGCGACGAGCTCGTGGCGCCGGACGGACGCCGCCTGGGCGTCGACGATGCGATCCACCTCCCGCCCTGCGAGCCGACGAAGATCGTGTGTGTCCATCTCAACCACGAGAGCCGCGTGAGGGAGTTCCTCGCGACGCTTCCGTCGGCCCCGACCTACTTCCACAAGCCGATCAGCTCGCTGAACGCCCACGGGGGTCAGGTGGTTCGCCCCCCGAGGTGCCGCTACCTCAACTACGAGGGCGAGGTCGCGATCGTGATCGGGCGCGAGTGCCGCAACATCGCGCCGTCGGAGGCCGGGGCGTTCATCGCCGGCTACACCATCGCGAACGACTTCGGGCTGCACGACTTCCGCGACACGGATGCGGGCTCGATGCTGCGCGTGAAGGGCTCGGACACGCTCTGCCCGCTCGGTCCGGGCCTGGTGGGCGACTGGGACTTCCACGACAAGCGGATCCGCACCCTGGTGAACGGCGAGGTGCGCCAGGACGGCTCGACCGCCGAGATGACCTGGGACATGCACTACCTGGTCGCCGACATCGCGCGGACGATCACGCTCGTCCCCGGCGATGTGATCCTGTCGGGCACGCCGGCGAACTCGCGGCCGGTGGAGCCCGGCGACGTCGTCGAGGTCGAGGTCGAGGCGCTCGGCACGCTGCGGAACACGGTCGTCGAGGGCAACGTGCCGATCCGCGAGGACGTCGGCGCCCAGCCGAGCGAGTCCGAAGAGGTGATCTCGACCGCGTTCGGCGGGGACTGGGAGTTCCGCGGCATCCGCCCGCCGCGCCGCGACTGATCAGCCCTCCGGGCCCTGGGTGCCTCGGTCGATCCGGTAGACCAGGTGCCGGAACCCGTGGTACTCGACCTCGCGCTCGACGCGCATCCCGATCTTCTGCGCCACCCTGCACGACGGCTGGTTCTCCGGCCGGATGAGCGAGATGACGTGGTCGACGTCGAGGTTGGCGAACGCCCAGTCCCTGGCCGCCGCACCGGCTTCGGGGGCGATGCCCTCTCCCTTGCGACCCGGGCGCGTGTGCCAGCCGATCTCGACCTCCTCGACGCCCTCGACGAGCCGGATCGCCGGTCCCGCCGTGCCGAGGAACCCGCCGGTCACCC
This sequence comes from Actinomycetota bacterium, assembly GCA_035691205.1. GTDB lineage: Bacteria > Actinomycetota > UBA4738 > UBA4738 > HRBIN12 > DASSJM01. Next base: position 42,754 of record DASSJM010000002.1, read on the forward strand.
GATCCTCCACGATCCACAGGTAGAAGCCCACCTGCTCGTACTGCTCCAACGTGTGGTCGAACCAGGCCCGTGTGCCCTCGCGGAGGAACGGCTCGGGGTACCAGCGCATGTGGTCGGGATCGGAGAACATCTCGTGGAGGTCGTCGAGATCGTCCTCGCGGTAGGGCCGGAGTCGCAACCGTTCGGTCTCGAGCAGGAACCCCTCGTCCATGGCCGCGAGAACCCTAGCCGAGCGGCATCGAAGGCGCCTGGACTATCCTCGGCTGGTCCCTGAGCGAGGAGCACCGATGGACATCAAGGGCAAGCGGCTGCGGCTCCTGTACTCCGACGTGCTCGGCGTGGAGCGCGGCAAGTACCTGTTCGGCGACGTCGCGGACGCCGGTCATGCCGCCTTCTGCATCGGCGTGTTCCCGCTCACCACCGACAAGGAGATCCTCGACATCTCGGGTCAGCAGTTCGACGTGGGCCTGCCGGACGTCGAGGCGTTCGTGGACCGGGACACGCTCCGGCCCGGGTGGGAGCCGGACACCGTGATCGGGATCGCCGACGTCCACCAGCACGGCAAGCCGATCGCGGTGGATCCGCGCCAGGTGCTGCGCGCGGCGGTCGAGCCGTGGCGCGCCATGGGCCTGGAGCCGATGTTCGCCTTCGAGTCCGAGTTCTACCTGTGTGAACCCACGGACGAGGGCGGCTGGCGGCCGGTCTCGCTCCCCTCGCACCGCGTGTACGGGACCGGGATGGCCGTGGACCCCTCGGGGACCGTGGACGCGATGGTCCGCGCCGCGCTCGAGTGCGGGTTCCCGGTCGAGAGCTGGGGGAGCGAGTTCGACACCGCCGCCTACGAGGTCAACATCAGGTACAAGGAGGTCATCCCGGCCGCCGACGAGTGCTTCCTGTTCCGACTGCTCGTCAAGGAGATCGCGGCCGCGCACGGCAAGCTGGCCACGTTCCTCGGCCGCCCGTTCAACGACCGCGGAGGCAGCGGGCTGCACCTGAACTTCTCGTTCCGCCGCGAGGACGGGTCCAACGCGTTCCACGACCCGAACGCCTCCGACGGGCTCGCGAGGATCGTCCATCAGGCGATGGCCGGGGTGCTCGCCCACCACGAGGGCATCTCCGCCCTGTTCGCACCGCACGTGAACGCCTACAAGCGGCTGCGGCCGGACATGCTCAACGGCTACTGGGCCAACTGGGGTCACGACGACCGAACCGTGTGCGTCCGGATCCCCCCGGCCCGGGGCGAGGGGACCCGCCTCGAGCACCGGATGGCCGACGGGGCCGCCAACCCCTACCTCACGGCCGCCGCGATCCTGCACGCCGCCCGCTTCGGCGTCGAGCACGAGCTGGAGCCGCCGGAGCCCCAGCCGGTCGGCGAGGCCCCGAACACCGAACGCCGCGTCCCGCCGACGCTGGAGGCCGGCCTCGCGGCGCTCGAGGCCGACGGGGAGCTCTGCGAGGCCCTCGGGCCGTGGGTCATCGAGACCTTCACCAAGCTGAAGCGCGCCGAGTGGGAGCGGTACGTCGGGGCGGTCGAGGACCCGACGACCACCGACGTCACCCCGTGGGAGCTCGAGTACTACCTCCCCTTCTACTGAGACCTCTCCCGCCGGTCTGCCGAGCCCCTCGGCCGACCGCCAACCCGTCCCTTTCCACCCGGACCTCCGGCCCTGTGTCGACCCGCCGGCGGGCCGGAGCATGGGGACCGGAAACGTCCGGCGGAGGTGATCTTCATGTCAGCCGTTGGTTCACCGGCCCCGCCTGCGGTTCGGGACGACAAGGGCCTGAAGACGGGCGCGATCGGGGTGGTCTCGGCGACCGTGATCGGGGTGGCGTCGACGGCCCCCGCGTACAGCATGGCCGCCACCCTCGGCTTGCTGGCGGTGGTCGTGGGCATGTACTCGCCCGCGATCATGCTGGTCGCGTTCATCCCGATGCTGTTCACGGCGGCCGCGTACTACTACCTGAACCGGGTCGACCCGGACTGCGGCGCGACCTTCCCCTGGGTGACCAGGGCGATGGGTCCGAACGCGGGGTGGCTCGGCGGGTGGGGGGTCGTCGCCGCGGACATCGTGGTGATGCCGAGCCTCGCCTGGGTCGCCGCGTACTACACGTACTCGCTGTTCGGGCTCGACGAGCTCGCATCGAACACCTGGGCGCTGCTGATCCTCGGCACGGTGTTCATCCTCGGGATGACGCTGATCACCTGGCTCGGGATCGAGCTGTCGGCCAGGACCCAGTTCGCCCTACTCGGGATCGAGATCGCCATCCTGGTCGGGTTCTCCGCCTGGGCGATCGCCAAGGTATACCTCGACCACCCGGCCGGCTCGACGCCGCTCTCGTGGCAGTGGATGAACCCGTTCAACCTGTCGCTCACCGAGCTGTCGCAGGGCATCCTGCTCGCCCTGTTCATCTACTGGGGCTGGGATACCGCAGCCAACGTGAACGAGGAGACGCGCGGACGGACGTCCGGGGGCGTCGCGACCGTGATGTCGACGCTGGTGCTGCTCGGGACCTACCTGATCGTCGCGTTCGCGACGACGGCGTACCGGGGCCCCGGCTTCATGGGCGACAACCCGGACGACGCCTTGACCGCGATGGTCGGGAGCCCCTGGGACAAGCTCCTGATGCTCGCGATCTTGACCTCGGCGATGGCCTCCACCCAGACGACGATCCTGCCGACCGCGCGGACCACGCTGTCGATGGCGGCGCATGGCGCGCTGCCGCGCGCCCTCGCGAAGATCCACCCGAAGTACCTCACGCCGACGTGGTCCACCTGGTGGTTCGGGATCGCGTCCGTCCTGTGGTGGATCGTGCTGGTGCTGATCGACAGCAGCGAGAACATCCTGTGGGACTCGATCAGCGGCCTGGGGTTCGCGATCGCGTTCTACTACGGCATCACCGCGATCGCCTCGCCGATCCTGTTCCGCAGGCACGTCTTCAAGAGCGTCAAGAACTTCCTGCTCGTCGGCCTCGCGCCGCTGCTCGGGTTCGCGACGCTGGCCTGGGTGTTCGTCAAGTCGGCGATCGACTACTGGAACCCCGAGAACTCCTACACGCCACCCTGGTTCGCCTTCGGCGACTTCGAGGGCGTCGGCCCGGCCCTGGTGATCGGGATCGGGATGCTGCTGATCGGCATCCCGCTCTGGATCTGGGCGCGGATCGTCTACAAGCCCTTCTTCGCGCGCAAGGCGGAGGCGGCGGAGTCGCTCACCGACCTGCTCCCCGACGAGTACCGGGTCACCGAGGAAACCATCGAGACCCCCGGCGAACTGAAGGAGTACCCCACCCCTTCGCTCCCGAAGGCTCCCTCACGGAAGGAGTGATGACATGAAGGTCCTGCTGGTCGGTGTGGGCGGCGTCGGCGAGGCGATCGCCGTCGTCGCCAAGGGGCGTCCGTGGCTCGAACGGATGGTCCTGGCCGACGTCGACATCGAGCGCGCGCAGGAGGTCGCGGCACGGCTCGGCGACCCGGAGGTCTTCCCGGTCGAGTCCATCGACGCCAACGACCCGGCCGCGATCGCGGCCCTCGCCCGCACGCACGATGTCGACCTGATCATGAACGCCGTGGAGCCGCTGTTCGTGCAGCCGATCTTCGACGCGGCGTTCGAGGTCGGCGCGACGTACCTCGACATGGCGATGTCGCTCTCGCACCGCCACCCCGAGCAGCCATACCGGTACCCGGGCGTGAAGCTCGGCGACTACCAGTTCGCCCGCAACGACGCATGGGAGGAGAGGGGACTGCTCGCGCTGGCTGGGATGGGGGTCGAGCCCGGTCTGGCCGACGTGTTCGCGGCCTACGCGGCGCGACACCTGTTCGATCGGATCGACGAGATCGGGGTCCGCGACGGCGCGAACCTCGAGGTCCTCGGCTACCGCTTCGCGCCCAACTTCTCGATCTGGACCACGATCGAGGAGTGCCTGAACCCGCCGATCGTGTGGGAGAAGGACCGCGGGTGGTTCACGACCGAGACCTTCAGCGAACCCGAGGTCTTCGAGTTCCCCGAGGGCATCGGGCCGATCGAGTGCGTGAACGTCGAGCACGAGGAGGTGCTCCTGATCCCCCGCTGGCTCGATGTCGGCAGGGTGACGTTCAAGTACGGGCTCGGGCGCGAGTTCATCGACGTCTTGAAGACGATCGAGATGCTCGGCATGGACTCGACCGAGGCCGTCGACGTGAAGGGCGTCAAGGTTGCGCCCCGCGACGTGCTCGCCGCCGTCCTGCCCGACCCCGCTCACCTGGGCGACCGGATGGTCGGCAAGACCTGCGCGGGGACGTGGGTGAAGGGCGAGAAGGACGGCGAACCGCGGGAGGTCTACCTGTACCAGGTGGCCGACAACGAGACCTGCATGCGCGAGTACGGGGTGCAGGCCGTCGTCTGGCAGACGGCGGTCAACCCGGTCATCGCGATGGAGCTGCTCGCCGAGGGCATCTGGTCGGGCGCCGGCGTTCGCGGGCCGGAGGCCTTCGACCCCGACCCGTTCCTGGAGCGCCTCGCCGCATACGGGGCGCCCTGGTCGATCCGCGAGTCCTGATCGGTACACCTCCGGAGGGGGCGCTGTGCCCGCGGCGCCCCCTCCGCCCGTCGGTTGCCCGGCGTTTCCGTTCGGTGCCAAACTACCCGCCGACCCGACGGAGGTGCCGGTGACCGTAGCGACCCAGATCGACCTGTCACGGATCGACCTGGTCAACCCGGACAACTACGTCGACGCGGTCCCGCACGGGTGGTTCGAGGAGCTGCGCCGCGACGCCCCCGTGATCTGGCACCCGGAACCGTCGCCCAACAAGGGGTTCTGGGCGGTCACGCGGCACGAGGACCTGGTCGCGGTGCACATGGACTGGGAGACCTACTCCTCGGAGACGGGCGCGGTCGCGCTCGAGGAGCTGGACGCCCAGCAGCTCGAGCTGCGCAAGACGATGCTCGAGACCGACCCGCCCCGCCATCGCGAGCTGCGGAACATCTGCAACAAGCGCTTCTCGGCCCGCGGCGTCGGCGCGTACGAGGACTTCATCCGCGAGATCGCCGTCAAGGTCATCGACCGCGCGCTCGAGAAGGGCGAGTTCGACTTCGTCCCCGAGGTGGCCCGCGAGCTGCCGATCCGGTTCCTCTGCGCGATCTTCACCGTCCCCCAGGACGACGCCCCGATGCTGATCGACTGGGGCGACGCGATGATCGGCAACCAGGATCCGGAGTTCTCGGCCGCGGTCGTGGACCAGGTCGACACCGAGGCGTACCGGAACCTCCAGTTCCGCTCCCCCGTCGCGCTCGAGGTCTTCGAGTACGCCAAGCGGCAGCGGGACCAGCGCTTGGAGGAGCCACAGGACGACGTGATCCAGGCGCTCTCCGTGGCCCAGAGCGAAGGCGTGCTGAACGAGCGCGAGTTCGTCAACTACTTCGCGCTGCTGATGATCGCGGGGAACGAGACGACCCGGCACACGATCACCCACGGGATGCACGCCCTGGTCGAGAACCCCGACCAGCTCCGGCGGCTGCAGGAGGATCCGTCGCTGATCCCCGCCGCGGTGGAGGAGGTCCTGCGGTGGGCGACGCCCGTGATGCACTTCCGCCGCACCGCCACCCGCGACACCGAGCTCCGCGGGCAGCCGATCCGCGCGGGCGACAAGGTCGTGACCTGGTACGTCAGCGCGAACTTCGACGAGGCGGTGTTCGAGGACCCCTACCGGTTCGATATCACCAGGCCCAACGCGGGCGAGCACGTCACGTTCGGACCCGGAGGACCGCACTTCTGCCTCGGGGCGCACCTGGCCAAGCTGGAGACGCGCATCCTGTTCCAGGAACTCCTCCCGCGCCTGCGCTCGATAGAGCTCACGGGGCCGGTGGTGCGGATGCGATCGAACTTCGTGAACGGCATCAAGCACATGCCGATCGCGGTTCGACCTGCGTAGGCCTCAGACGCCGTCGGCGCCCACCCGGCGCAGCATCGAGCGCAGCATGCCGGCGAGGGCGTCCTGCTCCTCGGGCGCCAGGTGCGACGTGACCGCGATCTCCTCCGCGTTGAACCGAGGGAACAGCTGCTCGATCTTGTGTTGCCCGGCGGACGTCAGGGACACGCGCACCAGACGACCGTCCTCGGCGGTCTTGGACCGGCGGACGTAGCCCCGCCCTTCGAGCGTGGACACGACCCCCGTGGAGGTGGGCCGGCTGATCCCGACCGCGGCCGCGAGGTCGCGCGACTCCATCTCGCCCCAGACCCAGAGCACCCACAGGACGACGAACGACGTCCACGACAGCCGGTCATCGGCCAGGACCTTCGACTCCATGTGGCGACGGATCGCCGCCGAGGCCCGGAACAGGTTCGAGACGGCCCACATCGCGCGGAAGTCCAGCGGCAGGTGGCCGAGCTGTTCGGTAACCCTGCGTTCGGCCGGCAGGAGGTCGTCCATGGGTGGCGCTACCCGGCCCGGGCGGTCTCCGAGAAGAACTCGAGCGCCGTCTTCGTCTTCGTCTGCTGCTCGGCCGATAGGTCGACGCCTCGCGACTCCAGGAAGGCCCGCGCCTCGACCGCGACCTGGAACGCCTCGCCCGGAGCCGCCTTGGTCGACAGCTCGACGATCTGCGAGGCGTCGGGGTAGAGCCACAGCTCGCCGACCACCTTCCGCGCGAACCCCTCCGGCCGGACCTTCAGCTTGAACACAGGGATGGGCCCGAGCACGGAGAGCGCGTCCAGCTCCAGCCCCTCGGGCGCGTGCTCCGCGAAGAACGCCCGCTGCTGCTTGGAGAACAGTTTGCGGATCGGTCGGGACCCGCCCGCGGTCTCCCGGATCTGCTGGTTGCTCGCGACCCCTTTCAGCGAGGCCGAGCACACGTAGCCGCCCGGCATCGCGTCCACCTCGACGTTGAAGTCCGGCGAACGGCGCAGGTCGGCGGGGAGATCTTCCGGCACGACCGGGCGCAGCTTGATCACGGTGTCGCCGTCCTCGCCCTGGCGTCGCCGCGCCCGGACGACCACCCCCGCGCCGTTCAGGGCGAGGTCGGGCGTGTCGAAGAAGAACACCTGGCGCATCTGCGCGTCGAGCGGGTCGACGCCGAGGGCCGCCGAGGTCTTGGCGCGCGCCGTCTCCGGGATCGTGAGTTTGAGCTCGACGCTGTCCGAGCCCTTCATCAGGTCGAGCAGACGCTGCAGCTCCTCCCCCGGCATCGAGGCGAGTCCGCTCATCCTGTCGCTCCTTCCTCGGTGAGGCGCTCGTCGACGCGCTGGGCCAGCTCCCGCCGATCCATCCGAGCGAGCACGCGCTCCAGGGCGATCCGGTCGATGACGCGGTCGATGTCGACGCGGGCCAGCATCGCCTCGCCGATCGTATCGAGGATCGCGTCGACGGCCTGGGAGACCTCCTCCTCCGACAATCGCTGTTCGCCGCGGAAGCGATCTGCGAGGCGCTCGATCGGCCTCCGCAGCGGCGTGGTGCGCACCACGCCCCACGTGACGGATGCCGCGGTGCCGCCCACGACCGACGCTCCGCGCACGACGACCCGTTCCGTCGCCAGGCCGAGCCCGATGGCCGCCGACGCCAGGTTCCCGGAGGCGCTGGATCTCCCCGCGGGGTCCCCGCCCCGCTGCCAACGAGAGGCGGAGGCGACCGCGATCCCCGCCGACCCCATCACGAGCCGCGTCGCCGCCCGGACGAGCTCCTCGAGGGCGATGGGCAGCTGGGTCGCCGCCGCCCCGGCCCCCGGCTCGATCGCAGCGTCGTCGTCGGCCTTCGTCATGGTGTCATCGGTCCTTCCGGTCGCGGGTCGGCTCATCGTATCCCCGTCGGGAACGCTCAGTGCTCGGCGGCGGCCTCGAGCGCCGGCACGATGCGCTCGAGCGCCCAGTCCAGCTCCTCACGGGTGATCGTGAGCGGAGGTGCCAGGCGGATCGTGCTCTCGTGCGTGTCCTTCGCGAGGACGCCGGCCTCAAGCAGGCGCTCGGCGGTCCTGCGCGCCGGCCGGGCCTCGGGGACCAGCTGGATGCCGGCCCACAGGCCGCGGCCGCGGATCTCCTCGACCGTGGGGATCCCTGCCTCCGCGAGGGTCTTCAGCATGTAGTCGCCGTTGGTGCGCGAGGCCTCCTGGAACTCGCCGGTGCGCAGGATCCGCAGCACCTCGCGCCCGATCGCGCACGCGATCGGGTTCCCGCCGAAGGTGCTGCCGTGCTCGCCGGGCTTGAACACGCCGAGGATCGGTTGGTCGGCCACGACCGCGGACAGGGGCACGATGCCGCCGGCGAGCGCCTTGCCCAGGATGAACATGTCGGGGCGGACGCCCTCGTGCTCGACCGCGAACGTGGTCCCGGTGCGCCCCAGGCCGGTCTGGATCTCGTCGGCGATCATCAGGACGTTCCGCGCCGTGCAGACCTCGCGGACCCGGGTCAGGTAGCCGTCGGGCGGGACGACCACGCCGGCCTCGCCCTGGATCGGCTCGACCAGGAACGCCACCGTGTCGTCGTCGATCGCGGCTTCGAGCGCGTCCGTGTTTCCGTACGGGACGACCTCGAAGCCAGGCGTGAGGGGTCCGAAGTTGCGCTTGGATCCCGGATCGGTCGAGAAACTCACGATCGTGATCGTGCGGCCGTGGAAGTTGCCGTCGCACACGATCACCTTGGCGCGGTCCGGGGCCACGCCCTTGACCTCGTACCCCCACTTCCGCGCGGTCTTGAGCGCGGTCTCCACGCCCTCCGCGCCGGTGTTCATCGGCAGGGCGAGGTCCATCCCGCACAGGTCGCACAGGTCGCGCAGGAACGGTCCGATCTGGTCGTTGTGGAACGCGCGGCTCGTCAGCGTCAGCCGGTCGAGCTGCTCCTTCGCCGCGCGGACCAGATCGGGGTGCCGGTGACCGAAGTTCAGCGCCGAGTACGCAGCGAGCATGTCCAGGTAGCGCTTGCCCTCGACGTCGGTGACCCAGACGCCCTCGGCCTCGGCGACCACCACCGGCAGCGGGTGGTAGTTGTGCGCCGAGTGCCGCTCGACGAGCTCGATGTGCTCCGCGGACGTGCGCGGCTCCTCGGAACCGGCCATGCGAACCCTCCCACCCCTCTCTCGGACAACCGGGCCGAGTCTACCCGCGGCCCTACGCGGTGATCGCGGCGGCGAAGGACTCGAAGTTCTCGACGTAGCGGGCGACGTCCTCGTCCGAGTGGACGATCGACGAGGTCCACGACTCCCACTTCGAGCCGGGCGACTTGAACACGCCACGGTTCAGCTGCCACAGCCACGCGAGCTGCGGGATCCGATCGTCGATCTCCCACAGGTCGCGGTACTCGTGGATCGGCTCGGGGCGCCAGTCGATCGAGCCCTTCGCGCCCAGGTGCTTCATCGATGCCGGCAGGCGATAGCGGTCGATCGTCGCCTCGCAGGCCTCGAACCCGTCGGCGATCCGGTCGAACTCCCGGTAGGCGTCCCTCGTGAGGACCTCGGTGAGGTTCACCTTCATCGCGGCCATCGTGAGCGGGTTGCCGTTGAAGGTCCCCACCTGGTCGAGCTCGCCGCGCACGATCATGTCCATGGCCTCCTCGGTGCCGCCGATCGCGCCGCAGGGCAGACCGGCGCCGATCGCCTTGGCCAGGCACACGAGGTCGGGCACCACCCCGAACGCCTCGACCGCGCCGCCCCACGCGAGCGTGCACCCCGTCTTCACCTCGTCGAACGCCAGCAGGGCGCCGTGCGCGTGGCAGATCTCCTTCAGCTCGGCCAGGTATCCGGGGTCGGGCAGCACCAGGCCGCAGTTGG
>DASSJM010000003.1:0-30158 GCA_035691205.1 Actinomycetota bacterium
GGATGATCGCGGCCCACGCCGACAGCTGCTTCATCACGACGTTCAGCCGGTTCGAGGTCTGCGCGATCTGGAGCTCGCGCGCGGAGGTCAGCAGATCCCGGACGTTGTCGACGAGCTCGAGCGTGCGGATCACATGGTCGAGCACGTCGCGGTAGTACGGCATCAGCGGAGGGGTCGCGATCGCCGGCGTCTCGAGGATCTGGTCGACCGCCTCTCGCATCGGCGCGGCGCGCCGGCGGAAGCGAACGACCTGCTGCCGCAGGTGGAAGATCCGCCGGGCAACGGCGCGGTAGGCCTCGCTGCTCTCGGAGCCCTCCTCCTCGGAGGCGACCGCGTCCTCGATGTCGTCGCCGAGGTCCTCGAACCGCTCGATCACGTTCAGGTACCCGTCCACGACCTCGTCGAGCAGGAGGTACAGGAGGTAGCCGATCCCCTCGCCCGAAAGGTCCGGCGCGGCGGAGAGCCGGGCGTGCGCCTTGTCGAACTCGAACCGCGGCTCCCGGCGGACCGTGACCACGTACAGTCCGGCACCCGCGAACAGGTGAACCTCACGGTCCACGAGCTCGTCGTCCTCGTTCAGGTCGAGCCCGTGGGCGACCAGGAACAGGTGGCCGGGGTAGAAGTCGACCTTCGCGCGCTGCCCCCACCGCCGACTGTCCTCGACCGCCAGCTCGTGCAACCCCAGCTCGGACCGCAGCGCCTCGAGCTCCTCATCCGTCGGGTCGACCACGTCGAGCCACACGCGGTGATCGCCCTCCCGGGCAGCGCGGATGACCTCGGGCGAGAAGCCAGCCTCACGCTCGAGCTGACCGTCCCGGTACACGCGACAGCTGATCACCGCACGCGAGCCTACCCCCGGGCAACGGCTGGGACCATACGGCGGTGAGCGAGATGGAGTCGCTGCTCGCCTACTGGCGCGCGCAGGATGCGCTGTTCGAACGCGTCGAGCCCGCATGGTGGGGCGCCGTCGTCTCGGACGCGCGCTACCCGGCGATCCAGGAGCCGAACTACGCGCGGGTCGAGTCGCGCGAGCCGGTCCCGCTCGCCGAGGTGGGATCCGCGCTGCTGCCGGCCATGGACCGGAGCGGCAGCGCCCGCTCCCACGTCGTGATCTTCCACCCGGAGGAGCAGACGGACTTGATCGCCCAGGCGAGCACGCGGGGCGAGCGCATCACCTGGGACCTGGTGATGGTCCGCGGGACCGGGCGGGTCGGCGACGAGGACGAGGCCGTCGAGGAGGTCCGCGACTTCGACGCGGCGTTCTGGCGAGCCCATGCCGCGTCCGTCCGCCTGTTCGACGTGAACGAGCAGCCGGCCGTCGACCAGTTGCAGGCGCTCGAGCGTGACGTCCTGATCCCCGCGGGCCGCCGATGGCTCACCGTCCGCGAGAACGGAGAGCCGGTGGCGTTCGCCGCCTTCCTCGTGCTCGAGGGCGCGGGGTTCCTGGACCACGTCGTCACGTTCCCGGTCGCCCGCCGTCGCGGCTACGCCCAGGCGCTCGCCCGCCGTGCGGTCGCCGAGATTTTCGCGGCGGGGGCCCGCCACACGTTCCTGCTCGCCGAGCCCGGTGGGTCGGCCGAGCGCATCTACGCACGACTGGGGTTCGAGCGCGCCGGGTACCTGGCCAGCTGGCTCTCGCCGATCGCTCGGTGACCTACCCCGGGGCCGGCGGGAGGTACCGGGCCGAGACGAAGCGTCCGTGCTCGCGCTCGAGCACCCAGACCGAGCCCTTCGCGATGCCGCGGTGGCCGTCGATCCTCCCCCCGGAGGCCTCGGCGTGGTCGACGATGATGTCGATCTCGCGCCCGTGTCCGCAGAGCAGCGTCGGCCGCTCGTCCAGACCATCGACCAAGTCGAGCACGCTGTCGACCGGAACCCCCTCACCGAGCGCGTCCGACCGCTCGATCGGGATCCCTCGGGCGTCGGACAGCGGCTCGACGCTCTGCACGCACCGCACGAACGGGCTCGTGACGATCCGAGACAGATCCAGCCCCTCGAACAGCTCGACGAGGCGCGCCGCCTGCTTGCGCCCTCGGCGGGTCAGCGGCCGCTCGTCGTCCGGGCCGTCCCAACGGGAGCGGGTCCCGGCCTTGGCGTGACGGAGCACGTATACGGCCGCCGAGGGCACGCCGCCGAGGGCGCGGCGGAGGAGCAGCCGGTCGTGCTCGTAGGACAGCAGCCGCTCGGCCTCGTCCACGGCCAGCCAGCGGAGCTCGTCCACCTCCGCGTTAGCGAGGAACGAGCCGCCGTCGGCGGTCATCGAGAAGTAGCGGACCACCTTCGCCCTCCCGGCGCGATCGCGATAGGTCACCGCCCCGATGCTCGGGCCGAGCCGGCACCGCAGCCCGGTCTCCTCCTCAACCTCCCGCACGGCCGCCGAGCGCTCGTCCTCGCCGTCCTGGAGCTTGCCCTTGGGGAACGACCAGTCGTCGTAGCGCGGTCGGTGGACGACGGCGACCCGGCGATCGGCGCCCGCGTCAGCGTCCGCGAGGACGATCCCCCCCGCGGCCCGGACGATCTCGGTCATGCCCAGAACCGAAGCCGCTTCCGCGACAGCGCCTTCCAGGCAGCCGGCCAGGCCTCGCGCGCGTCTCGCGCTGCCCGAGACTCGAGCGCCGCAAGCTGGCCGGCGACGAATCCGTCGGCGCCGGCCGCGACCGCCTCGCGGAGCCAGGTGCCGGCAACCACTGCGTCCTGATGTTCCCCGAGCACGCCCTGCAGGCCCGCGGCGGCCTCCGCGAACGACCACGCGCGCTTGCCGAACAGCGGCGCGAGCGCCTCGGCCGCGTACCGGACCCGCTTCGCGCGGATCCGCGCCGCGTGGAGCGCCTCGTCGGAGGGATCGACGAGGACGGCGTCGATCGCCGCGACCAGGTGCTTCCACGGGCCATCGAGGGCGGGCCGCAGGACCTCGGTGGCGGGTCGGTCGGCGACCTCGACGGTCACCGCCGGCTCGTTGGCGGCCGAGACGAGCGTGTCCGCGAGCGCGTCGAACCGGGGCTCGCGGATCGATGCGAGCAGGCGCTCGCGGGCGGCCGTGCGACGTCCGTCCAGCCGGCCGAGGATCGCCTCGGCGGCGGGCCGATCTCCGGCCTCGAGCAGGGTGGCGCGATCGCGAAGCCGGTCGCGCAGGACCTCGGCGTCACGGACGGACCCCAGCAGGTCGCCGAGCCATCGCAGCTCCTCGCGGAGCGGGTCGGGCCAGCCGGGTTCCAGGACCCCACGGAAGGTGCGCAGGTCCGAACGCAACCGCCGGGTCGCCACCCGCGCCTGGTGGATGTCCTCGGGATCGAGCCCCGATCTGACCCCCGCATCGTGCCGGAAGAGCCGGACGATCGAGGCCGTGAGGGCCCGGCGGACGACCTCCGTCACGGTGGCCGTCCCCTCCAGCTCGTGGACCTGGAGCTCGGGCGGGGCGTCGGCGCGGGGCCCGAGCGCGCGTCGGAGCTTGGGCACGTTGTCGACCGGCCCGGCGCCGGAGCCGAGCAACCGCTGCACCACGGCGTCCAGCGCCTCCTCGGGGACCCCGGGCACGAGCTCGACCTCGACCTCCCGGAAGCGCGAGGCGATCCTGCGACCGTGCATCACGGAGACCTCGTCATCGGTCACGACCAGGGCGGGACGACCGAGCTCGTCCGCCAGCTCCACGGTCCGGCGTAGCGTGCTCAGTCGCGCCACCGGCATCACGGGACGCCCCCGGACGTAGGCGCGGACCAGGTCCAGCACCTCGTCGGGCGGCTTCCCGGGCGTCGACCCTCGTTCGGCAGGGAAGACGTGCTCCATCCGGGCCAGGGTGCCCGGATCGTCGCGGTCCTCGAAGGGCAGCTTGACGGTCCAGCCCTCGCCCTCCCGATGGCGGAGGCTGCACCCCCACCGCACGAGCGCGAGGTCCTCGGTGTCGTGGTAGACGGCGAGGACCCGCCGTGGCTCGTGGACGGTCGCGGAGAGGCCGTCTGCGTTCAGGTCGGGCAGCTCGAAGCCCGGCGGCGCCTGGAGCTTGACCTCGCGCTCCAGGCTCACGGCAGCTCGGACCGTTCGCGCTCCACGGCCAGCTCCTGCTGCCGTTGCTGGGCGTCGAGCCCTCGCTCCCCCGCGACCTTCGTCCAGGTGCCGTCCGGGCCGAGCGTCCACGACAGCACGTCGTCCTGCAGCACCACGTCCAAGATCTCGTCGAGCCGGGCCGCGAGCGCGGGGTCGGCGACCGGCGCGAGCGCCTCCACCCGCCGATCCAGGTTGCGCTGCATCAGGTCGGCCGACCCGATGTAGTGGGTGGCCTGCGTCCGATCCCCGAACCGGAAGATCCGCGAATGCTCCAGGTACCGACCGACGAGCGACCGCACGCGGATGCGGTCCGACAGACCGGGGATCCCCGGGCGGAGGCAGCAGATGCCTCGCACGATGAGGTCGATCTCCGCCCCCGCCTCGGACGCCTCGTACAGGGCGTCGATGAGGTCGGGGTCCACGAGCGAGTTCATCTTGAGCACGATCCGGCCGCCCGGTCGAGCCTGCCCCCGCATCAGGTCGAGCATGCGCGCTCGCAGCTCGTGCGGCGCGACCAGCAGGCGCCTGTAGTCGCGTTGGCGGCTGTAGCCGGTCAGCACGTTGAACAGGTCGGTCAGGTCGGCGCCGATCTGCGGGTCGGCCGTGAGGAGCCCGAGGTCCTCGTACAGCCGCGCGGTGACCGGGTTGTAGTTGCCGGTCCCGACGTGTGCGTACCGGCGGACGCCGTCGGGCTCGCGCCGGACGACGAGCGAGATCTTCGCGTGCGTCTTCAGTCCCGCGACGCCGTACACGACATGGACGCCCGCCTGCTCGAGCTCGAGCGCGTACGTGATGTTGGCCTCCTCGTCGAAGCGGGCCTTCAGCTCCACCAGCGCCACCACCTGCTTGCCGAGCTCCGCGGCCCGGATCAACGCGCGGATGATCGGGCTCTCCTGGGACGAGGTCCGGTACAGCGTCTGCTTGATCGCGAGCACAGCCGGGTCGTGCGCCGCCTGCTCCACGAACGCCTCGATCGAGGACGCGAACGAGTCGTAGGGGTGGTGGACGAGCACATCGCCGGAGCGCAGCACGCGGAACAGGTCCGGCCCACTGGCGAGCCGGGGCTGCGTGACGGGGACCCAGGGGGCGTGCTTCAGCTCCGGCCGGTCCAGCCGCACGAGGGCCCACAGCGCCGTGAGGTCGATCAGCCCGGGGGTCACGTAGACCTCGTCCTCCCGCAGGTCGAGCTCGCGACGGAGGAGCTCCAGCACCTCGGGGCTCATGGCCTCGTCGACCTCCAGGCGGACGGGGCTCGCCCCCCGGCGTCGCCGTCGGAGCACGCTCTGGATCGCCTCGAGCAGGTCCTCGGCCTCGTCCTCCTCGACCTCGACGTCGGCGTCGCGGGTCACGCGGAAGGCGTGGTGCGACACGATCTCCATCCCGGGGAAGAGCCGGTCGAGGTTGGCGGCGATGACGACCTCAAGCGGCACGAAGCGCTCCCCGCCCGGCAGCGCGACGAACCGCGGGAGCAGCGGGGGGACCTTTACCCTCGCGAACCGCCGCTCGCCGCTCATCGGGTCGCGGACCATCGCGGCCAGGTTCAGGGAGAGGTTGGAGATGTACGGGAAGGGGTGGGACGGATCGACCGAGAGCGGCGTGAGGACCGGGAAGATCCGCTCCGCGAACTCATGGTCCAGGAAGTCGAGCTCGCCGGGCTCCAGACCCTGGGGCGAGCGGACGATCCGGACGCGCTCCTTCTCGAGCGCCGGGACCAGCTCGGTCGCGAACAGGTCGGCGGCCCGGACGGACAGCTCCTGAGCCCGGTCGCGGATCCCGGCCAGGGCCTCGGCCGCCGAGTGCCCGTCCGGCGAGCGCTTGGTCACCCCCGCCTCGACCTGCTCCTGCAGCCCCGAGACGCGGATCTGGAAGAACTCGTCCATGTTGTCCGCGAAGATCGCGACGAACTTCACCCGCTCCAGGAGCGGCAGGGCGGCATCCTCGGCCAGCGCCAGCACTCGAGCGTTGAACTCGAGCCAGGACAGCTCTCGATTCAGGTAGCGGGGCTCGGGGTCAGCGGGCGGGATGGTCGTGTCCATCGGGAAGGGAGCCGATGCTATCCGGCGGACCGCCTCCGTCGCAAGGTCACGCCGCCGCCGGGCGGCTCAGAAGGCAGCGTTCAGGACCTTGCCGAGCACGAACCCCATCGCCATGCACGAGGGCCAGGTCAGGATCCACGCGCTCACGACCTGTCCCGCCACGCCCCATCGGACGGCCGAGAACCGCTTCGTCGCGCCGACCCCCATGATCGACGTCCCGATCGCGTGCGTCGTCGAGACCGGGATGCCGAAGTGGGCCGCCGTGGTGATCACGGTCGCCGCGCCCGTCTCGGCCGCGAAGCCCTGGACCGGCTCGAGGTGCGTCATCCGCATGCCGATCGTGCGGATCACGCGCCAGCCACCCACCATGGTCCCGAGCGCGATCACGAGGGCCGCCGAGACGATCATCCAGTTCTCGATCACGATCTGGTCCGGGACCGATCCACCGGTTCCCGCCTGGTCGATCGCGACCGCGAGCGCGATGATCCCCATCGACTTCTGAGCGTCGTTCGTCCCGTGGCTGAACGCCATGAACCCGGCCGAGAACACCTGCGCCCGGCCGAACACCCGGGAGACCAGGGGACGACGGACCCTCCGGAAGAGCCGGTAGATCAGCACCATCAGGATGAAGCCGGCGATGAAGCCACCCACCGGAGAGGTCACGAGCCCGATCAGCGCCTTGCGGGTGCCCGACCACTCCAGGGCCTCCAGCCCGCCGGCGGCGAAGCCGGCTCCGAGGAGTCCGGCGATCAGCGCGTGCGACTCGCTCGAGGGCAGGCCGAAGTACTGGGCCCCGAGCGCCCACAGGGTGGCGGCGAGCAGTGCGGCCGCGATCGTCTCCAGGCTCACGAAGTCCGGGTTCACGATCCCCGACGCGATCGTCTCGGCCACGGCCGTGCCCGCGAGCGCCCCCACCAGGTTCAGCACCCCGGCCATCAGCACCGCGACCAGCGGCCGCAACACCCTCGTGGAGACCACGGTCGCGATCGAGTTGGGGGCGTCGGTCCATCCGTTCGCGAACTCGAACAGGTACGCGAGCAGGATGACGACCCAGACGGGCATCAGGCGTGCTTCAGTGCGATCGACTCGAGCGTGTCCGACACGTCCTCGAGCTTGTCGATGGCCGCCTCCATCTCGTCGATGATGTCCTTAGCCTTGAGCACGTCCATCGCCCGCTTGTCCCCGCTGAACAGGTCGGCCACCGCCTGTCGGTAGACGCGATCCCCGTCGTTCTCGAGCCGATTGATCTCGACCGTGTGAGGATGGAGCTGCGAGAACTTCGGCAGGATGTCGAGGGCCTCGCGCACGGCCACCGTCGTCCGAACCAGCACGTCGGCCTGGGCCTTCATGTCCGGCAGCGGGGCCTCGATCTTGTGCAGGATGAACAGGTCGGCCGCCGCCTCCATGTGGTCCAGGACATCGTCCAGCGTGGTCGTGAGCTTGTGGATGTCCTCGTGGTCGATCGGCGTGACGAAGACCGTGTTGAGGCGGCGGAGGATCTCGTGGGTCATCTCGTCGCCCTCGTGCTCGAGGTCCCTCATTCGACGAGCCTTCGCTGGGGCATCGGCGAACTCCGTGATCAGCTCGTACAGGACCTGCGCGGCCGTCTCGATGTTGGTCGCCTGACGGACGAACAGCTCGAAGAAGCCCTCGTCCCGTGGCACCAGGCGGAACCGGAAGCGCGGCATGCGGTCGTTCTCCTTGATCGGGTCCAGGCGGGCGCATGCATACACCCGGAGCGCCGATGCCGACAACCCGATGGGATCAGGCCGTGAACTTGTACCCGAGACCCCGGACCGTCACCAGGTGCTCCGGGTGGTGGGGATCGACCTCGATCTTGCGGCGCAAGCGCTTGACGTGGACGTCCAGCGTGCGGGTGTCCCCGAAGTAGTCTGCGCCCCAGACCTCCTCGATCAGGAAGTCCCGCGTCAGCAGGCGACCCTTCCGTCGCAGGAACGCCTCGAGCAGCTCGAACTCCCTCGGTGGCATCGGCACGCCCTCTCCGCGCACCGACACCTCGTGGCGGGCGACGTCCATCCGGACGGCTCCGCCGACGAGGACCTCATCCGCCTGGGTCGGACGCGCGGCCTGCCGAACCCGCCGGAGGTTGGCTCGCACCCTGGAGACGAGCTCACGCATCGAGAACGGTTTGGTGACGTAGTCGTCGGCCCCGAGCTCGAGGCCGGCCACCTTATCCGCCTCGGAATCCTTGGCCGTGACCATGATGATCGGGACCTCCGACTCGGAGCGGATCATGCGACAGACGTCCAATCCGGAGAGCTCCGGCAGCATGAGATCCAAGATCACGAGCGACGGGGGGTCCGAGCGGAACCGCTCCAGCGCCCGCCGCCCGTCGCCCGCAACCGAGACCGCGTAGCCCTCGCGCTCGAGGTTGTAGCGAACCGAGTCCGCGAGCGCTTCCTCGTCCTCGACGACGAGGATGCGCATGGTCTCAGTCGGCATCGGCGGCGGCGCCTCCGGGGTGCGAGGCGTCCGTGAACTCCCGGAACTCCCCGGTCAGCAGGAACGAGACCTGCTCGGCGATGTCCACGGCGTTGTCGCCGACGCGCTCGAGCGCGCGCGCGGCCAGGTTCATGTGCATGCCCCAGTCCAGCGCCGAGCGATCGTCGGCCAGCTTCGCCACCTCGAAGTGCATGTTGCGGTTCAGCCGATCGACCGGGTCGTCCATCTGCGGGAGCTGCTCGCAGAGCTTCATGTCCCTGCGACGCAGCGCGTCCATCGCGCAGCGGACCATCTCGACGACGATGTGGCCCATCTCGCCGATCTGCTGGACGATCGTCGCGCTGCCGGGGAGGTCCTTCGTGACGAGGTAGACCTTGGCGATGTTCACGGCCTGGTCACCGATCCGCTCCAGGTGCAGGCTCGAGTGCATGATGACCGAGACCAACCGCAGGTCGGCGGCGACCGGGGCCTGCAGCGCGAGCAGCGCGAGCAGGCCGTGGTCGATCTCCAGGTACAGGCGATCGATCTCGTCGTCGCCGGCGATGACCTCCTCCGCGAGCGCGTCATCGTGCTGAACGACGGCATCCACCGACCCCCGCACGGCGGTCCCGGCCAGCTCGCCCAAGGTCAGCAGCTGAAGCTCGAGGCCCTCGAGCTCCTCGTGGAAGTGCGGGCGCGCCATCAGCCGAACCGCCCCGTGACGTAGTCCTCGGTCCGCTTGTCCGACGGTTTCGTGAAGATGGTCTCGGTCCGGTCGTATTCCACGACCGTCCCCGTCCGGTGGCCGGTCTCCTCGTGCACCTCCACCGTGAAGAAGGCGGTCCGATCGCTGACCCGGGCTGCCTGCTGCATGTTGTGCGTGACGATCACGATCGTGTAGTCGGACACGAGCTCCTGCATGAGGTCCTCGATCCGCTGCGTGGCGATCGGGTCCAGAGCGGAGCACGGCTCGTCCATCAGGATCACGTCCGGCCGCGTAGCGATCGCACGGGCGATGCAGAGCCGCTGTTGCTGGCCGCCCGACAGCGCGAGTCCGGACTCCTTGAGCTTGTCCTTCACCTCGTCCCACAGGGCCGCCCGGCGGAGCGATTCCTCGACAAGATCGTCCATGCTCCCCTTGTACCCCGCGATCTTGGGTCCGAAGGAGATGTTGTCGTAGATCGACTTGGGGAACGGGTTCGGCTTCTGGAACACCATGCCGATGCGCCGCCGGACCTCGACCGGGTCGACCTCCGGGTCGTACAGATCGACGCCGTGGTACAGCAGGGTCCCCTCGACCCGGGCCCCCTCGATCAGGTCGTTCATCCGATTGAGGCAACGGATGAACGTGGTCTTGCCGCATCCGGACGGACCGATCAGCGCCGTGATCTGGTTGCGGTAGATCGGCAGCGAGACGTTCCTGACCGCACGGAAGTCCCCGTAGAACGCGGACACGTCCTGGATGTCGAAGACGACCTCCCGCTCCACCTCCTGGGGGTCGGGCTCCTCCGCGTGCGGGACCGCGATCCGCGTGAGCGCGTGATCGCCCGAGGCGACGTCGACCTGCCGCGGCGTCTCTTCCGTCAGGTCCATCGGGTCACCACTTTCGTTCATACCGGTTCCTCAGCAGGATCGCGGTCAGGTTCACGGTGAAGATGAAGGCGATGAGCACCAGGATGGTAACCGCAGCCAGTTCCTGGAACTCCGGCTGCGGCTTCTTCACGTACGTGAAGATCAGCGTCGGCAAGGAGGTGAACCGCTGCTGCAGCGAGGCGAGGATACCCCCCTGGGTCGCGAGGAACCCCGTGACGGCCCCGACCATGATCAGCGGCGCGGTCTCCCCCAGTGCCCTCGCGAACGAGAGCACAGATCCGGTCAACACGCCCGGCGCCGCGTACGGAAGCACGTGGCTCCGGACCACTTCCCAGCGCGTCGCCCCGACGCCGAACCCCGCCTCACGGATGCTCTGCGGGACCGCGCGGAGCGCCTCCTGCGTGGTGATGATGACGATCGGAAGCACCATGAGCGCGATCGTCAGGCCCCCGGCAAGCAGGCTCTTCCCCTCGACCGATCCGGGCCCGGTCAGCGGCTTGAGCAGCTCCACGAAGATCGCGAGCCCGAGGATCCCGTACACGATCGCCGGCACCCCGGCGAGGTTGCGGATGTTCGTGTTGATGAACCGGGTCAGCCGCGTGTCTCTCGCGTACTCCTCCATGTAGATCGCCGCGCCCACACCCAGCGGGAGGGCCAGCACGAGCACGAAGACCATGAGGTACAGCGACCCGATCAGCCCCTGCTTGATGCCGGCGTTGGCCGGGAGCGACGAGTATCCGGACGTGAGGATCTGCTCCCCGCGCTCGAGCAGCAGGGGGACCGCGGTCCGGAGGACGTCGAGAAGGAGGATGATCAGGACCGCGAGCGCGAAGACCAGCGTGAGCAGCAGCGCGATCTGGAAGACGAAGCCCTTGAGGTCGAAGTGCCGTCCGGAGAGCGCCTGGCGAACCTCCTCTCGCGTCGCGCTCCTCGCCGTGGTCGTCCGCTCTGCCATCAGTACCGTCTCCGCACGCGCCGCACGAACCGTTCGGACAGCAGGTTGAGGCCGAGGGTCAGGAGGAACAGCAGCATCCCGACGAAGAACAGGCTTGAGTAGGCGGGACCGCTGCCCCGCACCTGGTCCGAGCCGGTGGCCAGCGCGGTGATCGCAGCGGTCATCGTCTGACCACCCTTCAGCGGATCCAGCGTGAACAAGGATCCGCCCGTGCCGCCCGCGACGATCGCCACGATCATCGTCTCGCCGATCGCCCGAGATACCCCGAGGATCATCGCCGCGGTGATGCCCGACACGGCCGCCGGCATCACGACCCGGACGCTGGTCGTCCGCTTGCGAGCACCGAGGCCCACGGATGCCTCCCGAAGGACGCTCGGCACGGCATGCATCGCGTCCTCGGCGACGGAGGCGACGAGCGGCGTGACGAGCAGGCCCACCGCGATGCCGGCAGCGGTCAGGTTGAACAGCGGGACGTCGGTCCCGAACAAGCGCTGGACGATCTCGGGGCTAATGAAACGGAGTGCGAAGAACCCCATGACGACGCTGGGGATCGACGCCAGCGTCTCGATGATCGGCTTCAGGGAACGGCGCGCCCGCGGGCTCGCGTACTCGGAGAGGTAGAGCGCGGCCCCGATCCCGACCGGGGCGGCGACCACCATCGCGATCGCGGACACGATCAACGTCCCGACGAAGATCGTCTTCACATCAAAGAGGTTCCGACGAGGGAACCACCCCCTGGACCACAGGGCGCCGAGGTCGACCTTGCTCAGGAAGTCGATCGCCCCGCCCGCGAGCGACAGCACGATCGCGAGGCTGATCAGGACCGAGAAGAGGGCCGCTCCGAAGAAGAGGCCTCGCATGAGTCGCTCGCGCCGGTGGCGCGCTCGGGTCCCCTGGAGGTCGGCGGGCGACAGCCCGCTGGTCCGCCTCAACGCTGCCTGCGCCACCTGCTCCTCATCCTCCCGCGGACCCCCACGCCACGTCCTGCCCGAGTTCTACCAGCCCCACTCGCGTGCCGCGGAAGGGCCCGGAGACCGGGCCCTTCCGCGGTCACGTACGGGTTCAGCACGACGCTCAGGCCTGGGCCGACTCCCAGGCGGCCCGGGAGGCATCGATGCGGTCGGCGGGCAGGCCGATGTACCCGACCTCCTCGACCGATGCCAGCCCCTCGTCGCTCAGGTAGAAGTCGACGAACGGGCCCAGGGCAGGGTTCTCGGTGAGCTTGTTCGGGTTGACGTAGATGAACAGCGATCGCCCGAGCGGGTAGCTGCCGTCGATGACGCTCTCCGCGCTCGGGGCCACACAGCCCTCGCCCCCGTCCACCTCGAACTCCTTGACCGCGTCGCCCGCGTTCTCCGCGAACGCGAATCCGACGAAGCCCAGGCCGTACTCCGTGCCCGCGGCGTTGTCGATGATGACGTTGTCGTCCGCGGAGATCTGGTAGTCGGGACGAAGGCCCCCCGCCGCGTCCTCGGGCACGCCGCGCTCGGCGGCGACGTCGTCGACGCCGGTCAGGTCGATGAACGAGCCGTACGTGCCGGACTCCTCCCCGGGAGCGACGATCGTGAGGGGTTGGTCGGGGAAGCCGCCGGTGCCGCCGACCTCCGCCGCGAGCGCGTTGGCGTCGCTCCAGTTCGCGAAGCCCTCGGACTCGGCGCCGAACAGCGCGTAGAGGTCACCGAAGTTCAGGCACGAGGTCGGGTTGGCCGGGTTGCCGATCACGGACAGGGCGTCGAGCGCGACCTCGATCTCGATGGGCGAGATCCCGTTGGCCTCGCAGGCGGCGACCTCCTCCTCGTCGATCGGGCGCGAGGCGTCGCTGATGTCCGTCTCGCCGTTGCAGAAGAGTTCGAAGCCATCGCTGGTGCCCGGGCCGTCCACCGCGAACTCCACGCCGGGGTTCGCGCCCAGGAACTTCTCGCCGACCAGCGACGTGATCGGCTCGACGGTGGACGAGCCGGAGATGTTCAGCGAGCCGGTCACCTCGCCGCCGCCGCCCCCACCGTCGTCGTCACCGCCGCACGCGGCGGCGAGCAGCGACAGAGACACCACGGCCGCGAAGATCGCCAGCCACTTCCCACGCTTCCCCATCCCGTCCTCCTTCGACCGTCGGCCCGAGCCGCCATCCGTCGCGGGGACGCTATCCGGAGGCGGTGAACGGCCTTCGGCCTGGATGTGAACGGGCCGTGAACGACGACCCATGCGTGAAGACAGGATGACCGGCGACGCTCCGGAGGCCGGCCCGCCGCTTCTACACTCCGTCGGGATGGACACGCTGCTCCTCGTCGCGGCGATCGGCGGCCTCGCCGCCGGGATCTTCGGGCTCGCCGTCGCTCGCCGCGAGCGCCGTCGGTCGGCGGATGCTTCCGCCCGTCGCGACCGCGAGCGCGACGAGCTCCGCGCTCGGACCGAGTCCTCCGAGGAGGAGCAGCGCTCCTCCCGGCTGATCCTGGACTCCATGCAGGAGGGCGTCGTGCTCTTCGACGACGAGGGCCGTCTGGCGTTCGCCAATCCCGCGGCCGAGCTGCTCCTGGGCCCTCGACCGGCGTCCATCGAGGCGATCCTCCCGCTCGCCCTGCGAGACGCGGCCGTCCGCGCCCGAGGAGGGAGCGCGCCCGCCATCGAGGAGGCCGATGCCGGCTCGCCCTCCCGGACCCTCCAGGGCTCCGCGATCGCGATCGACGGCGGGTCGGTCCTATTGGTCGTCCGCGACGTCACCGAGGCTCGGCGCCTGGACCAGGTGCGTCGCGACTTCGTGGCGAACGCCTCGCACGAGCTGAAGACCCCGGCGGCCACGATCCAGGCCGCCGCCGAGACGATCATCACGGCCATGCACGACGACCCCTCGGTGGTCCCCCGCTTCGCCACCCAGCTGGAGCGCGAGGCCGTGCGCCTTTCGCGGATCGTCTCCGACCTGCTCGACCTGTCACGGCTGGAGTCGGGGAGCCGCCTCGACGAGGCCGTCGCGCTGGACGTGGTGCTCCGCGACGAGGGCGAGCGGTTCGAGGACCGGGCCGCCGAGGCACAGGTGGCGCTCGCCGTGGCCGCCGAGCCGGTGCCACGGATCCGCGGCTCGGCTCGCGACCTCGCGCTGCTCGCCCGCAACCTGATCGACAACGCGATCCGCTACACGAGGCCCGGGGGCCGTGTCGACGTCACGCTGGAGACGCAGGGCGGCGACGTGTTGCTCAGCGTGCAGGACACGGGGGTGGGGATCCCCACGCGCGATGTCCCCAGGATCTTCGAGCGCTTCTATCGGGTGGACCGTGCGCGCTCGAGGGAGACCGGGGGTACCGGGCTCGGGCTCTCGATCGTCCGGCACATCGTCGAGAACCACGGTGGCCGGATCTCGGTCGACAGTGAGCTCGGACGTGGGACGCGCATCGAGGTGCGGCTGCCCGCGGGCTGACCCACCGCCGCGGGTACCCTACGGCGCATGACGACCCTGCTCCTCGTGCGACACGGCCACACCGACGTGGCCGGGCGCCGGCTCACCGGGTGGCAGCCGGGCGTGCACCTGAACGCGCGCGGGCGCGAGGAGGCGGAGCGGCTGGTCGAGCGCCTGGACGGCGTGCCGGTCGACGCGATCGTGACGAGCCCGCTCGAGAGGGCGCGCGAGACCGCCGCGCCGCTCGCGCGCGCCCGGCGGCTCCGCCCCGTCACCGAGCGGGGGCTGATCGAGGTGGACTACGGCGAGTGGACCGGCCGATCGATCGCCCAGCTGCGCCGAACACGCTTGTGGCGCAACGTGATACGTGCCCCCTCCACCTTCCGGTTCCCCGGCGGCGAGAGCCTGCTCGAGGTCCAGACGCGCGCCGTCGACGCCGCGGTCGCGATCGCGGCGGCCCACCCCTCCGGCACCGTGGTCGCCTTCTCGCACGCCGACCCGATCCGCCTGCTCGTCGCGCACCTGTCCGGCATGCACGCCGACCACCTCCAGCGCCTGGTCATCGACACGGCATCGGTCACGGCGATCGCCCTCGGGCAGGACGTCCCCCGGATCGTGAAGGTGAACGACACCGGCGACCTGTCGGCGCTCGTCCCGCCGAGGCCGAGGCCTCGACGGAAGGTGGGAGGATAGGCGGATGGAGCTCGAGCGCGTCGACAAGGTGACCGCCGGGGCGGTGGGCGAGCCCGGCCAGCGCACCTTCTTCCTCCAGGCTCGCGAGGGTGAGCGAACGATCACGATCCTCGTGGAGAAGGAGCAGGTCGAGCTCCTCGCAACCTCGATCCTGGAGATCCTGGCGACGGTGGGACGCGAGACCGGGGAGGGACCGCCCGAGGAGGCGATGGAGCTCGAACCCCCGCTCGAGCCGCTCTTCCGCGCCGGGCGCCTATCGATCGGCTACGCGGAGGACCGCGACCAGATGCTGCTCGAGCTCGAGGAGCTCGTCGAGGGAGCCGACGAGGAGGAGGGCGAGGAGACGCCCGAGCCCGACCTGCCCGAGCCCGCCCGCGTCCGCGTGTGGGCGACCCGCGAGCAGATGCTCGCGCTCTCACGCCACGGCGCCGCCGTCGCCGCGCGCGGCCGTCCCCGCTGCCGGTTCTGCGGCAACCCGATCGGCCCGGAGGGCCACACGTGCCCCGCGATGAACGGCCACCGGGAGACCGCGCGGAGGTGACCGGGACCGTCGCGACGCTCCGCATGCTCGAGCGGGGCGATCTCGAGCCCCTCGGCCTGCTCCCCCGCTCGTCCAACTACACCTTCCTCGCGAAGGTGCACGACGGCGACCGGGAGACCTTGGCCGTCTACAAGCCGATCGCGGGGGAGACGCCCTTGTTCGACTTCCCCGAGGGCACGCTGGCCGCGCGCGAGGTGGCCGCGTATGTGCTCGCCGACGCGCTCGGATGGCCGAGGGTCCCGCCCACGGTGCTGCGGGACGGTCCCCACGGACCGGGAGCGGTGCAGCTGTTCGTGCCCTTCGACCCCAACGAGCACTACTTCACGATGCAGGAGACGCGCGCCGACGCGTTCCGTCGCATCGCGCTGTTCGACGTGGTCGCCAACAACGCCGACCGCAAGGCCGGCCACTGCCTGCTCGCCGAGGACGGGGAGCTGTTCGTGGTGGACCACGGCGTGTGCTTCCACGTGGAGCCGAAGCTCCGGACGGTGATCTGGGACTTCGTCGGCGAGCCGATCCCTCCCGAGCTGGCGGCCGACCTCGGCGCCCTCGAGCCGCGCCTGCGCGAGGGCGACCTCCGCGACCGCCTCCTCGGCCTGCTCTCCGACGTCGAGGTCGGCGCCGCCCATGGCCGCCTGGCCGGCCTCCTCGCCGACGGCCGGTTCCCCGAGCCCGGCCCGGGGCGGCCCTACCCCTGGCCGGCGGTGTGACCACCTCACGCGCCGAGAGCGCCACGCGTTCTTCCTCGAGGATGGGTCCGCCCCCGTTCCAGACGCTGCTCGAGGAGCACCGCGTGGACGTCTACCGGTTCCTGGTCGCCTCGGTGGGCCGCCAGGCCGCCGACGATTGCTTCCAGGAGACCTTCCTGGCGGCCCTGCGCGCCTACCCGCGGCTGCGCGACGCGAGCAACCTCCGGGGGTGGCTCCTCACGATCGCCACGCGCAAGGCGTTGGATCACTGGCGAGGCGAGAAGCGACGGCCGATCCCGGTCGAACGTCTCCCGGAGGTCGCCGTCGGAGGGGACGACGAGCACGACGACGCGCTGTGGCAGGCGGTCGACGCGCTCCCGCCCAAGCAGCGGGCGGCGGTGATCCACCGGTACGTCCTGGACCTCACGTACGCGGAGGTGGCCGAGGTGCTCGGGGTGTCCGAGGAGGCGGCGAGGGCCAACGCGTACGAGGGTCGGAGGAAGCTGCGCGCGATGCAGGAGGCGACGTCGTGAAGGATCCCAGGCTGCGATGGACCGAGGACCTCGAGGCCGCCTCCCGCACGGCGGCGGACTCCGTGGCGGCACTCGCGCGCCGCCGGGGGCTGATCGACGTCGCCTACTCGGTCGTGGACTCGCCGGTCGGGAAGCTGTTCGTCGCGACCACGCGGCGCGGCCTCGTCCGGCTCGAGTTCTTCGACGATCGCCTGGACGACGTCCTCGACGAGCTCGCGGGAGCGCTCTCGCCCCGCGTGCTCGAGGACGCCCGGGGGACGGAGGCCGCGCGCCGGCAGCTCGACGCGTACTTCGAGGGCCGGATCCACGGCTTCCGGATGCGGGTCGACTGGTCGCTCACCCCACCGGGGTTCTCGCGCCGGGTGCTCGAGGCCACCGCGGCGATCCCGTACGGAGCCGTGTCGACCTATCGCGACGTGGCCAAGCGCGCGGGAAGTCCGAGGGCCGCGCGCGCCGCCGGCAACGCGCTACACGACAACCCGATCCCCATCGTCGTCCCGTGCCACCGGGTGGTGCCCTCGGGGGGCGGGATCGGCAAGTACGGGGGCGACGAGTGGCGCAAGGCGTACCTGCTGCACCTGGAGGGCGTGCTCGAGGACGAGGATCCCGAGGCCGCCCGCCGTGCCAAGATGGATCTGTGAGACCGCCCGCGCTCGCAGCGCTCCTCGTCGCCCTCGCGATGGCGGCGAGCGCGTGCGGCGGCGACGCCGACGAGGACGGCGGCGGGCAGACGGGTTCGGCGGCCGGTGTCACCCAGGCCCAGGCCGACGAGGCGATGGGCGGCCTGTGCGACATCGCCGCGGGGGAGCTCACCGACATGGCCGACGTCCATGAGGCGTTCCACGGCCGCGCCCACGAGGCCCTGCACGCCGTGGCCGCCGAGGTCCAGGAGGTCGACCCGGTCGTGGCCGGCGCGCTGCTCGAGGCCAAGGCCGTGGTCGAGGCGGACCTCGAGGAGGAGACCCCGCCGCCCGACCTCCAGGGGCACGCGGTGAACCTCGTCGCGGCGTACTCGGATGCGCTGCTGGCGATCGGCCTGGTGCCCGCCGATTGCCTCCTCCCCATCTGACGAACCCCGGACGACACGGGAAGATGACGGGATGCATCGCCTGCTCCCCTCCCTGCTGGCCCTCGGGCTGCTCGCGGCCGCCTGTGGCTCCGACGACGGTGGCGGCTCGACCGGCACCACGCCGCCGACCGGTCCCACCGACGCCACGGGCGACGCCAGCGGCATGGTGGCCGTCGCCGCGAGCGTCGACCTGTACGTCGGCGAGCCCCAGCGGGTGGCGTTCGGCCTCGTCATGCCCGACGGGAGCCTGGTGAGCTTCGGGGAGGTCGACGTGGGGTTCACCTACCTCGGGACCGCGGAGACGCCGACCGAGGCACCGGGCCCGACGGCCATCGCCGCGTTCATCCCGACGTACGGCACGCCCCCCGGGACTGGCGGGGCCAGGGTGACTTCTCCGGACGAGGCGAGAGGCGTGTACCAGGCCTCCGGCGTGCTGTTCGACGAGCCCGGCTTCTACGCGGCGAGGCTCTCCGCCGAGGTCGAGGAGATCGGGACCCAGGTCGCCGAGACCACGGTCCAGGTCCTCGAGGCGCCGCAGCTGCCGGCGCCCGGCGATCCGGCGTTGCCGACCGAGAACCTCACGCTGGACTCGGCGGGCGTGCCCGAGGCCGCGATCGACTCGCGGTTCGCGACCGACGGCGAGATCCCCGATCCCGAGCTGCACGGGACCACGATCGCCGCGGCCCTGCAGGAGGGTCGACCGATCGTCGTGGTCTTCGCGACCCCCGTCTACTGCGCGAGCCGCTTCTGCGGGCCCGTCACCGACATGATCCAGGAGCTCGCCGGCACCTACGGTGACCGGGCGGAGTTCATCCACGTCGAGATCTGGGAGGACTTCGACACGCAGACGCTGAACCAGGCCGCGATCGACTGGCTCCAGGCCCCGAGCGGCGACCTCACCGAGCCGTGGCTGTTCCTGATCGGCGCCGACGGGACCATCGTGGACCGGTGGTGCAGCCTGTGGAGCCAGGCCGAGGTCGAGGCCGAGCTCCGGGAGCTGCCGAGGACCGACTGAGCCGACGGGTCACGAACCGGCCCGGCGGTACCGGCGAACCCCCGTAGGATGCCCAGGATGCCCGACGACACCCTCCCCCAGCCCCCGCCCCCGGCCCCGACGATC
Organism: Actinomycetota bacterium; assembly: GCA_035691205.1. Taxonomy (GTDB): domain Bacteria; phylum Actinomycetota; class UBA4738; order UBA4738; family HRBIN12; genus DASSJM01. Next base: position 19,101 of record DASSJM010000003.1, read on the forward strand.
GAGGTCTGCTACCGGCACCCGACGGTGCAGACGCGGGTTCACTGCACCAGGTGCGGCCGCCCCATCTGCCCGGACTGCATGATCCAGGCGCCCGTCGGCTTCCAGTGCCCCGAGTGCGTGGAGGACGCTCGGAAGGAGTTCCGTCAGGGCCCCGCGCGAGCGCTCCGCGGACGCGCCAGCGCCACCAAGGTGCTGCTGGTCGCCATCGTCGGGATGTTCGTCGTCGAGGTCGTGATGGGCGGCCCGGGCACGCTGATGCAGGGTCCCGACGGGCAGACGCTGTTCGACCTCGGCGCGATGTTCCCGCCGGCGATCGCCGACGGGCAGTACTGGCGGCTGTTCTCGGCGATGTTCCTGCACGCGGGTCTCCTGCACCTCGCGTTCAACGGGTACGCGCTGTGGCTGTTCGGCCGCAACGTCGAGGAGTGGCTCGGCCGGACGTGGTTCGTCGTCGTCTTCTTCGTCTCGGGCTTCCTCGCGAGCGTCGCCTCGTACGCCTTCGGGCCGGTCACCACGCTCGCCGTCGGTGCCTCGGGCGCGATCTTCGGGATCTTCGGCGCCTTCATCGCCTACAACTACCGGCGGCGTCACACGGCCCTGGCCTCGGCCAACCTGCGGTCGGCGATCACGCTGATCGTGCTGAACGTCCTGCTCGCGATCGGATACCGAGCGATCGACTGGCGCGCGCACCTGGGCGGGCTGGTGGCCGGGCTCGCGATCGGGATGATCGCCGAGGGGTTCGGGTCGGGCCGGAACGCTCGCGTCCTGCGGATCCTCGCCATCTCGGCGCTGGTGGCGGGTGGGGTGGCCCTCGCGGTCTGGCGCACCGACGCGATCCGGGCGCTCCCGCAGTTCCAGGCGATCTTCGGCGCCTAGCCCCTGCGGTCGCCGACCGCGTAGACGCCGCCACCCCGCGTGCCCACCCAGATCGTCCCGTCGAAGATCGACGGCGTGGACTCGATGCACGAGCCGAGCGAGAGCGCCCACAGCTCGGGCGGCTCGCGGAACGGCTTGCGGATGTCGAACGCGTGGAGGGTGCCCCCGCAGTCGCCCTGCAGCAGCACGTCGTCCACGGGGACGGGCGAGGACCACGTGGGCCCGGCCAGGTGGATCCTCCAGCGCTCGCGCCCCGTCTCGGCCTCCAGGCCGATCAGGTCCCCGTAGTTGGTGGCGATGTAGACCATCGGCCCGTACAGCGCCGGTGTGGCCCAGGCGCCGCCGGCGCCCTCGGACCCGCGCTCGGTGATCGGGAACGACCACACGAGCGGGTCCTTCGGCCGCCGCGGATCGAGCTTCATCAGCTGGCCCACCTCCTCGGCCCTGGCCGTGTAGCGCTCGAGCTCGCTCGCCACGTACAGGAACCCCTCCTCGTCGATCACGACCGTCGCGTCCGTGTCCTCGCCGGTCCAGAAGCGGAACACCCGCTCGGCCTTGCGCCCGCCCTCCAGCACGCGCGAGATGTCCCATCCCTGCACGAGCCCCCCGGAGTTGGCGAAGTAGGCGACCCCGTCGCGGAAGGCCACCGAGCTCTCGATCGACACGTTCGTGTCGGGGAGCGCGGCCATCAGGTCGTCGTCGAAGCCCGGGACCGTGAGCACCACCTTCGGATCGACCGTGACCAGGCCGTCGTCGTCGTAGTCGCGGTTCAGCCGGATCACGTGGAACCACGAGTTCTCGCCACCCTCCAGCAGGTAGTCGCCGACCACGAGCGGGGCGCCGTCCCAGTCGTTGTTCCAGACCGGGTTCGGCACGCTCGAGTTGGCGTCGAGCTTCCAGAGCACGGTGGGCTCGGGCCGGTCGAGCGCGATCACCCGGAGGTAGTCGTCCCGCGAGCCCGCGTAGTACAGGGGATACCCGTCGGGGTCGCTCGTCGCGGAGCCCTTCGCCAGGTCGCCCGTCTGTAACGCAGGCAGCACGGGCTCGCCGGTCCGCCCGTCGAGGAAGTGGTACGCGCCGTCGTACGCGTTGATCCTGACCTGCACCTCGCCGTCCTCGCCGACGATCACGTTCGGCTGGCCCGTCCACCCGGTCCCGCACCACTCGCGGGGTCCCTCCTGATCGGAGGAGATCGAGCACAGGCTGCCCTCGGCCGGATACCGCCACACGATCCTGGGGTCCTCGGGGACCGGGCCCTGCCCGTAGTAGGTCCTCGTGAGGTTGCCCCGGAACGTGGTGATGCCGGGGAAGGCGGTGTTCACGGGCTCGGGGCTCGGCTCGGGGGACGGGCTCGGCGAGGGCTCCGGCTCCGGCGAGGGGCTCGGCGAGGGCTCCGGATCGATCGTGGCGCTCGGCGAGGGCGAGGCAACGACCTCGCCGGCCTCGTCGAACGGCCCCAGCCCGAGCCTCCAGGCGAGCACCCCGCCGAGGGCGAACGCGCCGACGACGAGCAGCGGCCAGAGCGGGAACCGGGATCGGGCCGCGTGGCGGGCCCGGCGCTGCGGGGGCATCGCGGGCATCATCCCACGGTGCGGGCGAGGCTCAGATGGCGCCCTTGGACGCCGGGTACGTGCCGAGCACCTTCAGCATCGACGTGTGCAGCCGGACCTGGTCGAGCGCCTCGGCCACGTTGGGGTCCTCGGCCGAACCGTCCAGGTCGATGTAGAACACGTACTCGAACGGCGCGCCCCGCCGGGGCCGCGACTCCAGCTTCGTGAGGTTCACGCCCCGGTCGGCGAGGGGCTGGAGCGCGCGGAACAACGAGCCGGGCCGATCGTCGCCCGCCATGACCAACGACGTCTTGTTGGCCGTTCCGAGTCCCGCGTCGCGCGTGCCGATCACGCCGAACTTGGTGAAGTTGTCCGGGTAGGTCTGGATGTGCTCGGCGAGGACCGCCAGCCCGAGGTTGGCGCCCGCCTCCACGCTCGCGACCGCGGCCTCCTCCGGGAGCCCGCGCTCGGCCACCATCCGGGCGCCCCCCGCCGTGTCGTGGACGGGCACCGGATCGATGCGGTGGGTAGTGAGGAACTCCTCGCACTGCGCGAGCGCCTGCCAGTGCGAGTACGCGCGGCGGATGCCCTCCAGCCGCGCGCCCGGCGGCGCGAGGAGCGCGTGGTCGACGCGGATCACGACCTCGCCGACCACCTGGACCAGGCTCGAGCGGAGCAACAGGTCGTAGCTCTCGTTCACCGAGCCGGCCTGCGAGTTCTCGACCGGCACGACGCCGAAGTCAGCCTCTCCGCTCGTCACGCGCGAGAACGTGAGGCGGATCGTCTCGCACGGCATCGGCGCGGCGCCGGGGAACAGCACCTTCACGGCGCGCTCGCTGTAGGCCCCGGGTTCTCCCTGGTAGGCGACGTTCACCGGCGCAGCCTAGCAGCGGGTCCGGCCGCGCCGGCCCGTTCGGACCGTCCTCAGGCCGCGCCGGCGGTCCGCGTGAGCCCGTGGCGCCACGCGAGCGTGACCGCCTCGATCCTCGTGTGCACGCCGAGCTTGGCCAGGATGTTCTTCACGTGGCTCTGCACGGTCATGGAGCTGATGCCGAGCTGGGAGGCGATGTCGCCCGGGGTCGAGCCGAGGGCGAGAGCGCCGAGGACCTCGACCTCGCGCGGCGTCAGGCTGAGCAGCGCCTGCGCGTCGGAGGCCCGACGCCCGCCCTGGAGGTGCTCCACCACCGGGCCCAGGTCGTCCTCGGGCATCACGAGCTCGCCGGCGGCGGCGCGCCGGATCACGTCCATCAGCTCGTCGGCCGCCCGGGTCTTCGGCACGTACCCGCAGGCGCCGGCGGCGAGCGCGTCGGCGATCACCTCGGGCCGCTGGACGGCGGTCAGCAGGACCACCTTGGTGTTGGGCGCGATCTCGCGGATCCTGCGCGTGGCCTCGATCCCGTCCACGCCGGGCATGTACAGGTCCATCAGCACGACGTCGGGCTCGTCCTCGAGCATGCCGAAGGCCTCGGCGGCGCCTCTGGCCGAGCCCACCAGTCTGACGTCCGGCTGGCGGCGCAGCAGCAGCTCGAGGGCCTCCGAGAACACCTGGTGGTCGTCGACCACCAGGACGCTGGTCATGGTCGTGGTCTGGGCCATCTGCCTCCCCTGAAGCATCGGGCCGATGCACCCGGCGGTTGAGCCCGTCCACGAGGGCGTGCGTAGACTGCCCTGACCGTGCTGTGCCCCTCCTGCGGCGAGCCCAATCCGGACCGCGCCCGGTTCTGCCTCCGGTGCGGCTCCCCGATGGCGCCCGTGGGCCGCGACGAGGAGCGCAGGCAGATCACCGTGCTGTTCTGCGACCTCGTGGGGTTCACCGCTCGCTCCGATCACGCCGATCCCGAGGACGTCAAGGCCACCCTGCGCCCCTACCACGCCGCGATGAAGCGGACGGTCGAGGGGTTCGGGGGCACGCTCGACCGGTTCGTCGGCGACGGCGTGCTGGCGGTGTTCGGCGCGCCCGTCGCCCACGAGGACGACCCGGAGCGCGCGATCCGGGTGGCGTTCAAGATCCAGCGGGAGATCGACGCCCTCAACGAGCGGATGGCCGGCCCGCCCCTCGCGGTGCGCGTGGGGATCGATACCGGAGAGGCCGTCGTGGCGCTCGCACGAGGACCGCAGGTCGGAGATCGGGTCACGGGCGACGTCGTGGCGACGGCGGGGCGGCTCCAGGCGGTCGCGCCGATCGGAGGCATCGCCGTGGGAGCCGCGACCGTCCGCGCGACGAAGGACCACTTCGACTTCCAGCCCATCCCCGGCACCGAGGGAGCACCCGGCGGCGAGGCCTGGCGACCCGTCGAGGTCTCCCGCCTGGTCCGCGAGCGCCCCGAGACGCCGTTCGTCGGGCGCGAGGTGGAGTCGGCGATGCTCCGCACCGCCTTCCGGCGGAGCGTGAGCGAGCACTCGGTGCAGCTCGTGACGATCGCCGGCGAGCCGGGCGTCGGCAAGTCCCGGCTGATCGAGGAGTTCGCGGAGTACCTCGACGAGCAGCCGGAGCTGATCCGATGGCGCCAGGGGCGCTGCCTCCCCTACGGAGAGGCGATCGCCTTCTGGCCGCTGTCGGAGATCGTGAAGGTCGAGGCCGGGATCTTGGACACCGACCCGCCCCAGGCGACGCGCGCCAAGCTCGCGCGCTCCGTCGAGACGGTGATCGACGGACCGTCCGAGCGGGACTGGCTCCTCGCGAGGCTCGCGCCGCTGGCGGGCCTGGGCGAGCTCACCGCCACCCCCGACCGAACCGAGACCTTCACGGCCTGGCGACGCTACCTCGAGGGCCTCGCGCGGCTGCACCCGCTGGTCGTGGTGCTCGAGGACCTTCATTGGGCCGACGACGCCCTGCTGGACTTCGTCGAGCATCTGGTAGACCGGGCGGAGCGCCTGCCGATCCTGCTGATCTGCTCGACCCGGCCGTCGCTGTACGACCGGCGCCCCGGGTGGATGAGCGGCAAGCGCAACGCGACGTCGAGCTGGCTCCCGCCGCTGTCGGAGACCGAGACCGCGATGCTGATCTCGGGCCTGCTGGACCGGGCGGTCCTGCCGGCCACTACGCAGAGCGCGCTCCTCGAACGCGCCGGGGGGAACCCGCTGTACGCCGAGGAGTTCGTGCGGATGCTCTCGGACACCGGCGTGCTCGAACCCGGGCGCACGGCGACGCTCCCCCAGGGCACCCCGATCCCGATCCCCGGCACCGTGCAGGCGATCATCGGGGCGCGCCTGGACACCCTGCCGCCCGAGACGAAGACCCTGCTCCAGGACGCCTCCGTCCTCGGGCGCGTCTTCTGGACCGGGGCGGTCGCCCGGATGAGCGGACAGGATCCCGATGATGTCCGCCGTCAGCTCCGCGACGTCGCGCGGCTGCAGCTGATCCGGCCGATCCGCTCCTCCTCGGTGAGGGATGACGAGGAGTACGCGTTCTGGCACCTGCTCGTGCGCGACGTCGCGTACGCGCACATCCCGCGCGCGATCCGTGGCGGGCGCCACCGGGCGGCCGCCGAGTGGATCGAGGAGGTAGCCGGCGACCGGCTCGCCGACCGGGCGGAGGTGGTCGCCCACCACTACGAGCAGGCGCTCGAGCTCACCGCCGAGCGCGATCTGGCCCTGGTCCAACGCACCGTGCGCGCGCTGGCCCGGGCCGGGGCGCACGCGTTCCGCCTGGACGCCGCCACCGCCGAGGGCTACGTGCGTCGCGCCGTCGACCTGCTGCCCGAGGACGATCCCGAGCGCCCCCGCCTGCGGGTCCGACTCGCCGAGATCGAGACCAGCCTGGCGCGGTTCGCGGACGCGCGGCACGACTACGACCTCGCGATCGCGCAGATGCTCGCCTTCGACGACATGGTCGGCGTCGGCGAGGCGCTCGCGCTCAAGACGCGCGCCCTGCACCGGCTCGGCGCGCTGCGCGAGGCCGAGGCGCTGCTGCGCGAGGCGATCTCGATCCTGGAGGCCGAGCCGCCCGGTCCCGAGCTCGCCCGTGTGTACGCGCGCATGGCCGGCAACGCGCTCACGCTCGGGCGCTTCGACGAGTGCCGGGACTACGCCGAGCGCGGGCTGCGGCTCGCCGAGCGCCTCCAGATGGACGAGGAGGCCGTCCGCTCGCGGCAGTTCCTGGGAGCGGCGCGGTGCGAGCTCGGGGACGCGGGCGGGCTCGCGGACCTGTGGGCCGCGCTGCGGGAGGCCCTCGAGCTCGGCATCGGGATCGAGACCGCGGTCGCCTACGGCAACCTGGCGACGCAGCTCTGGGTGCTCGACGGCCCCGCGATCGCGCTGCAGGTCTGGGACGCGGCCGTCGAGTTCTCGCAGGTGCGCGGGTTCCGGACCGAGGAGATGTGGAGCCGGTGCGGCCACCTCGAGGTGTTGTTCGACCTCGGCCGGTGGGACGAGGTGGAGGCGATCGGCGCCCAGCTCTCCGCGGAGGACACGGAGGAGGGCGGCGGGCAGATCCGCGCCTTCGCCGACATCTACCGGGCGAGCGTGCTCGCCCGGCGCGGGCGGCTCACCGAGGCCGTCCTGCTCGAGGAGGAGTACCTGCCACGCGTGCGGATCCTCCAGCGCGCCGAGGTCTTCGGCCCCGCCCTGACCGCCGCCGCGACCCTCGAGCTCCTCCGGGGGCACGAGCGCACCGCGCTCGACCTGATCGAGGAGTTCCGCACGGCGACCGCGGAGCACGACGTCTATCGCCTCCTCTTCCTGCCCGACGCGGTCCGCGTCCTCGCGGCCCTGGGCGAGGTCGAGCGGGCCTCGTCGTTGGTGCTCGACGACAGCCGCGCGCTGAACGTCCGCCACCGCAACGCGATCGCCGCGGCCCGCGCCGCGATCGCCGAGGGCAGCGGCCGGACCGCCGAGGCGGCCGAAGCCTACGCGGCGTGCGCGGCCGGCTGGCTGAGGTACGGCTCGCTGCACGAGCGGGCGCACGCGCTCCTCGGCCGGGGCCGCTGCCTCCACGCGCTCGGAGACCCCGGCGCCGAGGAGGTCCTCGCGGCGGCGCGCGGGGACTTCGAGCAACTCGGCGCCGCTCCGTTCCTGCGCGAGGTGGACGCGCTCCTCGGCCGTGCCGAGGTGGCGACCTCGTGAGGCGCGCCACGTGAACCGTCTCGCCCACGAGACGAGCCCGTACCTCCTGCAGCACGCGGACAACCCGGTCGACTGGTACCCCTGGGGCGAGGAGGCGCTCGCGCTCGCCCGCGAACGCGACGTCCCGATCCTGCTCTCGATCGGCTACGCGGCGTGCCACTGGTGCCATGTGATGGAGCGCGAGTCCTTCGAGGACCCGGAGACCGCGGCCCTGATGAACGAGCACTTCGTCTCGATCAAGGTCGACCGCGAGGAGCGGCCCGACCTCGACGCGATATACATGGACGCGGTGCAGGCGCTCTCGGGCCACGGCGGGTGGCCGCTCACCGCGTTCCTCACGCCGGAGGGCAAGCCGTTCTATGCCGGCACTTACTTCCCCGACGAGGACCGGCATGGGATGCCGGCCTTCCGCAAGGTCCTGAGCGCGATCGCCGACGTCTGGGTCACCCGCCGGGGCGAGGCGGAGATGCAGAGCGCGAAGGTCCTCGAGGCGGTGGGCCGCGCGAGCCGGCTCGGCGCCTCGCGCGAGCCGCTCGCCGACGACGTGCTCCAGAACGCGTTCGCGCGGCTACGGGGCGCCTTCGACCCTCGCTGGGGCGGGTTCGGCGGCGCGCCGAAGTTCCCGCAGCCGATGACGCTCGAGTTCGTGCTGCGGATGCACCCGCGCGGGATGCCCGACGCGCTCGACATGGTCACGCGGACCCTCGACGCGATGGCCGCGGGCGGGATGTACGACCAGGTGGGCGGCGGCTTCCACCGGTACTCGACCGACGAGCGGTGGCACGTGCCGCACTTCGAGAAGATGCTCTACGACAACGCGCTCCTCGTGCGGCTCTACGTGCACGCGTGGCTGGTCACCGGGCGCGAGGCCTACCGCCGCATCGCCGCCGAGACCTGCGAGTACCTCCTGCGCGAGCTCGAGCACCCCGAGGGCGCCTTCTACTCGTCGCAGGACGCCGACTCCGACGGGGTCGAGGGGAAATTCTTCGTGTGGTCGTGGGACGAGCTGGTCGGCGTGGCCGGCGAGGCGGTCGCGACGGCGTTCGGCGCGAGGCCCAGCGGCAACTGGGAGGGCTCCAACGTGCTCTGGCGCCCGCTGCCGCTCGAGGCCGTGGCCGCCGAGATGGAGCTGGACGCGGCGGACCTGGAGCGCGACCTGGAGACCGCGCGGACCGAGCTGTTCGAGATCCGTCAGGGCAGGGTCCACCCCGCCACCGACGACAAGATCCTCGCCGCCTGGAACGGGATGGCGATCGCCGCCCTCGCCGAGGCCGGTCGGGCGCTCGGCGAGCCCGCCTACGTGGACGCCGCGGTCCGGGCGGCGGACTTCGTCCTCACGCACCTTCGGGACGACTCGGGGCGGCTGCTCCGCTCGTGGCGGAACGGCCGCGCGGGACGCCCGGGGTTCGCGGACGATCACGCGCTGATGGCGGACGCCTGCCTGGTCCTGTACGAGACCACGTTCGAGCTCCGGTGGTTCGAGCAGGCGCGGGCGTTGGCCGACGAGCTGGTGCGGCTGTTCCACGACGCCGAGCGCGGCGGGTTCTTCCAGACCGGCTCGGACGCCGAGGCGCTCGTGGTGCGCCCGAAGGACCTGGACGACAACGCGGTGCCGAGCGGGAACTCGGCCGCGGCCGACGTGCTCCAGCGCCTGGCGCACCTGACCGGCGAGCCCACGTACGAGCGCGCGGGCGCCGAGGCGCTGCGCCTGGTCCGCGACGCCATGGCGGGCGCGCCGGCGGGGTTCGGCCATGCGCTGGGGGCGCTCGACCTGTACCTGGGTCCGGTCCGCGAGGTCGCGATCGTGGGCGACCCCGACGACGACGCGACCCGCGCGCTCGCCGCCGAGGTCACGACCAGCCGGTACGTGCCGAACCACGTGCTGGCCGTCGCGGCGCCACAGGACCGAGAGTCGTTCGAGCGGGTGGGGCTCCTCGCCGAGCGGGTCGCGCTCGACGGGCGGCCGACGGCCTACGTGTGCGAGCGCTTCGTCTGTCGGCTCCCGGTGACCGACCCCGGGGCGCTGGCCGAACAGCTATAGGGCGATCCGTGCGCCCTGCCCGGGGACCCTGGACGTCGACCCGTCAACGTGTGGACGACCGCGAGGGCCACGCCGCCCGATCGGCGTCAACGTGTTGACGCTTCGACCGCCGCCCGACCCCCCAAGGCGTCAACCTGTTGACAGACAGTAGCGTTAGCAGTAACTTACCGTAAGTCATGCGTGACCGAGAGTCGAGCGCGCGGGTCCTGGACGCGCTGGGAGACCCCACCCGGCGGGCGGTGCTGGAGATCCTGGAGGGGGGCGCGAAGCCCGTCGGCGAGATCGCCCGCCACCTGCCCGTGAGCCGTCCGGCCGTGTCCCAGCACCTGCGCGTCCTGAAGGAGGCGGGTCTCGTGCGCGACCGCAGGGAGGGAACCCGGCGCCTGTACAGCGTCGACGGCGACGGCCTGCGGGCGCTGCGCGAGTACCTCGAGCGCTACTGGGACGTCGCGCTGGCGGCGTTCAGGGACCACGTGGAGGAGGAGGGGAACGATGAGCATTGAGTCGATCCTGCGTTCGGTGACGGTGCGGTGCGACCCGGAGCGCGCGTTCCGGCTGTTCACGGAGGAGATGGGTAGCTGGTGGCCGGTCCGGACGCACGCTCGCGCGGTGACCGAGTTCGAGGACGAGGACCTCAAGGTGGAGCGCGTCGAGTTCCAGACCTTCGAGGGCGGCTCGGTGCTCGAGCACATGAGCAACGGGGAGACCTTGCCCTGGGGCGAGGTCGTCGCGTGGGACCCGCCGCGTTCGTTCGTCCTCGCGTGGAAGCCCCATCCGCGTCCGACACCGCCCACGGAGGTCGAGGTGCGGTTCACGGCCCAGGGCCAGCACACGATCGTCGAGCTCGAGCACCGGGCGTGGGAGCGCCTCGGCGAGGACGTCGAGGAGATCCGCGCGGGCTACTCGGAGGGCTGGATCGTCACGCTCGAGCGCTTCCGCGCCAGGGCCGACGAGCTCGCCGCCTGAGGCGCCGGCGGTAGACTTCCGCTCCCCGACCGGAAGGACCGCCATGACCACCGCCACGTTCGTCACGTCCATGGGCTCGTTCACGGCCCGGCTGATGCCCGAGCACGCACCGAAGACCGTCGCCAACTTCGTCGAGCTCGCGACCGGCGCCAGGGAGTGGACCGACCCGCGCGACGGCTCCCGGAAGACCGAGCCGCTGTACGACGGCACGCGCTTCCACCGGGTGATCCCCGAGTTCATGGTCCAGGGCGGCGACCCCCTCGGCAGCGGGACCGGCGGCCCCGGCTACACGTTCGAGGACGAGTGCCCGCCCGACGGCCCGCGGTTCGACCGCCCCGGGCTCCTCGCGATGGCCAACGCGGGGCCCGGCACCAACGGGTCCCAGTTCTTCGTCACGGTCGTGCCGACCGAGTGGCTCACGGGCAAGCACACGATCTTCGGCGAGGTGACCGAGGGCTACGACGTGGTCGAGGCGATCTCGAAGGCCCCGACCGGCGCCCAGGACCGGCCGAACCCGGAGGTCGTGCTCGAGCGCGTCGAGATCGCCGAGGGCTGAGCCCC
>DASSJM010000004.1:0-45578 GCA_035691205.1 Actinomycetota bacterium
CAGCCCGAGCCACAGGCCGGCGTGGCTCACGCCCGCGACGGCCTGCGCCGCCATCAGCATCGCGAGCGAGCCGAGCGCGAAGCCGGCTCGCTCCGGCGGGATGAGCCCGAACCAGGCGACGACGACCCAGATCGCCGCGAAGGCCCACACCGCGTATCCGGCCGCCGGCGACTCCTCGATCAGGAACGCGGATCCGACGGTCAGGGTGGCCCCCAGGAACAGGGCGATGTGCTGCAGGGCCTTGCGGCGCAGCAGGTACAGCGGGATGGCGACCGCCGTGGCGGCGAGCCCCGCCGCGAGACGGGGGATGCGGTCCTCGGCGTTCGCCACATCGACGGCGATCACGGCGGCCAGCCCGGCGGCGGTCCCGACCGCGCCGACCCACAGGACGCCGGCCAGCCGGCCGACCGCGGGCTCGGCGGAGGTCCGGAACGCCCACCCGAGACCCAGCAGGACCAAGGTGGCGACCGCGAGTGCCGCCACGTGGGCGAGCTCGTCCATCTCGTCCCAGAAGCGGGAGACGAGGGTTGCCCCGGCCGCGAGCAACAGCGCCGCCCCGACGTAGCCGATCGCCTCGGTGACGAGCGAGATCCGATGGGGTTTCGCCTCCCTCCGCTGCTCGAACGTCGCGATGGCTTCCGCTTCGGATCGGCTGATCAGCTCCTCGTCGACCCAGCGCTCGAGACGCTTGACCAGATCCGTGTGGTCGTGCAGCGACGTGGACACGTCGATCCACCCCCTCGAAGCCAGCGTGCGACGCCCATGCGTTCCCGGGCAGGGTCGAACGGGGCGACCAGGCCGGGACCTGCGGGATACTCCGCACCATGCGAGCGGCGGTGCTGTGGGGGTTCGACGACCTGCGGATCGAGCGACTCCAGCTCGATCCGCCTCGGCCCGGTGAGGTCGCGCTCCGCATGGCCGCCTCGGGCGTGTGTCGCTCGGACCATCACGCGGTGCGAGGTGTCCATCCCCACGCGATGCCGATCGTGCTCGGGCACGAGGGCTCGGCGGTGGTCGAAGCCGTGGGGGAGGGCGTCACGAGCGTGCGACCCGGCGACCATGTCGTCTGCTCGTGGCTGCCCGCCTGCGGTACCTGTCGCCGCTGCACCTCGGGGCGGCCGGCGCTGTGCGAGCGCCTCGCGGCCTTCGACGCCGGATTCCTCGCCGACGGCACGACGCGGTTCCGGACCGCGGACGGCACGAGGATCCATCACAACGTGCCGTCGTCGTTCGCCGAGCGCGCGGTCGTCCCCGCCGACACGGTCTTCACCGTCGACGCCGGGCTGCCGCTCGAGCAGGTGGCCCTGCTCGGCTGCGCCGTGATGACCGGCGTGGGCGCCGTGGTGAACACGGCGCGGGTGCGCGCGGGCGACGCCGTCGCGGTGCTCGGCTGCGGTGGCGTGGGTCTGTCGGCGATCCAGGGCGCGCGCATCGCCGGCGCGGGGTCGATCGTCGCGGTGGACGTCGTCCCCGCCAAGCTCGAGCTGGCGAGGGAGCTCGGCGCCACCGAGACCGTCCTCTCGGGCCGCGACGAGCTACCGAGCGGGCTGGACGTCGCGATCGAGTGCCTGGGCCGGCCCGAGACGATCGAGCAGGCGACCCGCATCATCGGGCCGGGCGGCACCGCCGTGCTGGTCGGTATGGCGCATCCCGATGCCCGCCCCGGCCTCGACGCGCTCTCGATGACCGTTGGGGAGAAGACCGTGACGGGCTCGTGGTACGGGTCGGTCGTGCCCTCGCGGGACTTCCCGTTGCTCGCCGAGCTCATGCTGCGGGGAGAGCTCCGCGTCGAGCCCCTGATCGCCCGCACGATCGCCCTGGACGACATCCACGAGGCGCTCGCCAGCTTCGAGGCCGGCGAGGAGACGCGGAGCGTGATCGTGTACATCTGAGCGATCGACGGTGCGGGCTCAGCCCGCCGCGATCAACGCCACGCCGATGAGGGCCGCGACCACCCCCGCAACCTGGTGGCGGACCATCCGCTCGTGCAGGACGGAACGCGCCAGCACGATCGTGGTCACCGGGTAGAGGGATCCGAGCACCGAGGTCAGCGTCAGCACGCCGCCCGCCTCGGCGGCGAGCGCGAACGCGAGGTTCGAGCCGTTGTCCAGCACGCCCACGGTCGTCAGGCGTCCCGCCTGGGCCTTCGTCAGGGCGAACGACGGGCGCCGAGCCAGCACGGCGATCGACAGGAGCGAGAGCGCCCCGAGCCGCACCCCGAGCACGCCCCACAGCGGATCCGACCGCCCCGCCTCGTCCAGGCACACCACGAGCAGCCCGAGCGTCAGCGCGGCCACGAGGGCGAGCCCGACGCCGGCGGCGGCGCGACGGCCGCGGGCTTCGTCCGGCGTCCGCGCCGCCAGGATCACGCCACCGATCGCGAGCACCACGCCGACGAGCTGCAACGTGGTCGGCCGGTCTCCTCGGAGGAGCCCCCAGGCGACCGGCACGGTCCCCGAGAGCGCCGCGGTCGGCGCGACGATGCCCATGCGCCCGATCGCGAGACCCCGATACAGCGCCGACAGCCCGATCGCGGCGGCGACCCCACCGGCGAGTCCGAGCGCGAGCGCGCCCGACCCCCTCGGACCCTCCCCGTCGATCACCACGATCGCGGCGATGAACAGGAGTCCGGCCGCCTGCGAGACGAACGAGACGACCAGGAGCGGCAGACGGCGCGCGGAGACGCCAGCGAGGAAGTCGGCGGTGCCCCATCCGAGGCCGGAGCCGAACGCGAGCAGCAGCGGCAGCACGGCGCGAGGCTACCGCGGGGTTCCGTCCGTGGCGGCTAGGTCGTGGGGTGCGGCGGCGGGAAGCCGAGGCCCCACGCGTCGTTCCCGCCGTCGACCACGATCGTCGTGCCGGTGACGTACGCACCGCCGCTGGTCGACAGGAACGCGATCACGCTCGCGACCTCCTCGGGCGAGGCGATACGCCCGAGCGGGGCCGTCCGCGACGCCTCCTGGACGAACGCGTCGCCGTACGCGCGGAACGCCTCGGTGTCGATCGCCCCCGTCGCGACGCAGACCGCGCGGATCCCGTAGCGGCTCCACTCGATCGCGAGGCCGCCCGCCAGGTTCTCCAGAGCGGCGCGCGCGGCGGAGGAGTGGACCATGAAGGGGATCCCGCGCCGTGGGCTGAAGCCGATGAACACGACCAACCCGCCCGTGCCGGGGATCATCGAGCGCTCGGCGACGGTCCGGGTGAGGTCCCACACGGCGTCGACGTTCAGCCGGTGGACCGCGCGCCAACCTTTGGCCGAGATGGTCTCGGGCGTCGCCACGAACTGCCCGCCCGCGTTGTTCACGAGGACGTCGACGTGTCCGAAGCGCTCGAGCACGGCGTCGACGAGGTCCGAGACCTGATCGGGCTCGCGCACGTCCGTCCCGGGGACCGCGAGGACGTCGGCCCCCGCGGCCTCGAGCTCGGCACGCGTCTCCTCCAGCGGCTCGGGGCGCCGCCCCGCGATCGCGACCTTGGCGCCGGTCCGCGCGTACTCGCGCGCCACCGCACGCCCGAGCCCGGTCCCGCCGCCCGTCACCAGGGCGACGAGCCCGGCGTTGGCGTCGGGGGCCAGCGGCGAGCGATAGGTCTCCGTCACGGGAGCCCATCATCGCAGCGGCGCGGTCCGAGTGGACGGGCCGGGCAGCTTCTCCGCGACGACCTTGGGGGGTAGGGTCCGAGGGGCTTGGGCTCTCGGCTCGATGAGATGGCGCGGGCCACGCCGGCCACGCGCGACCGCTACGTCGACTTCCTGCGCGCCGCCTCGATCGTCGCCGTGGTCTTCGGCCACTGGTTCATCGCGATCAACCACTTCGAGCGCGACGTGTTCTCGACCACGAGCGCGGTGGGCGTGACGGCGGGGCTGTGGCTCGGGACGTGGCTGTTCCAGGTCATGCCGGTCTTCTTCTTCGTCGGGGGCTTCTCCAACCTCGTGACCTACGACTCCTTCAGGCGGCGCGGCGAGTCCACGGGCGCCTTCGTCCGCTCGCGCGTCGAGCGGCTGCTGCGGCCGTCCGTCGTGTTCCTCGGCTTCTGGCTGGTCGTCCAGGTGGCGCTCCACCTCCTGAACGTGGGCGGCCCCGCCGGGGTCGACCTGATCGGCGACACGGCGCTGCTCCGAGGGATGTACCCGCCGGCCGCGACCCTGCCGTTCGGACCGCTGTGGTTCCTGGCCGTGTACCTGGTGGTGGTGTGCGTCGCCCCGGCGACGATCTGGCTGCACCGGCGGTTCCGGTGGTGGGTGCCGGCGGTGATGGTGGTCGGCACGATCGTCGTGGACGTGGTCGGGTTCGGCGCGGACATGGATCGCCTGCGGTACCTCAACATCGTGTTCGTGTTGCTGCTGCCGCACCAGCTCGGGCACTTCTACGCGGACGGCACGTTCGGGCGGTTGCCGCGAAGAGCGTTCTGGGCCATGACGCTGATCGGACTCGGCGGGCTCGTGCTGCTCACGAACCCGTGGCTGTTCGAGCCGCTCGGTCAGGCTCGGTTCGACTGGTTCCCGGGCATCGGTCACTACCCGAAGAGCCTGCTCGGCACCGATGTGGAGGCCGTCTCGAACGCCTACCCGCCGACCATGTGCTTCCTGCTCGCGGACATCTGGTCGATCGGCGCCGTGATGCTCCTTCGACCGTGGTTGTCCCGCTGGCTCGAACGTGACCGCCCGTGGAAGGTCACCATCTTCCTGAACAGCGTGATCATGACGCTGTTCCTGTGGCACATGACCGCGTACTTCGTCGTGCTCCTGATCCTGTGGCCGCTCGGGATCGGCCGCGAGCAGGACAGCACGGCGATGTGGTGGCTGCTCCGACCGGTCTTCATCGGGCTGTCGGCGGTCGTGCTCGCCGGCATCGTGGCCCTGGTCGGAAGGTTCGAGCGTCCGCGCCAGCGCGCGCCCGCGCCCTGACGTCTCGCGTCGTGCCGTTCGGGGTTCGGCGCGTACCCTGGACCCATGGCGCAGACAGCTCCCGTCGAGGTCGACCGCCCCGTCGACGAGACGGACGTCATCCCCGACGTCCCGTGGATCGTGATCGTCTGGAACGACCCGATCAACCTCATGTCCTACGTCGTGTACGTGTTCCAGAAGCTGTTCGGGTACCCGCGGGAGAAGGCGACCAAGCTGATGATGGACGTGCACGTGAAGGGCCGGGCGGTCGTGTCCGAGGGGCCGCGCGAGAAGTGCGAGTTCGACGTGTCGCGCCTGCACGCGCACGGCCTGTGGGCCACGCTGCAGAAGGATCGCTGAGTGCCGCTCGCACGGGTCAAGCGGCTACGCCGCGGCGGCTTCCAGCTCAGGCTCCCGGCCCAGGAACGCGACGTGCTCGCCACGCTCCCCGAGATGCTGCGGTCGCTCCTGACGGAGGGCGCCGCCGACGACCCGGCGATGAGGCGCCTCTTCCCCCGTGCCTTCCTGGATGACGAGGCGGCGGCCGTCGAGTTCGACGAGGTGGTCCGCGACGACCTGCTCGAACAGCGGCTTGCGGCGATCGACACGATGGAGCGTACCTTGCGGGCGGATCGCCTGAGCGAGGACGAGCTGGTGGCGTGGCTCGGGGCCGTGAACGACCTCCGCCTGGTCCTGGGGGTCCGTCTCGCGGTGACCGAGGAGAGCACGCCGGAGGACTTCGGCGGGGATCCCGAGGCCGAGCGAGCCTTCGGCCTGTACGCCTACCTGTCGTACCTGGAGGAGGACGTCGTGCGGGCGCTGTCGTCCGGATGACCCCGCCACGTGGGGCGCCCCGCGTCCGGTAGGCTGCCCCGAACGGCAACCAGCGATCGGGGGATGGCATGAGGGGCAGGCTCCGCACCGTCGCGACCCTGGGGGCGCTCGCCGCGATGGCGCTGCTGCTCTCGGGCTGCATCAAGCTCACGATGGACCTGCAGGTGAACTCCAACGACACCGTGAGCGGGACGGTCCAGCTCGGCATCCAGAAGGAGCTGCTGGAGCTCTCGGGGGGCTCGATCGAGGACATCCTCGGGTCGGATGCGCCGTTCCCCAGCGACGCCCCGGGCGTCACCGTCGAGGAGTTCGACGACGGCGAGTTCGCGGGTCAGCAGTTCAACTTCGACAGCGTGCCGATCGCGCAGTTCCAGGATCAGGGCGCGGAAGCTCTCAGCATCACCCGTCAGGGCGACACGTTCGTGGTCAGCGGCGTGCTCGACATGTCGGGTGGACTGAGCGGCGCGACCGGGCTCGGCGCCACGGGCCAGGAGTTCCTGGACAGCGCCCAGATCCGGATCACGATGACGTTCCCCGGTGACGTCCAGGAGGCCTCCGGGACGATCGACGGGAACAGCGTGACCTGGGAGCCGGTCTTCGGCGAGCGGCTGGAGATCTCGGCGACCGCGAGCGCGATCGACGACGGCGACGCCGCCGGCGCGCCCGGCGGCGACGATGGCTCGTCGATCCTGATGTACGTGCTGATCGGGGTCGGCGTGCTGGTCGTGGTGGCGATCGTCATGTTCTTCGTGATGCGGAGCCGGAGATCGGCGCCGCCCGCTGCGGGCGGCGACGCCGGCTTCGGGGCTCCGGCCCCTGCGCCGGCCGCGCCGATGGCGCCGGGCACGAGCGAGACGCCGCCCGCGCCTCCGGCCCCGCCGGCACCTCCGCCGCCCCCAGCCGAGTAGCCACGTCTCCGAGGGGCCGGCCCCGGTCGGGCCGGTCCCTCGAGCGACCTCAGGCCTGGTCGTCGCCCACGCGCGGCTCGGATTCGAATCCGACCTGCACGTGGGACTCGTCGCAGAACGGCATCGTGTTGGAGCGGCCGCACCGGCAGAGCTTGATCCGGACGCCGTTGGCGTCGGGCTTGCGCCTGCGCTCGAGCTCGTAGGGGTTGCCGTCGACGTCGAGCACGCGCACCGGTCCGTAGACCTTCAGCGAGCCGTTCGGCCGCACGTGGATCTCGACCTGCGGTTCTTGTTCGTCCACCCGTCTCCTCCACCTGCCCGGGGCGTCACGGTAGCGCGTGCGCGCCCGCCGAGCCTGCGTCCGCGCGGAAGGGCTCATCCCGGCCGGTCGGAACGGCCCTGTCGAGCCCGCACCCGAGCGCCGAGGCTGGGGGTCGAGGACGGGGAGAAGGGGGCGGGACATGAAGCCCATACGGCTGTGGATCGGGTTGGTGCTGGTGGCGCTCGGCGTGTTCGGGATCTTGGACGCGACCGGGGCCCTGGACTCGAGCGAGACGATCGAGCAGTGGTGGCCCGTCGCGATCATCGGCCTCGGGATCATCGGGATGCTGGTCGAGCGGCGCGTCGGGCTCGGGCCGGCGATCGTCGTCGGGATCGGGTTCCTGCTGCTCGCCGACCAGCAGCAGTGGACGGACGAGGACCTGTTCGGCCCGGTGGTCCTCATCCTGATCGGGGTGCTCGTCCTATCCGGGCTCTGGCGACGCGGGCAGGCGGAGCCGGAGGGGCATCGGGAGAACACGGTGGTGATGTTCGGCGGGACCAAGGTCAGGGACAGCTCCGAGCACTTCACCCATGCGGACGTGTCGGCCATCTTCGGCGGAGCGACGCTCGACCTGCGCGAGGCGCACATCGACCGGGAGGCCTCGGTGGACGCGCTCGCGTTGTTCGGCGGCGTCGACGTCCTCGTCCCCAGGGGATGGCGGGTCCAGGTGGCGGGAACGCCGATCCTCGGCGGCCTGGAGGACAAGACGGAGGGCGATGGCGAGCGGCAGGCCGATGCCCCCCTCCTCAAGGTCAACGGCACCGCCATCTTCGGAGGCGTCGACGTCAAGAGCCCGGTGGGATGATGCTCTTCGTCGGGCCGATCCCGGTGCCCGAGGAGGTCAGACCGCGATGACGGGTTCGAAGGATGCGTGGGGCGAGGTCGACCGCAAGTTCTCCGAGTTCGGACGCATCGTCGCCGAGCGCTATCGGAAGATCGGCGAGGAGCGAGGGACCCCCGAGGCCGAGGAGGCCCGGCGCAAGCTGGAGGAGGCCTTCTCGACGGTCACCCGCCAGCTCGACCAGGCGTTCAGCTCGGTCGGCGACACGATCCGCGATCCCGAGGCGAAGGAGACGCTGAAGCAGGCCGGGAAGGCCGTCGTGGACGCGCTCGGCTCAACCGTCTCGGACGTCGGCGAGGAGATCCGGAGGTGGCGGCCCGGTTCGAAGGGGGACGCGGAGGGGCCGGCCAAGGGCTGACCGCCGAGCCAGCGGGGATCAGGTGCCCGGAAGACCTGACGGCCGGGCCGTCGATCCGACGGCCCGGCCGGTCAAGCTTCGATGCGGTGCAGACCTACGGGATCTCGTTCCCGAGGGCCAGGATGATCGCCGGGGTCCAGAACGTGTAGATCGCGGTGATGAACAGCAGCACCGAGAGCGCCTTGCCCTGGAGCCTCCCGTACGTGGTGGCCGCGATCGCCAGGAACACGACGGCCCACACGATCAGGATCGACTGGAACATCCACGACCCGGTGAAGAAGTCCCAGTAGAACAGCGGCACGAGCGCGACGGCGATGCAGACGTTCCCGAGGGGCCGCAGGTCGAGTCCGAAGACCTCCGTGATCCCCAGGAACGTGAAGAACGCCGCGTAGATCGCTACGAGCCCGGCCAGCAGGATCGAGGCCTCGCCCGCGAGCTGGTTGGACATGATCGCGAACGCCTGCATGAAATCGGCGATGCCCGCGACCAGCGTGATCCATCCGACCGACGTCAGCGGGTCGGCCCCGCCCTCCTTGCGGTCGGCCCCCGCGCCCCAGAAGTACATCGCGTTCGCCCAGACCGCGATGCCCGAGACGAAGAACACGATGGTGATCGGTGGCATAGACCCCCTCCCCTTGTGGCGTCGTCGCCGTGTCGGATGCTAGTACCGGCGTAGGAGTCGAGTAAAGGA
The DNA here is from genome assembly GCA_035691205.1 of Actinomycetota bacterium. Classification (GTDB taxonomy): domain Bacteria; phylum Actinomycetota; class UBA4738; order UBA4738; family HRBIN12; genus DASSJM01. The sequence continues at coordinate 8,840 of DASSJM010000004.1, forward strand.
CCCGCGGCGCACGGTCGAGGTCCTGTCGATGGCCGCGACGCCGATGTGTCATGCTTGCCGCACCACTGAGGGAGGCTCCGCGTGATCGGTCAGATGCTCGCGATCCAGGCAGGCTTCTTCGTCGTCGTGGGCATCGTCCTCGGCGTCGTCCTGCTCGGCTACTCGATCTACTACCTGATCTTCAAGCTGAAGTAGCGCGGGTTCGCCGGCCGGCGTTCCCCCAGGCATCGGTGTCGGGGGTGGCTACCCGTTCGGGCAGACGGCAGAGGTCCTCCGGATGAGAGACAATAGAAGTTCGCGAGGGGACCTAGATCGACGTCGAGAGGATTCAGCGCGCTCTGGAGCTGGTCGAGACCGATCAGCTGAGTGAGGCCGCCCAGCTCCTCGGCCCTCTGGTCAGGGGGAAACGGATGGTTCGCGTTCGCCGATCGGCGAGCGAGCCTGAGGAGATCGACGAGGTGAAGACCTGGCTCCGGCAGGTGACCCTGGATCCGGAGTCATCCCGCTCGCGCTTCTTGATAGAGCGGTGCTACTACAAGCTGCACTGTGAGGTGCCCCCACGACCCGTCGCCAGTGACGGTTCGGCCACGGACTGAGTCGGCTCCGCCTCCCCACCTTCACGTGACGGACGACGGCAACGCTCCTCCCGGGTACATCCGAGGAGGCGCTCAGGATGCGACGGGTTCCTCGGCCGGGTCCCAGCTCGTCAGCAGGATCCCCGACCGCTGGCGGTTGTACCGCGTCACGTAACCGGGTGCCCGACCGCCGACGGAAGCCGGGTCGCAAACGGCCAGGGCTTCCCATCAGGAGATGGCCTCGACCTGCCGCGAGTACTACCTCCTTGACCGGTGGGTGCTCCTTCCAAAGCCGCCGATCCCGAGTAGTCAGGAAGTTCTGGGAACACCTCACCGACCCACCCACCACTTCGGCCAGACGGTGAACCTCACGCATCGCCGACCATGCTCCACCGGGTGCATCCCGCCTGAGGGTTCCGCCCAGCGCCACGAGCGACCCAGGACCGGCATGGGCGCGGAGGGTGCCTGACCATGTTTCGCGGTGGCTAGCGAGGGAATGGACTCCATCGAAGATGCGCGCACACCGCAGGAGGGATGCGTGGCTCGCCCTGGTACCGGGCGGATACTCGGCCGCCCTGGACGTCCCGACCCGGTTCGGCGTGGTTCCGATGGTCCTGCTCGGCTCGGCGGGGGCATTCGTCCTCGGGTCCGTGGACTGGCCAGGCATGTTCCTCCGCCTGGAGCGCTGGATGATGGTCGACGGCGACGAGGCCGACCTCGTCACGCACCGTCTCCTTCGTCAAGCGCTCGAGATCAAGCACGTGCTTGCCCGCGGCGACGCCGATCTGCACGTCGAGCCCATCCTGGTGGCGACGGATGGCGCTCTGGTCGCCTGCCGTGGCGAGCTCGAGCCGTGGGGGGTGCGGTTCGACCATCTCGCTGTGCTCGCGCCCGTCGATGTTCCGGCATTCATCGAGGCCCGCCCCGCTCGACATGCCGCGCGACAGGTGGCGGCTGCCCGATCGCTGCTCGAAGGGGGCTTCACGGGGATCGCTCGTGCGGCAGGCGCCTGAGTCGACCTGGCATCCGCGGTTGGATCGACCTGGGACAGAGGTGACGAATCTTCCCAAGTCGGACGACGATGGGTGGTGCCCCCGGCAGGAATCGAACCTGCGACACACGGTTTAGGAAACCGTTGCTCTATCCACTGAGCTACGAGGGCCGAGGGCCGAGGGCCAGGGCCGAGTACCCGAGGGCCGAGGCATCAGCCTACCGGCCGGGGAGGTGAAGGAACGAGGGGTCGTGAGGGTCGCGAGGCGGTGAGGGTAGGCATCTGACTGCCGAGCGAAGCATTGAGCCTGCATCGGTGACCACACTAGTGAGCTGGATCTCGGTCGATCTCCCTCAGCCTGATCGGGAGCCTCATCGCCCCACCCGACTGGCGTTCGGCAAGGGCCCTGGCGCATACTCGCCCTCGATCGCGGTGGGAGGATCGAGCCGTGACTGAGGAAGCGGCGCAGCGTGCTGGCCTGGCCCGGCAGCTGTCCACCGAGTCCGCCAGCGCCCAGACGAGATGGAACCTCCTCGTGCTGTGCGTGGCGATGGTGGTGCTCGTGGCGACCATGTTGGCGGCCCGAGCCGAGCTCACCTCGCTCGAAGTCGGGATCTTCCGGGCCGTGAACGAGCTGCCCCAGGGTCTCCACACGGTCGTGTGGCCGTTCATGCAGTACGGCACGTTCATCACGATCCCGACCCTCGCCGTGATCGCGCTCCTGTTCCGCAGATCCCGGCTGGCGCTCGCCATGGCGCTCGCCGGGGTCGGCGTGTACCTGGTCGCCCTCGTGGTCAAGGACGTCGTGGAACGCGGCCGCCCCGGCGCTCTCCTCGAAGCTGTCGAGGGCCGAGAGCTGTTCGGGGCAGGGAGTCTCGGCTTCCCGTCCGGACACGGCGCCGTCGCGGCCGCGCTTACCGTCGTCGTGGCGGCTCACCTCTCGGTGCGGTGGGTGATCGTCGCGCTCGCCCTCGGAGCGGTCGTGCTCTTCGGCCGCATGTACGTCGGCGCCCACCTCCCGCTCGATGTCGTCGGTGGAGCCGCGCTGGGCGCGGTCGCGGGCAGCGTCATCAACTTGATCGTGCGTCCCCGGCCGCGTCCGGCAGATCCATACGGACCTCGGCTGCGAGGTCATAGTTCTGCGCAGTGATGATCGCCCGGAGCGGGTGTCCTACCTCTGAGGCCCCTACGAGAGCGGGCCAGCTCCGTGCCTGCTCGCACGGGTTCAGCCGAACCGATCGACCAGCAATCCGTGACGGAGGCCTCGGTCGCTCACCGTCAGCCGGTGCTGATCCAGCTTCTCCATGACCGTGCGGACGATGCACGCGCCCGCGAGGATGACGTCGGCGCGCTTGGGCTGGAGACCCACGATCGCGCGTCGTTCCTCCGCATCCATCGACCGGTAGAGCTCGATCTGCCGGTCGATCTCGGTGCGGTCCAGGACGGTGCCCTGGACGACGTCGGGGTCGTAGGTAGTCAGGCCGTGCTTCACCGCCGCGATGTTGGTCACCGCTCCGCCCATCGCGACCAGGGCATCGGGCGGGACGCGTCCGTCGATGCGGGTGAGGTCGGCGGACATCGCCGCGAGCGCCTCATCCAGCACCTCGGGCGTCACGGCGACCGCCAGCCCGAACCGCTCCGTGTAGCGCACGGCACCGACGTTCACGCTGAAGCGCTCGTCGACCTGGGCGCCTCGACCGAACGTGAACTGCGTGCTCCCTCCACCCGTATCGAACACGACCAGTGCGCCCTCGGCCAGCCCGAGCCCTGCTTGCACCGCGAGGTACGCGAGCCTTCCCTCCTCCTCGCCCGAGATCACCTCGACGCCGATGCCGGTGCGATCTCGGATCGTCGCGACGACGTCCTCGCCGTTGCGGGCGGTTCGCAGGCCCGCCGTGCCCACCGCAGCGATCGCGAGCGCGCCGTTCCGCCTCGCCTCGTGCACCATCTCGTCGATCGCGCTCATCGTCCGCTCGAGCGGCTCGCGTCCGATCTCTCCATGTCGCTCCAGGCCCTCGCCCAGGCGTGTCATCTCGGCACGATCGACGATGGGGCGCCAGGTCCCGCCGGCATCGCGCTCGCCCACGTGGAACTTGATGGAGTTGGTCCCCACGTCGATCACCGCGTACCGCGCGGGCGTCCCGTCGATCAGCGCCATGAGCCCCCGCGGGTAGCTCGTGTTGACGTGGCCACCGAGGCCCAGGTCACGGACGGCGACGGTGACCGCGGCGGCGTCCTCCGACTCGATCGCGATGCTCCTGATCGGCCGTCCGTCCACCACGAGCTCGACCAGCTCGGCCATGCACGCGTCGATCGTGAAGCGGGTGCGCCGTTTGTGTATCCGCACGACCCGGATGCGGCGATCCGGCTCCACGAGCTCGCTGAGGAGGCGATCGAGCGTGTACTCGGTCCGGCCGAGCGGCGGTTCGTCGAGGCGGAGCGCCTCGAAGACGCTGGACACGTCGCTCGCCGAGAGCGGGAAGCCTGCCTTCATCACCGGCTCCCACCGCTCAAGGCCGTCGGCAGCGACCTCCCGAAGGACCTTGATGTCCATCAGGTCGTCACGCACCTTGACGTTCCCGCCGTCGCGGCAGACCAGATAGAGCTCGTCGGTCTCCTGGATCCGCTCGGGGGTCATCGCGCCGAGGGCGGTCTCCGCGGCGCCGAAGCCCTTGCCGAACGCCCGCCACTCCCAGCGGGGAACGATCGCGCCCATGACCGAGCTCCTCGAGCAGATCCGGGCCTGCTCGTGTCCGCCAGGCTAGCGCACCGCGTACGAGGGGCGGCGGGGAGCGGTCGGGGGTCAGGTGGAGCTGGCTCGAGCCAGGTCTCGCTCCAGATCGTCCGGCGAGTAGCGTTCCTTGCGCACCCGCAGGTCGAGGTAGATGAGGATCCCGACTAGGGCCGTGTACGGCATCGTGAGGACCGAGGCGATCGACGCCGCGATGCTTCGGGCCGCCCAGTTGTCCCCGAAGGGAGCCGTCAGGATGCCGTTCACCACACCGGTGAGCAGGCCCGCGACGATGATCGTCCAGAAGACCGGCCAGCCGAACCCACGGACGAGGTCCCAGGACCGCCGCAGCGCCTCGCGGCCGCGCCGGTCTTCGATCGCGAGGGCAGGGATCACGCACGTGAGGTGCGCGAGCACGATGAACCCGGGCACGATCAACAGGATGAAGCCGCCGACGATCGCGAGCGCGGAGAGCACGCCGATCAGGACGATCGACCAGAAGCGGGCCAGGCCGTAACGGTAGCTCTCGCCGATCTCGAGATCACGACCGAGGAAGGTCCCTGCGGCAGCGCGGGTGATGGCGCCCGCCAGGACGGTCCACATCAGGATCGCGATGATGCCGAAGACGAGCGAGGCGAGAGCACCGGCGACCAGCCTCCCGCTGACGACCTCGGCCCCGTTCTGGAGTTCCTCGCGCGTGAGACCCTCGCGGATCCAGAGGTCGGCGATGAGGACCTGGGCGAACGAGAGCGGGATCACGATCACGGCGACGGTGACGATCAGGTTCTGCCAGTGACGGCGGTAGAGTCCGAACGCGTCGGTCAGGATCTCGCCGACCCGTCGCGGGCGGAACAGGCGCGGGCTACCCGGCGGTTCGGGGATCTGTGGGTCCATTGCGGACGCTCCTCAGGTCGCTGGCTCCTTCGAACCTAGCCGACCTCGGGGATCGATGTACGGAGGGCGCCCCACCGGCGGGCTCGATCTCGGCGTGGCGGACAGGCGGGCATCACGCGACGAGGCACGGTTGACAGGGGGTTCTAGACGGAGCAACGTGGGATGTCGTCCGTGCGAACGTCTGGATCCTCGGAGCCGAACGTGACCGCGGCAGGGTCACCCTTTGAAGGCGGGGACCAGTGAGGAAGGGCGCGGTCGCAATCACCGTGATGCTCCTCGCTTCGACCGCTCAGGTCGCGTGGGCCCATGAGGCGTCCACCTTCAGGGCCTGCACCGTCCAGGCGCCGGGCTCGTGCCTCACCCGAGGAGCCTCGTTCCTCTACGGGGACACCGTCGCCATCCGAGGCAAGGTGGAGCCCGCTCACGCCGGCGTGGTTGCCAAGGTGCTGCGTCGCGATCCCGGGTCCAACACGTGGACCACGCTGGCGGAACGCACCGTCTCCGAGAGGGGGCGGCTCCGGTTCGCGTGGGAGACGGACAAGGACGATGCCGTGCAGGATGCTCCCTACCTCTTCAGGTTCAAGATCCCTGGACACGGATCGAGCAACGGGACCGAGGTCTACGTGCTGTACGGGGAATGACCAGGTCGGGCCCTCGCTTGACTGCGGTCTCCGCTCGGTGATTCAGTGGGCGTCTACCCACGGAAGGAGTTCGGATGAAGAGGAGATCGGTGTTCCGGCTCGCCGCGGTCGTCGCGGTCGTCGCGGTCGTCGCGGTGAGCTCGCTGGCGTTCACGGGGCTCGCGACCGCGGGCACCGCCGCGAGGACGACCGTGACGATCAAGGGACCGAACGGCGACTTCCAGGGCAAGATCAAGAGCGTGGATACCGGGTGTCTCGGGGACCGCCTCGTGCGGCTCTTCATGTCCGACAGCGCCGACGGGCCGTTCGAGCGGACGGGGAACTCGGATACGTCCGAGCAGCAGGGCAACGTGGGCGTGTGGTCGTTGGGGAACACCGGCCTGCGCGACGGGTTCTTCTACGCGAAGGCCAAGCCGACGCCCGACTGCAGGGGCGGCCGGAGCCGGGTGCTCGAACTCGTCGACGGCGTACCGCAGTAGCGCCTGTCGATGCTCGTTGAGCGCGCTCCCTCTTGGGGGCGCGCTCATCGCGTCGGGCCGTGTCGATGACGCTCCCGGTGAAACCGCGGGAGTCGATGAGCTCGGTTGAGCGGGCGAGCACAGGGTCTGGGACGTCTTGACTCCGGGTCCTCGTGCGTGAAGGGTGCAACCGGATGGGCGACGACTTCGACCTCGTGGTCCTCGGGGCGGGACCGGCGGGCGAGAAGGGTGGCGCCCAGGCCGCCTACTTCGGGAAGCGGGTCGCGATCGTCGAGCGCCAGCCCGAACCGGGCGGCGCGGCGGTCCACACGGGCACGTTGCCTTCGAAGACCCTGCGGGAGACCGCGCTGTTCCTCTCCGGCTACCGGCAGCGCGACCTCTACGGGGTCACGGTGGACGTCAGTCCCGACCTCGCGATCTCGAAGCTGATCGCCCGCAAGGACGCCGTCCGCGGGCTCGAGACCGCCCGGATCCGACACAACCTCGAGCGCCACGGGATCGAGCTGGTGCGGGGAACCGCCCGCCTCGTGGATGCGCACACGGTGGAGGTGTCCGGAGAGGGCGCCCCGCGGAGGCTCGGCGCCGAGGTGTTCCTGATCGCGACCGGCTCCAGACCGTTCCGACCGCCGGGGTTCCCCTACGAGGACCCCGACGTCCTCGACTCGGACACCATCCTGCGGATCGACCGGGTGCCGGAGTCGCTCACGGTGCTCGGGGGCGGCGTGATCGGCTGCGAGTACGCATCGATGTTCGCGGCGTTGGGGGTCCGCGTCCACCTCGTCGAGAGGCGGTCCGGGTTGCTCCCCTTCCTCGACCAGGAGATGGGAGAGCACCTGCGGAAGGCGATGACGACGCTGGGGGTGGTCTTCCACCTCGGGACCTGGGCCGAGGAGGTGCGACGGGGGGCGGGTCCGGGTCTCGTGAGCACCCTCACGTCCGGTGACCGGGTGACCAGCGAGAGGGTGCTCATCGCGTCCGGCAGGGTCGGCGACACCGAGGCGTTGGACCTGCCCTCCGTGGGGGTGGCGACGAACGAACGCGGGCACGTGGTCGTCGACGAGGACTATCGGACCACCGTGCCCGGGATCTACGCGGCGGGGGATGTGATCGGGTTCCCCGCGCTCGCCTCGACCTCGATGGAGCAGGCGCGTGTGGCCGTGTGCCATGCCTTCGGGTTCGAGTACAAGCGCCAGGTCGCGAGCCTGCTGCCCTACGGCGTCTACACGATCCCCGAGGTGAGCTGCGTCGGGCTGGGGGAGCAGGAGGCGCAGCGGCGGGGGATCGACGTGGTGGTGGGCCGAGGCTTCTTCCGTGAGAACGCCCGCGGCCAGATCGTCGGCGACCTCGAGGGGATGGTCAAGCTCGTGTTCGACCGGACCACGCGGGGGCTGATCGGATGCCACTGCATCGGCGAGCGCGCCTCCGAGCTCGTGCACGTCGGGCAGGCGGTCATCACCCTCGGCGGCACCGTCGAGACGTTCATCGAGATGGTGTTCAACTACCCGACGCTGAGCGAGAGCTACAAGTACGCTGCCTACGATGCCCTGGCGGGGTTCGGTTCCGCATAGGGTCGCAGCGCCCCATCCGACCGCGGAGGTGGTCCGTTGACCGAGCAGGACGACCGCACGACGTTCCTCCACACACGGGGGCTCTTCGCGGAGCTCGAGCCTGCGGACGCCGAGGCCCTCCTCGCTGCCGGTGAGGATGTGTCCTTCCCGGCGGGCGAGCCCATCTTCGAGACCGGCGACCAAGGCGACGCGATGTACGTGATCCTGGAGGGGGAGGCGCAGGTCGACGTGGGCGGCCGGTTCCACGTCCTGCGGGCAGGCGACTTCTTCGGCGAGATGGCCCTGCTGGCTCCCGGGAGGCGGATGGCCACCGTCCGGGCCGACGGGGAGGTCCGCGCGTTGCGGATCTCGGCCGATGGCTTCCGGGCGTTCCTCGCCGAGCGCCCCGGTGTGGCGCTCTCGATGATGAAGGTCCTCGTGCTCCGCCTGCGCGAGGTGGAGCAGCGCATCGACGCCTGGATGGCGTAGGCGCGACGAGCGACCGGCTCAGCTCACCGGGCGAAGCAGGGTGAGCAGGAGCACCGTGGGTTCCTGGGCCAGCAGCGCATGCGGGGCGCCCGCCTCCATGTGTACCCACGCGCCCGGCCCCATGTCCACGTCTTGTCCGTCGACGGTCAGGCGCAGCCTCCCGTCGAGCACCTGGACGAGCGCCGGGCGTGTCGCGGTGTGCTCGGTGAGGCCCTGGCCCGCGTCGAACGCGAACACCGTCACGTCGAGGTCGGCATCGCGGTAGACGACCTTCGAGACGACGGCCCCCGGCTGCACGGTGACCTGAGCGGTCAGATCCTCGATCGCGGTGTGCGTCATCGTCGGCGACCCGAGTCTACGGCGGAGCCCCGATGGGTGCGGCGCGGCCGGCGTCGGGGTCCGGCGTCTCGGGGAGGCGTACCCGACGCCCCGCATCGTCCGCGAGAGCCCGGGGCGATCCAGCGGCCGGGGTCGTCGGAAGCAGGCCGCTCTTGGATGATGCTCCGATGGACCCGTCCCTCCTACGACCATGAGGACCGCGCCTCGTCTGCGGTTCGGCCCCACGGTCCGGGTTCCCAGCCTGTTCGCGGGGTTCTTCGTGATCGGGTTCGCGATCGTCTGCCTGCTCAAGTCGCGCCTCGGCCTGCCGCCGTGGGACGTCCTGCACCAGGGCATCGCTCGGCACTCGCCGCTCACGATCGGAACGGCGAGCATCGTCGTCGGGCTCGTCGTGCTCGTGGTGGCGTGGGTGCTCGGGCAGCCGCCCGGATGGGGGACGGTGGCGAACGCGATCGTGATCGGTCTGGCGGTCGACCTGTTCCTCGCGATCGACGCGATCGGCGGTCTCGTCGTCGAGCCCCTGGCGCTTCGGATGCTGCTGGTCGTCGTCGGCGTGGCGCTGTTCGGGATCGGCACGGCGATGTACATCGGCGCCGGCGTGGGAGCTGGCCCCCGTGACTCGCTGATGCTGAGCGGCGCGAGGCGGACGGGGGCACGGATCGCGGTGGTCCGCTTCTCGATGGAGGCGACGGTGGTCCTGACCGGGTTCCTGCTCGGTGGCACGGTGGGGATCGGGACGCTGGCGTTCGCCCTGCTGATCGGGCCGGCGGTCGAGGGCTGCTTCTGGCTGCTCACCCGCCTTGGTCTAGCCGCGACGACGCCCGTCCCCGAGATCGGGGACGGCCCCGCCCTGACTGACCTCGCCTGAGTGTGGGGTCAGGCGGCCGCCGTCAGCGCAGCCGCGATCGACGCGATGTCCTCGGGCGTGGTGCCGCAGCATCCGCCGATGAGGCGAGCCCCCGCCCGGCGCCACTCGAGCGGCCGCAGGAGCGGGCGCGCGTCCTGGCGAGGCGGATCCGTCCACGTCTTGCGGACCGGGTCCCAGAACGAGCCGCGGTTGGGATAGCAGACGACCGGTCGCTCGGTCGCCGTTGCCGCGATCTCGACGAGCGCCTCGATGTGCATCGGCGACGTGCAGTTGACGCCGACCGCGACGACCGACGGAGCGGAGGTGGCCACGGCGATCGCCTCCTCGTAGGGCGTCCCATCGCAGATGTGGGCGCCGTCGCGGCACGAGAAGCTCACCCACGCGGGGACCTCGGGGAAGCTTCCGAGGGCCCGGACGAGCGCCCGCGCCTCGACGATGGACGGGATCGTCTCGACCGCGAACAGATCCGGCCCGGCCGCGGCGAGGGCCTCCATCCGGGGTGCGTGGAACTCGACCAGCTCGTCCTCCCCGCGATCGTAGTCGCCGGTGTACTCGGCGCCGTTGCCGAGCATCGCGCCGTACGGGCCGACCGACGCCGCGACGAGCGCGCCATCGGGAGCGGCATCGCGCGCGAGCGCCACGCTCGTCCGCATCAGGGAGGCGGCCTCGTCCTTGCTCAGGCCTCGTCCCGCGAACCCCTCGAAGGTCGCCTGGTAGCTCGAGGAGATCGCGACGTCGGCTCCCGCCGCGAAGTACGAGGCATGCACCCGGCGGATCGCGTCGGGGTCCTCGACCAGGACGCGCGCCGACCACAGCGCGTCGTGCAGGTCCTTCCCGCGGCGCTCGAGCTCGGTCGCGAGGCCCCCGTCGAGCACGATCGTCCCGCGCTCGGCGAGCAGCGTCGCGATGGGGTCGGGGGTCACGGCGACCAGGGTACCCGGCTCGGTATCGTCGGTGGATGACCGCGGTCCGTCCCGTCCGTCGTGAGGAGCTCCCCGAGCTCGCAGCGCTGGTCGGGCGGACCTTCGAGACGGACGCGATCCTCGCGTGGACCCTCCCCTCCGACGGTGACTCGGCCGCCGCCGCCGAAGGGTTCTTCGCGGCGTTGCATCGAGCCTCGTTCGGGGACGGGTGGATCTGGGTCGTCGGCGAGGATCGCGTGGACGGCATGGCGATGTGGGTCCCGCCCGACCCCGACGATCGGTACGGGCGAGTGATGGCCGAGATCGACCTGGTGGTCGCGGAGCTCATGGGCGAGCGCAAGCCCCGCTACGACGCGTTCTGGGCCTGGATCGACGAGCACCGTCCGACGAGCCCGCACTGGTACCTCGAGCACGTCACGGTCGATCCGGCCAGGCGTGGCAACGGGCTCGGCCGCGCGCTGATCGACCACGGACTGCGGCGCGCCGACTTCGATCGTGCATCCGCGTGGCTCGTGACCTCCAAGCCGCAGAACGTGGCGCTGTACGAACGGTTCGGGTTCGACGTCCAGGCGGCGGAGGACGCGCCCGACGGCGGTCCCCACCTATGGTTCATGGCCCGCGAGCCCACCCGCGCTTAGTCTCCGTCGCTCTCGTGACCGTGCTCGCCCTCGATCGGGGGGGAGGCGAGGAAGGTGGCGTCCAGGCCTCGGATCAGCGCCTGGCGCTCCGCATCGGTCAGTCGCGCGCCCGAGTGCAGGATCCGGTAGTACCAGGGCGGCATGGTGCCCTCGCGGATAGCCTCGCTCGTCTCGTGGACCTCGCCCTGGGGGCGGTCCCACTCCGAGAAGTTGAGCGTTCCACGTCCGTTCTCGACGTCGGATTGCGTGAGCCATGAGAAGGGCGCCACGTTGGTGTACCAGGGCCACGCGGTCTCGTAGCTATGGCAGTCGAAGCACGCCGCCGCGGCGAGCGCCCGCGTCCGGGGGGAGTCCCATGCGGGCTCCGCGGTTATAGGCGGGTTGGTGTGATCGCGCCCGTACGGGATCACCTGGATCAGGAGGAACCCGCCGAGCAGCGACAGCAGGACGATCCGGATGACCCGCCGAACGCTCATCGTCCCATCGTCGTCGGTTCGGCATCGCGCCGGAGGGCCGAACGCCCCGGGGCGACCGGGTCGTTGACCGGGAGGGGCGGGGGGCGCAGGATTCCGAGCGACGGAGTAGGAGGAGGAAGGCGTGATCGCGGCGAGTCCGTACCTGATCGTGTTCCGCGTGCTCCACATCCTGTTCGCCATCGCGTGGGGCGGCACCGTGTTCCTGCTGGTCTTCTTCCTGCAACCGACGGCCAAGGCGGTCGGCCCGGCCGCCGGTCCGTTCATGCGGGAGCTCCTCGGCGTTCGCAGGTTGACGGACTGGGTCCTTCGGATCGCGTGGGTGGCGATCATCGCGGGCGGCTTCCTCTACTGGCACGACCTCGATCAATACCCGAGTTTCGGTGACTTCCTCGAGTCGGCGTTCGGGCTCTGGCTCACGATCGGCGCCGTCCTGGCGCTCATCGCCGTCGGCATCGGGATGTTCGCCACCGCGCCCACGCTGAAGCGGATGCTCGCGGTCGGCGGTCAGGTCGCTCAGGCCGGCGACGCGCCGCCGCCCGAGCTGGTCAAGGAGCTCGGCGCGCTGCAGGCCCGAGGACGCACGCTGGCGAAGTGGAACTTCACGTTGGTGTCGCTCGCGGCGTTCGCGATGTCGACCGCCCGCTACTGGTAGCCCGAGCCACGTAGGCTCGTGGCGTGACCATGGTCTACGACCTCTCGCTCGAGCAGCTCACGGAGCGCCTGGCCGCCTGGGGCGAGCCGGCGTTCAGGGCCAAGCAGGTCCACCGCCAGCTGTGGCTGCGGGCGGCCACCTACGAGCGGATGCCCGACGTCCCGAAGGCCCTCCGCGAGCGGTTGGCGGCCGAGCTGCCGCTGGGGGTGGAGGTCCTCCAGGAGCGAGAGGCCGACCGGGGCGCCACGCGCAAGGCGCTCCTGCGCCTGGGCGGGCGGCACGCGATCGAGACCGTCTTGATGGGGTACCGGGACCGCGTGACGGTGTGCGTCTCGACGCAGTCCGGATGCGCGATGGGATGCGGGTTCTGCGCCACGGGACAGATGGGTCTTCGGAACAACCTGACCTCGGGCGAGATCGCCGCGCAGGTGCTGTGGGGCCGGCGCGAGGCCGAGCGGCTCCCGGCCTCGACGCCGCGCCGGCTCACGAACGTGGTGTTCATGGGGATGGGGGAGCCGCTCGCGAACGAGCGTCACACCCTCGGCGCCCTCGAGGCGATCACGGGCCCGATGGGGGTGGGCGACCGGCACGTGACCGTGTCCACGGTCGGCGTCGCCCCCGCGATCGAGCGGCTCGGCGACGCCTTCCCGCAGGTCGGCCTCGCGGTGAGCCTGCACGCCGCCGACGACCAGACGCGGAACGCGCTCGTGCCGGTGAACCGCCTGTGGCCGCTCGGCGCGCTCCAGGACGCGATCGACGCGTGGCGCGAGCGCACGCATCGCCGTCCGAGCATCGAGTGGGCCATGATCGACCGGACGAACGACTCGGACGAACAGGCCGAGCGGCTGGCGCCCATCGCGCTGCGCCTCCGGGCGCACGTGAACCTGATCCCGCTGAACCCCACGCCCGGCTGGCCGTCGCAGCCCAGTCCGCCCGAGCGGATCCGGGCGTTCGTGTCGATCCTCGAGGACGCCGGGGTGGCGGTGACGGTGCGCGACACGCGCGGACGCGAGATCGACGCCGCGTGCGGGCAGCTGTCGCTCGAGCACGAGCGGGCCTCGGCGAGGTCCTGAGCTCAGCCCGCCAAACGGTCGATCTCGGAGCGCGACGGCATGGCCTCGCGCGCGCCGGCCGCGGTCACCGCGAGGGCGGCCGCGACGACCGCCCGCCGGACCGCGCCGGCCAGGTCGAGCCCCTCGGCGAGCCCCGCCGCCAGCACGCCGCTCAGGCAGTCGCCGGCGCCGGTGGAGTCCACCGCCTCGACCTGAGGGGCCGGGATGCGGACCTCGTCGGCTCCCGGGGCCCGGATCGCCGCCCCGGCGGCGCCGAGCGTCTCGATCACCACGAGCGCGCTCGGCAGCTCGCCGAGGGCCTCCAGCTCGTGTTCGTTCGGCGTCAGGTAGGAGGCGGCGCCGAGCAGGTCGCGCGCCCACGGCTGCACCGGGGCGGGGTTCAGGAGCAGCGGCACGTCGTTGGCCTGGCACCACTCGGCCGCGCCCGTGGTCGCGTCGGGGGATGCCTCGAGGCTCTCGAGGACGAGGTCCGGCCGCGTCCGCTCGAGCTCGGCCTGGACCGCGGACGGCTTGCACGCCAGGTTCGCACCCGGTGCGACGGCGATCTGGTTCTCGCCGGTACCGTCGACCACGATCAGCGCGACGCCGGTCGGCGCCGCCGCGGTCGTGGCCACGCCGGACACGTCGATCCCGTCCCTGCGGAGCGCCTCGAGGGCGTCGCGGCCGAGGTCGTCGTCGCCGACGCACCCGAGCATCACGACGTTGCCGAAGCCACCCAGCGCCCGGGCCGCCGCGACCGCCTGGTTCCCGCCCTTGCCGCCGTGATGGCGCGAGAACGTGCCGCCCGTGATCGTGACGCCCGGGCCGGGAAGCGCCGGCGCGCTGACCATGAGGTCCACGTTGATCGCGCCGAGCACGGCGAGCGTGGGGCTCACGCGCGGGAGCCCACGAGCGCGGCGAGCCGCTCGACGACCAGGCCGAGCACCCGCTCCGTGTCGACGCCCGTCGCCACGACCGCGTTCGGGGCGGGGTTCCAATCGGACCACGGGGTGGCGCGGGTCCCCCGCAGGTCGGTCACGGTCTCGCCCCGCGACCAGCGGCCCTCGAGCTCGACCTCGACGCGCGTCTCGACCCACGAGCAGACCGATGGGTCGATCGCCGCCGCGACGGCGAGCGGGTCGTGCAGGTAGCCGCCCTCGAGGCCGAACGCCAGGTGGAAGTCGATGTAGAAGGACGCGGCCGCGTCCACGAGCTCGGCGAGCGGGGACGCGGGAGCGGGAGCGACCGCCTCGGCGAGCTCCGCCTTGGACATCGGCACGAGCTCGGTGACGTCCAGGCCCACGCAGCGGGGGAGCGTCACGGGCTCGGCGCCGGACCACGCCTCGAACACCCGGGCCGCGGCGAGGGCGTCCATCCACACGTTGGCCTCGGCGCGGGGCGTCACGTTGCCGCCCTCGCGGTACGCGCCGCCCATCAGGGTGAACCCGCCGAGGAGCTCGGGCAGTCGCGGCTCGAGATCGATCGCCCGGGCGACGTTGGTGAGCGGACCCACGGCGACGAGGGCCACCTCGCCGGGCCGTGCGCGGACGACCTCGACGATGAGCGTGGCGGCGTCACGCCCGGAGGGACCACGGACGGACCCGCTCGGCGCGTACGAGCCGAGTCCCTCCTCGCCGTGCACGATCGGGAACGGCTGCCACGAACCTTCGAGCGGTGCGCCGGCGCCGCGTGCCACCTCGACGTCCTGACGGCCCGCGAGATCCAAGGCGAGCGCGGTGTTCCGTACGGTCCGGTCGATGTCGACGTTGCCGAACACGGTCGTGGCGGCGACCAGCTCGAGCTCGGGCGAGGCGACCGCGAGGAGCAGGGCGATGAGGTCGTCCACGCCGGTGTCGACGTCGAGGATCACGGGACGGGGCACGGGCGAACGATACCGGAGCTCGACCGGCTGCTAGCGTGGTCGGACCGTGGGGTACATCGAGCTCGCCGACGTGTCCTACGCCCTGCCGGGCGGCTGGCTGCTGTTCGAGGGCGTCTCGTTCCGCGTCCCCGAGGGTGAGCACGCGGCGCTCGTCGGCGCCAACGGCATCGGCAAGTCGACGCTCCTCCGGCTGATCGTCGGCGACGAGCGCCCGGCCTCCGGCTCGGTCCAGGTGGATGGTCGCGTGGGGCTGATGCGTCAGTTCATCGGCTCGGACAGGAGGCCGACGAGCGTCCGGGACTTCCTGCTCGCCTACGCGGAGCGGCCGATCGCGGAGGCCGCGGCTCGTGTCGCGAAGGCCGAGCGGTGGATGCACGATCACCCCAGCGAGGACGCACAGCTCCGGTACGCGGAGGCGCTCACCCATTGGGGCGACGTTGGCGGCTACGAGGCCGAGGTGCTGTTCGACCTGTGCACGCACGCGGCGTTCGGCGAGGGGTACCCCGAGTGCGCCGAGCGGAGGATCGAGACCCTCTCGGGCGGCGAACGCAAGCGTCTCGCGCTCGAGATGATCTTCCGGTCGCCGTTCGACACGATCTTGCTCGACGAGCCGGACAACACGCTCGACATCGAGGGCAAGACCGAGCTCGAGGACCGTATCCGCGCCTCGGACAAGACGATCCTGTTCGTGAGCCACGACCGGACCGTGCTCGACCGCACGGCCACGCGTGTGGTGACGCTCGAGGGCAAGGCGGCGTGGGTGCATCCCGACGGCTACGCGACGTACGCGCAGGCTCGCGACGCGCGGCTCGGGCGCCTGGATGAAGAGCACCGACGCTATCAGGAGGAGCGGAGCCGCCTGACCGCGATGGTGAAGGAGATGAAGCGCAAGGCGGCCTACAACGACGGGTGGGCCAAGAAGGCGCGGTCGGCCGAGCACCGTCTCGAGCGCTTCGACGTCCAGAAGGCGCCCCCCACCCGCCCCGAGACCCAGGACGTTCGGATGCGCATCGCCGGCGGACGGACCGGCAAGATCGCGTTCCGCGCCCAGGGGCTCGCGATCGCGGACATCGTCGGCCCGTTCGACACGGAGATCTGGTTCGGGGAGCGGATCGGCGTGATCGGACCGAACGGCTCGGGCAAGTCGCACGTGCTGCGTCTCCTCTCGGGCGAGCCCATCCCGCACGAGGGGGCGTGGAAGCTCGGCGCGCGGGTCGAGCCGGCGCTGTTCGCGCAGCTCCACGAGCGACCGGACCTCGCGGACATCGAGATCGTCACGGTCCTGCGCAAACGCGGGCTCACGATGAACGAGGCGATGGGCCGGCTCACCCGGTACGAGCTCGACCGCGCGGCGCGCAACCCGTTCGGGCTCCTGTCGGGCGGCCAGCAGGCGAGGTTCCAGATCCTGCTGATGGAGATCGACTCGCCGACGATGCTGCTGCTGGACGAGCCCACGGACAACCTGGACGTCGCCTCGGCCGATGCGCTGGAGGAGGCGATCCGCCGGTACCAGGGCACGGTGATCGCCGTGACCCACGACCGGTGGTTCATGCGGATGATGGACCGGTTCCTGTTCTTCGAGAAGGACGGCTCGGTGCGGGAGCTCCTCGAGTCGCCGTACGAGGACGCCGCCACCCTCGCATGAGGCGGATCGTCGGCCTCGTCCTCCTGGTCGGGGCGATCGGATCGGCCTGCACGTCGGACACGGGAGGAGATCGTGTGGCGGGCGACCCGCCCGCCTCGACGGGACCGTCCTCGACGGGCCCCGGCGCCCCCGAACCCGACGAGGGGCTCCCGTCGGGACCACCGGCGCTCGCCCGCGAGCTGACCCGCACGTGGGAGGCGCGGCGGGCGGCCGTCGTGGCCTGGGTGGAGACGGGCGGCGCCGCGGAGTGGCCGCCGCCGTCCGCACTCGAGCTGCTCGTCCTGCGCGAACAGCGCATCTACCGCGAGCTCGCGTCCGATCCGCACCTGGCCGAACGTGTGCTCGCGCGGCTCCCCGACGAGCTCGTCCCCGAGGCGGAGCGAACCGTCGCTGCGGGCGCCGCCCTGTACGAACACCTGTCGCCGCTGGAGCGGGTGCCCGACCTGCGGACGAGGCCGCCGGAGCCGGCCGGCATCCTCCTCGGGTACTTCGAGGCCGCCGAGGAGCGCTTCGGCGTCGATTGGGAGGTGCTCGCCGCCGTGATGCTGATCGAGACCAGGATGGGGCGGGTGGTCTCCCACAGCTCGGCGGGAGCGCAGGGGCCGATGCAGTTCCTGCCGGCGACGTGGGCGACGTTCGGGATGGGCGGGGACATCCGCGACGAACGGGACGCCGTGATGGGCGCCGCCAACTACCTGGCCGCATCCGGGGCGCCGCGGGACTATCGGGCGGCCCTGTACGAGTACAACCCGGTGCGCTCGTACGTGACGGCCGTGACCAACTACGCGAAGGCGATGCGTCGCGAGCCCGAGACCTTCTACGCCTACTACAACTGGCAGGTGTTCGTCCGCACGACGACGGGCGACGTGCGGCTCACGGGTCCCGGGCGCAAGTTCGGCTGAGCCCTCGGCCCCCGCGGGCGGGTGCGGCTACCCTCGGGCCGTGGGGATCACCCGATCGGGATCGTCGGCGGACGCTGGCGCCCGGGCGAGGAACGGCCGGCTCGCGCTGTGGGCGTCGGCGGGCTCGTTCGCCTTGGTGGCGCTCGTCGCCGCGACCCCGGGCTCGCCCTTCACGCCCGTCCTGCCCTCCGAGCCCTCGGGCCCGCTGCGCTGGCTCGCCGAGCGCGTCGGGCTCGACCAGGTCCACGGGAACGCGCTCGCCGTCGTCGGGGTGATCGCGGTGTCGCTCGCGGCGGCCGCGTTCCTGCTCGTCCTGCGTGAGGCGTGGCGGGGGAGCGTCCGCCCGGGGACCGTGCTCGCGCTGTCGGTCGGGTACCTCGCGCTGCTCCTGCTGCTCCCCCTGCTGTTCTCGCGCGACGTCTACTCCTACGCCTCCTACGGCCGGATCGCGGCGCGGTACGGCGCCAACCCGTACGTCGCGACGCCGGCCGACTACCCGGCGGACGCGCTCGCCGCGTTCGTCGGGCCGAAGTGGGTGGACACGCCGGCGGTCTACGGGCCGCTGTGGACCCACGCCTCCTCGCTCGTCGTCCGGGCGGTCGACGACGTCGGCGCGGTCGTCGCCGCGTTCCGTGTGCTGGCGATCGCTGCGAGCCTCGCGACGCTGCTCGTCGTCTCGCGCCTGCTCCGGCGCGTGCGTCCCGAGCGGGAGGCGTTCGCCCTCGCGCTGATCGGGCTGAACCCGGTCGTCGTGTTCCAGAGCGTCGCGAGCGGTCACAACGACGTCGTCGTGATGCTCGCGGTGGCCGCGGCGATCGCGCTGATGCTCGCGGAACGGGAGCGATGGGCGACGGTCGCGCTCGCGCTCGGCGTGCTCGTGAAGGTCACGGCGGCGGTGCCCCTGCTGCTGCTGTGGATCGCCGTCGCGGCGCGCCGGCCGCGCGGGGAGCGGCTCCGAAGCCTGGCGCCGCACGTCGCGATCGCCGCGCTGCTCGGCCTCGTCGCGGCGGCTCCGTTCCTGAACACCTCCGATCCGACGCTCGGGATGGCCGAGCTGGCCACGCACGAGGGCTGGCTGGCCCCGTCCCGGTTCTTCCGGCGCCTCTTCGACGCCGTGTCCGGTGACGCGCTCGGGTTCGTCCCACGGGTGGTGGTCCCGCTGCTGCTCGTCGGCGCGCTCGCGGCGATCGCGCGTTTGGTCGTCCGGCGGGCGCCCGCGATCGGATCGGCGCTCGTCGGAGCGTCCTGGGGATGGGGGCTGCTCGCGCTCATGCTGCTCGGGCCGGTCCTGCTGCCCTGGTACGTGACCTGGGCCCTGCCCCTCGCCTGGCTGCTCCCGCGCGTGCCGCGCGCGGTGCTCGTCGCGACCGGCGTGGCGCTCACGCTGTCGCAGTGGACCTCCGAGCCGGCATCGTTCGCGCGCGCGTACGACGCGAACGTCCTGTTCGGGCACTACGTGATCACGCCGGTCGTGATCGGGCTACTCGGCTGGTTGCTCGTGGACCTGTGGCGGCGCACCCGCGCCGACGCGCCGCTCGAGGACGAACCGGACGAGGTAGCCGCTCCCGCCCGCGAGGGCTGAGGCCGCGATCGCGCCGCCCACCGTCCCGATCCGCACGCCGACGAGATCGAGCGCGACCGCAGCCAGGATCACCGCGCCGATCCCCACCGCGGGCGAGGCCGCGGTGGCGGTCACCACGTCGGCAAGACCGACCCGGGCCCATCCGAACCCCACGACCCCGAGCAGCAACAGCGCGCCGAGGCTCGACCACGCGATCTCGGCCGCGGACGAGGGTTGGAGTGGATCCGGCTCCTCCCCGGCGACGAGCAGCCCAGGGTCGACGACCGTCGCGCCCTCGGGGGCTCGCGCCGGGTCGAAGAAGGGCGTCAGCACGAACATGGGCGCCTCGAGCCCGGCCCGCGCCTCCGCGATCCGCAGGTCGGCGGCCGTCAGCTCCTCGAGCGCGCGTCGGACCTCATCCTGGGACGCCCGCGGTGGGACCACCACGACGACGTCGCGGATCCGGTCGGGAGGGACGCTGGCCCGGATCACGTTGCCGGCGCGGCTCGCCAAGAAGGACGCCTCGCCCTTCGGGGCGTCGATCAGGAACGCCATCGGTCCCTCCCGTGGGCCGATCCCCGCGGCGATCGTGGCCGCGCGGACCTCGTCCTCGGACAGGAACGGCTCCTGCCGGTCCCAGGCGATCGCCGAGCCGGCCAGCATCAGCAGGGTGAGGGCGACGACGACGGACCACCCCAGGAGCCACCGCGCCGCGAGCCGCAGGCGGATCCGCTCGAGCCCGAGCGCGGCGAGCAGGGGCACCGCGAAGCCGAACGTCACGAACCGGTCGGCGGGGATCCACCCGCTCGCGAACGCGACCACGATCCCGACGATCGTCACCCACAGCCACGCCCGGAGGATCCGCCCGGCGTTCCCCTCGGCCCTCGACGAGCCGAGGAGGGCGAGCGGGATCGCAACCCACTGGACGTAGCGAGCCCATCGCTGGACGTACCGGTCGCGGTAGGCGTCCCGCAGCTCGGCCGTGAGCCCCGCCCGTCGCAGGAACGCGTCCTTCGACGTGTCGACGCGCGGCGGCCGGGGGCCCACGAGGAGCGCGAGGAGCCCGGCGCCCATCACCGCGCCCCCGCCGATGACCGCGGCGGCGAGGCTGCGCGCCTGCCCCGGCTCGGCTCGGGCGGCGCCGACGGCCGCGACCAGCAGGACGATCGCGCCGATGAGGAAGAAGAGCGGGTGCGCGAGGCCCCCGGCGCCGAGCAGCAGGGCCGCGAGGACGGTGGAGCGTCGGCGGCCCTCGTCGAGCATGGTTGCTGAGGCGAGGAACGCCGGGACGAACGCGAGGTTCGCGAGGTAGCCCGCCGCGAGATGCACGGCGAAGGTCCCGGCGAGGAGCCCGCCGAGCCACGCGCCGGTCGCGCTGGTCCGTCGCCGCAGCAAGCCGGCTCCGGCGAGGCCGACCGCGACGCCGAGCGCCACCTCCAGCGCCGCCGTCGCCTGGCCCACGCCCGCCCTGGTGACGCCGGAGAGGACCAGCGTCAGGGCCGAGGCGCCGGGGCGGTGCCCGACCGCCGAGAGCCCCTCGAGGCCGGCGAGCCGGGTCCACCACAGGTACACGGGCCCGTCGGGTCCCACCGGGAACCGAGCGCCGTTCGCGACGAACGGCCACAGGAACCAGGCCCACAGGAGCACGGCCAGGGCGGCGAGGGAGAGGGCGGCGAGCCCCGCCGGCGACCGGGCCGAACGCGAGGGACCCGCCGTGGCGCTACCCCTGCGCGGCGAACGAGCCGCTCACGTCGACGACCTCTCCCTGGGAGCCGACGAGGTCCGAGCAGGTGAACACGCCGGCGATCTGATCGGCGCCGGCGATCCCCATCGTCACGGTGCACTCGCCGCCGGTCGACGTGAACGACGCGAGCTCGTTCTCGGTCTGGACCGTGAGCGTGAGTGAGAGCGTGGACGCCGTGGGCTGGGACCCCGTGAAGCTCAGTCCGCCGAGCCCGAACGTGGTCGCGTCGGTGCCACCCGCGGTCCACACGACCGCCATCCCGCCGGGCGGCGGTGCGTAGACGGAGGAGACCAGGCTGGTGAGGGCCTTCGTGGCCTGGACGTCACCGGTCACGGTGATCGCGGCCTGACCATCCGTGAGGTTCCCGGCCTCTCCGCTCGGTGCGGTGGTGGGCAGGTTCCCCGTGGCCCCCGTCGGGAGCCCGGTCGACCCGGTCGGGAGCCCGGTCGCACCGGTCGACCCGGTCACGCCCGTGGGCGGCCCCGAGGTCGACCCGGTGTCCTGCGGGAAGGCCGACGAGGGAAGCAGCGTGGCGGGGTCCTCGTCCTCGGAGCATGCGACGAGGCCGAACGCCGCGACGGCGGCGAGGGCCGAGGCGAGGCCGATCGAAAGCGTGCGCGGTCGTGTCATCCGCGCCGACAGTATCCGATGGCCGCGGTCGGTCGGGCGAAGGGTCCCTGCTAGCATCGCCGCCGTGCTCGACCGCGATCTCGCCGCGGAGGTCCTTCGCGCCGCGCGCGCCCGCGGCGGCGACTTCGCCGAGTTGTTCGTCGAGGAGCGGATCGGGCTCTCGGTCCGGCTGGACGACGGCAGGATCGAGGAGGTCACCACAGGCCAGGACCGAGGCGCGGGCGTCCGCGTCGGTCACGGCGCCTCGTACGGCTACGCGTACTCGAACCGCCTGGACCGCGACGCGCTCCTGCAGGTGGCCGAGGCCGCGGCCGCCTCGATCACCGGCGGCGGGCCGGGCACGGTCGTCGACCTTCGGACGCTGGAGCCGCCGGTGGTGCACGAGGCCACCCGTGAGGCCGCCGGGGTGGCGGTGGCCGACAAGGTGGCGTGGGTGCGCGAAGCGGACGACGCCGCCCGATCCCTGTCCCCCGAGGTCCGGCAGGTCGCCTCGACCTACGGCGACTCGGTCCAGCGCGTGCTGATCGCCACCAGCGACGGGCGCTGGGCGCACGAGCTCCGGCCAAGGATCCGCCTCACCGTGAGCGTGGTCGCGGGCCGAGATGGGGTGATCCAGACCGGTTTCCACGGGCCGGCGGGTCTGGCCGGCGCCGAGTTCATGGAGGCGAATCCGCCCGCGCGCACCGCGGAGGTGGCCGCGCGTCGGGCGGTCGCGATGCTCGACTCGGTCCCCGCGCCCGCAGGCGAGATGACCGCCGTCCTCGCGCCGGGGATGGGCGGGGTGCTCTTCCACGAAGCGGTCGGCCACCCGCTCGAGGCCGACGCGGTCCACAAGGAGGCAAGCGTGTATCGCGGCCGGATCGGCGAGGTCCTCGCGTCGCCGATCCTGTCGGGTGTGGACGACGCGACCGTCCCGGGCGCGTGGGGGTCGTTCTCGTTCGACGACGAGGCGACGCCGGCACAACGCACGATCCTGTTCGCCGACGGCGTCCTTCGTGGCTGGCTCTACGACCGGATCCGGGCGGGCACGGACGGCGTGGAGTCCAGCGGGAACGGCCGTCGTCAGTCCTACGCGCACCCGCCGATCCCGCGCATGAGCAACACGTACATCCTGAACGGCGCCTCCTCGCCCGCGGAGATCCTCGCCGGCACCGAGCGAGGGGTGTTCGTGACCTCGCTCGCCGGCGGGCAGACCAACCCGGCGACCGGGGACTTCGTGTTCGGCTGCTCCGAGGCCTATCTGATCGAGCGGGGCGAGGTCACCACGCCGGTCCGAGGCGCCAACCTGATCGGCCGCGCGATCGAGGTCATGTCCAACGTCGACGCGATCGCTGCGGACTTCGACATCTGGCCCGGCGTCTGCGGCAAGGACGGGCAGGGCGTGGCGGTGGGGAGCGGCTCGCCGACCCTCCGCATCTCGAGGATCACGATCGGAGGCACCGGTGCCTGAGCTCGCCGACCTGTGCGCCACGGCCGTCGAGGCCGCCGAGGGCGAGGAGCAGGTCGAGGCGTACGCCGAGGAGCGGACGAGCACCGAGGTCGAGGCGCATCGCGGCGAGGTCGAGGGTCTCTCGTTCTCCGGATCGCGGGGCGTCGGCGTGCGGGTGATCGTGGGGGGTCGCCTTGGTTTCGCCTACGCCGCCGACCCGACGGAGGACGAGGTCCGCGCGACGGTCGCGCGCGCCCGGGAGAACGCCGCGCTCGCCACGCCGGATGAGCACAACGTGCTCCCGGCCGCCGGGCCGATCGAGCCGCTGGACGGGCTGTTCTTCGAGTCGCTGGCCGCGCTCACGACGGCCGAGAAGGTCCCGGTCGCGCTCGAGATGGAGCGCGTCGCGACCACCGCCGACCCCCGCGTGGCGAAGACCGACGCGGTGCGCTACGGCGACGCGGTGGGCAGCGTCGCGATCGCCTCGACCGCGGGCGTGCGCGCCGAGTACCGGGGAACCGGGTGCTGGGCCGTCGTGGTCACGCTCGCCGAGCGTGGGGACGAGACGCAGACCGGGCATTCGTTCAAGATCGCGCGCCGCCTCGAGGATCTCGATCCCACCTCGGTGGCCCTCGAGGCGGTCGAGCGCTCGGCGCGCATGCTCGGAGCGACGAAGCCCGAGACCGCTCGCGTGCCCGTCCTGCTGGACCCCTTCGCCGCCTCGTCCTTCCTCGGTGTGCTCGCCGGGGCGCTGTCGGCCGAGGCCGTCCAGAAGGGGCGGTCGCTGTTCGCCAGCCTGGTGGGCGAGCGGGTCGGTTCGGAGGCGTTCACGCTCGTCGACGACGGCCGCCTGCTCGAGGGCCCGGGCGCGGAGCCGTTCGACGGGGAGGGGGTCGCCTCGGGCCGGACCGAGCTGCTCACGGCCGGCACGTTGAACGGGTTCCTGCACAACACGTACACGGCGCACCGGGGCGGCACGCGCTCGACGGGCAACGCGACCCGTGGGTACCGCTCGACGCCGGGGGTCGGGTCGACGAACCTGTTCGTGCAGCCGGGCGAACGGTCGTTCGAGGAGCTCCTGCGGCAGGCCGACGGCGGCGTGCTGGTCCAAGACGTGAGCGGCGTGCACTCGGGCGCGAACCCGATCAGCGGCGAGTTCTCGGTGGGCGCGACCGGCCTGCGGATCGCCGGCGGCGCGCTCGGCGAGCCCCTGCGCGAGATGACGATCGCGAGCACCGTTCCGGAGATGCTGCGCGCGATCGCCGCGGTCGGCAGCGACCTCCGTTGGTTCTCCTCGATCGGGGTGCCCTCGATCCTGGTCGGCGAGATGACCCTGGCCGGGATCTGAGCCGTTCCCATCGTCCATACCTGCGCCGGGCGGAAGCCCGACGGGGCGTGAGCCTGCCCGCACCCCGTCGGGCTCGACGCCTAGGGGTGCAGCACCCCGTCGATCACGTAGACGGTCGCGTTGTCGGTGTGGATCGCGCCGCACACGACCATCGCCTCGCCGTTCACCGTGAAGGACTCCCCGCTTCCCTCCACCGAGAGCGTCGAGCCCTCGAGCGTGGAGTGCTCGCCGGCGATCTCGTCGGGTTCGAGCTGGCCCTCCACCACGTGGTACGCGAGCAGGTCGGCGAACTCGCCCATCGGGTCGGCCATCATCATCTCCATCCCCTCAGGGTCGGCGGCGCCGGCCGCCTCGAACGCCGCGTTCGATGGCGCGAACACCGTGAGTGCATCGGCGGTGTTCAGGGTGTCGGTGAGCCCGGCGAGCTCGACGTCGGCCGCGAGCGAGGTCAGCAGCGGGTTGGCCGCCGCGGCGGTGACCAAGGGCTCCGTCATCATCCCCTCGAAGCTGCCGTCGCCGTCGGACGGCACGTCCGAGCAGGCGGTCCCGAAAGGTCCCATCGCCTCCTCGCCATCCATGGCTTCGCCCTGGTCCCCGCCGGTTGCCCCGCCAGCGGTCTCCGCGGCGCCGTCATCGCCACACGCCGCCGCGACCAGCACGATCGCCACGAGCGCGGGGGCGATCGCCCAACGTCGGATTGTCCTCCTCATGGGTCCTCCTTCCCGCCGCGTCAGGCGACGCGGACGACGATGGTGTGATGGCCCGTGGCGCCGTCGGGGAACGGCTCGGCGCGCTCCGTGGTCTGTGTCTGCCCGGAGCGGTCGGTGGCGCGGACCGAGAGGCGGTGCTCCCCCGAGGTCGCGTTCCACCTGTAGACCCACTGGCGCCACGTGTCGATCGTGTCCTCGGCGGCCAGATCGGCCTGCAGCCACGGCCCGTCGTCGATGGCGACCTCCACGCGCTCGATGCCGACGTGCTGAGCCCACGCCACCCCGGCGATCGACACCTCGCCCGGGCGAAGATCCAGGAACGGCGACGGCGTGTCGATCCGCGACATCGTCTTTACCGGCGCGCGCTCGGCCCACCCGCGCTGGATCCAGTACGGGTCGAACGCGTCGAACGTCGAAAGCTCGATGTCGACGATCCACTTCATCGCCGACACGTACCCGTAGAGGCCGGGCACGATCATGCGGACCGGGAAGCCATGCTCGATCGGCAGAGGCTCGCCGTTCATCGCGACCGCGAGCATCGCGTCGCGGCCGTCCATCGCGATCGCCGTCGGGGTGCCGATCGTGAAGCCGTCGACGGAGCGCGACACGATCTGGTCCGCGCCGGGCCGCACGCCCGCCTCCTCCAGGAGCGGCGTCAGTGGCGCGCCGATCCATCGGGCGTTGCCGGCGTAGTGGCCGCCCACCGGGTTCGAGACGCACGTCAGGGTGGTGTCCCGTTCGATCAGCGGCCGTGCCAGCAGCTGGCCGTAGTCGAGCTCGATCTCGCGGTCGACCATCCCGTGGACCCGAAGGCGCCAGTCCTCGGCCATCACCGCAGGGACGAGCAGCGCGGTGTCGACCCGGTAGAAACGGTCGTTCGGCGTGAAGAACGGCCCGAGCCCGGGGACCGAGATCTCCGCTCCTTCGGCCGGCACCGCCGGACTTGCCGGCGCGGGGATCGCCACGGCGGCTCGGGACTCGTCGGCCCGGAGCCGACGGGCGAACAGGTTGCCGACCCCGCCGGCGGCGACCGCCGCCACCAGGCCGGCGGCACCCGTGAGGAAGAACCGGCGGCGATCCATCACCCAGCCCTCGTCCTCGGGCGGCCGACCATCGCTCGACGTCGAGGCGGGGACGATGGCCCGGCGGAGCATCCCGAGCGCGAGCCCCGCTGCGAGCGCGGCCGCGATCGCCGGGAGGGCGTCGACCCCGGTCGCGGTCGGCCGTGACAGTGCCGCCGCCACGCCCACGGCCCCGAACGCAACCAGCCCCCCGACCGCGACGCGCGGGCGGCGGATCGAGGCGATCCCGAGGGCAACGGCGATCACCAGCAGCACCGCGGCGATCCCTCCGAGCAGGACCGCCTTGTCGTTCTGTCCGAACGTCCGGATCGCGAAGCTCTTCAGCCACTCGGGCGTGAGGTCGATCGCACCCTGGCCCACGGCGAGGAGGGGAGCGGCCTGCGGGTTCACGATCCCGGCTACGAGCTGGCCGACGCCGATCGCGACGGCCGCGGCGACGATCCCGATCGCTCCGCCGGCCAGCACGATCCGTCGGTCGAGGCGCACCGTGGCCGCCGCGACCGGAGCGGGGTCGGGGGCCCGCTCGGAGGGACGGTCCTGGGTCTTCACCCGTCAAGACTGCGCGCCGGGTCCTTGCCGGATCCTTACGGCACGCTTGCCCGTGCGTTGCTTCTGGCCCGCAGCGGCGGGTCAGCGCACGGGCACCGTGACGGCGAACCGAGAGCCGTGACCGGGCTCGCTCTGCGCAGCGATCGTGCCCCCGAGCGCCTCGGCGATGCGTTTGGCCAGCGCCAGGCCGAGCCCGGCGCCGGTTCCATGCCGCGCCGGGTCGCCTCGGAAGAAGGGATCGAACACCCGGTCGAGGTCCTGCGGCTCGATCCCCTCGCCCGTGTCGGCGACGACGAGCTCGAGGCCGGCGGGCGATCGATGCGCCTCGAGCCGAACGGTCCCGTCGGCGGGTGTGTGGCGGACGGCGTTGACCAAGAGGTTCTGCAGCACCCGGATCAGGCGGGGGGAGCACGGAAGCTCCTCGGTCCCGTTCAGGTCGGCGATGACCGAGAGGCCCTTCTCCTCGGCCGCGAGCTCGACCGTGGCGACCGCCGAGCGCACCACCTCCCCGAGCGTCGCGCGGGTCGTCTCGGCCTCGATGGCGCCGGCGTCCAGCTGGGCGAGCTCGAACAGGTCGTCCACCATCGCGACGAGCTGGTCGACCGAGCGTCGCATCTCGCCCGCGTATCGGCGCATCGTCGGCGGGTCGTCCACGACGCCCTCGTCGATCGCCTCCACCATGGCCCGCAGGCTCGCGAGCGGGGTCCGCAGGTCGTGCGAGACGGCGGTCACCAGGTCTCGCCGGGTGGCCTCGACCTCGCGCTCGCGCTCCTGGGCCCGCTGCAGTCGCTCGGCCATCTCGTCGAGCGTGCGCGCCAGCGTGTCGAGCTCGGGGCCGGCCTCGAGCTGGCCGACCCGGGCCGCGAGGTCTCCTTCACCGAGCCGGCGGGCGTTCTCGGCCAGGCGATCCACGGCGCGGGCCCGCGACCCGGCGAGCGCGAGAGCGGCGCCGACGCCCGCGGCGGCCGAGTACAGGAACAGCACCGCGAGCGTCGTCGCGTCGTGCTCGCCGACGACCATCTGGCGGGCGAGCACCACGAGGTTCGCGATCGCGGCGACCGCGCCGACGAACGCCACCGCCACCATGCCCTGGCGCATCGATGCCTTGGAAAGGAGCACGCGCGTGAGGGCGATGGCGACGATCGTGGCGAGCAGCGCCGGAGCGATGAGCGCGGCGAGGTGCGCCAGCTCGCCGGAGTCCATCCCGACGATCGCCCCCGCGAGGAGCGTTCCGAGTGCCCCCGCGACCGCGACCGCGGCCGCGAGGGCGATCGCGCGCCAGCCGATCACGGCTCGAACCGGTACCCGACGCCCCACACGGTCACCAGGTGACGTGGGCTCGAGGGGTCCCTCTCGATCTTCTCGCGGAGACGGCGGACGTGGACCGTCACGGTCGAGGTGTCGCCGTCCCACGCGAAGTCCCAGACCTCGTCCAGCAGCTCCACACGTGTGAAGGTGCGTCCCGGGTTCGAGGCGAGGAGCTCGAGGAGGTCGAACTCCTTGCGCGTGAGGTGGATCGGCTGGCCTCCTCGCGTGACCTCGCGCCTCGGACCGTCGATCCGCACGCCGTCGAACTCCACGACGTCGGCGTGGCCCAGCGCCGATCCGGTGCGGCGCAGCACGGCGCGGACCCGTGCGACGACCTCACGGGGCGAGAAGGGTTTCGTGACGTAGTCGTCGGCCCCGAGCTCCAGCCCGACTACCCGATCGGTCTCCTCGCCCTTGGCGGTGAGCATGATCACGGCGGCCGGCGCGCGTTCCCGCATCCGCCGGAAGACCTCGAGCCCGTCGATGCGCGGCAGCATCAGGTCCAGGAGCACGAGGTTCGGCGTCGAGGCCTCGAACTCGGTGAGCGCCTGCTCGCCGTCCTCGGCCGTCCGGACCTCGAACCCCTCCTTCTCGAGGTACCGGGCGAGCACCTCGCGCACCATCGGCTCGTCGTCGACCACCAGGATGCGGCTCGCCGGGGCGCTCATCCGTTCATCTTGCACCAGGGATGTTGCGGGTTCCTTACCGGCCCGCGGTCCCGAGCCTGATCACCTGGAGGATCGCGTCCGGTAAGCCTTCCGTAAGCACCGGGTCCGTATCGTGGCCGCGGGCACGGTCGGAGCCCACTTCGACACCACCTCAGCGGAGGCATCCCGATGCAGATCGCCCAGACGATGAAGCGCCACCCTCGCGGGACCGCCCTGGTTGCCGTCGTGGCGGTGCTCGGTGGCCTCGCGTTGTACTGGTTCGCCCCATGGAACCTCGTCGTCGACCGGACGATCGACGAGGCGCCGCCGGTGGTCTCGGGGGCGGTGGACGATGCGGAGGCCGGGGACGGTGGGGGTGTCGTCGGAAGCACCGAGCAGGCCCGCGGGGGTGCTGAGGGCGGCAGCGGAAGTGGCGCCGGGGGCGGCGGCGAACGAGGGGCCGGACCCGTCGTGCTCGCGAGCGGGGGGCTCGGCGGCCTCGAGCACGAGACCTCCGGGACCGCGATCGTCATCGAGCTCGAGGACGGGTCGCGGTTCCTGCGTCTCGAGGACCTCGAGACGTCGAACGGCCCGGACCTGCGCGTGATCCTCACCGACCAGCCCGTGTCCGAGGACTGGCACGTCTGGGACGACGGTGTGGTCGTCGACCTCGGAGCGCTGAAGGGCAACATCGGGAGCTCGAACTACGAGATCCCGAGATCCGTGGACCTCGACGACGTCGAGACGGCTGTGATCTGGTGTCGTCGCTTCAGCGTGGGCTTCGGCGTCGCCCCGCTCGAGCCCGCGGCCTAGAGCGTCGCCGAGCGGACCCCGCCGGCGGCGACTCCCAGCACCAACAGCGCGACCGCGATCCGGTACCACATGAAGATCGCGAAGTCGTGCCGCCGCAGGTACCGCAAGAGGAAGGCGATGACCAGGAAGCCGCTCGCCGCCGACGCGGCGATCCCCGCCAGGAACGGCCCGGTCATCCCAGGTGGGATCCCTCCCGAGGACACGAGGTCCGAGCCCTTGTAGATCGCGGCTCCCGCGATGATCGGCAGCGAGAGCAGGAACGAGAACCGGGCCGCCGTCTCACGGTCGAACCCCATCGCGCGGGCTGCGGTGATCGTCACCCCCGAGCGCGACACGCCAGGCTGCAGTGCGAGCGCCTGCGCGACCCCGAGCACCAGCCCGTCGCGCACGGTGAGATCGTCCAGGTGCCGGCGGACCGCGGCCATCCGGTCGACCACGTAGAGCACCACGCCGAACACCGCGAGCATCACGGCGATCAGCCATGGCTGCCCGAGCTGGTCCTGGATCACCCCCTCGAGCGTCGCGCCGGCGATCACGCCGGGGATCGTGCCCACGACGAGGGCCCAGGCCAGGCGCTCGTCGGCCGTGACGATCCGCCGGGCGCCGATCGAACGCATCCACGAGCGCAGGTAGCGCCACACGTCATGGCGGAAGTAGACGAGCGCGCCGACCAGCGTGCCGATGTGAAGCGCGACGTCGAAGGTCTTGTTCAGGTCGGGATCGGCCAGGATCGGCCAGTCGAACAGCCACGGCACGAGGATCAGGTGCCCCGAGCTCGAGATCGGCGCGAACTCGGTGATCCCCTGCGTGATGCCGAGGACGATCGCCTGCAGGATGGTCAGGGCGCGCTCCGTTCGCTCCGCGTCGGGGAGCGGTCATCCTATCGGCGCGGAGTCGCTCAGGGGCCAGCGGACGCGGCGGGGGCGATCGTGACCGAGATCTGTCCGAAGGCGGTGGCGTGTGCGAGTCGCTCGGCCGCGTCGGGGCTCACGAGCAGCACCAGGGACGGCCCGTCCGCGCCGCCGGCCGCGAAGTCCTCCGCCGCATCCAGCACGGAGAGGACCTCGATGTCCGCGCCGACCGTGTCCGTGTACGGACGGGGTCCCCCGAACGTCGCAAGGACGTCGACGCGGTCGCCGGGGCGCACGACGCCGGCCGGCAGGACCGTCTGGACCACGAAGGCGCGCAGGCCCGAGGGCACCGCCGCGGCGACCGGTCCACCGG
Organism: Actinomycetota bacterium; assembly: GCA_035691205.1. Lineage (GTDB taxonomy): Bacteria > Actinomycetota > UBA4738 > UBA4738 > HRBIN12 > DASSJM01. The sequence goes on from DASSJM010000004.1 coordinate 39,609, forward strand.
TTCGCCCGACGCGCGTCTCCGTGATCGCCTCTCCCTCGGAGAGATCGCCGACGAGCGTCAGGCCGACGGCCTCCGAGATCGAGGCCACGGCGCCGGGTGGGGCGTACGCGGGCGGGATCTCCTCGAGGGCCAGGTCGGCTTCCTCCAGGACCCGGCCCCGCTCGAGCGACCGCGAGGCGACGACAACGGCAACGGGTCCGCCGGTCGGGCGGAGCGCCTCGAGATCGGCGGCGTAGCCGCGCACGAGGGAGAACGAGCCGGCACCCGCAACCACCGCGAGCACCAGCAGGAGCTTGGAGCGCGGCGACCATCGCCGAAGGACCACGCGCACCTCCTCGTGATGAGCGAGGGGGCGGGACGAACGCTACCGGGCCGAGGGTCGGCGGGCTGTGAAGCGCGTCACACCGAGCGCGGCCGTTTCGGCGGGGCGAGCGGCAGCACGCGCACCCGGAACTCCTCGAGGTTCTCTCGGCCCACGATCTGCGACACGGACTCGCGGACGCGCTCGCCGAGCTGCTGCGGGTCGTCCTCGGTCGTGAATCGGAGCTCGACGGTGACCAGGACCTTCTCGCTCACTCGGACACCTCGAAGCGCGCGTTCGTCAGGGCGGTCGCGCACACGCAGTCTCGATCAGTTGGGATCGTGGGGGTCATCTCGAACAGGAGGTCTCGCAGCCGGGCGTTGTTCTCGCCGAACACGCGGACCACCTCCTCGTGACTCACGGGCGGCGCTCCGGGCACGCCCACGTCGTAGTCGGTGATCAGCGAGACGTTCGCGTAGCAGATCTCGAGTTCGCGGGCGAGGACGACCTCCGGATACCCGGTCATGTTGAGCGTGTGCCAGCCCTCGCGGTTGAACCACTCGGACTCTGCGCGTGTGGAGAACCGCGGGCCCTCGATCACGACCATCGTCCCGCCGTCGTGGATGGAGAGGTCGAGTTCCCGGCCCGTCCGAACGAGGACCTCGCGGATCGTCGGGCAGTAGGGATCCGCGAAGGAGATGTGGGTGGTCACGGGTCCGTCGTAGAAGGTGTGCGGCCGCCCGCGCGTGCGATCGACGACCTGGTCGCACACGACGAAGTCGCCGATGCCGACGTCCACCTGGAGGGACCCGGCCGCGCACGGTCCGATGATGCGCGTGACGCCGAGCTCCTTCATCGCCCACAGGTTGGCGCGGTAGTTGATCGCGTGCGGGGGGAACTGGTGCTTCACACCGTGGCGGGGGATGAACGCGACCCGGCGATCTCCGATCGTGCCGACCACCGGAGGCGCCGAGGGCTCACCGTAGGGGGTCGTCACCCCCACGACCTCGGCGTCCTCGAGGAAGGAGTAGAACCCCGAGCCGCCGAACACGCCGATCTCCGCGGGACTCATGACGCCTCCGACGCGGTGCTCGCCTTCGACGTCGAGCCGCCCTCTCCGGACGAGGGGGCGCCCGTCGACGAGGGCTTGGACGAGGACTTGCCGTCCGACCCCGCCGAGCCCGAGCCGGCGTCCCCGTCCTTCTTCGAGCTCGTCGTCGAGGGCTTCTTCGAGCGGCTGTCCGTCGCGTAGAAGCCCGAGCCCTTGAAGACGATGCCAGCGGGGTGGAACACCTTGCGCAGGGGACCGCCGCACACCCCGCACGTCGTGAGCGGATCCTCGGAGAAACGCTGGAAGACCTCGATGTGCTGGCCGCACGCCGTGCACTCGTACTCGTAGGTCGGCATGGCCCGAAGTGTACCGGCGCCTCGGCGACCCCCGTTCGCCCGACGCATGGCGCTCCCCGATAGGGGTACACTCCCGGCTCCCGGCTGAGGGGGAAGGCCGATGTCGAAGGTCACGAAGGCGGTGATCCCGGCTGCGGGGCTCGGTACGCGGTTCCTGCCCGCGACCAAGGCACAGCCCAAGGAGATGCTGCCGCTCCTCGACAAGCCCGCGATCCAGTACGTCGTGGAGGAGGCCGTCCGCGCGGGACTGACCGACATCATCGTGATCACGGGTCGCGGCAAGCACGCGATCGTGGATCACTTCGACCGCTCGTTCGAGCTCGAGCACTTCCTCGAGATGAAGGGCAAGTTCGACGAGCTGAAGCAGGTCCGCGAGATCTCGGACATGGCGACGATCCACTACATCCGTCAGCGGGATCCGCTGGGGCTCGGACACGCCGTCGCTTCTGCCGAGGATCACGTCCGGGACGAGCCGTTCGCCGTGCTGCTCGGCGACGACATCATGGCCGAGTCCAACCCGCTGCTGGAGGACATGCTCCAGATCCACGACCGCTACGGCCGGAGCGTGCTGGCCGCGATGGAGGTGGCGCGCGACGAGGTCGCGCGGTACGGCTGCATCGAGCCCGAGTTCGTCGAGGACGAGCGCCTGGCGCGCGTACGTTCGATCGTGGAGAAGCCCGAGCCAGAGCAGGCCCCGTCCAACCTGGCGGCGATCGGGCGCTACATCCTGACGCCGGAGATCTTCGACTGCCTCAGGGAGACGCAGCCGGGGGTCGGAGGTGAGCTGCAGCTCACGGACGCGATCAACCTGCTCGCGCAGGAGCAGGCGGTCTACGCGCACGTGTTCGAGGGGGGTCGGTTCGACGTGGGCAACAAGCTCGACTACGTGAAGGCCACGATCGAGCTGGCGATCGAGCGGGAGGACATCGGTCCGGAGCTGTCGGTCTGGCTCGCTGACCTCGTGGCGCGCAAGAAGCTGCTCTAGGAAGGCCGGGTCGCGGGGCGCCGCCGATAGACTGAGGCGCATGGCGAGCTCCCATCACGTCCACGACCACGACAGCGGAGAGGGCCTGATCCCGGTCGACGAGGCTCGCGAGCGCGTGCTCGCGGCCATCAAGCCGCTCCAGCCCCTCGAGCTGCCGCTCACCGAGGCCTACGGCTGCGTGCTCGCCGAGACCGTGGTCGCCGAGCGCAGCCTGCCCGATTTCGCGTCCTCGGCGATGGACGGCTACGCGGTCCGGTCCTCCGAGGTGGCCGAAGCCACCCCCGCCTCGCCCGTCGAGCTCCGCGTCGTCGGGCGGGCCGCGATCGGGGAGCGCCCCGAGGGGACGGTCGGCGGAGGCGAGGCCTTCCAGATCGCCACCGGGGCCCCCATCCCCGCCGGCGCCGACACGATCGTGCCCATCGAGAACTGCGAGCCCGTCGGGGATCGCGTGCGGATCCTGTCCGGTTCCCCCGAGGGCAGGCACGTCCGTCCGGCCGGCGAGGACGTACGCGGGGGCGAGACGCTCGTCCCGGCCGGGCGCAGGCTGCAGGGGCCCGAGCTGGGGCTGCTCGCCACCGCCGGGATCTCCCACCCGCTGGTGCACCCGCGGCCGCGGGTCGTGGTGCTGTCCACCGGGGACGAGCTCCTCGCGCCGACGCAGAGCCCCGAGTACGGACAGGTGCGCGACTCCAACGCCTACACGTTGTTCGGCGCCCTCCGCGAGGCGGGCGCCGTGCCGATCCTCGCCGGGATCGTCCGAGACGACGTGGACTCGTTCAAGGAGACGGTCTTCTCGCACCTGTTGCAGGCGGACGCCTTCGTCTCCTCGGGCGGCGTCTCGGTGGGCGAGCGCGACGTGGTGAAGGCGGCCTTCTTCCGCCGGGGCGAGGTCGACTTCTACCGTGTCGCGATGCAGCCGGGGATGCCGCAGGGCTTCGGCGCGGTTGAGGGCAAGCCGTACTTCGGCCTGCCCGGCAACCCCGTCAGCGTGTTCGTCAGCTTCGAGGTCTTCATCCGCCCCGCGCTGATGAAGATGATGTCCCGGCGTCAGGTGTTCCGTCCGGAGGTCACGGCGCGCCTGGAGGAGGACATCGTCGGTCCGGTTGGCAAGACGCAGTTCGCGCGGGTCCGCGTCAAGCGCACCGATGAGGGCTGGGTGGCTACCTCCACCGGCGCCCGAGGGTCCAACCTGATCGGGACGGTCGCCCGGGCCAACGGCCTGGCGATCGTGCCCGCGGGCGTCGAGACGGCGCGGGCCGGGAGCGAGGTCAGGGTCATGCTCTTCCGCTCGGCCGAGGACTGAGGGATGGGGGGCGACGGGGGCACCGCCCGCATCGTCGAGGTCGGCGCCAAGGAGGTGACCGACCGCGAGGCGGTCGCCGAGTGCGTGGTGTCCCTCACCTCTGACGCATGCGCGCAGCTCGTCGCCGGGACGCCCAAGGGCAACCCGCTCGAGGCCGCCCGGATCGCCGGCATCATGGGCGTGAAGCGCACGCCCGACCTGCTCCCGTTCTGTCACCCCATCGCCGTCACGGGCGCCGAGGTCCTGGTCGAGCCCGACGTGGAAGCCGGCAAGATCGTCGTACGGGCCACGGTCCGCGCGCGCGACCGCACCGGAGTCGAGATGGAGGCGCTCACGGCAGCCGCGGTGGCGGCGCTCAGCCTGTACGACACGGCGAAGGCCTACGACCGTGCCGCTCGGATCGACGGGCTCCGTCTGCTCGAGAAGCGCGGCGGCAAGAGCGGTCACTACGTGGCCGACGCGTAGCGATCGAGCATCACGTTCCCCGCGCGACGCGTTGCTCGCCCCGTCAACGAGATGACCGGAGGTGTTTGTAGCCCCACATCTCGGGTGCTAGGTTCCCTTCCCAGCCCAACATCTTGTACGGACCGGGGTTCCGAGACAGGGGGGGCTTGGGGAAGATGGGTTGGCTGCTGCTCGTTGCCCTCGGGGTCATGTGGGCGGCGTTCCTCCTCCCATCGTTCAGGCGAACCCCCGTCACGACCCCCAGGAGAACGGTGGAGGACTTCGAGCGCGACATGGATCTGCTGGCGGAGACCGAGAGCGGCGCGGACGGACGGTGGATCGTCACCCCGCGCAAGGGGACGACGTTCATCGGGACCCGCGCCCGGGCGCAGGCACGGGCGCGTGAGCGCCGCCGGCGCATCCTCGTGGTCCTCATCGAGAGCATCGTGCTCACCGCCCTGATCGGGCTGGTCCCGCCGCTCCGAGCCATCTGGTACGCGACCGCGGTCCTGCTGGTCGCGCTCGGCGCGTACGTGTGGCTCCTGCTCTCGATGAAGGCTCAGCACCCGAGCGCTCGCCCCGCGACCCCACCGCGCGAGGTCGCGGTACCGGCCCGACCGACGCCCGCGAGGCAGCGGTACGCGGCCGATGCGGCGGGCCGGACCGCCCGCCCCGCCTACAACGGGCTCGCGACCCTCCGCGAGGACGCGCCCCAGATCGTGGTCAGACGGGCGAGCACGCTCAGCGCCGCTCGCGTCTAACCTTCTCCGCGTGGATCTCGTCGCGGTCTCCGAGGAGCTCCGTCGCCGCTTCGACGAACGCATGGCGGCGCGCGAGCGCGCCCTGCCCGCCTCCCGCCAGGCGATCCGCGCGTGCGCGAACGCGATCCGCGCGATCCACCGCGGCGAGCTCGACGTGGCGCACGGCCTGATGGACGACGCCCGGGCGGCGATCGACGAGGGCCTGCGCGCCGTCCGCGATCACCCCGACATCGCCTTCGCCGGGTACCTGCAGGACGCGCAGAAGGAGTACGCGGAGGCGCGCTTCACGGAGGCCGTCGTGACAGGGCTGCCGGCGCCCACCCCCGAGGAGATCGGCGTCGAGGACGCCCCCTACCTGAACGGCATCGCCGAGGCGATCGGCGAGGCCCGCCGATACGCGCTCGACCTGCTCCGCGGCGGCCGCGTCGCGGAGGGTGAGCGCGTGCTGGCCACGATGGACGACCTGTACTCGATCCTCGTGACGATGGACTACCCGGACGCCATCACCGGCAACCTGCGCCGGTCCACGGACGTAGCCAGGAGCCTTATCGAGAAGACCCGCGGCGACCTGTCGGTGGCTCGGGTCTCGCAGGACCTACACGACGCGCTCGACCGTCATGCCCGCGATGTGCTCGGCAAGGAAGAGTAGGGAGCCTTCGGATCGCGAGCCCCTGCTACCCTGAGGCCGTTCCGGGGGTGTAGCTCAGTCCGGTAGAGCACTGCCTTCGCACGGCAGGGGTCAGGGGTTCAAATCCCCTCACCTCCACCA
>DASSJM010000005.1:0-3364 GCA_035691205.1 Actinomycetota bacterium
CCCGTGTACGTCGCGCCGCACCCGGTGGTCGAGCGCGACCAGGACGTCCGCCGCGCGCTCGCGCGTGGCCCGGCGCTCCGTGCGTCGCTCGAGGTGATGGGCATGCGCACGCTGATCGGCGTGTTCGGCGATCAGAACGAGGCGAAGCTGATCGACGTGGTCCTCGCGGCGGCGGGGACGCTGCCCGAGGACGTCCACGTGGTACTCGTCGGCCGGACGATCGAGGGGTACGACCTCGAACCCGTCGTGCGGGCGAGCGGCCTCGGCGGCCGGGTGAGCGTGCACACCGACGTGAGCGACGAGGACTTCCTCGGTTGGATGTGCGCGGCGGACGTGAGCGTCGACCTCCGCTTCCCGCACCGGGGCGAGGTGAGCGGCTCGCTCGCGCGCTCGATGCAGTGCGGGCGTGCGACGGTCGTGAGCGCCACCGGTACCTACCTCGACCTGCCCGAGGACGTGGTGGTGCGAGTTCCGTCGGGCCGGTTGGAGGCGGCGGAGCTCGCGAGCGCGCTGCGCGGGCTGGTCGAGGATCCCGAGCGCCGACGTCGGATCGGCGAGGCCGCGCGCGAGCGGGTGCTGGCGCAAGCCCGGGACGAGGCCACGGCCCACGTCTACGCCCGGGCGATCGAGGGCACCCTCGCCCTCCTGCGTGACCCCACGCGCCGGGCGCTCTCGCGATGGGGCGGCGCACTGGTCGACCTCGGCATCTCCGAGCAGGACCTGGCCGAGGGCTACGGCCTGTCCTACGCGCGAGCGCTCGAGGAGTTCGCTCCCTAGAGGATCTTCGCGACGAACGCGTCGCGGTCCCCGTAGAAGGTCTCGCCGGGGAACGCGCCGTGGATCCACCCGGCCAGGTAGAGGGCGCCGGCCGCCCACGACAGGGAGAAGACCCGCTCGCTCTCCGGCGTGCCGAACTGATGCGTCCACTCGTCCTTGCCGCTCGCGCGGTACCGGCGGATGAACAGGTCGTACTCGCCCTGGTTGGCCCAGGCGGGGAAGGCGCCGAGCGTCGATCCCGCCACGGTCGCTCGGGCCGAGTACACGTCCACACCGAAGGCCTCGTCGGCCTCCGGCGTCCCGAACTGCCGCGCCCATTGCCTGATCCCGTTGACGTCGTACTTGATGAGGAACCCATCGGTCGCGCCGGCGTTCGTCTGCCCCGGGAAGGCCCCGTCGGTGGTCCCGACCACGAACGCCCCGTGGGGGTTCACGGCGAGCCCGGAGGGGCCGATCGGCGCCTGCGGCCCCGAGCCGGGGCCCTGCTCGAGGCCGGGGGTCCCGTGCTGGCGAGCCCACAGGAGGGCCCCGTGGCGATCGTGCTTGATGAGGAACACGTCGGAGGATCCGGCGTTCTCCTGCCCCGGGAACGTCCCGTCGGTGATCCCCGCCACGTACACGTTCGAGCCGTCCCCGGCGACGCCGGTGGGCCGGTCGGTGCCGGGCGTGCCGAGCTGCACGGTCCACTGGCGGAGCCCGCTGAGGGTGAACCTGCGGATGAACGTATCCACGCCCCCGGCGCCGACCTCGTCGGTGAACACGCCGTCGGTCGAGCCCGCCACGAACAGGCCCTCCTCATCGAGCGCGATGCCGAAGACCTGGTCGTTGCCCGAAGTCCCGAACTGGTTGGTCCAGATCGGCTCGCCGTCGAGGCCGAACTTGGCCACGAACGCGTCCTGCCCTCCGTTGCTCGTCCGACCCGGCAACGTGGCGTCGGTGAAGCCGGCCACGTACACGCCCGTCTCGTCCGCGGCGAGCGCCAGGGCCTGGTCGACGCCCTGGCCGCCGAACTGCGCCGTCCAGAGCGTGGTGCCGTTCGGGTCGTACCGGCGGACGAACGCGTCGGCCTGCCCCGCATGGGCCAGGCCGTCGATGCTGCGTTTGGTGAACCCGGCCACGAAGACCCCGGTGGCGTCGGCGGCGCTCGCGAACGCGTGGTCGTATCTCGACGTTCCGAACTGCCGGGTCCAGGCGACCTCCCTCGGGTTGCGGACGTCGCCGCAGTGGACCTCGGCGATCAGGCAGTTCTGCACCAGCTGGTCCAGGCGCTCCTGCTGCCACGTGTTCCAGAAGTCCGAGTGCATCGAGTAGTAGGGGCCGCTCGACAAGGACAGCGCGACGCTGCCGTCCGGGTTGAGCGGGTTCATGATCCCGTAGTGGATGCGCTGGCTGAGCCGAGGCAGCACGCGCGGGAAGCTCGGGGGGCAGTCGCCGGCCACCGGGTACGTGACGTTCTCGGGCCGCAGGCCGATACCGTCCCAGCAGTTCGGCATGTCGATGATGGCGATGACGCCGTCGACGAACGGATGGGAGTCGAAGGAGGTGCAGTCGTACGGCGTGTCCCGTCGCGGGGTCCCGAGCGCGACCGTGAACCCGCAGGCCCACGAGACGTGGGGGTTGTCGGCTCCGGACGTCGCGTGCATGTCGCCGCCGATCATCTGCAGGCCGGGCGGGATCGTCTCCACCTGCTCACCCGGGGGGTTGAGGTAGTAGATCCGCATCACGAGCGGCGTGAGCTGGACGCCGTTCAGGTAGGCGGTGGGAGCCCAGTAGCCGGCGGTGTCGCCCCGATCGCGGCACTCGGTGATTCCCGCGAGCATGGACTCGGCGGTCGAGAAGGCGCTCGTCGTCGGGTTGCCGTAGAAGTCGTGCAGGTGGGCGGCGCCCGGCTGACCCGGATAGACGATCGGATCGTCCGCCAGCGTGTGCGTGTACTTGCAGCGCAGGACGAAGTTGGGCCTGGCCGAGGCGGCCGTGGCCGCGGGGGCCGGCGCGGTCGCGGCCAGCACGAGGAGGATGAGGGCGACCGCCCAGACGCGACGCGAGGTAACGATCACGGCGCGGTAGCTTAGCCACACCCGGACGCGAGACCGGGGAGCCCGCGTATCCATCGCATCTCCACAGGTCCCGAACACCTCGTTGCTAGACTCGGCCGCGAGCGACCCCAGGGCCGCTGACCTGCGATGACCGCGACCGCTCAGACCGTCGAACGCACCTCCGAGTCGCCGCACTTCCGTGCGCGCGAACGGTTCCGCGACGTCTACGCCCACCGCGAGATCCTGGCGAACCTGATCCGCAAGGAGCTGAAGGTGAAGTACGCGGCCTCGATCCTGGGCGCCGTCTGGTCGATCCTGAACCCGCTCGTCTACCTCGCCGTGTTCACGTTCGTCGCGAAGGTCCTGGGCGCCGGCATCCCCGACTACCCCGTGTACCTGCTCTCGGGGCTCCTCGCCTGGAACCTGTTCAGCACGTCGCTGACCGGCGGCGCCGGCTCCGTGCTCGACAACGCGAACCTCGTGAAGAAGGTCGCCTTCCCGCGCGAGATCCTGCCGCTGTCGACCGTCGGCGTCGCGCTCGTGGACTTCGC
>DASSJM010000006.1:0-9768 GCA_035691205.1 Actinomycetota bacterium
CTACCGGCGGGCCAGGACGCCCTCGGCGATCTGGATCGCGTTGAGCGCGGCGCCCTTGCGCAGGTTGTCGGCGCACGCGAACAGGAGGAGCGCGTCGTCGTGGCCCTCGGGCTGGCGGATCCGTCCGACGAGCGTGTCGTCGAGCCCCGCGGCCTCGAGCGGGCTGGGGTAGACGCCGTTCGCGGGGTCGTCCCGCAGCTCGACGCCCTCGGCCTCGCGCAGCACGTCGCGGGCCTCGGCCACCGAGATCGGCCGGTCGAAGGTCGCGTGGACGCTCACGGCGTGCCCGACGGGCACCGGCACCCGGACGCAGGTCGCCGTGATGTCAAGCTCGGGCAGCGAGAGGATCCGCTTTGCCTCGCGCTGCATCTTGATCTCCTCGAACGTGAACCCGGTCTCCTCGTCGAACACGTCGATCTTGGCCACCACGTTGTAGGCGATCGTCTTGCCGAACACGTCGCCGACCGGCAGCGCGTCCAGGTCGGGGCTCCCGAGGTCCTCCTCCATCCCATGCAGCTTCTCGACCTGCTCGGCGAGCTCGCGCACGCCCTTGGCGCCCGCGCCGGAGACCGACTGGTACGAGGAGAGGATCAGCGAGCGCAGGCCCGCCGCGCGGTGCAGCGGCGCGACGGCCATCATGGTCGTGATGATCGTGCAATTGGGGACCGAATAGACGTTGGTGCCGGCCTCGAACGCCTCCGGGTTCACCTCGGGGATCACGAGCTGGGCCCACGGCTCCATCCGGAACGCGCTGGAGTTGTCGATGCAGACGGTCCCGGCCTCGGCGGCCTGGGGAACCCAGGTCGTGGCGACCGCGCTCCCGCACGAGGAGAGCGCGATGTCCACCCCCTCGAGCGCCTCGAGCGAGAGCAGGCCCACCGTGTGATCGCTCTCCCGGAAGCGCAGGCGCGTGCCCGCGGTCCGCTCGGAGGCGAGCGGGATCAGCTCGTCGACCGGGAAGTCGCGCTCCTGCAGGATGCGGACCATGTTCCGGCCGACCGCTCCGGTGGCACCGACGACGGCGACGCGCATGGTCGGTCCATGGTACCGGCCGGTCAGGCCGATTCGAGCTTGCGGGGACGCCCGGGCTTGCGGGGCCACTCTTCGATGAACCGCTGGAGGTTGAACATCCTCCAGACCGGTCCCGCCGCGAGCTCGGCCACGGGTTCGGGGAAGTCGGCACGCTGACGGAGCTGCATCACGCGCTGCCGAGACACCCCGAGGAGCTCCGCGATCTCCGTCACCCCGAGGTAGCGGTCGGGCTCCCGAGCGAGCTCGAGATCCCAGTAGCGGGGATCCTGCACCTCCACCAGCGCGATCCCCTCGTGGCGGATCCCGAGCTCGGCGCAGGCAGCCTCCAAGCAGGCAACCGCGCGAGCCACCACGTCAGCCAGCGTCTCTCCAGGCGGGGAGAGGATCCCGAACGAGGCATTGGGCCCGCCCGCGAGGCCACCGGCACCGGTCGCTCCCCCGTCCGCGCCGTGCCTGGCGAGTGCCGGCGCGAGCTCCGCGATGACTTCGTCGACGTACGCGTCGAGACCCGGCCCCCAAGTCTCGATGTTGACCAGCATCCGCCGCTCGGACATGACCGCTCACCTCCCTAGTGCCCCCGCATCGAACCCCGCCTGCTTCAGGCGACGGACGAGGTCGTCGAGGGCGTGCGGATGGCTCGATGCGTGCCGCCGATGCCACGTCGCCTTCCCAACACCGTCCGGAGCAAGGAAGAGCTCGCCGTTCGCGATCGGAATCACGCGCCAGCCCTGCCGCAGCGCTTCCCTGCGGACCTTCGGGTAGTCCTTGTTGTCCATCCTCGCAGGAACCCTTGTCGTGCGTCAAGGGAAGAGCAGAGGAGGACGTGACCGTTTGTAGCAGGCGGTACCGACGCGGACGTCTACCGGAACTGCCAGGAGTCGAGCATGTCCTCGAAGACGACGGCGCTGGTGTCGAACCCGTCCTGGAGGTCGTTCAGGGTGATCCGCCAGCCGACGTCGCGTTGGACCACGACGACCTCGCGCATCAGGAAGCTCTCGCCGTCCTCGGGGGCGACCGAGACGTCCCATCGGAGCGCGTCGGCGCCGTCGATCGTTGCCTCGCTGGCCGGACCCGGGGTCAGGCCGGCCTCCTCGTCGCGCTGGCGGACGAACTCGGACCACTGCTCGAGGCCGGTGCCGGTCTCGAGGTCGACGGCCTCCACCACCACGGTGGCCGAGCCGGTGGGCGGCGCGAACTGGTCGAGGGTCACCTCGGCGCCGAACCGGGCCGGGCCCGCCTCCCACCCATCGGGCACGAGCAGGCAGTAGCCGAAGCTCTCGGACTCGAAGTTGGTGCCGTCGCACGGGTCCGGCCGGAGCAAGAGGTACGCCCCCGCGCCGATGACCACACCCGCCAGCGCCGCCATGACCACGACCGCCCGCCACCTGGGCGCGGGCTGGGGCTTGAGGATCTCGATCGGGGGCCGCTCGGACTCGGAGCGGCGAGGGGGCAGCGTCACCGCGCCCGGCTCGAGCGACGTGCCACAGCGCTGGCAGGCCAGGCGGTCCTCGGTGTTGACCTCGCGGCAGGTGGGGCAGACGACCACGCCTACGGCTCCTGGGGCATCGGCTCGCCCTGCAGGCCGAAGCGCCGGTGGATCGTCTGGAGGGCGCGCTCGCCGTCCGCCGAGCGGATGATGCACGAGATGCGGATCGACGAGGTGGAGATCATCTCGATGTTGATGCCCTCCGCGGCGAGCGCGTCGAACATATCGGCGGCCACGCCCGGGTTGCTCCTCATCCCGGCCCCCACGAGCGAGAGCTTGGCGATGTGGTCGTCGGTCTGGAAGCGCATCGCGCCGATGTCGGCGACGATGCCCTGCACCACGGCCTCGACACGAGGCAGGTCGGCCCGCGGGACCGTGAAGGACAGGTCGGTCCGGCCGTCGTGCGAGACGTTCTGCACGATCATGTCGACGTTGATGCCCTCGGCGGCCACGGCCTTGAAGATGGAGGCCGCGACGCCGGGACGGTCGGGCACCTCGTCGAGGGTGACCTTGGCCTCCTCGACGTCCAGGGCCACGCCGCGGATCAGGGCGCTCTCGAGCATCTCGTCCTCGTCCTCCACCACCCACGTGCCCGGCTCGTCGGTGAACGAGCTCCGCACGTGGATCCGCACGCCGTGGCGACGAGCGTACTCGACGGACCGCAACCCCAGGACCTTGGCCCCGGCCGCCGCCAGCTCGAGCATCTCCTCGTAGGCGATGCGGTCGATCTTGCGGGCCGCGGGCTCGATGCGCGGGTCCGCGGTGAACACGCCGTCGACGTCCGTGTAGATCTCGCACACCTCGGCGTCCAGGGCCCCGGCCATCGCGACCGCCGTGGTGTCCGAGCCCCCGCGCCCGAGCGTGGTGATGTCGTACTCGGTCGACAGGCCCTGGAAGCCGGCGAGGATCACGACGTTGCCCGCCTGAAGCGACTCGAGGATCCGCTTGGGCCGGATCTCGACGATCTTGGCCTTGCCGTGCTGGGTGTCGGTGATGATCCCCGCCTGCGAGCCCGTGTAGGAGGCGGCGCGACAGCCGCGCGCGTTCACGGCGATCGCGAGCAACGACATCGCGATCCGCTCGCCGGCCGTGAGGAGCATGTCGAGCTCGCGGGGCTCGGGGACCGGGGCGATGTCCGCGGCCATCGCGAGCAGCTCGTCGGTGTCCTCCCCCATCGCCGAGACCACGGCCACGACATCGTTCCCGGCCTCGCGGGCCCGCACGATGCGGTCCGCGACGCGCCGGATGCGGTCGGTGGTCTCGACCGAGGTGCCGCCGTATTTCTGCACCACGATGGGCATGCGAGCAGGGTAGCAGCGGCCCGATCCCAGGCCGGATGGAGCCCGACCGGCGTCAGGCGAAGCGGACCGCGTTCTCCCTCATCCACTCGCCGAACATGCGCCCTGGCGACCCGGTGATATCGGGCACCGTGGTGGTCACCGGCTCCGGCTCCCGGACCAGCAGCTCCCAGTACGCGAGCGCGGCGTCCGCGAGTTCGGTCGGCAAGCCGGCCGCCAGCATCTCCCGTCGCGCGACGCCGGGGGCGATCTCCTCGACGCCGACCTCGCGGCCGAGCCCCGCTCCGGTCGCCCGAACGATCTGACCCTCCGTCAGCGCCTCGGGCCCGGTCAGGACGAGGGAGGTGCCGACGAAACGCTCGTCGGTGAGCGTCCGTGCCGCGACGGCGGCGACGTCGCGCTCGTGGATCGGCGAGCGGCCCGCGTCCGGGTAGGGCAGCCGGACCGATCCCGTCTCGCGGATCTGCGAGGCCCACGCGAGGGCGTTCGTGTCGAACTTGCCGGCGCGCAGGAACGTCCATCGCGAGATGGCTCCACGGATGCTGCGCTCGATGTCGGCATGGATCGCGGTCATCGGGTGCGTCTGCTCCTCGAGGTCGTCGCGGACCGTCAACGAGGACAGGTACACGATCTTCGGAACGCGCTCCGTCAGGACCTCGATGGTGCCGGCGTGCCCCTCGGCGCTCGCCTGCGGCCACAGCAGGAAGGCTGCCTCGACGCCATCCAGTGCGGGCTCCAGGCTCGCCGGAACGGACAGGTCGCCCCGGACGAGCTCGACCCCGGGCGGCGGCTCGAGCACCCCTCGAGCGAACGCGCGGACCCGCTCGCCCGCCGCGGCGAGCTCCGCGACGAGGTGGCGACCGATGTTGCCGGTCGCCCCCGTGACCAGGATCACCCCACGTCCTCCACACGCAGCGTGCGCCGGAGGAAGTCGAGCTGGACCCGGAGCAGGTTCTCGGTGACCGCGGTCGAGCGCGTGAGGTGCGTCGCGTTGGGGATCAGGACGAGCTCGTGGGGGCGCCCGGCCTCGAACAGCGCAGCCGAGAACCGCAGCGTGTGCGCCACGTACACGTTGTCGTCGGCCAGGCCGTGGATCAGGAGGATCGGGCGCCGCAGCGACGCAGCCTCGAGCAGCGGCGAGCTGCGGTCGTAGGCCTCCGGGTGCTCGTCGGGGTGTCCGAGGTACCGCTCCGTGTAGTAGGTGTCATACAGGTGCTGATCGGTCACGGGCGCGCCGATCACCGCCCCGTGGAACACGTCGGGACGGCGGAGCACCGCCATCGCCGCGAGCTCGCCGCCGAAGGACCACCCGCGGATCCCGACGCGCGAGAGGTCGAGGAAGTCGAACGTCTCGGCGGCCGCGTGCAACGCGTCGACCTGGTCGTCGACCGAGACGCCGAAGTCGAACTTCATCTCGCGGTCCCACGCGGGTCCTCGGCCGTCCACCCCCCGGCCGTCGACGACCAGGACCGCGAACCCGTGGTCGGCGAACCACTGCGAGGTCAGGAACATCCCAGCGCTCTTCAGCACGCGCGCGCCGTGCGGCCCGCCGTAGGGGTCCATCAGGACCGGCAGGGGCCCGTCGGGCTCGCGCCCTCCCGGAAGCAGGAGCGCCGCTCGGAGCTCGCGTCCGCCGAGCGAAAGGAACCGCGGGAGCGGCTGGATCACCGGGGTCTCGGCGACCCGGTTGACGAAGAAGGTCGTGAGGTCCTCGCGGACCACGCTCGCCATCGGCAGGGGATCGTCGAGCGTGGCCGAGACCACCACGCTCGTCCCGCCGCCCCCGGTGCCCGAGTGCACGCCGGGCGCCTCGGTCAGGCGGATCGGTTCACCGCCCGGGACCAGCCGCCACAGGTGGATCTCGGTCGGCTCGTCCGAGGCTCGGAACAGGATCTCGTCGCCGACGTCCGGGACGCCGCGCACCTGCAGGCCGCTCGGCGTGACGAACGCGCCGTCGATCTCGAGCCGGTTGGTGTCGGTCTCGCGATCGGCGTCCACCGTAACCACGCGGCCGTCGGACAGTCGGAGCGGCGTCTCGTGGATGAGGTCGACCCACTGCTCGTCGAGGATCTCCCGCACGATCGCGGTCGCGCCCGTCGAGACGTCGACCTCCAGCAGCCGGGAGCGTCGCTGGTCCCGCGACATCACCTGGATCAGCGGCGGTCCGCCCTCGCTCCAGTGCACGCGGCCGAGGTACGGACACACCGCCGCGTCCCATCCGACGTCGATCCGCCCGCCGCTCGCCACGTCGAACAGGTGCAACGTGACGACGGCGTCGTCGGTCCCCGCCTGCGGGAAGCGGACCGCGCGCGGCGGCGCCGCGGGGTCCGTCTGATCCGCGATGTACCAGGTGCTGATCATCCGCTCGTCCACCCGAGCGGCGGCGAGCATCGAGCCGTCCGGCGACCACCAGTGGCCGCGCCGTCGGTTCATCTCCTCGGCCGCGGCGAACTCGGCCAGGCCCCACGTGACGTCGGGCTCCTCGTCCGCGGCGAGGACCTTCCCTCCGCCCTCGATCTCGCGGACGTGGAGGGCGCCGTCGATCACGTAGGCGATCCGCTCCCCCGTCGGATCGAGCCTGGGATCGTCGACCGGGCCGGGGACCGACAGCTCGCGCGTGAGCGCCTCGGGCAGGTCGGCCAGGAACAGCCGGCCCGACATCGCGAAGACCGCGCGCCGGACCTCGCGGTCCGTGGCGTACTCGGTCACCCCGGTCGAGCGCTCGCGGGCGCGCTCGCGCCGGGCGCGCTCGGCGGCGGTCAGCGAGGCCTCGTCCTCCTCGGCGCCCGCCGAGCGCGGGTCGAACACCGGACGCTCGACGCCGCTCGCCACGTCGAGGACCCACAGGCACGAGACCGGGTCATCGCCGCCCGTGGTCCGGAGGAACACGACCCGCTGTCCGTCCGGCGAGACCGTGAAGGAGCGCGGGATCCCGAGGCTGAAGCCCCGGGTGCGGGCCACCTGCCGGGGGAACTCGTCAAGCGGGTCGGGCGTCTGGGACATGGACCGCGAGGGTATCAACGGTCACGGACCGACCACCCGGCGGCATAGACGGGTGGAGGCAGCCTCCAGGAGGCAGGGTGTACGAGGACCTCGACGACGTCGGTCTCATCGTCCGATCCCGGCACGAGCCGGAGGTGTTCGGCGTGCTGTTCGAGCGCCATGCGGAGGCGATGCTCGCGTTCTTCGCCCGGCGAACCCTCGACGCCGAGTCGGCGGCCGAGCTCGTCGCCGAAACCTTCGCCGAGGCGTTCTCCTCTCGGGAGCGGTTCCGCGATCAGGGCGTCGACGGCGCCGCGTGGCTGTACGGGATCGGTCGGCACCAGCTCTCTCGCTATTTCCGGCGCGGGGCCGTGGACGCCAGGGCGAGACGGCGCCTCGGGATGCCGGAGCGCCCGGTGAGCGAGGACGACTACGAGCGGATCGAGGAGCTGATCGACTTCGAACAGATCGGCGCTGAGGTCCGCGGTGCCCTCTCGGCCCTGCCCGAGGACCAGCGCGAGGCCGTGACCCTGCGCGTGCTCGACGGCAAGGGCTACCGCGAGCTCGCGGGCGAGCTCGGCTGCACCGAGCCGACGGCGAGGGCGCGGGTGAGCCGGGGCCTTCGACGGATCGCGTCACGGCTACAGGCCGGCGACGCGAGTGAGCCGATCGAACTGGAGAGGCAGCGATGGAAACGGCGTTCGAGTACCTGAACCGGGTCCACGATGACCTGATGGACGCGGCGGCGCGCGAGCGCGCCCGCCTCCGCGCGGTCCGGAGCGCCTCGCC
The DNA here is from genome assembly GCA_035691205.1 of Actinomycetota bacterium. Lineage (GTDB taxonomy): Bacteria > Actinomycetota > UBA4738 > UBA4738 > HRBIN12 > DASSJM01. The sequence goes on from DASSJM010000006.1 coordinate 7,588, forward strand.
GAGGCGACGCGTCCCGTGGGGCGGGCTCGCCGCGGCGGGCGTCGCGGTGCTGCTCGTGGCCGGGGCGATCGGGTCGGGCATCCTCAGCGGCTCGGATGATGAGGCTGGACAGGAGGTGGCCGGGAGCACCGGCGCCACCGGCGCCACCGGTGGTGCCGAGCGGTTGAGGGACCTCTCCGAGGAGCCGGCGCCAGCGCCGGGCGTGGTCCCCGGCGACCAGGGCGCCGCAGGCGACGACGTGCCCCCGCCGCGGGTGGATCGGGTGATCCGGACCGCGGAGCTCTCCCTCGTCATCCCGCGCGACTCGTTCGACGAACGCTTCGGACGGGCGGTCGACGCCGCCGAGGCCAACGGCGGATTCGTCGCCGACTCCAGCAGCCGGGAGCGGGCCGGGAACCTCACGCTGCGGGTGCCCGCCGAGAACTTCGACGAGACGCTGCGCGCGCTCCGCGGGCTCGGGACCGTCCGGGTCGAGTCGCTCCACGGCAAGGACGTGACGGCGGACTACGTCGACCTGCGCGCGCGGCTGCGGATCGCTCGGTCCCGTCGCGCGGTGCTCCTCGGCCTGATGGAGGAGGCGAGGACGATCGAGCAGACGATCCGCGTCCAGAACGCGCTCGACGTGACGCAACTGCGGATCGAGGAGCTCCAGGGCTCGCTGCGGCTCCTGGACGATCGCACCTCGCTCGCGACGATCGCGCTGGATCTGCGCGAGCAGGGCGTCGAGGAGGAGGCCGAGGTCGACACGCCCAGCATCCCCAACGCGTTCGAGCGCGCGATCGCGGGCGCCGTCGGGGTGGTCGCGGCGATCGTGATCGGCCTCGGCTACCTGCTGCCGCTGCTGGTGCTCGGCCTCACCGTCTGGTTCGTCGTAACGAGGATCCGGCGCCGCCGCTCGGAGGTCTAGTAGCCGACGTTCTGTGGCAGAGAGAGCACGATCGCAATGCCCGTGACGAACATGACGCCGCCGAGGCTGAGCAGCATGACCTGGGCGCGCCAGGAGTCGAACGTGCCGGCAAGGCCGGCGAAGAACAGCACCGAAGCGAGCAGCACCGCGGCGAGGACGAAGTTGTCGCTGATCTGGTTCGCCTCCGCCCCGTCCTCGAACGCCTTCGATGCCTCGGCCTCCAGCCGGTCGGCCTCCTGTTGCGCCGCCAGCGAGTACTCGGGAAGCGTGAACGGCGTCCCGGGCGGGATCTCCTCACCGGGAGGCCCGGAGACGAGCCAGGTGTCGAAGGCCGGCAGGAACTCGGCGCGCATCCGCTCGTGGATGTCGGCGGCGAGCACCTCGTCGCCCTCACCCTTGGCGTCGATCCAGTCCAGGAAGCTGCTCACGTCGATCAGGATCTGACGGTTCACGAGGGTGGACGCGCGCACCGACTCGGTCCGCTTCGCCGATGCGGTCGTGTAGCTCGCGGCCTGCTCCCCGCTCCACCTCGTGGCCTGGTACGCGCTCCACGCGGTGACGACGGTGGCGGCCGACAGGAGGATCGCGGCGAGCAGCTCGACGCGCCGGTCGCGCTTGACGGTCTCCGACGAGCGCGTCGGCCGTTCGGCGGGAGGGACCTCGGCGTCGGAGTCGCTCACATCTCCCTCCGGCCCTCGAGGGCCTGGGAGAGCGTCACCTCGTCCGCGTACTCCAGGTCGCCGCCGACCGGGAGCCCGCTCGCGAGGCGTGTCACGTGCGTCCCCGAGGGCTTCAGCAGCGCGGCCACGTACATGGCGGTGGCGTTGCCCTCCAGGTTCGGGTTCGTCGCGATGATCACCTCGGTTACGCCGTGGCGTTCGACGCGGTCGAGGAGCTCCTGCACGCGGAGGTCCTCCGGGCCGATGCCGTCGAGCGGGCTGATCGCGCCGCCCAGGACGTGATACCGCCCCTTGATCACGCCGGCCTTCTCGATCGTGGCGATGTCCTTGGGCTCCTCGACCACGCACAGCACCGTGCGATCGCGGCCGGGGTCCGCGCAGATCCGACAGAGCTCGCCCTCGGCCACGTTGCCGCACTCGGAGCAGAACGCGATCCGCTCCTTGGCCTGCACGATGGCCTCGGCCAGGCGCTTGGCGTCGACCGGGTCCGCCTTCACGAGGTGGAACGCTAGGCGCTGGGCAGACTTCGGTCCGATGCCCGGCAGCCGCGACAGCTCGTCGATCAGGTCCTGGATCGGGCCCTCGTACACCTAG
>DASSJM010000007.1:0-12182 GCA_035691205.1 Actinomycetota bacterium
CTCCGGCTCTTCCCCGAGACCCCGACCGAACCCGACACGTCGTGGAAGCCCTCGCCATCCCGGTTCCGGTATAGGTGCAGCGAGTCGAGCCCGCAGACGAGCAGGTCCTCCCAACCGTCGTCGTCGAAGTCGGCCGCCTGGGCACAGCCGGCGCCGACCTCCTCGGTCAGGCCGAACCTCGGCGCCTCGCGGAACCGCCCGCCTCGGTTGATGAAGAGCCGGTTCGGAGAGGGGACGTCGTCCTGGCGCGGGTAGAGGTTGCCCACGAACAGATCCGGGTAGGCGTCGCCGTTGGCGTCGATGAACGTCACGCGCCGCCCCCGACCGTACGGGTCGGCCACGCCGAGCTCGGTCGCGCGGTCGACGAACGAGTGGTCGGGTTGCTGCATCCACAGCTCATTGGCCTTGGTCGCCGTCCCGTGCTCGGCCCCGATCGAACAGTAGAGATCCACCAGGTCATCGAGGTCGACGTCGGCCCATGCGCAGTCGTGCCGATCGCGGGCCGGGAACGTCCCCGGCTCGACCTCGAGGAAGCGCCCTCCACCCACGTTGCGGTACAGGCGAGCCGCCTCGAGGTGCCGTCCAAGGAAGAGGTCCGGCAGACCGTCGTCGTCGAAGTCCGAGGTGGCGAGGCCCCAACTCGTGGTGGTCTCGTCGATCCCCGCCTCCGCGGCGACGTCGACGACCTCGAGCCCACCGCCGGTCGGGTGCGAGGGCGTGCCGGTCGGTGGCTGGATGGGGATGAGGAACGCGATCAGGGCCAAACCGATCAGCGCCACCGCGGGCTCCTCGCCGGGGGGACGCTCGAGCGCGAGCCCGCGTCCCCGTCCCGTTCGGTCGCTACCCGGACTTCTGTCCGGTCCGCAGGTCCATCCAGTTGGACTCGATCTGCGCGTACCTCGCCCACGCGGCTGCCCAACCCTGGTCGTTGCGAGGGAACCGCTCGACCGGCTGCTGAGGTGCGTTGCGATCCCAGATCCCGAAGTGGTCCGGCGCGTAGCCGAGCAGGTACCGCGAGCCCGTGTGCGTGAACTCGATCTTGGGCTCGGCGGCGGCCGGCGCGGGTGTGGCCACGGGCTGCGCCTGCGCCACGGGCTGTGCCTGCGCCACTGGCGCCGCGGCCGGCTCGGGCTTGGCCTCGGGCACCGGCGCCATCATCGTGGCCTGCGCGGGCACCGGCTTCGGCTCCTCGGCCTTCGGCTCCTCGACCTTCGGCGGTTCCATCTTGGATGCCTCAGCCTTCTTGGGAGGCGCCTCCGCGCCGGCGGGGACCTCCTCGACGAGCCACGACCCGCACCAACGACACTTGATCGCCGCGTCCTTGATCTCCTCAGCACAGTAGGGGCAGGTCTTCATGGCTCGCTCCTTCGGGTGGGTGCGGCGACAGCCTACTCCCCGCCGCGCTAGGAGGGGAAACGAGGTTCAGGCCGCTCGGATGACCTCGCCGCCCTTCATCACGAGGGCGACCTCGTTCAACAGATCCAGGTCCTCGAGGGGGTCTCCCTCCACCGCCACCAGATCCGCATACCGCCCGGCTTGCAGCGACCCCACGCGGTCCTCCCACCCCATGAGCTCGGCGGCCACGATCGTCCCCGAGCGGATCGCCTCCATCGGCGACATGCCGAGGCCCACCATGGTGGCGAACTGCCGCGTGCCCATCCCGTGTGGGTAGACGCCGCTGTCGGTCCCGAACGCCTGCTTCACGCCCGCCTTCACGGCCCTCGCGAACACCTCCCGCTGAGCGATCGTCGAATCCTCCATCTTCCGCATCACGGTCGGCGACCACCCGTCGTTGCGTCCCTGCTCGAGGCACCAGTCCCCCATCCAGACGTCGGCGACGAGGTACGTCCCATGCTCGGCCATCAGTTCGATCGCCTCGTCGTCCGCGTAGGAGCCGTGTTCGATCGAGCGGACCCCGGCCCGCACGGCGCGCTTGATGCCCTCGGCGCCGTGGGCGTGGGCGGCGACGTGCGCCCCGTAGAGCGCGGCCTCCTCGACCGCGGCTCGGATCTCCGCCTCGCTGAACTCGGGGGCCGAGGGAGTCGTCCCCTCGGTGAGCACCGCGCCGGTCGCGATGACCTTGATGAGGTCGGCCCCGCCGTGCAGGATCCGGCGCGCGGCGTCTCGAACCTCATCCGCGCTCTTCGCGACCCCGAATCGAAGCTCCCGTGGGACGGCCTCGTCGACGTCGACCGCGAGTCCGGTCACGTCACCCCCGCCGCCTGGGCACGTGACGAACGCGCCGGCGCACATCATCCGCGGGCCGGGCGTCCAGCCTTCGTCGATCGCATGACGGAGCGCGACGTCCGTGAACGCACGGAACGAACCCACGTCGCGAACCGTGGTGAACCCGGCGTCGAGGGTCATCCGGGCGTTCCGCACGCCGAACAACACCTCCTGCGCCGCAGAGGACTGCACGAGGCCGGCGTACCCATGCCCGCTGTCGACGTCGCCGATCAGATGCGCGTGGCAGTCGATCAACCCGGGCAACACGGTATGGCTCGACAGGTCGAGCACGCGGGCGTCGGGCGGGTACGTGCCCTCGTCCGGTTCGACCGCCTCGATCCGGTCGCCGCGGATCGTGAGGACCTGGGCCCGAAGCACGTCGCCGGCCACGACGTCGACGAGCCGTCCCGCCCGGATCGAGGTTGGCCGATGGTCACTCACCGACGGAGGATAGCCCCAGCGAGCCAAGACCCGTCCGGACTGACCAGCCCGGACGACGAGGTGACGCCGACCGGCCTAGGAAGCGGGCGGGGAGCCGGTCATCTCCTCGAGGAGATCCTGCGCTCTCATCGCGCCGACCAGGTTGCCCTTCCGCTCGTACCTCGTCAGCGCCTCGTGGGCGGCCGCCTCGGCCGCCGGGTCTCCGGCTGCGCGCTGGATCTCAGCGAGGGTGAGCCACGCCCCCGCGCCGAGCTCGAGGAGATCGGTCCCAGCGGCGACGTCGATCGCGCGGCGGGCCATCGCCTGGGCGTTGACCGAGTCCCCACGCGCCGAGAGGACCTTCGCCCGCAGCATCATGCACGCCCCCTCGGTGTCCTGGTCACCGGTCGTCCCGATCTCCTCGCTGATCCGGCACAGACGATCGGCCTCCTCGAGCCGGCCCTGGCGGAAGACAGCCTCTCCGAGCTGGATCGCCACGGTCGCCAGGAGAACCTTGTTCCCCGTCCGCTCGTGGAACTCGAAGCTCTCACGCAGCACCGCCTCGCCGCGCCGCCAATCGCCCGCCCACAGGCACACGTCCCAGACACAGCCCGCGGTCATCGCGTACTCGGTGCCCCGTCCGAGCTCGCGCAGGCGGTCGCGGTACCCGCTCATCGCCTCGAAGGCGCCCTCGAACTCACCGAGCCGACCCCGCATGTGCGCGAGGAGGTGCAGCATGAACTCCGGCATGCCGGGAAGGTGGCGCAATGGCCCCTCCATGACTTCCTCTGCGTACCGCAGGCCCTCGTCGACGGGCCCGGGGCCCCAGATGAAGTACGGCGCCTTGCTCCTCACGAGCCCGACCTCCAGGGTCAGATCACCCGCCTGTCGTGCGTGGGGCAGCGCGCGTTCGAGCCCACGCGCGTACTCGCCCATCTGCCCCCGCAGGTTGTGGGCGGTGGCGACCAGATACCACGCCCAAGCGAGCACCTCGTGGTCCGCGGCGCCCTCGCGCGAGGCGATCGCGGCCTCCCCGACGCTCAGCATGAGGTCGGGACCGCCCTCGGGCTCCTGCTGGGCAACGACGTCCGCGAGCCAGATCCGGCCCAGCCACTCCGTGTGCTCGTCGCCGAGCTCGCGCGCGAGCGACACCGATTCGTCGAGCACGGCCCGGCCGCGCGTCAGCTCACCGGCGTCAGACAGCGCCTCACCCAGGACGGCGAGGAGCGCCGGGCGGACAGGGCCGACCGGGACGATCTCGACCGCGCGACCGAGCAGGTTGGCTGCCGCCGCGGTGTCCTGCCGTGCGCGGGCAGCGCTCGCGGCGGTCGCGAGCCGTCCCGCGGCACGCTCGCCGAGGATCGCGTCGCCGACCCCCAGCTCGACGCCGTATCGATAAGCCTGCTCCAGGTGATAGCCGACGATCTCGTCGGAGGCGTCGTCGGCCAGTCGCGACACGAGCCAGTCCGCGAAGCGCTCGTGCAGCGCTGCCCGCTCCCGCTTCGGGATCGCCTCGTACGCCGCGTCGCGGATCAGGGCGTGTCCGAAGCGGAACCCGTCGTCGCCCGGCAGCACCGCTCGGTCGGGCCGGATCAGCTCCTTCCGGACGAGTGCGAGCAGGAGGGCGCCCAGGTCCCCCTGCTCGGATCTGGGAAGCAGCGCCGCCACGGCGCCGCGATGGAAGAGGCGGCCCTCGACCGAGCCACGCTCGATCACCGCGCGCTCCGGCCCGGCGAGGCGATCGATGCGGGCAGCGAGGAGCGCCTGCAGGGTCGGCGGGACCTCGAGATCGCCGCCCCCGCCCTCCGCCCGCATCGCCACGAGCTGCTCCACGAAGAGCGGGTTGCCCTCGGCGGTCTCGACGATCCGATCGACCGCCTCGGCCGGCACCTCCCCTAGATCGGACACCAGCTCCTCGCTGTCGGCCTCGGACAAGGGCTCGAGCGTCAGCACCGTGCCGTTGGCCTGGGGCGCGGCCCACGTCGGGCGCAGGTCGAACAGATCGGCTCGGGCCGTGCACAGGACCAGGAGCGGGACGCCCTGCGCGAAGGCCGCCACGTACTCGATCAGGTCCAGGAACGTGGGCTCGGCCCAGTGGATGTCGTCGAAGACGACCACGAGCGGCTCGTCCGCGGCGACGGCCTCGAACAGCCTGCGGACGCCCCACGCGATCTCCTCCGGGGTCGAGGGCGTGTCGACGTCCCCGATCGCAGCTGCGATCCGCTCCGTCGCGAGCTCTCGATCTGGGGAGTCTGCCAGGACGGCCCCCACGTCGCCGATCTGGGCGACGATCTCCTGCAGCGGCCAGTACGTGATCCCCTCGCCGTAGGACAGACATCGGCCGACCAGGACCCGGGCGCGTGCGCGCCCGATGAGCTCTCGCGCCAGGCGGGACTTGCCGATCCCCGGTGGGCCGACGATCGTCGCGAGCTGCGGCGTCCGCTCCGCCACGGCCGTCGCCAGCGCGGCTTCGAGTCGTTCGAGTTCCTCCGCGCGTCCGACGAACGGCGCGGCGATCGGTCGCGTGAACGCCGGCACGTCGTCCATCAGGGCGCGTACGCGGAACGCCGGCACCGGTTCACCCTTCCCCTTCAGCGTCAGCGAGCGCGTCGCGTCGCTGAGGACCCGGTCGCGGACGAGTCGCTCGGTCGCCGCGCCGATCAGGATCTCGCCGGAGTCGGCTGCTTGCTCGAGGCGCGCGGCAACGTTCACGGCATCGCCCGTGACGAGGGTCTCACCCGCACCGGCGACCACCTCTCCGGTATTCACGCCGATCCGAACCTCCAGGCCGAGCCCGGCCACCGCATCGCGCATCTGGATCGAGGCCCGGACGGCACGCAACGCGTCATCCTCGTGGACCTGCGGTATACCGAAGACGGCCATCGCAGCGTCGCCAACGAACTTCTCGACGGTTCCGCCATGCCGCTCCAAGATCGCGCGGAGCTCGGCGTGGTACCGGCCCATCAGCTCGCGCAGCACCTCGGGGTCGGTGCGTTCGCCGAGCGCCGTCGAGCCCACGAGGTCGCAGAACACCACCGTCACCGTCTTGCGCACGCCGAGCGCCGGTCCGGCCTCCAGGGGCGCGCCGCAGGCGGAGCAGAAGCGGGAGTCGTCCGGGTTCTCCCGACCACAGGAGGGGCAGGTCACCCGCGAAGCGTCCGCTACAGCGCCTCGAGATTCAAGACCAGCGTCACGGCTCGGTGAGCCGGAAGGCCGGGTCCGCCACGACGTCGGCCACGTCCATCTGCGCCTTCTGCAGCCGGCCGCTGTAGTCCCAGTTCATCGCCTGCCACCGGGTGAACTGATCGAGCACCCACACGCCCGACTGCCGGGCCCCGTTCCCGCTCCGCCCGTTGCCGCCGAACGGCAGGTGCGCCTCGGCGCCCGAGGTGGAGTTGTTGACGCTCACCATGCCGGCGGAGATCGCTTCTCGGAAGCGGAACACCGTCTTGGGGTCGTTCGTGTAGATCGAGGAGGACAGGCCGTAGCCGTGGCCGTTCGCGAGCGCGATCGCCTCGTCGAAGTCCTCGAACGTCGCCACGCCGACGATCGGGCCGAACGTCTCCTGCTTGTACAGGTCGTCGTCTGCGGTCACGCCGTCGACGATCGTGGGGTGCACGAACAGCCCGGCCTCCGGATCGCCGACGAACCCCTCGCGCGGGTTGGCGGCGGTGATGCGCCCTGTCCCGCTCGAGCCGTGGAGCGCGTGGTGCGGCTGGACCCAGTCGAGCCACCCCAGGAACCGGTCGCAGAACCGCGAGGAGATCATCGGCCCGTAGAGCACGTCTTCGAACGGGTCGCCGATCGCGGCGGTCTCGACGGCCCGCGCGTACCGGGACAGGAAGTCGTCGTGGATGCTCGCGTGCACGATCGCCGTCCCGAGCGACGTGCACCGCTGTCCCGCCGTCCCGAACCCGCTGAACAGGGCGCCCTCGACGGCCAGGTCCAGGTCGGCGTCCGGCATCACGACCAGCGGGTTCTTGCCGCCGAGCTCCAGGCACGGCGTCTGCAGGTGGCGCCCGCAGAGCTCGCCGATCCGGCGCCCCACCTCTGAGCTTCCGGTGAACCCGGCCTTGTCCACCACGCCTTCGCCGAGTGCGCGCTCGAGACCCTCGAACGTGGACGCCCCATCCGCGAGGACCAGGTTGAAGACGCCCGGTGGGAAGCCCGCGTGCAGGAACAGCTGCGCGAGCGCCTCCGAGGTGGCCGGCGCGTACTCGGCGGGCTTCCATACGACGGCGTTGCCGCACAGCAGCGCCGGCACCAGGTACCACGAGGGCACCGCGACCGGGAAGTTGCCCGCCGTCACGATCGCGGCGACGCCCACGGGGTTGCGGAACGTGAACAGCTGCTTGTCGGGGAGCTCCGAGGGCACGGTCATGCCGTAGAGGCGCCGCCCCTCCGACACGAAGAAGTTGCAGGTATCGACGACCTCCTGCACCGAACCGCGTGCCTCACGGATCGGCTTGCCGATCTCGCGGGTGATGATCCTCGCGAGCGCCTCCGCGTTGTCCTCGACGAGACGTCCGAGCTGCTGGATCGCCCGGCCGCGGATCGGCGCGGGGGTGCGCGCCCAGCCGGGCTGCGCCTCGCGAGCGGAGCGGCACGCCTCGACGAACGTGGTGGCGTCCCCGAGCCGAGCCTCGGCGACGACCTCGTCCAGACGCGCGGGGTTGGGGATCGTCAAGATCCCGCCCGGCGCCTCGTCGCGCGGCCGGCCGCCGATCAGCGAGGAGAGCGGTCCGGTCATCGCCCCATCCTACGGCCGGGTTTGTCGGGGCGGGCCCCCCGGTGGAACGATGGGGCCGTGGCGCGCCACGCGACCGTCGACCTCCTGTCCCGCGTCCCCCTGTTCGAGGGGTTGTCGCGGGCCCACCTCGGGCACCTCGCGGCCCTTGCGGAGGACGCCTCGTACAACGCGGGGCGCGTGATCGTGAGGCGGGACGACCCGGGGAAGGCCTTCTACGTGATCGTCGCGGGACAGGCCAAGGTGGTGAAGGGCAAGATCGTCACCGCGCGGGGCGAGGCGACCCTCGGCCCGGGCGACTTCTTCGGCGAGCTCGCGCTCCTGGACGGCGAGCCACGGGCCGCCACCGTGGTCGCGTCGACACCGCTCCAGACGATCAGGATCGAGCGGACGGCGTTCCGCCGGATGCTCCGCGAGGAGCCGGACATCGCGGTCAAGCTCCTCGAGGGGATGGCGCGGCGCACGCGGAAGATCCTGGCGGCTCCCCCGCTGTAGCGGACCGCCTCGAGACCCGGTTTGCCCGTTCGCGACCGGCCTGCGACGATGCCACCGATGGCAGCCGCCCGACGACCCGCGACGTACCTGCTCGCCCGCGTTCCGCTGTTCACCGCCCTCTCGAAGCGACAGTTGGCGCGCGTCGCCTCGGTGGCCGACGAACGGGCCGATCCGGAGGGCCGCGTCCTCATGGAGGCGGGCCACCCGGGGAAGGCCATCCACGTGATCACGAGCGGCAAGGTGAAGGTGATGAAGGGGCGGGTCACGGAGGCGGAGCTCGGGCCCGGGGACTTCTTCGGCGAGCTTGCGCTCCTGGACGGCGAGGCGCGGACGCGCACGATCGTCGCCGCCACCCCGCTCCAGACGATCCACATCGAGCGCCCGGCCTTCCGAAACCTGCTGAAGCGAGAGCCCGACATCGCCATCGCGCTCCTCGAGGGGATGGCGCGCCGCACGCGGAAGATCCTCGACTCGCCGTCCCAGTAGCCCCGGCGTATCGTGCCGGCCGTGAACGACGACTTCCGTCGGCAGATGATCGAGGGGTACACCCTCGACACGCCGTCGATCGTGCTCGGCTCGCCGATGCTCGACGGTGAGGTCCTGTCCGAGGCGCGCGTCGCTCTCCCCCTCGCGACGACCAACCGCCACGGCCTGGTGGCCGGCGCCACCGGGACCGGCAAGACGAAGACCCTGCAGGTGCTCGCCGCCCAGCTCTCGGACGCGGGGGTCCCCGTGTTCGTCGCGGACGTGAAGGGCGACCTGACCGGGCTCGCGCAGCCGATCGACCCGAGCGACCCGCGGATCGTCGAGCGCTGCGCGTCGCTCGAGTGGACGCTCGAGCCACGCGCGCATCCGGTCGAGCTCCTGTCGCTCACCGGAGCGCTCGGCGCGCCGGTGCGGGCGACGGTCGAGTCGTTCGGGCCGGTGCTGCTCGCCAAGGTCCTGGACCTCAACCAGACACAGACCGCGGTCCTCTCGCTGGTCTTCCGCTTCTGCGACGACCGAGACCTGCCGCTGCTCGACCTCGCCGACCTTCGCACGGCGCTGCGGTTCCTCACCTCGGACGAGGGCAAACCGGTGCTCGAGGAGTACGGCGGGATCTCGAAGGCGTCGGTCGGCGTCGTGCTGCGCTCGATCCTCACGTTGGAGGAGGACGGCGCGGGGGACTTCTTCGGCGAACCCGAGTTCGAGGTGGCGGACCTCATGCGGGCGAGCGACGACGGGCGCGGGATGATCTCGCTCCTGGAGCTCTCCGACGTGATGGAGCGCCCGCGGCTGTTCTCGACGTTCATGCTGTGGCTCCTCGCCCGCCTGTACGCGACGCTCCCGGAGATCGGCGATCCCGAACGCCCGGTCCTCGCCTTCTTCTTCGAGGAGGCTCACCTGCTGTTCGCCGATGCCTCGGACGCCCTGCTCGAACAGATCGAGCTCACCGCGCGCCTGATCCGCTCCAAGGGCGTGGCGGTGTTCTTCGTGACCCACACGCCCACCGACGTGCCGCCCTCGGTGCTGAGCCAGCTCGGCCACCGGATCCAGCACGCCCTCCGGGCGTTCACGCCGAAGGACGCCGACGACCTGCGCAAGACGGCGCGCACGTTCCCGATGACCGAGCACTACGACGTCGAGGAGGCGCTGACCGCGCTCGGCATCGGGGAGGCGCTCGTCACCGTCCTGTCCCCGGCCGGCATCCCGACGCCCCTCGCCTGGACCCGCGTGATCCCGCCCGACTCACGGATAGCGACCGCCGACCCCGAGGTGCGCAAGGGGCTGATGGCCGCGAGCCCGCTCCGGGTGAAGTACTTCGCCGCGCCCGATCGGGAGAGCGCGCACGAGATCCTCGGCGAGCGACTGGCCTCGGCGGCCGCCGTGGCCTCGACCCCTCCGCCGCCGAAGCGGCGCGAGCGTTCGGTGTTCGGCACGCTGCATGTGACGCGGCGCTGAGGGCGGACACGGTGAGGGGGCCGCCGCAGCGGCCCCCTCACGACGTGCCGATCGAGTCGCGTCAGGCCTTGACCGTGGGCGAGGTGTCCTTCAGGCACTTGTCGCCCGAGGGCGTGGTGAACGCCTTGGCGATCACGCGGTAGCGCTCGCCCGCGGTAACCGAACCCAGGTTGTACGAGCCGTTGGGCTTGGTCGTCCCGCTGTTGACGTTCTGGAAGCCTCCGCCTTGGCCCTTCATCTGGAGCTTGACGGGGACGCCGGAAGCACAGGCGCTGAACCCGTCGAGCACGCTGACGCTCCCCTTGGCTTTGTTGGTCAGGTTCAACGTCACGTTACGGGCATGCTTGACGACGAAGTTCGTCGCGCTCGTACCGGTGCCTCCCGCCGTCGTCACCGCGATCGGGCCCGTACCTGCGCCGGCGGGGACGCTGGTGCTGATCTGCGTCGAGGTGTTCACGACGAACGCCGCGGTCACACCGTTGAACGTCACACCCGTCGCGTTCGTGAAGTTGGTACCCGTGACGATGACCGCGTCACCGACCTTGCCCGACGAGGGCGAGAAGGACGTCACGGTCGGCGCGAGGAGGACCACGGTGAAGTTCGACGTGCTCGTCGCGGTGCCGATCCCGGTCGTGACCTGGATCGGACCGGTGATGGCGCCCTGGGGCACGGTCGCCGTGATCTGGGTCGGCGAGTTCTCGATGAACGCTGCCGCCTCGACCCCACCGAAGCGCACGGAGTTGGTGCCGGAGAAGTTCACCCCGGTGATCACCACCTGGTCGCCGGGAGACCCACTCGTCGGCGCGAACGAGCTGATGTACGGCCCGGTGCTGGTGATGCTCAGGCTCCAGCCACCCGAGATCGAGCCGAAATCCCCGCCCCCGTCGTCGAACACGAACAGGCTCCAGGTGCCGCTCGGCGGATCTCCGTTGAAGGTGTTGAGGGTCGTGCTATACGGCGCCGCCGGGGCGGGCGGCGGTCCGTCGAACTGGGGCGTTCCTCCGGCGGTGGCTGCCCCCTGGGTGGGCCGGTACGTCCCCGACGTGATGAGGACGTTGTCGGGAAGGAGCCCCGCCGCGGCTTGGTCGAACGTCAGGTTCACGTTCGAGATGTCGGTGCTTCCTCCCACGTCGGCCATCAACTTGACCTTGTCCCCGTTGGGTGCCACCAAGAGGATGTCGTTGTCGTCAGGCCACGTGTGGGTGATCCCGGTGAGGGTGACGTTCACATCGGTGATCGTGCCCGACATGCCGGTCACCGAGATCGTCGACGGGTAGGGCGCCGCCACACCGGACGTCGTCGTCGGCGAACCGGCAGGGACGGTGATGGCAGCTGAGTTCGAGAAATCAACCGCTGCGGCTGGCCCCGCGGTCATGACGACTAGGAGCGCTCCGAGCAGGAACGCGCCCGACAGGATCGCCACGGAACGTTGCATCGCTCTTCGCATCGCCTCTCCTCCGTTCTCCCTGTCGCGCCTCCACCTTGCGGGCGAAGGAGTGAAGGGACCGCGACCTGCGGCCGACCCCATCCTAGGCTCTCGCATGCCTCGCTGTGAAGCCCCATCCGGCGTACGGCGTTCCACCGAGGCCAACCCCTAGAATCCAGGCGAGCGCCGGTAGCTCAGCGGACAGAGCGGCTGCCTTCTAAGCAGCGGGTCGGAGGTTCGAACCCTCCCCGGCGCGCCAAGGCCAGGCAGGGACCAAGGCCACGATCGGCGGGCGCCAGGCGGCCCAGTGAAGACCCAGCCGACTCCGGCTAGCATTGGGGGGCAGAGGACCCCGGCTAGGAAGGAGTCGGCATGAGCCTCACATCCGTCCAGCGGCGGCTCGCGCTCGTCGCGGCCGCCCTCCTGCTTGCGACGTTCGCGGTCGCGGCAGGACCCGTATCCAAGGGGGAAGCAGCCCCGCAAGCTGCCAACGCCCCCCAGGTGGCTCTGTGGCTGACGATCGCCCATATCAACGACGGCGAGTCCCAGCTGATCGACGCGGGGACCGGCGTCGAGGATTACGGCGGCGTCGCCCGCCTGGCCACCGTTGTCAAGAACATCAAGGCCGAGGCACTCGATCGGCCGAACGGAGGATTCCTCGCCTTGAACGCGGGGGACAACTTCCTCGCGGGGCCGGAGTTCAACGAGAGCCTGCAGAAGGGCGTGCCCTTCTTCGACTCGATCGCGCTCAACAAGATCGGGTTCGACGCGCTCGCGATCGGCAATCACGAGTTCGACTTCGGGCCCAACGTGTTCGCGCAGTTCATCAAGGGGTTCGACAAGGACGCGACGTTCGTCAGCGCCAACCTGAACGTGAGCGGTGAGCCGAAGCTCCAGAAGCTCGCGGAGCAGGGTCGGATCGTCAAG
>DASSJM010000008.1:0-40044 GCA_035691205.1 Actinomycetota bacterium
GCCGGTCGCGACGAGCTTGCGCGCGTAGGCCACGACCTGGTTCGTCACCCGAACCGTCCCGTAGCTCGAGACCACGCCGCCGGGCAGCTCCTCGCGCTCGTCGGTGGCGACGACGTCGATGTCGGTCGTGTCCCGTGACTGGGTGTAGAAGTCCGGGTCCGCGCGTGAGACGAGCGCGGCGTGTCCCGCGAGGTCCAGCTCACGCACCTCGAACTGCTCGCCCTGGTGCAGGTACACGGCTCCGGGGTGGACCTGCCAGTGGGCCCGGGATCCGTCCACCGTCCCGAGCAGCTCGCCGGTGTCCTCGATCACGATCGAGAACGTCCTGCCGCCGGTGCTGCGGATGTCCACCCGGCGGTGCGGCGACTCGCGCCCCGTGTGGTGCAGGTGATCGCGCCGTCGCCGGAGCTCGCCCGCCTCCACGAGCCGCTCGACCGCCTCCTCGGCGCCGGGCCAGTACGCCCGAACCTCGTCCCCGGACAGGGGATGCTCCCGCGCGGCGCAGCGCAGGTGCGGCTCGAGCACGAAGCGGTTGGAGGGGTCGATCACCGCGGCCTCGGCCGGCCGGTCGAACAGGTCGGCCGGGTGCGTGACGAGGTACTGGTCCAGTGGGTCGTCCTGCGCCACGAGCATCGCGAGCGAGCCGTCGCTGCGCCGGCCGGCGCGGCCCGCCTGCTGCCACATCGAGGCACGCGTGCCCGGGTACCCGACGAGCAGGGCGGCATCGAGCGATCCGATGTCGATCCCCAGCTCGAGCGCGTTCGTGGAGGCCACCGCCACGAGCTCGTCGTCCGCGAGCTGGCGCTCGAGCTCGCGCCGGTCCTCGGCCAGGTAGCCGGCGCGGTACGACTTCACCCGCCGCCTCAGCTCGGGGTCCAGGTCGCGACGGGTGAACTCGGCCAGGAGCTCGGCCGCGCGCCGGGACCTCGCGAACCCGATCGACTTCACGCCGGCCTCGGCCAGCCGCGCCATGAGGAAGGAGGCGTCGGACAGGGCGCTCCGCCGAGCCCCCGACTCCTCGTCGACCACGGGCGGGTTCCACAGGGCGAACGTCTTGCCGCCCGAGGGCGAGGCGTCCTCGGTGACCGCCTCGAACGGCTCGCCCACGAGGCGTTCGGCGAGCTCGGCGGGGTTGCCGATCGTGGCGCTCGCGAGCACGAACCGCGGCGACCCGCCGTAGTGGGCGACCAGTCGCCGCAACCGTCGGAGGACGTGGGCGACGTGCGAGCCGAACACGCCGCGGAACACGTGCGCCTCGTCCACGACCACGAGCGACAGCCGGAGGAAGAAGTCGGCCCAGCGCGCGTGGTCCGGCAGGATCGACGCATGGAGCATGTCCGGGTTGGTCATCACCAGGTTCGCGTTGCGCCGGATCACCGGTCGCTCCGCCTGGGGCGTGTCGCCGTCGTAGACGCCGGCCCGCAGCTGGGGCAGCTTCAGCTCGCGGACCTGGCGGACTTGGTCGCGGGCGAGGGCCTTCGTCGGGAACAGGTAGAGCGCGGTAGACCTCGCGTCGTGGACGGCCTCGGCCGCGAACGCCAGGTCGTACACGAGCGTCTTTCCGCTCGCCGTGCCGGTGGCCACGATCACGTTCGAACCCGTCCGCACGAGCTCGAGGGCCCGCCGCTGGTGCTCGAACAGCCCCGTGACCCCGATCAATCCGAGGCGTTGGCGCACGATCTCGGGCAGGTGGTCGGGGAAGGCGCGGGGCTTCACCTTCCGGGCGGGGAGCTCGCGGACGTGAACGAGCGAGTCCTCGGCGTCCAGCGACTCCAGGAACGCTCGGGGATCCACTCGCCGATGGTATGCCGGGGCGCTACTCGCCCACGGGCTCGGTGGGGCCCTCGGCGAGCGCCAGCTCGCGGTACGAGGTCCGGAACCCGTCGCGCAGGAGCGGGCCAACGAGGTCGCGCTGCTGCAGGAACATGACCAAGCCGAGCAGGAGGTAGGCGACCCCGACCGCCACCAACTCGACGTTCCCGGCGGACTCGGGCACGAGTGCCCCGAGGATGAACTGGGCCCAGAACAGACCGAACAGCAGGGCGGCCTCCCGCACGCTGATCGACAGCGAGGTGATCACCGCGAGCGCGAAGAAGGACTGGGCGGCCGTGAGGAACAGTTCCCCGCGCTGGTGAGGGTCGATCGGCAGCCCGCCGAGCTCGCCGAGGCCGATCGAGAAGACGATCGGGAGCGTGCCCACCAGCAGCGTCCATTGGTTCACCTTGCTCGAGACCAGCGTGCCGAGCGCAGCGTTCGTGCTGAGCCGCCAGGCGTACAGGCCGGCCACCAGCAGCTCCGGCGCCTCCGACGCGAGCGGCGCGAGCCACTGGACCAGCAGGAACTCGCTGACGCCGAACTCCTGCCCGGTCGCGACCAGCGCCTCGGCGAACGGCTCGGCGCACAGCAGGATCACCGCGGCCGAGAACGCGAACATCGAGATCACGGCGGTGCGTCGGCGCGCCGTGCTGAAGGTGCCGACCAGGCGTGCCGGGCCCACGAGATGGGGCTCCTCGGCGGGCGCGCGCGCGATCCGCACCGTGTACGCGATGAAGATCGTCACGAGGATCACGGAGTCGACGATCGTGATGTGGTCCTTCAGCGGGAGGGTGAGCGAGTAGACCGTCGCGAGCGCGAGGAAGGAGACCTCGACCGCGTGCGAGCGCTCGAGCCTGACCTCGTTCATCACCGGCGGGATCTTCCGCGACCGGTAGGCGGCGAGGAACACGACCATCGACCACCCGATCCCGATCAGCAGTCGGTTGGCGCCCGTCATGTTGGCGAGGGCGAGCGAGCAGGCGTCCTCGCCGGCGGCACCGGGCGGGTGGCAGGCCTCGCCGTAGGCCTCGACCGCATTGCCTGCCTTGAACGCGAAGACCATGTCCACGGCGTACTCGGGCAACACGGCGATGAACGCGAGCACGGCGATGGCGAGTCCCGCCGAGATGTCGAGCTGCGCGACCTCGGCCGCCCACGAGAGCATGAACGCGGACCCGACGATCGCGAGCCCGAAGAACGTCGCCTCGACCAGGTGCGGGGCCTCGGGGTGGAGGAAGCGAAGCAGCAGACCGGGGACGGTGGCGCCGATCGCGAGGCCGATCCCGAGCCCCTGTCGGCCCGGGTGGATGTCGCGGAGATCGTCCTTGAGGGTGGCCACGGCCGGACGCTAGCAGAGCGCCCGGGAGCTCACTCGCCCTCGAGCAGCGGGGCGTTCGGCGAGGGCGGGATGTTGCCCTTCTTGAGCAGCCCGTCATCCGCCAGGTCCGCCGAGATCGCCTGCAGGGCGGCCATGTCCAGCGTCACCACCGACAGGCCGCCGGCCATGCCGCTGCCGCCCGGAGCGACGATGTTGACGACCGTCTTGTGGTTGACCTCCGTGCCCGTGAACGCGAGGTTCATCAGCTCGTCGAGCGCGACGGTGGACTCCGCGTTGCGTGTGAACGCCCCGACCCAGTCGAGGAGCCGGCTCGGGTCCTTCGCGAACTCCTTGCGGAGCTGGGCGAGCGCCGAGATCATGAGCAGGCCCTGGTTCTCCGATCGCCCGAAGTCGCCCGCGGGCAGGTCATGGCGGTTGCGGGCGAACGCGAGCGCCTCGTCCCCCGGGAGCCGCTGGACGCCGGGCTCGAAGTACGCGCGGGAGGACCCGTCGTCCATCGCGAACGGGACATCCACCACGAGGCCGTCGACCTGGTTCACCATCGAGTTGAACCCCTCGAACCCGGTGATCGCCCAGTAGTCCATCGTGAGTCCGGTGAGCGACTCGACGGTCGCGACGACCAGCTCGGGGCCTCCCATCGCGAGGGCCGCGTTGATCTTGGTCGTGCCGTGGTCGGGGATCGATACGTAGGAATCCCGCGGGATGCCCACGATCGTCGCCTTGTGCTTGGCGGGGTTCACGGCGAGGATGTGGATCGAGTCAGCGCGCTGGCTGTTGACGTCCTGGTCGGGACGAGCGTCGGAGCCGATCACCAGGACGAAGATCGGCTCCTCGCTGTTCAGGACCGGGACGAACTCCGCATGAGCCGGCTCGATCTGGAACATCGGGCGCGCGCCCGCGGTCTCGTGCTCGCCCGCGCCGAGCACCGAGCCCGCGATCCAGGCCACCAGGAGGGCGGCGAGCAGCGCGGCACGGCGGCGGGCGGCGGAGGCGGCGATCACGAGGTCCCGGTGGCTCCCGATCCGCCCGAGGCTCCGGTCGACACGGTCACCTCTGCCTCCGTGTCGGAGCGGACGATGTCGAACGCGGTGATCTTCCAGCCGTCCAGGTCCTGGAGGAACAGCTGTCCGCTGCTCGCGATCGCGAGAGCGGTCCCGTCCAGGCGCTTGCCCGTCGCGTTGAACGTGAACCGGACGACCGCGGTGTCCGGGTTGCCGTCCGGGTCGAAGAGCACGCGGTACTTGAGGTTGCTCTTGTTGGGTCGCACCTTCTCGAACACGTCGCCGGCCGTCGTGCCCAGGGTGAGGGTCTCCACGTTCTCCTGCGCGGCCGGCAGCGCCGCCGGTGCGAACGCGGCGAAGACCTCCTCGTAGTCGCCCTCCCGCCAGTTGGTCGGGTCCAGGAACGCGTTGGTGAACAGGTCGTCGATCGTGGGCGTGATCTCGGTCCCGGTCTGTTCCGCGCTCGCGGCGAGGGCCGCCTTGTCGAACTCGCTCACCGTCGGGATCCCGGTGGTCTTCGTGGTCGTGAAGTCGAACTCGGGCACGGTGTCGTCGGGACCGTCGTCACCGATGATCGGGATCGAATCCGTCCCGCCGCCGAGCATGAACAGCAGAACGACGCCCACGACGACGAGCACGGCGGGGACGATGAACAGCGCGAGCGGCTTCCGGCGCTTCTTGCTCGAGGCGCGTTCCACTCGGTTCGCTGTCACGGTGGGGGGGTTGGAACGATCGGTCAAAGCGCCCATGAGCGTATCGGGGGGAACGGGGTCCAACAACCACGTAGGATGGAGAAGTTCTGACGGTGTGCCGGGAAGCCTGGTCGGCGGAGGTTCTCTCATGACCGAACACCAGGATCCGACCCCGACCGACACCCAGCAGGACGATGGCGTTCGTCTCCCCTGGTTGGGATCGCGCCGTCGAGTGCCGAGCAGGGTGATGCGCCCGCTGCAGGAGTTCCTGCAGGAGGAAACGTCGAGTGCGCTCCTGCTGCTCGCGGCCGCGCTCGTCGCGCTGATCTGGGCCAACTCGCCGTGGAGCGATTCCTACGTGTCCCTGTGGTCCACGGAGCTCGGGATCACCCTCGGGGATGTCTCGATCGTGGAGGACCTCCAGCACTGGGTGAACGACGGGCTGATGACGCTGTTCTTCCTGGTCGTCGGGCTGGAGATCAAGCGGGAGCTCACCACCGGCGAGCTGAGCGATCCGCGCGCCGCGGCCGTGCCGGTCATCGCCGCGCTCGGGGGGATGATCGTGCCGGCCCTCCTGTACCTGGCGCTGAACGTTGGCGGGGCTGGGCAGGACGGCTGGGGGATCCCGATGGCGACGGACATCGCGTTCGCCCTAGGGGTGCTCACGCTCGCCGCCCGGGCGGCACCCCCGAGCCTGAAGCCCTTCCTGCTGACGCTCGCGATCGTGGACGACATCGGCGCGATCACGGTCATCGCGCTCTTCTACTCCGACGGCGTGAACATGACGCCGCTCCTGGTCGCCGTCGGGCTGTTGGTGGCCATCGTGCTGCTGCAGAGGATCGAGGTGCGGTGGGCGGTCGTGTACATCGCCCTGGGCGTCGCCGTGTGGCTCGCCGTGTACGAGTCCGGGGTGCATCCGACGATCGCGGGGGTGGCGCTGGGGCTGCTGACGCCGTCCGAGCCCTTCCAGCGGCCGAGGGCGGTGAGCCGGGAGGCCCACCGGATCGCGGACGAGACGATGGACGACCCCATCCCGCCGGACGCCGACGCGCCGAGTTGGCTCCGCCTCGCGGAGATCTCCCGGGAGGCCGTGTCGCCGCTGGCACGCGTCGAGGCGTCGCTGCACCCATGGACCAGCTCCCTGATCGTGCCGCTGTTCGCGCTCGCGAACGCGGGGGTGGTCCTGTCCGTCGACATCGTGACCGACGCCGTGACCAGCCCCGTGACCCTGGGGATCGTCCTGGGTCTGGTGGTCGGCAAGGTCGTGGGGGTCTCCGGGGCGACGTGGCTCGCCGTCCGGACACGGATCGGCCGGCTGCCCGAGGGCGCGTCGTGGCGCCACCTGATGGGCGTGTCGGCGGTCGCCGGCATCGGGTTCACCGTGTCCCTGTTCGTCGCTGAGCTGGCGTTCCCGGAGGGACCGCTCGTCGACCTGGCCAAGGTGGGGATCTTCGTGGCGTCGCTGATCGCGGGCGCCATCGGCTTCGCGATCCTGCGGCCGCGCCCAGCCGTCGGGGAGGGCGGGGATCCGCCCACCGCCTAGGTCGCCCTGAGGGGCGGGGGCGCAGGTTCCTCCCTATACTTGCCGGGTCCCGGCCGAGCCGGGGCCCGAGAAGCTTCCTTCCCGTGATCACAGGAGGTCCGAAGGTGCTGCACGGTGTCCTGGCCCAGGAGGGCGGCCCGATCGAGGCCGTCTTCGGGACGTTCGAGATCAATTCGCTCTGGGTGATCCTGGTGATCTCCCTCCTCGCCCTCGCGTTCGCCTACTACCTCGTGCGCGAGGTGCTCGCGGCCCCCGAGGGCACGTCGAAGATGCGTGAGATCGCCGCCGCGATCCAGGAGGGGGCGAGCGCCTACCTGTCCCGCCAGTTCCGGACCGTCGGGATCTTCATGGCGATCCTCACGGTGGCCCTGTTCTTCGCGCTGCCGGTGCCCGAGGACGCGGCGCACAGCGAGATGTTCATCCGCTTCGGGCGCTCGATCGCCTTCCTCATGGGTGCCGCGTTCAGCGCGATCACCGGGTATACGGGGATGTGGCTCGCGGTCCGCGCCAACGTCCGGACCGCGAACGCCGCGCGCGAGTCGGGCCTGCGCAACGCCCTGAAGATCGCGTTCCGTGCCGGCGGCGTCGCCGGGATGTTCACGGTCGGGCTCGGCCTGTTCGGCGCCACGGTGATCCTGCTCGTGTTCCAGGAGGACGCGACCAGCGTGCTGGTCGGCTTCGGGTTCGGCGGCGCGCTCCTGGCGATGTTCATGCGGGTAGGCGGCGGCATCTTCACGAAGGCCGCGGACGTCGGCGCCGACCTGGTCGGCAAGGTCGAGCAGGGCATCCCGGAGGACGACCCGCGCAACGCCGCGACGATCGCCGACAACGTGGGTGACAACGTCGGGGACTGCGCGGGGATGGCCGCCGACCTGTTCGAGTCCTACGAGGTGACGCTCGTCGCGTCGTTGATCCTGGGCGCCGCTGCGTACGCGGGCTCGGAGGTCGGCGCGATCGCCGGCGTGATGTTCCCGCTGTTCGTGCGCGCCGTCGGGGTGATCACCTCGATCATCGGGATCCTGGCCGTCGCGCCGCGCAGCGAGACCGAGCACGGGATGAAGGCCATCAACCGCGGGTTCTTCCTCTCGGCATTCATCTCTGCCGCGGTGGTCTTCGTGATCTCGGGGATGTACATGGACGACTACCGCCCCGCGGTCGCCGTCCTGATCGGCCTCGTCCTGGCGAGCATCATCCAGGTGCTCACGCAGTACTTCACGGATACGAAGTACAAGCCGGTCAAGGAGATCGCGGAGGCGACACAGACCGGCCCCGCGACCACGATCCTGTCCGGTTTCTCGGTCGGGCTCGAGTCCACGGTGTGGGCGATCCTCGTGATCGCCGCCGCCGTCGCGGCCGCGTTCGTGCTGGGTGACAACACGGCCGAGGCGCTGTACTTCATCTCGCTCACCGGCATGGGCATGCTCACGACGGTGGGCGTGATCGTGTCGATGGACACGTACGGACCGGTCTCGGACAACGCGCAGGGCATCGCCGAGATGTCCGGCGAGTTCGAGGGGCGGCCCGCCGAGATCCTGGGCGGCCTGGACGCCGTGGGGAACTCGACGAAGGCGATCACGAAGGGGATGGCGATCGCCACCGCCGTGATCGCGGCCACGTCGCTGTTCGGCTCGTTCGAGGAGGCGCTCAAGGAGGCCGGCTTCGACTTCCTGGGCATCCGGGTCGACCAGCCCGACGTCCTGATCGGGCTCCTGATCGGCGGCTCGATCGCCTTCCTGTTCTCCTCGCTCGCGATCCGCGCTGTGGGTCGCGCCGCCTCACAGGTGGTCGTCGAGGTCCGCAACCAGTTCCGCGACCACCCCGGGATCATGACCTACGACGAGAAGCCCGACTACGCGCGCGTGGTCGACATCTGCACGAAGACGTCGCTGCGCGAGCTCATGACGCCGGGCCTGCTCGCGGTCCTATCCCCGATCGTGGTCGGCTTCGCGTTCGAGGCGGAGGCGCTCGGCGCGTTCCTGGCCGGCGCGATCCTGACCGGCCAGCTCCTCGCGGTGATGCTGTCCAACTCGGGCGGCGCGTGGGACAACGCGAAGAAGTACATCGAGGCCGGGCACTTCGGCGGCAAGGGGTCGGACCAGCACAAGGCCGCCGTGATCGGCGACACGGTCGGCGATCCCTTCAAGGACACGGCCGGGCCCGCCCTGAACCCCATGATCAAGGTGATGAACCTCGTCGCCTTGCTCATGGCGCCCGTGATCGTGGAGCAGGCGGACAGCACGCCGGTCCGGATCATCGTGGCGGTCGCCGCGGCCCTGGTGATCGCGGCCGCGATCTGGGTGTCCAAGGCTCGCAAGTCCGAGCTGATGGTCGAGCCCACCGAGCCGACGAAGGAGAGCGCGACCGTCTAGCCGGCCGCCTCGTCTCGACGCCATGGGCCTCCTCGCTCCCGTCCGCCGGTTCCTCCACCGGATGTCCGAGAGCGACGAGCAGCGCTACGCCGAGGAGATCGAGGCCTGGGCGCAGAAGGTGCCCGGCTCCGTCCGGATCCGCGATGCGGAGACGAGGAGCCGATCCAAGATCGCCGGTGTCGTTCGCCGGATCACCGTCCGACCGCTCGAAGGTCACGAGTCGCTCGAGGCGCTCCTGTACGACGGGACCGGCGAGGTCACGGTCGTGTGGATGGGCCGGCGGACGATCCCGGGGCTCGGGCTGGGGACGCGCCTCGTCGTCGAGGGGATGCTCGCCGAGCAGCGGGGCGCGCGCCGGCTCGTGAACCCGGTCTTCGAGTTCGCGTAGGACTTCAGTTGCCGCCCAGCACGGCTGCCCGGAGCGCCTCCTCCGCCTCGGGGACGGACAGCGCGAGGAACTCGTCGCCTCCAGCGATGACGCTCTCCGGCTGCGGGATCACCACGTGGCCCTCGCGGATGATCGCAACGATCGCCGAGTCGGGGGGCATACGCAGCTCGTAGAGCGGGCGGCCCGCCGAGGGCGAGTCGTCGGGGATCGTGAGCTCGACGATCGAGATGCGCCCCCGCTCGAGCGGGAGGAGGCGGATGAGGTCACCCACCGAGACCTCCTCCTCCACCATCGCGGTCAGGATGTGGGGGGGCGAGACGGCGGCGTCCACGCCCCACTGCTCGGTGAACAGCCACTCGTTGTCCGGATGGTTGACGCGCGCGAGCACGCGAGGGACCCCGTACTCCTGCTTCGACAGGAGCGAGGTCACCAGGTTGTCCTCGTCGTCGCCGGTGACCGCGACCACCACATCTGCCGTCCGGAGGTCGGCCTTCTCCAGGACCCACGGTTCGCACGCGTCGCCGAGCAGGAACGTGGCCGTTGGCGCCCATTCCCTCGCCTCCTCCAGGTGAGGGGGGTTCTGCTCGATCAGCGTCACGTCGTGGCCACGGTTCGTGAGGTCCGACGCGAGGTGCTTGCCCACGGCGCCGGCGCCGCTGATCACGATGCGCATCTCAGTGCTCCCCGATCGGCACCAGGAGCTCGTCCAGGGTCTCGAGCGCGTCCTTGTGGACGACCAGGGCGGTGTGATCGCCCTCCTGGAACGTGCTGCCCGGGACGGGGATGAAGCCCGTTCCGCCTCGATCCACGCCCACGACCATGATTTGGCCGGCCAGCTCCAGCGAGGAGACCGGCTTCCCGACCAGATGCTCGGGAACGGGCAGCCGAAGGCGGATCAGGTCGCCGCCCGCCAGCGCTTCCTTGATCTCCTCACGCTCGAAGGACAGCATCAGCATCATCTGCTTCACGCCCCATCGCGTCGTCGAGACCGTGGGGATGTTGAGCCGCTCGTAGATCTCGGCCCGCATCGGGTCGTAGATCCGGGCGATGACCTTGGGCACGTGGTAGTGCTCGCGGGCCACCCGGGCGGAGACGATGTTGGAGTTGTCGCCGCTGGACACGGCCAGGAAGGCATCGGCCTCCTTGATCCCGGCCTCCTCGAGCACGTCCTTGTCGAACCCGAGGCCGACCACCTTCTTGGCGTCGAACCCCGGCGGCAGCCGGTCGAACGCGGATGGGTTGCGGTCGATGACCGTCACCTGGTGTCCGGCCTTCGCGAGCTCCTGAGTCAGCAGGATGCCCACGCGGCCACAGCCCATGATCACGACGTGCACGGCTGGCTACATTAGCGCGCCGGCCCAAGCGTTGCCGCCGGAGCCGCCCGGGCGCCCGGCCGCGCCGGGAAGTAGAAGGGGACGATCGCGACGTCCACATGCTCGTGACGCTCGAGCGTGCGGACGATCCGCCGGCTCGTCCGGTCGTGGAGGAGCCGCTGCCGCAGGGTGGCGTAGTCGCGCCGGGGCAGGACCACCGTGACCTCCGAATGGCCTACCATCAGCTCGGTCACGCGCCGCTCGAGGGACCTGGCCACGTCCCGGTCCCAGCACTCGACCAGCTCGAGCGGGACCGGGACCCGAAGCTCCATCCAACGGTCGATCAACTCCTCCTGGAGGTCCGGGTCGACCGCGGCGTGGACCGCCACGACCTCTTCCGCCCCCAGCGTCAGTGCGTAGCGGACCGCCCGGAGCACCGCGCGGTCCGGCCGGTCGACCAGCACCACCGCTCGGTGGTGCCTCCGAGGGGATGGGCGGATCCTGCCGTTCCCATCACCCATCGCGGGGTGGGGTCCCTCTGGATGGTCCCGAACCAGGGTCACGCGGACGTTCGGGTACGGCGCGAGCGCCCTGGCCAGACGGGCGCCGGTACGGCCGCGGCGCAGGCGCTCGAACACGCCCGACCGCGCGGCGCCGGGGATGACGACCGTCACGTCGGCCCCGTTAGCCAGGGCCGCTGCGTAGCTCGCGATGCTCGAGGCGAGGTCACCGTGGTGAGGCAGGGTCCGCAGCGGTACGTCGATTGCGAGCTCCTCCCATCGGGCGAGCAGATCGGCGGAGGTTCGATCCTGCCCGTCAACGTGGACCGCGTGCATGGCGCTCGGGCGGATCGTCTTCGCGTACTGGAGCGCGTGGATCGTCTTGCGGTCGAGATCCTCGACGAGCAGGACGACGACCGGACGCGCCAGGTCCTCGTGCCCGAAGGCCTGCAGGCCCTCGTCGAGGTCCACCCGTTCGCGCGAATAGTGGTGGTTCATGCGCACGAGGACCCAGACCATCACGGGGACGAACACCATGACCGCCCAGGCGCCGTGGGAGAACTTCGTCACCGCGATCACCACCGTGACGACGGCGGTGGTCACCGCCCCGAGGCCGTTGATGAGCAGGCCGTGCCGCCACCCGGGCTCGCGGAGTCGAAGGTGACGCTTGGCCATCCCCGCCTGCGAGAGGGTGAACGAGGTGAACACCCCGATGGCGTAGAGCGGGATCAGTCGGTGGACGTCCGCGCGGAACAGCACCACGAGCAGCGTCGAGGCGACGGCCAGCCCGATGATGCCGTTGGAGAACACGAGGCGGTGCCCGCGCTTGGTGAGCGGCCTCGGCATGAAGTCGTCCTTCGCGTGGAAGTTGGCCAGCCGAGGGAAGTCGGCGAAGGACGTGTTGGCCGCGAGGATCAGGATCAACATCGTTCCCAGCTGGACCATCAGGTACAGGACCGTTCCGAACCCGCCGGAGCCGAACACCGCGCGCGCGACCTGGGAGATCAGGGTCTCGGTCTCGGTGGGCAGGGCATGGAGCTTCACGGTCAGGAAGGAGAGCCCGAGGAACATGACCCCGAGCAGGGACCCCATCCACATGAGGGTGGTCCGAGCGTTGCGCCACTCAGGCGGCTTGAAGGCCGGGACCCCGTTCGAGATGGCCTCGACGCCCGTCACGGCAGCGCCGCCGGACGCGAATGCGTGCAGGATCAGGAAGATGCCGATGGCGCCGGTGGTCTCGGCCACCTCCGGCGGGATCGGAGCCGGCTGGAGATCCCCGCTCAGCGCCCGAGCGATGCCCGTGCCGATCAGCAGGAACATCATCACGATGAAGAAGTAGGTCGGGATCATGAACATCCGTCCGGATTCCCGAACCCCCCGCAGGTTGGCCCACGCGATGAACCAGATGAAGGCGACCGACAACCAGACGCGGTAGGGGAACAGCGCCGGGGCAGCCGACGTCATCGCGGCCACACCCGCCGCGATGGACACCGAGACGGTCAGGATGTAGTCGACGAGGAGGGCGACACCCGCGAGCTGGGCCGTCAGGAGTCCGAAGTTGTCCTTCGTGACGATGTAGGCGCCGCCAGCGCTCGGGTAGGCCTTGATCGTCTGCCGGTATGAGAAGAGGAGGATCGCCAGCACGCCGAGGATCCCGAAGGTGACCGGCATGATCATCGTGAACGCGAGCGCTCCGAC
This sequence comes from Actinomycetota bacterium, assembly GCA_035691205.1. Classification (GTDB taxonomy): domain Bacteria; phylum Actinomycetota; class UBA4738; order UBA4738; family HRBIN12; genus DASSJM01. The sequence continues at coordinate 12,659 of DASSJM010000008.1, forward strand.
CGCCGGGACGGCGACCTTGACGATCTCCTCGGTCGCGTACGCCGAGGACGAGAGGTTGTCCGAGGCGAACACGGCCAGCGCCGTGGGCTTGCCGAGCCGCTCGTGCTTCAGCCTCGAGGTCGGGAGGGCCGGGCCGAGCACGATCCGCTTGAGTGCGTGCCGGATCCCCCGAGAGCCCGGCGTGTGGACGCCCGTCCCGCCTTCGGCTGAGCGCGGGGCGACGTCGACGGCATCCTCGCCGGGCCGTACCGTCGTGGTCGCCACCTCTGCCTCCTCGATCACCTCAAGGGTGGGCCCTCAGGCGTAAACGAGGCGTGAAGGAGGACCCCCCGGCCGTGAAGATCCCGTGCAGACGACGTACGGTGGAGCCATGAGCGAGCGGTGGATCCTCGCTCCCGGCCAGGTGTCGAGAGCGCGCGTGGTCGTGACCTCGCTCGCCGCGCCGGCGATCGCGCTCGGCCTCGGACTGCTGATCCAGCCCGAACGCGAGCTGGGGGCCCTGTCCCTGTTCCTGTTGGCCGTGGTCGCTGCCGCCGTCGTGGCCGGCATGGTCGCCGGGATCGCGGCATCCGTGCTGGGCTTCCTCGCGCTCAACTACTTCTTCACGAAGCCACTCCACACGTTCCACGTGGCCGATCGCGACGACGTCGTCGCCCTGGCCACGTTCCTGGTCGTCGCGCTCGTGGTGGGCTGGGTGGTGGGCCGCGCGGTCGAGGAACGCGCACGCGCCACGCGCCGCGAACGAGAGGCGCGCCTGCTGAACTACGCCGCGATCAAGTCCCTGTCCGGCGAGCCGCTCGAGCGTGTCGTGAACGACCTCGCCGGGGCGCTCGTCGACGCGCTGCGCCTGTCCGGCTGCGAGGTTCAGGCCTCCGTGGGAGACCGATCCGTGGTCGCCCGGCGGGGGCGGATGGAGGGTGGAACGCCCGAGCACGTGCCGATCGCGCGCGGCGAGGCGACCTACGGACAGCTGATCGCGGTCCCGGACCTCGGCGCCGAGGTCCAGGCGGACGATCGCCGCCTGCTCGAATCCGCCGCCCGGCAGATCGCGGTCGCCCTTGAGCGGACGTCATTGGACGCCGAAGTCGCGGACGCCCGGGAGGAAGCCGAGCGCAGTCAGGCTCGGGCGGCCCTGTTCTCGTCCGTGACGCACGACCTGCGGACCCCGCTCGCCTCGATCAAGGCCGCCGTGACGTCGCTCCTGCAGGAGGACGTTGCGCTCGCACCTGACCAGCAGCGCGACCTGCTGAACACCGTGCTCGAGGAGACCGACCGGTTGAACCGGCTCGTCGGCAACATCCTCGAGCTCGCGCGGGTGCGCGCCGGTGCCCTCGTCCCCGCCAAGCAGGCGACCGCAGTGGACGAGGTCGTGGAGTCCGTGCTGCACCGCATGGCCCACAGGCTCGCCAAGGTCCACGTCCGGACCATCGTGCGCGACACGCCCGAGGTCGCGGCCGATCCGGTCCAGATCGACCAGGTGCTCACCAACCTGCTGGAGAACGCGGTGCAGTTCTCGCCGCCCGATGGCGAGGTGGTGGTCTCGGTCGCCCCCTGGCGCTCCGCCGTCCGCGTCACGGTCACCGATCACGGCCCGGGGGTCCCGCCCGAGGATCGGGAGCGGGTCTTCGAGGCCTTCTCGCACGGCCACGTCGGTGGAAGCGGGCTCGGGCTCGCGATCTCCCGCGCGATCGTGCTCGCGCACGGCGGGCGGATCTGGATCGAGGGCGCGCCCGGCGGGGGCACGGCCGTGTCCTTCGACCTGCCGGTGCGTGACGCGGAGCCCGTCGACCAGGAAGCCGTCACCGCGGAGGGGCATGCGTGACGACCGTCCTGGTCGTCGACGACGAGCCGCAGATCCGCCGTGCGATGCGCACGAGCCTCGATGCGCACGGGTACGAGGTCCGCGCGGTCGGGACGGGCGAGGAGGCGGTGCTGTCGGCGGCCGAGCAGGCTCCCGACCTGATGCTGCTCGACCTCGGGCTGCCCGACCTGGATGGGACGGACGTGATCCGGCGCGTGCGCTCGTTCTCGGACGTTCCGATCATCGTCCTGTCGGTCCGCGATCGGCAGGCGGACAAGGTGGCGGCGCTCGACGCGGGCGCCGACGACTACGTGTCCAAGCCCTTCGGCATGGAGGAGCTGCTCGCCCGCCTGCGGGCAGCGCTCCGCCGACGAGCGGGCGCGGACGAGCCGCTGCCGACGCTCACGTTCGGGAACCTCACCGTCGACCTCGCGCGCCGGCTCGTGACGCTCGACGGCGAGCGCGTGCACCTGACCCGGACCGAGTACGCCCTGCTCGAGGCGCTCGTCGGTGATCCCGGCAAGCTGTTGACCCACGGGTGGCTCCTGCGACGCGTCTGGGGTCCCGGGTATGCGGAGGAGACCCACTACCTGCGCGTGTACGTCCGCGCGCTCCGACGGAAGCTCGGTGACGAGGCGGCAGCGCCGAGGCTGATCCTCACCGAGCCTGGCGTCGGCTACCGCTGGATCGCTGAGCCGGGGTAACAGGTCTTCGGAACGCCCGTATCATCCGGCGGATGGCGTCGGTCCCGCGCAGCGCGCCCTCCGCCGGGGGCGGTCTCCTGAAGCGCCTGATGTTGGGGCGGGCGCTCGCGACCCACAAGCAGGAGCACCAGCTCCTCCCGAAGGTCCTCGCGCTCCCGGTCTTCAGCTCCGACGCGCTGTCCTCGGTCGCCTACGCCACCGAGGAGATGATGCTCGTCCTCGCGTTCGCGGGAGCGGCGGCGCTCTCGTACATGATGCCCATCGGGATCGCGATCGCGCTGCTCCTTGCCGTGGTCGTGACCTCCTACCGCCAGACCGTCCGCGCGTACCCGCGCGGCGGCGGCTCCTACATCGTGGCCCGGGAGAACCTCGGCACGATCCCGGGGCTGGTTGCGGCCGCGGCGATCCTCACCGACTACGTCCTGACCGTCGCGGTGAGCACGACCGCGGGGACGGTCGCGGTGATCTCGGCGGCCCCCTCCCTCGCGGGCAAGCAGGTCCCCATCGCCATCTCGTTCGTCCTGCTGATCACGATCGCGAACCTGCGCGGCGTCCGGGAGTCGGGGACGCTGTTCTCGATCCCGACCTACGGGTTCGCCGCGATGGTCTACGTGACCCTCGGCGTCGGCCTGCTGGAATGTCTGACGGGGTGTCCGGTGGCCGAGTCGTCTGACCTCCCGCTCGAGGCGCACGCCACGCTGAGCCTATTCATCGTCCTGCGAGCCTTCTCGTCGGGGGCCACGGCGCTCACCGGGGTGGAGGCGATCGCCGACGGCGTCCAGGCGTTCCGCAGGCCGCAGGCGCGGAACGCGGCCGCCACGCTCGCCATCATGGGGACGATCAGCATCACCATGTTCCTCGGCATCACGTTCCTCGCACGCTCGCTCGGCGTCCGCGTGAGCGAGGAGGTCGCCGGTCCGTCGGTGCTGGCGCAGATCGGCGACACGGTCTTCTCTGGTGGGTTCCTGTTCTACGTGCTGCAGGTCTTCACCGCCGGCATCCTCGTCCTGGCGGCGAATACGGCCTTCCAGGACTTCCCACGCCTGTCGGCGATCCTGGCGCGGGATCGGTTCATGCCGTCCCAGTTCCGCAACCGAGGGGATCGACTCGTCTTCTCCAACGGCGTGCTCGTGCTGGCGCTCTTCGCGTCGGCCCTGATCTGGATCTTCGACGCGAACCTGACGAGGTTGATCCAGCTCTACGTCGTGGGCGTCTTCACGGCCTTCACCCTCTCCCAGACCGGCATGGTGCGCCGGTGGACCCGCGTGAAAGGGGTCCGGTGGAAGCGCAGCGCGATCATCAACGGGATCGGCGCGTTCACGACGGGCGTCGTGCTCATCATCGTGACGATGACCAAGTTCACCCACGGCGCGTGGATCGTGATCGTTGCGATCCCGATCATCGTCGGCTTCTTCCTGGCGGTGCACCATCACTACGAACGCGTCGGCCGCGCGCTCCGCGTGCAGCGCCTCTCCCCGCGCGTGGAGCCGGCGAACACCTTCCTGGTCCTCGTGGACGAGGTCGGTCCCGCGCTCCTCGACGCCCTCCGGTACCTCCGTGCGCTCCGCCCCGAGGACGTCGTTCCGCTCTACGTTGGGCCGCCCGAGAGCTTCCCGCAGGCCGCGGCGGCCTGGACGCGCGTCGCCCCCCGCCTCGGCGAGCTCGAGCTCTTGAAGCACGGTGACGACCGACTGACGCGGAGCGTTCGCGCGTACCTGCGCTCGATGCATCGCGAACCCGGAGACTTCGTCACGGTGGTGATCCCCGAGGCGCTCTCGAGCACCTCCTGGTTCCAGTTTCTGCGTTCGCGGCGTGCCCTCCTGTTGAAGGGGGGGCTGCTCTTCGAGCCCGGGGTCGTCGTGACCGACGTGCCGCTGCTGCCCGGCGAGACGACCGCCGATGGGGACCGCGAGCACGTGACCGAGGTCATCCGCCACGTCGTCCTGGTCCCGGTCTCGAGCGTGCACGACGCATCGGTCCGGGCGGTCGTCTACGGCAAGGCCCTGCGCCCGGCCCACGCCGAGGCCGTGTACCTCGTCACCGATCCCGAGGAGATCCCCGAGGTGACGGAGGCCTGGCACGAGCGAGGGATGGACATCCCCCTGGTGCTCCTCGAGGCGCCGTTCCGGGACTTCGAGATCCCGCTCCTCGACGAGGTCCGCAAGTACACCGCCCGAGGCGACACCGTCGTCACGGTCGTCCTGCCCGAGCTGATCCCGGCGCACTGGTGGGAGAACCTGCTCCACAATCAGACGGCGTTCGCGTTCAAGCGGCGGCTGCTCTTCGAGCCGAACGTGGTGGTGACCAGCGTGCCCTTCCACCTCAGGACTTCGGTCGACGAGATCCCGGCCGGCACGGCCTCGTAGGAGCCGTCGGGCGTAGCATCCGGGCGATGACCACGCGTGGCGCCGCACACCCGTCGAGCTCGGTCGCGAAGCGCGTCCTCGTTGGGCGTGCCTTCAGCAGCGGCAAGCTCGAGCACACCCTGCTGCCGAAGATCCTCGCGCTCCCCGTGTTCGCCTCGGACGCGCTGTCTTCGGTCGCCTACGCGACGGGGGAGATCTTCATCCAGCTCACGATCGTGAGCCTGGCCTTCAAGCAGCTCGTGATGCCGATCTCGGTTGCGATCGCGGCACTGATGACGATCGTCGTGATCTCGTACCGGCAGACGGTGCGCGCCTACCCCTCCGGGGGAGGGGCGTACATCGTGAGCAAGGACAACATCGGCGTCGGTGCCGGGCTGGTCGCCGCGGCGGCGCTCCTCGTCGACTACATGATGACCGTGGTGGTCTCGATCGTGGCTGGCGTGTTCGCGATCGGCTCGGCCCTGCCCCAGGCGAACGATCACCGGGTGCTGCTGTCGATCGGGTTCGTCTGGCTCGTGACCTTCGCGAACCTTCGGGGGACCAAGGAGTCGGGGACGCTCTTCGCGATCCCCACGTATGGCTTCGTGATCTCGATCATGATCATGCTCGGCCTCGGCCTGTTCCAGTGTCTGACCGGCTGCCCGGTGACCGAGGAGGTCGAGCCGATCCACAACGCCGCCACGACCGCGGGCGCGATCGGAGCGTTCGCGATCCTGCGGGCGTTCTCCTCGGGCGCCACCGCCCTGACGGGGGTGGAGGCGATCTCGAACGGCGTTCCCGCGTTCCGCCGTCCGCAGGCCAAGAACGCGGCCGAGACGTTGGCGATCATGGGCGCGATCGCGGTCACGATGTTCCTCGGGATCTCCTGGCTCGCGACGCACATCGAGGGGACGGTCGCGAGCGACGTCCGCTCGGTGCCGGCGCAGATCGCGTGGGCCGTGTTCGGAGGCGGCGGCTTCGGGTTCTACGTCGTGCAGTTCTTCACGGCCGCGATCCTCATCCTGGCGGCGAACACGGCCTACCAGGACTTCCCCCGACTGTCGGCGATCCTCGCGCGCGATCGGTACATGCCGCGACAGTTCCAGAACCGGGGTGACCGCCTCGTGTTCTCGAACGGCATCCTCGTGTTGGCGCTCGCCTCGTCGCTCATGATCTATGCGTTCGAGGCCGACCTGACGCGCCTGATCCAGCTGTACGTCATCGGCGTGTTCACGTCGTTCACGCTCTCGCAGAGCGGGATGATCGTGCACTGGCTCCGCGAGAAGCACAAGGGGCCGGACGCGGCGCGAGGCTGGCGCCGATCGATCGTGATCAACGTGATCGGGGCGACCGCCACGGGCCTGGTCCTCGTGGTGGTCACGGTCACGAAGTTCTCGGCCGGCGGATGGCTCTCCATGCTGTTCATGGCGATCCTCGTCGGGTTCTTCGTCGCGGTGCATCGCCACTACGGCTCGGTGATGACCCAGCTGCGGCGAGGGACCGTCCGAGCGGGCGACGTCGGCGTCAACCACATCCTGCTGCTCGTCCGAGATCTGGACACCGCCACGGCCGAGGCGCTCGGGGTCGTCCGGTCGATCCGACCCACCGAGCTCCGGATCCTCCATCCGTGCGAGGGGGTGATCCCGCCCGGGCTGCAGGAGGACTGGCGCGCCTTCTCGATGGGCGCGCCGGACCTGGAGCCGTTGCCGCCCGTCGGGGACAGCCTGCTCGAGTCGGTCCGCGCGTACGTCAGGTCGGTCGAGCGGGCGCCGGCCGACTTCGTGAACGTCGTGATCCCCGAGCTGGTCAAACCCGGGCTGCTCCCGTACCTGCTCCGCCGCGGCGCCTTGATCCGACTGAAGGCGGGCATGCTGCGCGAGGCCAACGTCGTGGTCACCGACGTCCCGGTCCTGCTCGAGCACGGGAAGCCGGTCCGGGTGGGTGAGCGTCCCTTGATCCCTCCACGGACCGTGGCGATCGCGTTCGTGTCGTCGGTGAACGACGCCACGATGCGGGCGGCCAACTACGCGGAATCCCTCGAGGCCACCGAGACCAAGGCGGTCTACTTCGACCTGGATCCGGAGGCCTCGCACCGGATGCAGCAGGAGTGGGGCGACGTGGGGATGCGGATCCCGCTGGAGATCGTCGAGGCGCCGTTCCGCGATCTCACCCGCCCGATGCTGGAGGAGGTCCGCCGATACACCGAGCGCCGCGACACCCTGGTCATCGTGATCGTTCCGGAGTTCGTCGTGAGCCGGTGGCGCCACTACCTCCTGCACAACCAGAGCGCGCTCTTCGTGAAGCGGCTGTTCCTGTTCGAGCCGCGCGTCGTCCTGTCGAGCGTGCCCTTCGCCCTGGAGAGGAGCTGAGGACATGGATCGACCGACCGCCCACGCGTTCGCCCGCGAGAAGGCGCTGAAGGAGACGACGGTGCGGCACCTGATCTCGGTCGAGGGCGTGATGCGCGCTCTGGCCCGTCGCTTCGAGCAGGACGAGGAGCTGTGGGGGTTGACGGGGTTGTTCCACGACCTGGATCAGGACGTGACCGGCGAGGATGGCGTCGGTCACGCGGAGGTCGCGGCCGGGTGGCTCCGCGAGGCGGGGGTCGACGAGCGCGTCGTGAACGGCGTCCTCGCGCACGCGTACGCGGAGTACCGGACCGACCTGATGTCGAAGGCCGTCGTGCACGCCGACGCCGTCGCCGGGCTGCTCGTGGCGGCCGCGCTCGTGCGGCCCGAGAAGGCGACGGGCATGAAGGTCTCGAGCGTGAAGAAGAAGCTGAAGGAGAAGGCCTTCGCGCCGGGGGTCAACCGGGACGAGGTGCTCGGGGTCGAGGAGGGCATCGGCCTGCCGCTCGAGGAGTTCCTCGGGGTCTCGATCGAGGGGCTGCAGCAGGTCGCCCCCGAGATCGGCCTCTGAGCGCGCGGCCGGCGAAGGGCGATAGCATCGCGCGCGTGCCGTACCGGTTCCGCACGATCATCGAGCCGTTCCGCATCCACTCCGTCGAGCCGCTGCGGTTCCTTACGGAGGAGGAACGCGCCGCGAAGATCCGAGAGGCCGGCTACAACCTGTTCAACCTGCACGCCGACGACGTCCTGATCGACCTGCTGACGGACTCGGGCACCGGCGCGATGAGCCGGGACCAGTGGGCGGCGATCCAGCACGGCGACGAGTCCTACGCGGGCTCCCCGTCCTGGTACGCGTTCCTGGACGCCGTGCGGGAGCTGTTCCCGTTCCGGCACGTGATCCCCACGCACCAGGGCCGCGCAGCCGAGAAGATCCTGTTCAGCGCGATCGGCGGACCGGGGAAGGTGATCCCCAACAACACGCACTTCGACACGACGCGCGCCAACGTGGAGTTCACCGGCGCCGAGGCCGTCGACCTGGTGATCCCCGAGGGGCTCGAGCCGCAGACGGTGCATCCCTTCAAGGGCAACATGGATCTCGAGCGACTCGAGACCCTGCTGTCCGAGCGCGCCGTCGACGTGCCGGTCGTGTTCGTCACGATCACGAACAACTCGGGCGGGGGTCAACCGGTTTCGCTCGAGAACCTCCGCGGCGTGCGGACGCTCTGCGACCGGTTCGGCGTCCCGCTGTTCCTGGACGCCTGTCGCTTCGCCGAGAACGCCTGGTTCATCAAGCTGCGCGAGCCGGGGCAGTCCGAGCGGCCGATCCCCGACATCGTGCGCGAGATCGCGAGCCTGGCCGACGGCATGACGATGAGCGCGAAGAAGGACCCGCTCGCCAACATCGGCGGGTGGCTCGCGTTGAACGACGACGCGCTCGCCGAGCGGTGCCGCAACCTGCTGATCCTGACCGAGGGGTTCGTGACGTACGGCGGCCTCGCCGGCCGCGACCTCGAGGCGATCGCCCAGGGCCTCCGCGAGTGCGTCGACGAGCACTACCTCCAGTACCGGATCCGCTCGACCGAGTACCTGGCCGAGGCACTGGACCGCGCCGGCGTGCCGATCGTGAAGCCGGCGGGGGGACACGCCGTCTACCTGGACGCGCGGGCGCTCCTGCCGCACGTCGAGCCGCTGCGCTACCCGGGCCAGGCGCTCTCGGTCGCCCTGTACGAGGCGGGCGGCATCCGGGCGTGCGAGATCGGCACGGTGATGTTCGGCCGTCATCCCGACGGGAGCGAGGAGCCGGCCGCGATGGATCTCGTGCGCATGGCGATCCCACGGCGCACGTACACGCAGAGCCACATCGACTACGTGATCGAGGTCGTGACGGCGGTCGCCGAACGCGCCTCCGAGCTCCCGGGCTACCGGATCGTCGAGCAGCCGCCGCAGCTGCGCCACTTCACCGCGCGGTTCGAGCCGATCGAGGGCTGATCGATGGGCGAGGCGATGCTCTGGGCGCTGGTCGCTGCGTCCTCGTTGCTGGTCGGGGCCCTGGTCGCGTTCGCGTTCCAGATCCCGCGCCGGGTCCTGGGCCTGATCATGGGTTTCGGCGCCGGGGTCCTGATCAGCGCCGTGGCCTACGAGCTGGTCGAGGAGGCGGTCGCGGTCTCGGCGGACCGGTTCGCGGTGGCGGCAGGATTCGCGGCGGGGGCGCTCGTCTTCTACGGCGGGGACGTCGCGATCGATCGTCGGGCGTCGGGGAGGGGATCGCGAGGCCTCGCACTCGCGCTCGGCGCGGTGCTGGACGGGATCCCCGAGTCGGTGGTGATCGGCGTGTCCTTCCTCGCGGGCGAGGAGGCGAGCGCGGCCGTGATCGTGGCGGTGTTCCTCTCCAACGTGCCCGAGGCGATCTCGGCCAGCAGCGACCTCCTGGCCGGCGGGTGGACGAGGGGCAAGGTGCTGGCGATGTGGGGGATGGTGGTCCTCGCGAGCGCGCTCGCGGCGGGACTCGGCTACGTTGCCCTCGAGGGCGCATCCGGATCGTGGATCGGCGCGATCCAGGCCTTCGCGGCCGGGGGGATCCTCACCATGCTGGCCGACGAGATGATCCCCGAGGCGTTCGAGAACACCGAGCACAACAAGACGGTGGGCCTGATGCTGGCGCTCGGGTTCGCGGTCTCCGCCGTGCTTTCGTTCACGACGTAGGGGCTTCAGGTTCGCGGCCCTCGTGCAGGATGGCCGAGAGCTCGGCGCCGACGAGGTACAGCCAGCTCGCGGAACGAAGCACGACGAGGAGCACGACGACCGAACCGATCGTCCCGTACAGCAGCGTCGCCCGCGAGACGTACGCGGCGAGGAAGACGCCGCCCGCGAGCTTGAACAGCTCCCATCCCGTCGTCATGAGCAGCGCGCCGGGCAGGTGGGCGCGCCAGGCGACGTGACCCGGCGTGAGGACGGCGTACGAGAGGAGGAACAGACCGAACTCCATGGCCGCCACCACCACGAACCCCACGACCCGGAGCGGCTCCTCGATCCCCGTCTCGACCCTGAGCACCGAGACGATCCCGGTCACCACTGGCAGGGCCCCGACCAGCACGATCAATCCGAGCGTCGTTGCCAGCGAGCGGAGGGCGCCGCCGAGGGTGCCGAATGTGCCGGCCCGGAACACGATGCCCAGCGCGCGGCTCAGCCGGCGAGCCAGCGCGGCCGCGGTCCAGAGGAGGAACACGGTGCTCACCGCCCCGAGCGCCGCGCCGCCGCGGGTGAGGTTCTCGAACTGCTCCTGACTCCCCTCGGGCAGGTCGAAGGGCAGGATGCGCTCGGCCAGACCGATCAACGCGAGGCCGACGAGCGACAGCGCGAGGGTCGACAGGAACAGCTGGTAGGCGAGGGCGGCCGCGTGGGTGTCGATCCCGTCGGCCCGGTACCGCTGGTGCGCCGCCCGGCCGAGCGTCACCAGCCGCGACTGCGCTAGGGTTCGGAGCATCGACCCAAGCATCGCACGGGGGCGCGCGTGAACATCCGACCGGCAGGACGCGAGGACGTCGAGTTCCTGAAGGAGATGCTCTACGAGGCCGCCGCGTGGAACCCGGACTGGCCGCGTCAGCAGGTCATCCACGCGCTCGCGAGCACCAGGCTGGAGCGCTACCATCGCGACTGGGGGCGCGAGGGCGACGCGGGCGTGATCGCCGAGCTCGCGGGCGAGCCGGTGGGCGCGGCCTGGTACCGGCTGTTCTCGGCCGAGGAGCCGGGCTTCGGGTTCGTCGACGAGAAGACCCCCGAGCTCGGGATCGCGGTCTCGCCGCTGCACCGCCGCCGGGGCATCGGCGAGACGCTCCTTCGGGCGCTCCTGGTGCAGGCCCGGGAGGACGGGTTCACGGCGCTGTCGCTCTCGGTCGCCGTCCACAACCGGTCGCGGATGATGTATGAGCGCGCCGGTTTCTCGAAGGTCCGCGAGGAGGACGACGGCGACACCTGGGTGATGTGCGCGGACCTGGGCTAGTCGCTTCCGTCAGCGTTCGGGCTCTGCCGAGCGTTCCTCGGCGATCCGGTCCGCCGCGTGCAGGCTCTGTGGGTGGCCCGTCACCGCCTCCAGGAACGCCTCGCGCTCGAGCGCGAACAGCCGGACCGGCGTCGTCGCGGTCACGGTGGCGGTGCGGGGGACGTCGCGCAGGAGCGCGATCTCGCCGAAGTAATCTCCCGGAGCGCGATCCACGACGTGCTCTCCCTCGCGCGTGACGCGTGCGGTGCCCTCCGCAAGGATGTAGAAGCGATCCCCGACGTCCCCCTCCCGGATGATCGGGACGCCCGCCGAGAACGCGATCGAGCTCAGCTGCTTCGCCACGCGCTGGAGCGAGATCTCGGGGAGCGGCGCGAAGATGGAGGTCCGTCGCAGGAGCGCGATCGCCTCCGCGTCCGGGGCCTCGGCCTCGCGGTCGATCGCCAGGATCCGGCGGAAGGCGAGCAGGACGATGAAGGGGACGAAGGCGCCCAAGGCGATCAGGGCGCCCTCGATCCCGAGCCAGGCCACCAGCCCGGACGCCAGCACGGAGCCGATCCCCAGCGCAAGCATCCGGAGGCCCTCGAGCACGCCGAACACGCGCGCGAGCACCTCGCCGGGAGCGATCCGCTGCAGCAGCACGTTGCCCGAGACCGCCGAGACGCTCCGGCCTGCTCCGGCCGCCACCACCAGCCCGACGGTGGCCGCCACGTCCGGAGAAGCCGCGATCACCGCGATCGAGAGACCGAACAGCAGGGCACCGGCCACCAGCGGCACGCTCAGGCGTTCGTGCGAGGCCACGGCCGCGAACGCGGTCGCCCCGATGATGCCGCCGACCCCGGCCGCGGCCGCGAGGTAGCCGGCCCCGCGCTGCCCGATGTCGAGTAGGTCGATCGCCGCCGCGACGTAGAGGATGTCGAGCGCCCCGATCACCAGGATCCCGGCCGACAGCAGCATCACGAGGAGGCGCACGTCGCGCTCGCGTCGCAGCGCGCGGAAGCCTCCCAGCGTGTCGCGGACGACGTCCTCGGCGTCGGCGCGCCGCGGCGGTTCAACGTCGCGGGGGTCGACCGGCATGGTCGCAACGGCGATCGCGCCGAGCGCGGTGGTCACCGCGAACACCGCGAACACCATCGCGGGCTCCGACGCGCCGAGGATCAGGCCCGCGACGAGCGGCCCGAGCGCGATCCCGAGGCTCTCGACGAACCCGGAGACGACGTTGGCGGCGGTCAGATCCTGCGGCGTTCGTGTGATGCTGGGCAGCAGCGACGCCTGCGCGGGCCGGGTGAACGTCAAGCTCACCGCGTACGCCACGGCGACCAGGAAGACGATCGGCAACGGCGCCTCGAGGTACAGCACCGCGGCCGCGAGCCCGAAGCTCGCCGCCTGGATCACGTACGACGCGAGCAGGACGCGGTCGCGCCGGAAGCGGTCGCCGCTGTACGCCGCGAAGGGCGCGATCACGGCCGAGGGGATCAGCAGGATCAGGGCCACGACGCCGGCGGCCACCGCGCCGCCCTCCGCGTACGCATAGACGAGCATCGCGAGCCAGGTCGCGTGCTCGGCCATGTTGAAGCCGAGGTACGCCAGCTCGATCCTGAGCAGGCGCGGGTCGCGTGCGGTTCGAGCGACCGCCTGCAGCCGTCGCCGCATCAGTGCCTGCGTTCCTCCTCGAGCCGCGTCGCCGCGCGCTCGGCCTCCTCGATGCGGATCTGCCGGATCCGATGCCAGACGAACCATGCGATCGCGACGGCGAGCGCGATCGCGATCGCCCACGCGAAGGGCTGGAGGACGCGCTCGGCGGTCTCCCAACGCTCGCCCAGAAGGGCCCCGACCCAGGTGAGGGCGATGCACCACGGCAGGCAGCCGAGCACCGTGTAGACCGTGAACCGCCAGAACCCCATGCGGACGACCCCGGCCGGGAGGCTGATGAACGTCCGGATCACCGGCAGCAGGCGACCGAGGAAGACAGCCCGCTGGCCGTACCGTTCGAACCAGTCGTGCGCGCGGTCGACCTCGTGCGGGCGGATCAGCAGGTACCGGCCCCACCGGTCGACCAGCGGCCGCCCGCCTACGTGGCCCACCCAGTACGCGATCCAGGAGCCGACGAGGTTCCCGAGGGTCCCGGCGGCGACCACGAGCCAGAACTCGAGCTGCTGCTCGGGTGCGAGGAACGGCGCGGTGACCAGCGCCCCGCCGAACAGCATCGTGACCTCGGACGGGATCGGGATGCAGGCGGACTCGAGCACCATCAGCACGAAGATCGCGAGGTAGCCGTACCTCGCGATCTCCCCGGTCACGAAGTCGCTGAGCAGGGCGAGCAGGATCTCCTCCGGGAATAGAGCGGGGTTGAGCCGAGCGTAGCCGATAATCCCCGGGCGGATCGGGCTGCTGGTACCCTGCGGCGCGAAGCCCCTCCGTGCCTGCGAGGCGGTCCGTACCCCACGAGAGAGCGAAGGTCTGCGGGTCATGGGCAAGACGTTGGTCGTGGTCGAGTCGCCCGCGAAGGCGAAGACCATCGAGAAGTACCTGGGCGGCGAGTACGCCGTCCGGGCTTCGTACGGCCACATCCGGGACCTCCCGAAGAGCGACCTCGGCGTGGACGTTGACGACGACTTCACGGTCACGTACGAGGTCCCCACCGAGTCCACCAAGCACGTCGCCGACCTGAAGCGAGCGCTCAAGGGCTCGGACGACCTCATCCTGGCGACCGACTACGACCGGGAGGGCGAGGCGATCGCGTTCCACGTCGCCTCGCTCCTGGGCGTGGACCCGGCGCAGGCCAAGCGCGTCACGTTCACGGAGATCACCCGCGACGCGATCCTCGAGGCGTTCCAGCACCCGAGGGAGATCGACCGCAAGCTGTTCGATGCTCAGGAGGCGCGCCGCGTGCTCGACCGCCTGGTCGGCTACAAGATCTCGCCGCTGCTGTGGCGCCGGGTGAAGCCCGGCCTGTCCGCCGGGCGGGTGCAGTCCGTCGCCGTGCGGCTGATCGTGGAGCGCGAACGCGAGATCCGTGCGTTCGAACCGGTCGAGTACTGGAGCGTCGATGTCCGCCTCACGCCTGAGGGGACCGCCGAGCAGCCCTTCACGGCCCGTCTGACCCAGGTGCCGGAGGGCAAGCTCGCGGCCTCCCCGGACAAGAAGGGGATCCTGCTCGCGGCCGAGTCCGACGCCGCCACCCACGTCGAGCTACTGCGCGAGGCGGCGTACCGGGTGGCGAAGGTCGAGTCCAAGGAGCGCAAGCGCTCCCCGTCCCCGCCGTTCACCACCTCCACCCTGCAACAGGAGGCGGCACGCAAACTCGGGTTCGGCGCGCGGCGGACGATGCAGCTCGCCCAGCGCCTCTACGAGGGCCTCGACCTGCCCGGCGAGGGCACCGTGGGCCTGATCACGTACATGCGGACCGACTCGGTGAACATCGCGGACACCGCGGTCCGCGAGATCTCCGGGCTCGTGCGCACCGAGTTCGGTGCCGAGTACGCGCTCGCGCAGCCGCGCCGCTACAAGACGCGCTCGCGCAACGCGCAGGAGGCGCACGAGGCGATCCGTCCGACCTCGGTCCTGCGCACCCCCGACCGCGTGGCGGCGTCGCTCGACCGCGATCAGCTCCGCCTCTACACGATGATCTGGCAGCGCACCGTGGCGACGCAGATGGCCGAGGCGCGATTCAACCAGGTCGGCGTCGACATCGAGGCGACCGCCGGCGACGCGCGCTACGGGCTCCGCGCCACGGGCCAGACCCTGGCGTTCGACGGATTCATCCGCGTGTACCGCGAGGGTCGTGACGAGGGTCCGGACGAGGACGCCGAGAACCGCCTGCCCCAGCTCACCGCCGAGCAGCTCCTGCACCTGCTCGAGGTCCTCCCCGAGCAGCACTTCACGCAACCGCCGCCCCGATTCACCGAGGCCACGCTGGTGAAGACGCTGGAGGAGCTCGGCATCGGGCGACCCAGCACGTACGCCTCGATCATCTCGACGATCCAAGATCGCGGCTACGTTCGGATGCAGGACAAGCGCTTCTTCCCCAACGACGTCGGCGAGGTCGTCACCGACAAGTTGGTCGAGCACTTCCCCGACATCGTGAACGTGAACTTCACCGCGGAGATGGAGGAGGAGCTCGACGAGATCGCGGACGGCGACCTACGCCGCGTCCAGGTCCTCCGCAACTTCTACGGGCCGTTCGCCGAGTCGCTCGAGCTGGCCGAGGAGAAGTTCGAGCGCTTCGTCGAGGAGATGGACGAGGACTGCCCGCGCTGCCTCGAGGAGGGGCGGACCCCGCCGGGCCGGCTGCAGAAGCGCCTGGGCCGCTACGGCTTCTTCATCGGCTGCTCGCGGTTCGCCGAGGAGGACGGCGGGTGCAAGTACATCCGGAACCTCGACGGCCAGGAGCGTCCCGAGCCCGAGACGCTCGACGAGACCTGTCCGGAGTGCGGACGCCCGCTGCAGCGCAAGTACGGGCGGTTCGGCCCGTTCGTCGGCTGCTCCGGCTACCCGGAATGCAAGTACATCAAGAAGGACCCGCCCAAGTCGACGGGCATCACCTGCCCGCAGTGCGCCAAGGGCGAGATCGTGGAGCGGCGGACGCGGTTCGGGCTGATGTACGGGTGCGAGCGGTACCCCGACTGCGACTTCGCCGTGAACCACCCGCCGATCGCGAACGAGCCGTGTCCCGAGTGCGGCTCGCTCCTGGTCAACCGGCCCAAGAGCATCCGGTGCTGGGGGTGCGGAGCCGAGTTCGACCAGGACCGCAAGCTCGTCAAGCCCGGCGACCCCGATGCCGAGGCCGCGGCGCGAGCCGCGAAGTCGGCGGCCCGGGCGGCGCGCGCCGCGAAGAAGGCCTCGACCAAGCGCGCGCCGGCGAAGACGTCCACGGCCAAGCGCGCGTCCACGAAGAAGACCACAGCCAAGCGCGCGACGGCGAGCAAGACGACCAAGGGGAAGCCGCCGCAGGCGGCCTCCGATGCCGTGGACGTGGTGGTGGAGGGCTAGTGTCCACGTTCGCCGACGAGGTCGCCGCCCTGCGGGGCACGCGACCCGCGACGTTCAGGGACCTGATCACGCATCCGGCGTTCTCCAAGCTCCTCGCCGCGCAGACGATCAGCTCGTTCGGCGACTGGGTCGGCTTCGTCGCGGTCACGGCCCTGGTGACGCAGAAGGGCGGCGAGGCCGGGGCGTACGCGGTCGCCGGTGTGATGGTCGCCCGGATGCTGCCCGCGATCTTGTTCGGACCGATCGCCGGCGCGATCGTGGACCGGGTCAGCCGCAAGACCGTGATGATCACCGCTGACGTCTCGCGCGGTGCCCTGTACGCGTTGATGCCGTTCCTCGGCCCCCTGTACGCGATCTTCCTCGTCTCGTTCGTGATCGAGTGCTTCTCGCTCCTGTGGACGCCGGCGCGCGATGCCTCGTTGCCCAACCTCGTCCCGCGCCGTCAGCTCGCCAACGCCAACTCGCTCGGCCTGATCACGACGTACGCCACGCTGCCGCTCGGCGGCCTCGTGTTCGCCTTCCTGTCAGGGGGCTCGGGGCTGTTCCCCTGGCTCGAGGAGAACCCGGCGTTCCTGGCGCTGTGGCTCGACGGCGCGACCTTCGCGATCTCCGCCGTCCTCGTGAGCCGCATCAGGATCCCCAAGCCCGCGCCCACGACGTTCTCCCGCCTGGACCTGTCCCGCGTCGGCAAGGACATCGCGGACGGGGTCCGGTTCCTGCGCGAGGACTCGCTCGCCTCGGCGATGACGCTCGGGATCGTGTCCGCCTTCAGCGCGGTCGGGGCGGTGCTGGCCCTCGGGCCCGTGTTCGCGACGACGGCCCTCGGCGCGGGCGATCCGGGCTGGGGGATCCTCGTGACCTCGTTCGGCGTCGGGATGATGATCGGCATGGCGGGCTCCAACAAGATGGCCGAGGTCATCGAGCGCGAGAACGTGTTCGTCTGGTCGATCATCGCCGCATCCGCGTCGCTCTTCGTGCTGGCCGCGATGCCGCAGATCGCGTACGCGGCCGCGGTCGCCGTGGTGCTCGGTACGTTCTGCGGCGGCGCCTGGGTGAGCGGCTACGTCCTGCTGCAGGAGAACGTCACCGACGAGTTCCGAGGCCGGACCTTCGCCGCGCTCACGGTGCTGTCGCGACTTGGGCTATTCCTGTCGCTCACGCTGTTCCCCGTGCTCGCCGGTGCGATCGGGTCCCACACCGTGACCTTCCGCGGCGAGGTGTACGACCTGTCCGGCACCCGCGTGGCGCTCATGGTGGCCGGGATCGGCGCCGTGCTCGCGGGCGGGATCACGCGGCGAGCGCTCCGGCGGTTCCGCGTCAGCAAGCCGCAGCCGCTCGCCCTCGTGCCCAAGCTGAGGCGCCCGCCGAGCAACGGGCTGTTCGTCGCCTTCGAAGGGGTCGAGGGCTCGGGGAAGGGGACGCAGATCCACCTGGCGAAGGAGTGGCTCGAGGCGCAGGGCATCCCGGTGCTCGTCACGCGCGAGCCCGGCGGGACGCCCGTGGGGGAGGAGCTCCGCCAGATGCTCCTCGCGCACGACACGGGTCACATCGAGCCGAAGACCGAGGCCCTGCTGTTCGCCGCGGCCCGCGCCCAGCACGTGTCGAGCGTGATCCGGCCCGCACTCGCCGAGGGCAAGGTCGTGATCTGCGACCGCTACATCGATTCCTCCGTCGCCTACCAGGGGTGGGCGCGAGGCCTCGGCGAGCAGGACGTGCTCACGCTCAACGTGTGGGCGACCCAGGGCCTGTTCCCGGACCTCGTCCTGCTCCTGCACCTCGAGCCCGAGGCGGGGCTGCTGCGCTCGCTCGAGGAGCCCGACCGGATCGAGATGGAGGGTCAGGACTTCCACGCCAAGGTCTCGGACGCTTACCTGCGGATCGCGGAGGAGCATCCGGAGCGGTTCGTGGTCGTCGACGCGGATCAGGCGCCGGAGCAGGTCCACGAGCAGGTGGTCCAGGCGCTCGAGCGCGTCCTTCGGGAGCGGGACGAGAACGGTGCCTGACGCGTTCCCGGTGCTCGGCCGCGTCCCTGGGCAGGAGCATGCGATCTCGTTCCTGCGCATGGCCGCCTCGCGCCCGCACCACGCGTACGTGTTGGCCGGTCCCGAGGGTGGCGGGAAGTCGCTCGCGGCCCGGGCGTTCGCGGCGGCGCTCCTGTGCAGGGTCGGCGGGTGCGGCGAGTGTCGCGACTGTCGACTCGCGCTCGAGGACAAGCACCCCAACGAGTCGGTCGTCGAGCCCGAGGGCCGCGACATCCACGTCGAGACCGTGCGCACCGAGATCTGGCATCCGGCGTTCCGCACCGCCCCCGAACCCGGGCGCAAGGTGTTCGTGATCCGCGAGGCCGACCGGCTGAACCCCGCCGCCGCCGACGTCCTCCTCAAGGTGCTCGAAGAGCCGCCGGCCGACGCCGTGTTGCTGCTCCTGTCGGCTCGGCCGGACGAGTTGCCCGAGACGGTGCTCTCGCGTTGTCACATCGTCACGTTCAACCCGCTGTCCGAGCGGTTCGTGATCGACGTCCTCACCGGCGAGGGTGTCGCGCCCGAGCGGGCCGCGCTCGCGGCCCGTCTGGCCGGAGGCAATCTCGGTCGCGCCAGGCGGATGGCGTCTGACGCCGATGGGCTCGCGTTCCGCGACACCGCCGCCGAGGCGTTGGAGCTCGCGCGGCGCGGCCCCGAGGGGGCGCTCGCGGCCGCAGACCTCGTCATCGCCGCGGCCGAGCGGTACAAGAAGGAGCTGGCCGGTGGGCTGTCCGAGGAGATCGCTCCGTTCCTGGACGAGCGGGGCCGACCCGAGGAGGCCTACCGGAGCGCGATCCGCCGGATCGAGGAGCGGCACCAGCGCAAGGTCCGCCGCGCCGAACGCGACTACGTGGATCGCGTGCTGCTCGCCCTGTCGGCGCTGCTCCGGGACCGGGTGGTCGGTGCGCTCGGGGGCGGGTCGGACCTGCTCCTGAACCCCGATCTCCCACCCGATGGAGGTGACGTGGCGGCGGACGCCGCGACGATGGGCGTGGTCGAGGAGGCTCGCGCGGCGCTCGCCGAGGATCTCAACCGCAACACGCGCCTGGTGCTCGAGCAGGCGTTCCTGCGCGCGAGGGCCCTGGAGGCGGCATAGGCTTCCGCGGACGGCCGGGACACGGCCGACGAACGAGCAGGGGGGACGGGTGAGCGGCGAGGGGTCGGACGGCGGGGGATCTGGCTGGTGGAAGCCCGTCCTGATCGCCGGTGCCGCCGCTGCCGCCGCCGCCGTCGTGTGGGGTTGGCTCAAACCCGCCCCTGAGGTTCCCCCCGAAGGAGAGGAAGTCCTCGAGGAGCGGGTCGAAGCCGCCCTGATCGAAGCACGGCCAGCCGGATCCCAGGCCCCCGCGTGGGTCAAGCCGACGGTCCTGTGGACGATCGCCGTCATCGTCGCGATCGGGGTCGGCTTGCTCATGATCGGGCTGCTCGCCGAGGTCGTGACCTGGGTGCTCCTGGCGCTGTTCTTCTCGTTCGCGCTCGAGCCGGCGGCCAACCGTCTCATGCGTCGCGGCTGGCGGCCGGGGACGGCCACCGGGCTCCTGCTCGCGCTCACGTTCGTGCTCCTGATCGGGGTCGGCCTGATCTTCGTCGGCGCGATCATCCGGGGCGCGATCGTGATCGCCGATCGCCTCCCCGAGTGGGCCACCACGGCCGGCGCGTGGCTCGAGGACACCTTCGGGATCGAGGTCGCGACGGACGGGTTCTCGTCGGGTGCCGAGGGCGCGGTAACGGCTCTCGAGGCGTCCGGCGCCGAGCCGATCGAGACGCTCTTGGGGTTCACGGCATCGCTGATCGGTGGCATCTTCGCGATGTTCACCGTCGGGATGTTCATCTTCTACATGGTCGCCCAGGGCCCGAGGTTCAAGCGTGCGGTCCTATCGTTCTTCCCACGCCAGCGGCAGGAGGAGCTGGTCTCCATCTGGGAGGCCGCGATCGACAAGACCGGCGGCTACTTCTACTCCAAGCTCCTGCTCGCGCTGATCAACGGCGGGCTGTTCTTCATCGTGCTGGTGGCGCTCGGCGTGCCCGGCGCCGCCGCGTTGGCGACGTTCCAGGGGGTCGTAGCGGAGTTCATCCCGATCGTCGGCACCTACATCGCGGCCATCGTGCCGCTCGTGATCGCCTTCATGTCGGTTGGGATGCCCGAGACCCTGATCCTGCTGATCTACGTCCTGATCTACCAGCAGGTGGAGAACTACCTGCTCGCCCCAAGGCTGCAGGCGCGGACGATGCAGCTGCACCCAGCGATCGCGTTCGGTGCCGCGCTGGCCGGTGGCGCGATCGGCGGCCTGCTCTGGGCGTTCCTCGCGATCCCGTTCGCGGCCACGGTGCAGGCCTCGGCATCGCTGTGGTTCGAGCGCCACGAGGTCATGGAGACCGAGCTCACGGTCGAGCAGGTGCGGATCGTGAAGGAGAAGGAGGCCAAGGAGGAGCGCTCGGTCGGCGAGCGCGTCGGCGGGTTCCTGCGCTCGAGCCGAGGGTGGCTGCGGCGGGGCAAGAGCGAGGCTCCCGAGCCCGACGAGCCCGCACCAGCTGAGCAGGCCCCTTCCGTCTCGCCGCTCGAGGCGCCACAGGAGCCGAACCTCGGGTCGCCGCTCGACGCCTGAGGCGGCTGCCTCGCCTCAAGAGTGGTGCTGGCATCACTGTCGGAGCCCTCGTCGGGTGGGACGCTTGTGCCTGGAGAGGATCGAGGGATGAGCGTGCGCGTGCTGATCGTGGACGATCAGGAGCCGTTCCGGATGGCGGCTCGGATGGTCGTCGAGGCCACCGACGGGTTCGACGTCGTCGGCGAGGCCGAGACGGGGGAGTCCTCGGTCGAGATGGCCCGCGACCTCACGCCCGACCTCGTCCTCATGGACGTGAACCTGCCCGGGATCAACGGGCTCGACGCGACCAGGCAGATCCTGGCCGAGCGCAACGACTCCGTCGTCGTGCTCCTGCTCTCGACCTACGAGGAGGAGGAGTACGCGCCCCGCGCCGCCGAGTGCGGCGCCGCCGCCTACATCCCCAAGGCCGTGTTCGGGCCCGACCGGCTCGAGTCGGCGTGGGCCGCGGCCTCAGGCGCCTGAGGGTTCGACCACCGGCACCGGCCCCGAGGTCGACCGCCCGGCGCTCGCCGTCAGCGGCACCGTCCCGGCCACGGTCGTCCCCTGGCCCCTCGCGGACCGGATCCGCAGCTCCCCGCCGATCGCGTCGAGCCGGTCGGCCATCCCCTGGAGCCCGGTGCCGCGCGGCGCCGTCTCCGGGTCGAACCCGATCCCGTCGTCACGCACCTCGAACGCCAGCCGCTCCCCCCGCTCCTCGAGCGCGATCGTCACCGTGTCCGCCTCCGCGTACTTCGAGATGTTCTGCAGTGCCTCGAGCACGCAGAAGTAGACGGTGGCCTCGATCTCCTCCGCGTAGCGGCTGACCCCGTCGGGTTCGACGACGACGGGGATCGAGGACTTCCGCGCCTGCGCGTCGAGGGCGGCAGACAGCCCCTTGTCCGCCAGCAGCGGCGGGTAGATGCCTCGGGCGAGATCGCGCAGCGTCTCGAGGGCGTCGTGGGTGTCGGACTGGAGCTGCGCGAGCAGCTCGCGCGCCTTCGTTGCGTCGCGATCCACCATCTGATCGGCCAGGCGCAGTTTCACCGCGAGCGCGACGAGCTGCTGCTGCGCGCCGTCGTGGATGTTGCGCTCGACGCGCCGCCGCTCCTGGTCCTGCGCCGCGACGAGGCGACGCCGCGACGCGCGGAGCTCCTCGATCAGCCGGACGTTGCGGAGCACGAGGCCCGCCTGGCCGGTGAGGTCGCGGATCAGGCGTTCCTTGGACGGGTTCATCGGGTCGTTCGCCGGCATCGACACCGTGATCGAGCCGAGGAGCTCGCCCTGGTGCCGCACCTCGAAGGCGTCGGGTCCGGGGGCCGGCTCCGCCATGTTGGCCGGCCAGGTCGCGGCGGGGACCGCCTCGCCGCCGATGAGGAGCCAGATCGTGACGCGATCTGCACCGGTGCCCTCGCCGAGGATCGCGGCGGTCCTTGGAAGCACGTCGTCGTTGGAGTACGTCTCGGCGAGGCGGTCGGAGAACTCGGTGAGGACCTCGTACGGCGTCGCCCGGCCCCCGTACACGACGCGGTCGGCGATGCGTCGCGAGAGCCGCAGGATCGGCCACAGCGCCGCGCCGATGACCAGTCCGGCCAGAAGCGTGACTCCCGGACGATCGCCGATCGGTCCCACCAGGGCGCCGCCGATCACGACGAGGGCGAGCACCGACAGGCTCGCGAACGCGATCACGACGATCGCCGCGACCACCGCCTTCTTCACCACGATGTCCAGGTCCCACAGGCGGTACTTGAGGAGCGCGACGCCGATCGCCGCCGGGATCCCCACGCCGAGCAGGACGAAGAACGCGTAGAAGGCGATCTCGTTGGCCAGGCGCGTCTCGTTCGCGGCGAGCCCGATCCCCGTGAAGATCGCCACCACGAACGCCACCGCCGCAGCCGAGGTCACGTAGGCGAGCCAACGCAGCTGCTGACGCTCCTCGCCGCCGGCGCGCCGGAACCGGACGAAGGGGGCGGCCGTGGCGACGAGCGCCGCTACCAGCGCGACGACCCCGGCGGCCGTCAGGATCACGTCGAGCGCCGGCCCGAGGGACTCCACGCCGGTCGGGTTCGGAATCACGATCCCCGCGTTGGCGTCCACGTCGCCCGGCCGGAGCATCGTGCCGAGGGCCCCGATCGTCATGGACGCCGAGAACGCGACGAGCAGCCATCGCCACCTCGCCGAGGGTGCACGGCCGGTGGGGAAGAGCACGAGGATGAGCGGGATCGGCCAGACGGCGAGCAGGAAGATCCAGTTCGTGACCCATGCCATGAACCCGCCGAGCGGCAGGTTCCCGCGGTTCGTGACGTACGTGTAGGTCACCCACTCGTCGGAGAGGGCGGCGAGGGCGAATGCGCCGGCGACCACCAAGAGCAACCATCCGATCGGGTTCCTGGGGAGTCGGATGGCGAGGTAGCCGCCGATCGCCCCGTACCCCACTAGCATCACGATGGCGATCGCGATGAACCCGCCTTCGCTGGAGAAGGACCCGTTCGCGAGGGTGATCACGAAGACGACGATCAGGAGCGCGGCCTCGGCCGCCGTGACGATCCAGCCGAGCCGGCGCAACCCCGGGTCGGTCATGTCGAGCTCCCGACCGGCACGCGCCCGGTTACGGTCGTCCCGGCGCCCGGCGCGCTGCGAACCTCGATCGCGCCCCCGATCGCATCGAGGCGGTCAGCCATCCCCTGCAGGCCGGTCCCGTAGCCGGTGATCGTCGGATCGAACCCTCGGCCGTCGTCGCTCACCGTGAATCGCAGATGCCCGTTCCGCTGCTCCAGCGTGATCGTCGCGCGCGAGGCCTGCGCGTACTTCGCGACGTTGTTCAGCGCCTCCAGCGTGCAGAAGTACACGGCGGCCTCGACGTCTTGGCCGTAGCGGCCCAGGTCGTCGCCCTGGACCTCCACCGCGATCAGCGACTTGCGCGACTGGGCCTGCAGGGCGGCCGTCAGCCCCTTGTCCGCGAGCAGCGGCGGGTAGATCCCGCGTGCCAGGTCGCGCAGGTCCTCGAGCGCGGTCTGCGTCTCGGCCTGCAGGTCGGTGAGCATCGCCTCGGCCTTCGCGGCGTCCTTCGCGATGAGCCCCTGTGCCAGCCGCAGCTTCACCGTCAGCGCGACGAGCTGCTGCTGCGCCCCGTCGTGGATGTTCCGTTCGAGCCTGCGCCGCTCCTGATCCTGTGCCGCGACGAGCCGCTGGCGTGAGGCGCGCAGGTCCTCGATCAGCCGGACGTTCCGCAGGACGAGACCGGCGTGGGAGGCGAGATCCCGAACGAGCTTCTCCTTGGCGGGGTTCATCGGGTCCGATGCGGGCATCGCGACGGAGAGCACACCGAGCACCTCGCCTGCGTCCGAGACCTCGAACGCCGACTCGCCCTCGATCTCCGGTATCTGATCGCGGGAGGCTCGAACCGGGTCGACGGCCGGGGCGTCCGCCGGCCACGCAGCCTCGGGCCTCAGCTCGCCGCTGACGAGGAGCCAGACCCTTGCGATCGTCGCTCCGGTGCCGTCGGCGAGGATCTGTGCCATCCGTGGCAGCACGTCCTCGGTCGCGTAGGTTCCCCCGACGCGCTCGCCGAACGCGGTCAACACCTCGTAGGGCGACGCACGCCGCCCGAACACGATCCGCCCGGCGATCCGTCGAGAGAGCCGGAACAGCGGGAGCAGCAGGGCACCTGCGATCAACCCCACGACGACGCCGAGTGCGTTCCCCTCCGAGACCGCGGTTCGCCCGAGGATCCCGATCAGCAGGAGGCCGATCCCGACGAGGAGCCCCGTGAGCACGAGGGCGACCGCGGCCTTCTTGATCACGACGTCCAGGTCCCAGAGCCGGTACCGGAAGATCGCGATCAGGTA
Organism: Actinomycetota bacterium; assembly: GCA_035691205.1. Lineage (GTDB taxonomy): Bacteria > Actinomycetota > UBA4738 > UBA4738 > HRBIN12 > DASSJM01. The sequence continues at coordinate 37,297 of DASSJM010000008.1, forward strand.
GGCGGCGGGGACCCCCAGCACGATCGTGAATAGGGTGATGGCGAACAGGACGTCGAAGATCGGAAGGTCGTCACCGGACTCCTCCAGGCCGAACACGCCGCCCAGGATGGAAAGGACGAGCAACAGGGTGAAGAACGCCCCGGCGAGCGAGGCGACGAACACGAGCCATCGCATCTGCTGGCGTTCCTCGCCGGTGGACCGCCTGAAGCGCTGGCGAACCGCGACGACCGTAGCCAGCGAGGCGGCGAGGATCGCGATGGCGCCGACCGCGATGAGCGTTCCGCTTATCGAACGGAACGCGTCGATACCGACCGGGTTGGCGTAGACGATCCCGTCGTCCCGCCAGTTGTTCAGCGGGCCGGGTCGGACCATGAACGCCAGGAGGGCAAGGAGCGCCCCGCCCGCGATGCCGTAGACGGCCCATCGCCACCTCCGCGACGGTGGATGGCCGTCCGGGTACAGGAGGAACAGGAGCGGGATCAGGGTCATCGGATACAGGGCGTACTCGCCGATCACGGCCCACATGCCCACGAACGGGATCGCACCCGGTTCGACCTTCAAGCCGTAGGTGACCAGCGACGACGAGAGGTTGAGCAGGGGCAGGGCCGCACCGGTCAGGATGAAGAGCCAGCCGGCCCAGTTCGTTGGCTGCCGCCAGACGATCAGCATCCCGATCGCTAGCCAGGCGAGCGGGATCAGGAGCGCGAGGCCGGCCACCGGATCGGCCTCCGTGACCACGAGATCGTCACCGCTCTCGACCCGTTCGGTGAGCTCCGCGACGACCGCCCTCATGCCCGGCGTATCGAGGTCACCGACGACGACGATCTGTCCGACGGGGACCCGCTCCGCCGTCGAGAGAGTCATCGTGAGGCCGACCAGGGTCGCCACGACGCAGAGGACGGCGATGACCGTCGAGACCACCCGAGCACGCCGGCGGATCGTCCCCTCCGGCATGGTCGTGCGCGCCGTCACGACAGGACCCCCACCGGGATGCGGCCGCGGATCGCCGTGCCTTCGCCAAGGTTCGAGGCGATCCGGAGCGTCCCGCCGACCGCCTCGACGCGGTCGCGCATGTTCGTCAAACCTGTGCCGTGTGCGCTGGTGAGATCGAACCCGACCCCGTCGTCGACCACCTCGAACATGAGGTGTCCGTCTCGTTGAGCCAGACCGATCCTCGCTGAGGTCGCATCTGCGTACTTGCCCATGTTCTGCAGGGCCTCGAGGACGCAGAAGTACACCGCAGCCTCAACCTCCTGTGGGTAACGGCCCGACCCGGCGGCCTCGACATGCACGTGGACGGCCGATTTCCTTGCCTGTGCCTCGAGTGCCGCCCCCAGCCCCTTGTCGGCGAGCAGCGGCGGGTAGATCCCTCGCGCCAGGTCGCGCAACGTGTCCAACGCATCGGTTGCGTCCCCCCTGAGCTCGGCGAGCACCGTGCGTGCCTTCTCCGGGTCACGGGTTGCGAGCGTCTCGGCCAGTCCGAGCTTCACCGAAAGGGCGACGAGCTGCTGCTGCGCGCCGTCGTGTAGGTCGCGTTCGAGCTTGCGGGCACGTTCGTCCTGCGCGGCCACGATCCGTCGGCGTGACTCCTGCAGCTCCTCGATGAGCCGCACGTTGCGGAGCACGAGCCCGGCCTGTCCCGTGAGGTCGTTGACGAGGCGCTCGCCGTCCTTCGACAGCGGTTCGGCGGCCGGCATCTGCACGGTGAGCGCCCCGAGCAGCTCGCCTCGGTCCCGGACCGGGAAGGCTCGAAGTCCGTCCATCTGAGGAAGCTCGTCCTCCGAGCCGTCGAGCGTGTCCGCGTGGGGCGCGTCGCTCGGCGCCGCCGCGACCGGTCGGAGCTCGCCACCGAGCCGCAGCCAGACCCTGGCCACATCCGCGCCGGTGGAGGCGCGGACGATCTCGGCCATCCGGGGCAGGACGTCGTCCGTTGAGTAGGTGTCGCCGAGGCGGTCGGAGAACTCGGCCATCGCCTCGTACCGGGTCGAGCGCTTCCCGTACACCAGCCGTCGCGCGATGCGCTTCATCGGCCGGAACAGGAAGACGGCGATCAGCGCGAACACGGCGACGGTCGTGAGGATCCGGGCTACCACGGCGTCGCCTCTCTCTGCGCTACCGGTAGCGACCCCGATGAACGCGAGCGGGGAGACCATCAGGGCGAACGCCACGAGCAGCCCGACGAAGAGCGCGACCAGCAGCACGTAGACGACGGTCTTCTTCACGACGATGCCCACGTCGAACAAGCCGTAGGTGAAGACGGCCGCCGCGGTGGCCACCGGGATCCCGATCAGCACGCCGAACCCGTCCACCAGGAACGCCAGGACGATGGCGATCCAGGTCCACTCGGCTCCTCCCGCCGCCGGGAGCACCGCGAGGGCGGGCGTGGTGGCGATCGCCATCGCCGCGATCATCGCGACGAGCAGCCGCAAGGGATGGCGTTCGTCGGCGCTCGCCGAGCGGTAGCGGAGCACCAGCGCGACGAAGCCCGCGAGCGACGCGGCGAAGGTCACGAGGAGGCCCGCGATGTAGACGACCTCGGGTGCCGGGATCACGGTCGTCCAGTCCGGCGGGGACAGGGGGACCTCGCCGAAGCCGTCGATCTGGCCGATCGAGCCGACGAGCAGGAGCACACCCCCCAGGGCGACCGACCAGAGCGCCACCCTCCACCTCGCGAATCGGAGGCGACCGTCGGGGAACAGGAGGAGGAAGGCGGGGAGCGCCATCGGCAACAACGTGGTGTAGATCAGG
>DASSJM010000009.1:0-5357 GCA_035691205.1 Actinomycetota bacterium
CGAGCCCGGGGGCGTCTACAACATCGGCGGTGGGACCGAGATGACCAACCTCGAGCTCGCCGAGCGCATCTGCGACGAGCTCGGCGCCGACCGATCCCTCGTGACGTTCGTCCCGGACCGGCCCGGCCACGACCTCGCCTACGGCCTGGACTGGAGCCGGCTGGAGGCGCTCGGCTGGTCGCCCCGGACGCCGTTCGCCGACGGGCTCGCGACGACGCTGGCCTGGTACCGCGACCACCAGGGCTGGGTGGCCGACGTGCTCGCCGGGGCCCCGGCGTGAGGATCGTCCTCACCGGGGCCGGCGGCGGGCTGGGGCGCGCGTTCTGGGGCGCCTGCCCCGCGCACCACGACCTCGAGGCGTTCACGCGCCAGGAGCTGGACATCGGCGACCACCACGCCGTGATGCGGACCGTGGTCCCGCTCAGGCCGGACCTGATCGTGAACGCCGCCGCGTTCACGAAGGTCGACGCCTGCCAGATGGAGCCCGAACGCGCCTACCGAGACAACGCGCTCGGCCCGCAGAGCCTCGCGCTCGCGGCGCGCGCGTGCGGCGCGATGCTCGTGCACGTCTCGACCGACTTCGTCTTCGACGGCGAGAAGGGCGAGTCCTACGACGAGCTCGATGCTCCCAACCCTCGGAGCGTGTACGCGCGGAGCAAGCTCGGCGGCGAGACGATGGTCCAGGCGTCGACACCGGAGCACTTCATCGTCCGCACCGGCTACGTGTTCGGCGGGGGACAGGACTACGTGACCTCGCAGCTGCGGATGATGGCCTCGGGTGAGCGTGGTGCCGGCCTCGTCGACCGGCGCGGGACCCCCACGTACGTTCGGCATCTCGCCGAGCGGGTCCTGCCCCTTGCGCTCTCGGGGCGCTTCGGCACCTACCACCTCGGCGGCCCGGAGGCCGCCACGTACCACGACGTCCTCGGGCGGGCGAAGGCGCTCGGCGACCTGCGGGGTGCGGTCGAGGAGCAGCGTTCCGACGATCTCGACCTGCCCGCCCCGAGGCCTCGGAACAGCGCGCTCACCAGCCTGTTCGCCGTCGAGGTGGGCATCCCCCCGATGCCGCCGCTCGACGACGCGCTCCGAGACCTGCTCGGCTCGCTCTGACCCGAGGCCCGGGCGTCGGCGTGCTCCGCCGCAGCGGGGGTAGCCTGGGGAGGAGCGAAAGGGGTGCGCGATGAGCCGACGGCTTCTCCTTGCAGGCGTGCTCGTGATCGTGGCGGCGGGCCTCACGGTCGCGGCCGTGTCCGCCTCGGAGCGACCCGGCTCGGGTCCGGCGGGGCTCGACTGCACGATCATCGGGACCAACGCCGACGACGAGCTCCAGGGGACCGACGCGCGTGACGTGATCTGCGCGGGTCGCGGGGACGACTTCGTCGAGGCGTTCGGGGGCAACGACGTGGTCTTCGCCGGGCCCGGTCAGGACCTGGTGGATGCGGGGTTCGGCTCCGACACCGTGTACGGCGAACGGGGCGGCGACATCCTGCTCGGCCAGGAGGGCCGGGACGACCTGTACGGCGGCGCGGGACGGGACGACGTCCGCGGGGACCTCGGTCGGGACCTCATCGTCGGCGGCACCGGCAACGACTTCTGCCTGTCCGCGATCGACGACCACCCGGGCGACCGGGTGCGCGGAGGCCCGGGGAACGACCGGGGAGACCACGATCCGGGCGACCACGTGAGATCCGTCGAGGACCTCCTGGACTTCTTCTGCTTCGCCGAGTAGGCGCGTCGCACGCCGGGCTGCCGAACGGGGCCACTGGGTAGACTGGCCGGCTCCATGAGGCCCCCGATCCGCGCCAGCGCGCCCATGTGGCTCGGGGCCGTCCTCGGCTTCGCGCTCGTGGCGGCCGCGTGCGTCTCGAGCGGGGCCTCCGAGGACGGCGATGAGCCGACGCCCAGCGCCCTGCCCAGCCCCAGCGTCATCACCACGGGCGAGCCCGACGCGTTCGATGCGACCCAGCTCGAGACCGCCACGCCGATCAAGCACGTGGTGTTCCTGATCAAGGAGAACCGGACGTTCGACCACATGTTCGGCACGTTCCCCGGCGCAAACGGCGTGACCGTGGGGATGATGAACGGCGTCCCGAGGACCCTCGTCCGTGGGACCGACGGACGGACCCCCGGCGACATCCCGCACTGCTACAACTGCGCGATCGTCGCGTGGAACCAGGGCAAGATGGACGGGTTCCTCCAGGGCGAGCACGGGCAGTGGGCGTACACGCAGCTCCACGAGGACCAGCTGCCCAACTACTGGTCCTGGGCCGAGGACTACGTGCTGTTCGACAACTTCTTCGCCAGCGCGCACGGCCCGTCGTTCCCCAACCACCTGTACTCGATCGCGGCGACGTCCGGCGGTGCCCGTGACAACCCCCGGCGGATCCCCGGGGTCACCCGCGGGTCCAACACGTTCGGGTGCGACGCGCCGGAGGAGCAGCTCGTCGAGGTGATCGACAGCGAGGGCCGGCTGAAGAAGGTGCCCCCTTGCTTCGACTTCCTCACCGAGGGCGACCTGCTCACCCGTGCCGACATCCCGTGGGCGTACTACGCGGCGCAGGAGGATCAGAAGGGGTACATCTGGAGCGCCTACTCGGCCATCCGCCGCTACCGGGAGAACCCCGACCGGTGGCAGCGGCACATGTTCCCGGTCGACGACGTGGTCGAGGACATCAAGGCCGGCCTCCTGCCGCCGGTCACGTGGGTCACGCCCCGGTTCGAGCTGTCCGAGCACCCCGAGTACAACTTCTGCCACGGCGAGAACTGGTCCACCCGGGTCATCAACGCGATCATGCGCTCGGACATGTGGGGGTCTACGGCGATCTTCCTCACCTGGGACGACTATGGAGGCTTCTACGACCACGTGCCCCCGCCGCAGGTGGACGGGTTCGGCTTCGGGATCCGCGTCCCGATGATCGTGATCAGCCCCTACGCGAAGCAAGGTTTCATCAGCGGCGAACTCGGCGAGTTCTCCAGCGTGCTCCGGTTCATCGAGGACAACTGGGGCCTGGTGCAGCTGACCCATCGCGACCGCGACGCGACGCCGATGCTCTCGGCCTTCGACTTCGATCAGGAGCCGCGCGAGCCCGAGCCGCTCCCGCTGCGCGAGGACTGCGTCGGCTCGATCTGGGCCCCGGCGTAGACTCGCCGCGTGGAGCAGCGCGTGAGCCTGATCACGCTCGGCGTGGCCGACGTCGCCGCGTCGAGGGCCTTCTACGAGCGGCTCGGGTGGACGGTCGGGCTCGACATGGAGGACACCGTCTTCTTCCAGCTCGGCGGCTCGATCCTCGCACTGTGGGGACGTGACCAGCTCGCCGAGGACAGCGCCGTGGTCGACGACGGAGGCTGGGGCGGGATCACGCTGGCGCACAACGTCCGCTCGCCCGAGGAGGTCGACCGCGTGATCGAGGAGGCTCGAGCGGCCGGCGCGCGGATCGGCCGCGAGCCGGCTCCGACGTTCTGGGGCGGGTACTCGGGCGTCTTCGTCGACCCGGACGGGCACCCGTGGGAGGTCGCGCACAACCCGGGCTTCCCGCTCGCCGAGGACGGCAGCATCGCGCTCCCGTTCGGCTGATCCGCTCGCTTCCCGTGGATGGCGTACCGTGGCGCGGTGGACGTCGACCGCAGCGCACCCGCCGTCGCCGAGGGCTCGACGCAGATCGCCGCCCCTCCGGACGTCGTCTGGGACGTGATCTCCGATCTCGCCGCCTGGCCCACCTGGAACCGGGACGTCCGATCGATCACCCTGTCGGGCCCGCTCGAACCCGGTTCCGAGTTCCGATGGAAGTCCGGAGCTTCGTCGTTGGTGTCGAGGCTCGAGGTCGTCGATCCGCCTCGCGAGATCGCGTGGACGGGCGTCACGATGGGCATCCACGCGGTGCACGTGTTCCGCTTCGAGCCGAAGGACGGCGGGACGATGGCGAGGTCCGAGGAGTCGTGGCGAGGGGTGCTCCCGAGCCTGCTGAAGGGCTACAGCCGCAAGACGATCCAGCGTGCTATCGACGGCGTCCTCGCGTCGCTGAAGGTCGAATCCGAACGCCGCATGTCCGCCTGAGCGTCCGGGAGGATGGCATGGCCGACCCGAACACCGTCGAGGAGTACATGGCCGGGCTGCCGGAGGAACAGCGCGCCGCCCTCGAGAGGCTCAGGGAGACGATCAAGGCCGCCGCGCCCGAGGCGGTCGAGACCATCAGCTACAAGATGCCCGCGTACAAGACCCACGGCCGGTTCCTCGTGTCCTTCGCGGCGTACAAGAACCACTTCAGCATGTACCCGGCGAGCGATGAGGTGAAGCGAGCTCTCGGCGAGAAGCTGACGCCGTTCCTCGCGTCGAAGGCGACGATCCGGTTCGCGTGGGACGCGCGGCTCCCCATCTCGCTCGTGAAGCAGGTCGTGAAGGTGCGACTCCGGGAGAACGCGGCAGACCCAGGTCGATGACCGGTCCGCGCCCTCGCGACCCGAAGCTCCCGGCGAGCCACGTCGACCTGCTCGACCGTCCGCTCCCCGCCGTGCTCACCACCGAGATGTCGGACGGCCGTCTCCAGTCGACCGTGGTGTGGTGCAAGCGCGAGGGCGGCGACGTACTGCTCAACACGATGCGCGAGTTCCAGAAGGCGCGGAACCTGCGGGCGCGACCGCGGGCGACCGTGCTGGTGATGGAGCCTGGAGGCGACGAGCGCTGGATCGAGGTCCGCGGGCGGGTCGAGCTCGAGGAGGACGGCGCGCTCGAGCACCTGGACGAGCTCTCGCGCCTGTACGCGGGGGCGGCACCGTACTTCGGGGCGGTCGTGCCGGCCGACCTCGCGGCCGGCGAGCATCCGCTCCGGGTCCGGCTCGTCCCCACGGCCGTTCGGACCGGCCCGTCCAGTGTGCGCCCCGACATCCCGAGATGCACGCTGCCCCTGCCTGGGCACTGGGGCCGGCGCCGAGGGTGCGAGGACGACGTCCCGATCTCAGAGACCCACCGTGACCTGCTGGAGCGGCCGATCGATGCCGCGCTCGCCACTTGCATGCCCGACGGCTCGGCGCAGACCCAGCCGGTCTGGTTCGAGCTCGAGGGCAACGACGTCCTGGTGAACACCACCCGCGAGCGGCGCAAGGGCGCGAACCTCGAGGCCGATCCGCGGGCCACCCTGCTCGTCATCGACCCCGACGACGACGGGCGGTGGATCGAGATCCGCGGCGACGTCGACCTGATCGGCGAGGGCGCGGCGGATCAGCTCGACCGACTCACCCGCCGGTACACGGCGCACGAGCGGTACTACGGCTCGATCTACCCGGAGGAGCAGCGCGAGCGCGAGACGCGCGTCATCGCCCGCATCCACCCCCGCCGGATCGTCCGCGACGCGATCCATCGA
>DASSJM010000010.1:0-20383 GCA_035691205.1 Actinomycetota bacterium
GAGAACATCGTCCAGCCCGAGCGGTTGGACGCGATCGTGCTGGAGGCCTCCCCGCAGGTCGGCGGACGGGTGATCGTCGTCGACACCGACGGGACCCTGCTCGCCGACTCCAGCGGGCCGGCGGAGCTCGGCACGTCGTTCGCGACCGCCGGCAGGCCCGAGATCCTGGCCGCCCTCGAAGGCAACCCGACCTCGGACATCCGCGACAGCGCCGACCTGGGACACGACATCATCGCGACGGCCGTCCCGATCCGCGACGAAGAGCGATTCGTGGGGGTCGTCAGGATCACCAAGAGCGTCCAGCAGGTCAACGACAACGTTCGGAACGTCCGGCTCGGGCTGATCGCGATCGGCATCGCCGGACTGGCCGCCGGGCTGCTCCTCGCGTTCGGCCTGGCCGGATCGCTCTCGCGGCCGCTCTCGCGCCTGGCCGAGTCGGCCAAGCGCCTCGGCAGGGGCGACCTCACGACCCGCGCGGGGAGCATCCGAGGCGCTCGCGAGGTGGAGGAGCTCGCTCAGTCGTTCGACGAGATGGCGGACCGGCTCGAGCGGTCCGTGCAGGCGCAGCGCGAGTTCGTCGCCAACGCCTCGCACCAGCTTCGGACCCCGCTCACCGCGATGAAGCTGCGTCTGGAGGGCGCGATCGCCCAGTCGAGCGAGCCCGAGGTCCGCGAACGCCTGGAGGCAGCGGACCGCGAGGTCGACCGGCTCTCGGGGATCGTCGACCGGCTGCTCGTGATGGCCAGGCAGATCGAGGAGGGTGGCGCGTCGCGCGTGGACGTCGGCGATGCGATCGCACGAGCCGTGGGCAGGTGGGACGAGCGGGCCGGACGGGTCGAGACGACGATCCTCGTGGATGGCGAGGGCGGCACGGCGCGTGCCGATCCGGCGGACCTCGACCAGATCCTGGACAACCTCCTCGACAACGCCATCACCTACGCCCCCGGCGAGGTGACCGTCGCCTCGGGCGCGATCGACGGCGCGGTGACGATCTCGGTGGCGGATCGCGGTCCCGGGATCCGCGCCGCGGACCTCGGCCAGGTGACGGAGCGCTTCTACCGCGGGACCCGGGCACCCGCCGGCGGCTCGGGGCTGGGCCTCGCGATCGCTCGTCAGCTCGCCGAGAAGTGGGGCGGCACGCTCGAGGTCTCGAGCGTCGAAGGTTCGGGCACCCGCATCGAGGTCCGGCTCCAGCAGGCAACCTGAGGCATTCGCTTAACCCGCTCTTAGCAGGGCCGCGCGTAGCCTCGAACCATGGAACGGCGCTGGATCGTCGGTGCAGCGTGGGCGCTCGGGGGGCTCCTCGTCGCCCTGATGCTCACGTTCGGGGCGTTCGCGCTGGCGGGCCAGGAGCTGTCCGAGCCCGCCAGCGTGCCGGTCCTCAGCATGACCCCGAGCCCGATCGGCAACGTCGACGAGACTCCTTCGCCTTCGCCTACGCCGTCGCCCGACGAGACGGGATCACCGTCACCGAGCGCCGGCGACGACGACGGTTCTGACGACGGCCAGGGTACGAACGACGATCACGGGGACGACAACTCGAACTCCGACGACCACTCGGGATCCGGTTCGGACGATGACGACCACGACGACGACTGATCGAAGGAAGGGGGAGGACCGATGAGGCGAGTGCTCAGCATCGTGGCGATGATGGCGGCCTTCGCGCTGATCGTGGGACTCGGCGTCTCGGCGTTGGCTCAGGGCTCGGATCCATCACCGGCGAGCACCCCGGTGGGCACATCGGGGGACGACGCCAGCGAGGAACCGGATGACGCCGACGAGGACACCGACAACGCGGACGATGCGAACCCCGTGACCGGGGACGACGACGCGGAAGACGCGGCGAACAGCGAGGACGCCGGATCGGTTCCGGACGACGACTCGGACGAGCCGGATGACTCGGATGACTCGGACGAAGGGCCGGACGACTCCGACGAGGACACGGACAACGCGGACGATGCGAACCCCGTGACCGGCGACGACGACGCGGAGGACGCGGCGAACGGCGAGGACTGACCTCGTCGACCCCCGGACGGAGACCGGGCCGGCGATGGCCCGGTCTCGCGGGTGCATGGGTTCCCGGTTGAAGCTCGCTCCCGCTCGTGGGAACATGCTCCGAACGCGAGGGGGAGTATCCGAACCCAGGCGTCGCCGACATCCCGGCCTGAGGGCCCGGCGCGCCGGCCCATCAGGGCGGGAGAGACCTTCGACGGACGGAACGCCGGTCCTCGTGACCGGCCCGAGTCGAAGGGATCGAGATGGGTGTCGACCTGTGGGCCTGGCCAGCGTTCGTCGGGCTGATCCTCCTGCTGCTCGCCCTGGACCTGTTCGTGTTCCATCGCGAGGCGCACGAGGTCTCGTTCCGCGAGGCCACGAAGTTCAGCATCTTCTGGATCGCGCTCGGGCTGAGCTTCGGGGGGCTGATCTTCTGGTGGCTGGGCCCCGAGGCAGGCGGGCAGTACCTGGCCGGCTACCTGATCGAGAAGAGCCTCGCGGTCGACAACGTCTTCGTCTTCGCGCTGATCTTCGCCTACTTCGCCGTGCCCGCGAAGTACCAGCACCGCGTCCTGTTCTGGGGCGTCCTCGGGGCGCTGGTGTTCCGCGCGGCGTTCATCGCCGGCGGAGCGGCGCTCCTCGAGAACTTCCACTGGATGATCTACGTGTTCGGTGGGTTCCTGGTGTTCACCGGGGTCAAGATGGCCCTCCACCGGAACCAGGAGATGCACCCCGAGCGCAACCCGGCGCTCCGGGTGTTCAAGCGCCTGGTGCCGACCACGGACGAGTACCACGGCCAGAAGCTGACCGTGCGCAAAGCGGGCAAGCTGTTCGCCACACCGCTGCTCGCCGTCCTCGTTCTGGTCGAGACGACGGACATCATCTTCGCCGTCGACTCGATCCCGGCGATCTTCGCCGTGACCAGCGACCCGTTCCTGGTCTTCACCTCGAACGCGTTCGCGATCCTCGGGCTTCGGGCCCTCTACTTCATGCTCGCCGGCCTGATCGACCGGTTCATCTACCTGAAGATCGGTCTGTCGCTCGTGCTGGTGTTCGTCGGCGCGAAGATGCTGCTCGCCGACGTCTACAAGATCCCGATCTGGACGTCCCTGCTGGTCATCGCGCTCACCATCGCGGTCTCGATCGTCGCGTCGCTCCGGCGGACGGCTCCCTCCCGGACGGAGGTCCCCCTGCCCGTGCCGCCGGAGCACGCGGCCAACGATCCTGACGAGGTCGACGCCGTACGATGAGCGTCGCGATGCCGAGGATCGTGCACTGGGTGTGGTTCCCGTTCGGAGCCACGATCCGCTTCATCGGTCGCAACGGGAAGCGGATCGCGGTGAGCGTGTTCGGGCTCGTGCTGCTGGTGGCGGGCCTGGCGATGATGGTCCTGCCCGGTCCGGGCATCCTCGTGATCATCGCCGGGCTCGCGGTGCTCGCGACCGAGTACGTCTGGGCGCAGCGAGCGCTGAACTACGCGAAGCAGAAGGCGGAGCAGGCGAAGAGCAAGGTGCTCGGGCGCAAGCAGCCCGCCGATCCCAACGTCCCCGACGAGTCGTAGGCTGCGGCCGTGGGCCGCGTGCTCGTGGGGACCTCGAGCTGGACCGATCCGACCCTCGTGAAGGAGGGGCACTTCTACCCGCCCGAGGCCAAGACGGCCGAGGCGCGGCTGCGCTTCTACGCCGAGCGGTTCCCGATCGTCGAGGTGGATTCCACCTACTACTTCCCGCCCTCGGAGCGGAACTCGGTCCTGTGGATCGAACGCACACCGGCCGACTTCACCTTCAACATCAAGGCGTACTCGCTGCTCACCAACCACCCGACCCGACGCGACTCGCTCTACAAGGACCTGGCGGCGGAGCTCCCCGACGAGCTCGAGAGCAAGCGGAACCTCTACCGCGAGCAGCTCCCGGACGCGATCGTGGACGAGGTGTGGCAGCGGTTCCACGACGCGCTGATGCCCCTGCACTCCGCGGGCAAGCTCGGCGCGGTGCTGTTCCAGTTCCCGCAGTGGTTCGTGATCGGACGCAGGAGCAGGGAGTACGTGCTCGAGTGCGCCGAGCGGCTGCGGGACTTCCGGATCGCCGTCGAGTTCCGGCACAAGACGTGGATGGAGGAGCGCAACGCCGAAGAGACCCTGTCGTTCTTGGAGGAGCACGACCTGCCGTTCGTCTGCGTGGACATGCCTCAGGGGTTCGACTCCTCGCTTCCGCCGGTGGCGGCGGCCACGGCGAAGGACCTCGCGATGGTGCGTTTCCACGGTCGCGACCCGGCGGCCTGGTCCCGTAAGGACGCCACGGCGGCCGAACGCTTCCGCTACGAGTACTCGCAGACCGAGCTGATGGAATGGCTCCCCAAGATCCGGGACCTGTCCTCGCAAGCACGTGAGACCCACGTGCTGATGAACAACTGTTACCGAGACTTCGCGGTCAACAACGCACGCCAGCTCGCGGGTCTGCTCGAGGAGTGAACCAGCGGACTAGGGTCCGGCCCGGCCCCGCGGGCACGCCCGCGTGGAAGGGAGGGTAGGCCGGGCCGGACGCTACTCCCACCCGAACCGGAACCGCCGGTTCCGGGTACCCCTTCGACTCTAGCAGCGTCCGCACGAACCCGGTTGACCGGGAGAACACCGCGCCGCCCGGTCCGGATATCTCGGTCGGTCAGGGCGTGAACTCAACGACCAGGACGCCACCGGCCGAGGGGTGGACGTCGTCCTGGAAGTAGTACTCACCGGGCTCGAGCCGAGGGACCCGGTAGACGATCTCGGCGGCGCCCACGACGATCTCGCCCTCGTAGACGCTCTTCGCAGCGGAGCAGGTCGCGCTGGCCGGGGCTCCGAGGAGGATCCGCTCCCGCAAGCAGGGCTCCATCGCGTAGATCGAGACGTTCCGCGGCACGCCCGCGTCGAGGTTGCGGAACGAGATCGTGAACGGCTCGCCCCCCGGCACGACGAGACACGGCGTGTCGAACGCGATGTTCTCGCCGGTCACCACCAGGTCGGTCCCCCGGTAGCGGCCCTCGTCCGCGTACGTGCCCGCGCACAGATCCTGGAGGTCCGGGGCCGGGCCCGGCGGCCCGGACACGCCCGTGGGTTCCTCGCTCCACCCGAACAGCGTGCCGCCGCATCCCTCGATCGCGCTCGGGAGCCAGCCACCCTGGCCGTCGTCGAACAGCGTCACGCGACCGATCACCGTGTCTCCACGGACGATGCGGATCGCCGGCTCCGCGCTCTCGGGGTAGCCGGCCCGTTCGACCTGCATGTCGTACTCGAGACCCGAGACGTGATCGCGGACGACCTGGACGGGATCGCCGGCGAACCCGGTCGCGCCCTCCTCGTACGCTGGAGCGCTGCCGTAGCCTTCGCCGCTCGCGCACTCGAGCGCCGACGGGACGAAGTAGCCGTTCGGATCGACGATGGTCAGGACCGTCGAGCTCGGGGCGCCTCCGGCGTCGAGAGGCTCCGCCTCACACGAAACGCCGAGCTCGCCGGGGGCGCTCTGCCAGACCGTCTCCTTCCGCTCGCCCGGCTCGACCCCGTCCCCGCCGAGTCCCACGACGGAGAAGACGACGGGCGTGGACCCGACGTTGGTGATCGCCAGATGAACGCCTTCCGGCTGAGCGGTGACCGTCGAGGACGCCGCCGAGACCATGCCCTCCCCGTCGCACGTCAGCTCCGCGACCTCGGGGATCGTGTCGCCGCCGACGGTCGCGGGCGTCTCGTCACGGACCACCGTGTACGCGGCGAGCGAGCCGCCGAGCACCAACACGAGCGCCACGGCCGCGGCGCCCATCCGGCGGTTCCGCTCCTTGCGGCGGCGACGACGCTCGAGGCGCTCGAACGCGTCGGTCCTCGGCGCGGCGCGCTCGCCGAGCCGTTCGAGATCGGAGCGAAGATCAGTCATCGTCGGGTCCTCCGAGATCCGCACGGAGCGCCGAGCGCGCCTGCGAGGCGAGCGAGCGCACGGTCACGTCCTTCACACCCAAGATCCGGCCGGCCTCGCCCGAGCCGTAGCCGAGGAGCTCGGTCAGCACGATGGCGGCCCGCTGACGTTCCGGAAGCCTCCCGAGCGCCCGCGCCAGCGCGTCACGCTCGTCGGCGGTCGCGAACGCGTCCCCGCCCTCCGTCGCACCTACCACCTTGCGGGCCGCCCGCGCGGCGCGGCGCAGGCGGCTGCGGAACCGGTTCATCGCGGTCCGGTACAGGTAGCCGGCGGGGTCGTCCATCGCGGCCACCCGGTCCCATCGCTCCCAGAGCGCCAGGAACGCATCCTGCATGAGCTCCTCGGACTCCTGGACGTTGCCCGTCACCAGGTACAGGGCCCGGAGCAGGTGCGCGTGCTCGGCCTGGAAGAACTCCTCGAACGAAGCCGGCGGGGCCGGCGCCTCGCGCTCGGTCACGGTGCTAGAGACTCCACCCATCGGTCCATGAACGCCTGACGCATCGCGTTCGTTCAGACGCCCGACGTGCCGGTCGACCATCACTCCCACTCTCGCAAACGTCGGCGCCAACGGTGACGGTGCATCCGTGGGGCTCGGGTACCCTCGGACCATGTTCGGCCGCGGGTTCCGCATCGTGACGATCCGCGGGGTCCCGGTGAACGTGGACTCCTCGTGGATCTGGATCGCCGTGCTGGCCGTGTACACGCTGTGGTCACGGTTCGATGCCCGGTTCCCCGAGCTCTCCGTCGGCGGGGCGCTCGGGTTCGGCGTGCTGTGCGCGGTCCTGTTCTTCGGATCGGTCTTCCTGCACGAAGGAGCGCATGCGGTCACGGCACGGCTCGCCGGGATCGAGGTCCAGGGGATCACCCTGGTCTTCTTCGGCGGGTTCACCTCCGCCCGGTCCGAGTCGCGCGGCCCGTGGCCGGCGTTCTGGATCTCGGCGCTCGGCCCGGCGACCAGCCTCGGGTTGGGCGCGACCTTCTACCTGCTCGCGCAGATCGGCGAGCGCACGCCGATCATCGAGGCGTTCGCGATCGCCGCCACGGTGAACCTGTTCATGGCGGCGTTCAACGTCCTGCCGGGCCTCCCGCTCGACGGCGGACGGATGCTCCAGGCGATCATCTGGGGCCTCACGAAGGACGAGGCCAAGGGCACGCGGGTGGCCTCGCGCGCGGGGATGGTCGTGGGTGGCGTGGTGATCGGGGCGGCGATCTGGGAGGTGACGCGGCAGGATCTGTTCGGGGCGGTCTGGCTCGGGCTGATCGGGCTGTTCATCTTCCAGGGAGCCCGAGCCTCGGAACAGCGCATCGGCATCAGCAGGCGACTGGCTGCCGCGACCGTGGCCGACGCGATGGAGCCGCCGCCACCCTGGGTCCCGGCCGACCTCAGCCTGTCCGAGACGCTCGACCGATACCTTCGTGGGCACGAGGGCGAGGCGTTCCCCGTCGTCGAGGCCGGTCGCGTGATCGGGATGATCTCGTTCAACTCGGCTCGCGACCTGGGCGCCCGGGACCCGCTCCGCCCGGCGCGCGACGCGGTGATCCCGCTGGAGCACGTCCTCATCGCGCGGCCCGAGGAGCACCTGGACGAGGTGGCGGAGCGGCTGGGCAGCGAGCGTGCCGCGATCGTCCTGCACGACGGGGTCCTGGTGGGCGCGATCAGTGGGGACGGCCTCCTGCGCTGGGCGGCTCGGGCGCGCTGAGCCTCCCGCTCGGGCGTGTCGGCGCGCGGGGGTAGCATCGCGCCGATGGCCCCCTTCGAACCCGATCCGCGGCAGCGGGAGATCCTCCGGCACGACTCGGGACCGATGCTGGTGCAGGGCGGGTTCGGCACGGGGAAGACCCGGGTGCTCCGCGAGCGGTTCCTGTCGCTCGTCGGCTCGGACGCGGATCCCGACCGCGTGGTGCTGGTCCTCGCCTCGGGCCGTGCCCGCGACGAGGCTCGTCGGGCGGCCCTGTCACGGCTGCCCGGGTCCCTGCCGAGCCTCCGGATCACCACGATGCACGGCCTGGCCTTCCAGGTGATCGGCGCTCGGTACCGGGCGCTCGGGTACGAGGGCGGCCCGCCGACCATCCTGGCCGCCGGGGATCAGTTCGCCAAGGTCCGGGAGCTGCTCGATGGCGAGGACCCCGCCGAGTGGCCCGCCTACGGCGGCCTGCTGAAGCTCCGCGGTTTCGCCGATCAGGTCCGCCAGTTGATCGTCCGGGCGCAGGAGGCGCTGCTGACCCCCGAGGACGTCGCGGCGGCCGCTGCTCGGCGTCGCCTCGGCGGCTGGGAGGAGCTCGCGCGGTTCTACGCCCGCTACCTGGACGTGCTCGGCACCGAGAGCGCGGTCGATTTCGGCGGACTGGTCGGACAGGCGGCGCTGGCGGCCGAGCTCGACGAGCCGATGTTCGACCACGTGCTCGTCGACGACCTCCAGGACACGACGCTGGCGGCCGAGCGGCTCCTCGAGGCGCTCCGCCCCTCGAGCCTGGTCGCGGCCGGCAACCCACAGGCGCACGTCTTCTCCTTCCAGGGGACGACCGACGTCCCGTTGCGTCGGTTCGCTCGGCGCTCATCGGCAACGGTCGTCACGCTCGATGTCGTGCACCGCGGGACCGACGTCGCGCTCGAGGCCCGACCCGCGCGCCACACGTCGGAAGAGCACGCGGACGTCGCGCGCGAGCTGCGACGCGTGCACGCCCGCGACGGGGTCCCGTGGCGGGATCTGGCTGTGGTCGTGCGGCGGCAGAGCGCGCACCTCTCGGGTCTGCTCCGAGCCCTCGACGACGCGGGCGTGCCGCGCCACGTCCCCGAGAGCGGGCTCGCGCTCTCGGCGGAGGCCGCGACCGTGCCGTACGCGCTCGCGCTGCGGTGGATCGCACGGCCGCTCGAGCGCGACGTGCTGGTCGAGCCGGTGCTCACCTCGGAGCTCGGGGGACTCTCGCCCGCGGCGGCGCGAGGCCTGATCCGCGCCGCCCGCGCCGCGGGACGGCCGCTCGCCGACGCCATGGAGGAGCGTGCCGACCTCTCGGTCCAGGAGTCCGCCAACCTCGACGAGCTGCGGTCCGTGCTGAGTGACGCGGAGGCGCGGGCGGGCTCGGTCGTCGACACGTTCCGCGAGCTCTGGGAGCGGCTCCCGTGCTCCAGGCGGCTGGTGGCGGGCGCCGACGGCTCCGAGGTCGCGCGGCGAGACCTCGATGCGGTCGTCGCGTTCGCGCGCGCGGTCGAGCGCGTCGGCGAGGCGGGCGACACGTCCGTGCTGGCCTTCGTCGACCTGCTCGAGGCCGGCGAGGGCGGGCCGGGCGTGAGCGGCATCGGCGACCGCGAGGCGGACGCGGTGCAGGTCCTCACCGCACACGGGGCGAGCGGGCTCGAGTTCGACACCGTGATCCTGGTCGGCGCCGTCGAGGGCGATTTCCCGAGCCTCGAGCGACCCGAGCCGATGTTCGACCTCGCCGTGCTGGAGGCCGAGAGCACCCGCTCGGAGCGACTGCGGCGACGGCTGGCCGAGGAGCGCCGCCTCTTCGCGTCGGTGGTCGGACGCGCGCGCCGGCGCGTGGTGCTCACCGCGAGCGACCCGCACGGCGCCGAGGAGGGCGCGCGGTCGCGGTTCGTGGACGAGCTCGGTCTCGCGTGGGCGCCGGTGACGGCGGTGCCGGACGAGCCGGTCTCGGTGGCCGAGGCGGCGGCGATGTGGCGTCGCGAGCTCGGCGATCCCGCGGCCGCCGCGGCCGGGCGCCTCGCGGCGATCGACGGTCTGGTCGCGCTCGGCGTCGAGCCCTCGCGATGGTGGTTCCAGCGCGACTGGACGGACACGGGCGCGCCGCTACATGAGACGCTCCGGCTCTCGTACTCGCGGCTGGCCACGCTCGACAACTGCGACCTGCAGTTCGTGCTGGGCGAGGAGCTCGGGCTGTCCAAGCGCGGCGGGCACCAGGCGTCCGTGGGCAAGCTGGTGCACGAGCTGATCGACGAGTGCGAGAACGGGCGGATCGAACGGAGCCTCGACACGCTCGTCGCCGAGCTGGACGCTCGGTGGGACGATCGATGGTTCCCGTCCAAGGCGGTCAGCGCGGCGTTCCGGCAGCTGGCCGTCGACAAGCTGCTGCCCAACTGGGTGAAGAACTACGGCGAGCTGCCGGCCGACGCCAGCGAGGTGGGGTTCGCGTTCGAGTTCGACGGCGCCACGATCGCCGGCAAGATCGACCGGATCGGGCCGCACGATGCCGGCTTCCGGATCACGGACTTCAAGACGGGCAAGTCGGAGAACGCGCCGAGGGCCGCCGAGAGCCTCCAGCTCGGCATCTACTACCTGGCCGTGAACTCGGCACCCGAGCTGGCCGCGTTCCGCCCGGTGCGCGCCGTGGACCTCGTGTTCCTGCGCGGCCACTGGAAGACCGGCGAGATCGACTCCAGGGCCTGGCCCATCTCGCCCTCGGGCGAGGAGGAGTACCAGGCCTCGGTGCGCGAGACGCTGTCGGCGTTGATCGGGCGGATCCGCGAGTTGGACGAGAGTCAGACCTACCGGCCCAACCCGGCCGCCCAGTGCTTCTTCTGCGACTTCAAACCCCTCTGCTCGCTGTACCCGGAGGGCCAGCCTCTCTTCCCGGTGCAGGACGCCGCGGCGATGGCGGAGGCCCCGGCATGAGCGCCTACCCGCCGCAGATCGTCGAGTTCCTCGGGGCCGAGCCGACGCCGGACCAGTGGCGCGCGATCTCGTGGCCGCTCGAGCCGGCCGTGCTCGTGGCCGGCGCCGGCTCGGGCAAGACCTCGGTGATGGCCGCACGGGTGATCTGGCTCGCGCTCCGCCACCTCGAGACGGACGGCGCCGAGGGCGTCCTGCCCGGCAACGTCCTCTGCCTGACCTTCACCAACAAGGCGACCGAGAACCTGGTGCATCGGATCCGCCGCGCGCTCTCGGTGCTCGAGCTCGACGAGGGCGAGGAGCCGGAGATCACCAACTACCACGGGTTCGCGCAGCAGATCATCGACCGCCACGGCATGCTCGAGGGCATCGAGCCGGGCCAGCGCGTCCTCACGCCGGCTCAGCGCACCGAGCTGTGCGCGAGGGTGCTGGACCGCATGGCCTTCCAGCACCTGCACTCGATGTGGCAGCCCACGATCGTCGGGGACATCCTCGACCTCGCCGACCAGGCGCAGAACCACCTCGTGGAGCCCGACGAGATCGTCCGGTTCAACGAGGAGCGCCTCCAGGCCCTCGCGGCGCATCGCTCGGACCGGGCGTACAAGGCGGCGCTCGAACGGATCGAGCTGGCACGTGCGGTCGAGCTCTTCCACGGCCTCAAGCGCGAGCTCGGTGTGATCGACTTCGGCGACCAGATCGGCCTGGCCGCGCGGGTCGTGCGCGAGCACCCGGAGATCGGGGAGGCCTACCGCCACCGGTTCGGCGCGGTGCTGCTCGACGAGTACCAGGACACCAACGTCGCGCAGGCCCGCCTGCTCGAGGACGTGTTCGGCGGCGGACACCCCGTCACGGCCGTCGGCGATCCCGACCAGAACATCTACGCGTGGCGCGGCGCGAGCCTGTACAACCTGCTCGAGTTCCCCCGGCGCTTCCCCAGGGCCGACGGCTCGCCGGCGGCCAAGCTCCCCCTGTACACCAACTTCCGCTCGGGCGCCCGGATCCTCGCGTGCGCGGACGCGCTCATCTCCGAGCTGCCCGCCAACCAGCGCCCCGACCCGGACAAGACGCTCGAGCCTTGGGCCGAGAGGGGCGAGGGACGCGTGGAGGTGACCCGATACCGGGACGAGGTCGGCGAGGCCGAGGCGATCGCGACCCGGATCCTCGAGCTCCACGCGGAGGGTCACCCGTGGCGTGAGTTCGCGGTGCTCTGTCGGAGCTCACGGCTCTTCCCATCGCTGCAACGCGTGTTCGAGGAGAGCGCGATCCCCGTGGAGATCGTGGGGCTCGCCGGGTTGCTCAAGATGCCGGAGGTCGTGGAGGTCCTCGCGTACGCGCGCGCGGTCGCGAGCCCGCTGGAGAGCGTCGCGCTCGGCAGGATCCTGCTCGGCCCGCGGTACCGGGTCGGGTTCAAGGACCTCGCGCGGGTGGCCTCCTGGGCCAAGGGCAAGACGTACGAGCTCCGCGACGAGGACGAGGAGCTGTCGGAGGAGATCCCGTTCCTGGTGTCCGAGGCCCTCGAGCACCTCGACGAGGTGACCGGCCTGTCCGAGGAGGGCCGGGCACGGCTCGAGGAGTTCGGGGCCGAGCTCGCCGGCCTGCGCGAGCAGGCCCGCCGCCCGCTCCCCGAGTTCCTCGCCGAGGTGATCCGACGCACGGGCCTGCTCACCGAGCTCGACGCCCACCCCGACCGCGAGCTCGCGACGGCTCGCCGCCGGAACCTCGCGGCGTTCCTGGACGAGGTGCATGCGTTCTCGCCGCTGGAGGGCGACCTCACGTTGCGGCGGTTCCTCGACTACGTCGAGACGGTCGAGGCGGGCGAGCGCGAGGAGTGGGCACCGGTGCAGCCGTCGGATGCGGACTCGGTCAAGGTCATGACGATCCACGCGGCGAAGGGCCTCGAGTTCGACACGGTGTTCGTCCCGGGACTCGCCCACGGGATGCTGCCCAACGACCGCATCCAGCACAACCCCGCCGAGCGCGCCCGCTCGATGGACTTCGAGCTCCGCGGCGACGCCACGATCCTCCCCTCGTACGCGGGCAACCTGAAGGCGTTCAAGGACGCGCTGCGCGCGCAGGAGGGGATCGAGGAGCGACGCACCTGCTACGTCGCGATGACCCGGGCGCGGCACCACCTGTTCCTGTCGGGCGCGCACTGGTACGGAGAGACCCAGAAGCCCAAACGGCCGGGCGCGTTCGCCGAGCAGCTCGCGGCCTGGGGCGAGGAGACGGGGCTCGCCCTGGTCG
The DNA here is from genome assembly GCA_035691205.1 of Actinomycetota bacterium. Taxonomy (GTDB): domain Bacteria; phylum Actinomycetota; class UBA4738; order UBA4738; family HRBIN12; genus DASSJM01. The sequence goes on from DASSJM010000010.1 coordinate 12,809, forward strand.
ACGCCGGCCCCGAACCCGACGAGGACAACCCACTCGCCGGATACCGCGAGGCCTTCGTCCGCGACTGGCCGGGACCCGCGCGACCGGACGAGTCGGACGCACTGTTCGCCGGCGGCTGGCGCGCCGCGGCGGCCGATGCGGCGCTGGCGGGCGCCGTCCCCGCACGCCTGATCGATGCGCTGCCCGCGGAGCAGCGTGAGGCGTACGTGGAGGCCTCGGCGGCGCGACGCGCGACCGCGACGGACCTCGTCGAGCGGGAGCGCGCCTCGACAGAGAGCCCGCGGGGCCCACAGACCATCTCGGTCGGCGGGCTCGTGGACTACGGGCGGTGCCCGAAGCGCTTCTACTGGAGCAGCGTCCGGCCGTTGCCGCGGTTCGCGGGCCCCGCGGCCCGGATCGGCACCGAGCTGCACCGGTGGATCGAGCTGCGTTCGCACGGTCAGGGGTCGCTGCTCGAGGGATCCGAGGTGCCGGACCTGACCGCCGAGGAGCTCGTCGGCCGCCCCGGCCGGGTCGAGGAGCTCAGGGCCGCGTTCCTGGAGAGCCGGTTCGCCTCACTGGTCCCCCGCTTCGTCGAGCGTTCGTTCCTGCTGCCCGTCGAGGGGTTCGTGATCTCCGGGCGGATCGACGCGATCTACGGCGCGGACGACCGCGGTCCGTGGCAGGTCGTGGACTACAAGACGGGGCGGCCTCCCGCGGACGACGACGAGCTCACGAGGACCCAGCTCGACGTCTACGCCCTCGCGTGCATCGATGTCTGGGGCAAGCGCGCCGAGGATCTCACGCTCATCTACCTGTACCTTGCGACGGGTGAGGAGCGCTCGCACGGCGTCGAAGACGAGGCTGCCATCCGCGAGCGCGTCGCGGCGTGGCTCCGCGGCATCGGCGAGGCCGCGTACGAGCCCACGCCGGGGCCAGCGTGCCGCTGGTGCGATTTCCGCCCCTTCTGCGACGCGGGCCTCAGATGGGTGGAGGCCAACGGCGCGTAGCGCCTAGGACGACGTCAGGCGGTCGACGCGCTCCTCGAAGGTCCCGAACTGCTGCGCCGGATCCCAGCCGCCCTCCACGGTCTGAGCGACGAAGCGGACGGCCAGCCCCAGCGTCGGTGCCCGCGTGAGCAACGCCGCGCGGAACCACTCGCCCGAGCCGGCCTCGAGCACGGACTCCCCGTGTGTGCCGGGCCCGCGCAGCGACGGGTCGTCGACCACGACGGAGGTCGGCCGCAGGAGGCGCTCGAGCCCGTCGACCGCCTCCCCCAGGGCCTCAACGGACGCTCGACCCCCGGACCAGGTCGCGACGGCGACGGGCGTCTCGGGATCATCGGGGCGGTACAGTTCGGCGCGCACGACGGAAGGTTAGCCGGAGGCCGGACGCTCGAGCCGTCGCAGCAACTGGGCGGCGTGCTTCAAGAGCCCGACGGCGACCCGCGGCTCGACCTCGATCATCTGGCGGAAGGCGGAGCGCGAGAGCGCGAGCATCAGCAGGGGGGTGGCGGCGACGACCGAGGCGGTCCGAGGACCGCCGTCCAGCAGCGAGATCTCGCCGAAGAACTCCCCCGGTCGCAGCGTGGCCACCACGCGCCCATCGGGGGAGACGACGTCCGCCTCGCCCTCGACGATCACGTAGAACGTGTCGCCCTCCTCGCCGTACCTCACGACCGGCGCACCCTCCATGTAGCGCTGCTCCTCCATGCGCTCCGCAAGGCGCTTCAGGTGACGCGGGGACAGGTCGTCGAACAGCGGGACCTGCGCGAGCACGTTCCTTCCTCGGTCCGCCACCAGCGTTCCTCCGTCGTGGGCGACGCCGCAGCCTACCCCGGTGCGCCGAGTGTTGTCGAAGGCGTTGTCGGTGCCTCGCGGTAGGGTCCGGATCCCATGGGGGTCGCGCTCGGGCCGCTGGCCGACGGCGTGCCCCGCCGGGTCCCCCACGGCGAGGTCATCGCGCATCAGGGGCAGGACGTTCGGAGCCTGTTCCTCGTGACCGAGGGCGCCGTCCGGCTCGCCTCGGTCACCGCGGCGGGCCGAGAGGCGGTTCTCGCGCTGCTCGGCCCGGGCGACGTGTTCGGCGAGTGGGCACTCCTCGATGAGCCCTCGCCGGTGGAGGCACGAGCGGTCGGCCCGACCCGCCTCGTCGGCCTCCCGGTCGCATCGATCCGCACCTTGATGGAGCGCCGGCCGGAGGCGGCCGAGCAGCTGCTCCGGCTGCTGGCGAGCCGCCTGCACCGGACCCGGGCGGCCCTGGAGCTGGCGCTGGTGGGCGACATCCGTGCGCGCGTCGCCGCTCGGCTGCGCGAGCTGGCCAGCACCCACGGCGTGGCGGGACGCGGCGGGGTGCGGCTCGGCGTGCCGCTCACCCAGGGCGAGCTCGCGCGGATGGTGGGCACCTCGCGCGAGACGGTCAACCGGACGGTCGGGGCCCTCACGGCCCGTGGGCTCCTTCGATCGGCCGGACCCTGGATGGTGATCAGCGACCCGACGGCCCTCGAGGACGTCGCTCCCGACCCTGGGGATCGCGGCTAGCCGGACTCCTGGAGCACGGCGAGGCTGCACGGGCCGCAGAACCGGGCCCGGCCGCGGACCGGCCGCCCGCACCGTTCGCACGACCGCGGCTCGATCCGCGACCAGCGGACCACGCCGTCCCGGCTCCGCTTCTCGGCCAGACCCTCGGACTCCAGCTTGAGGAGGTGCGCGAGCACCGAGCGCGCGGCGGCCTCGTGCACCTCCGGTGGGTAGTCCCGGTAGATGTCGGCGACCAGTTCCTGCGGCGTGCGCCGCTCGCCGCCGAGGGCCTCGAGCACCTGCCGCTCGCGCATCGCGCGGTGCTCCACGTACTCTTCGAGCTTGGCCATCGCGCGGAGCACGACCGGCCCGTGACCCGGGTAGATCGTGCGCGGAGCGAGCTCGCGCATCCGATGCAACGAGCGGAGGTACGCGGCGAGGTCTCCCTCGGGCGGGTCGATCACGCTGGTCCCGCGGCCCAGCACGGCGTCCCCGGTGAACAGGGCGCCGTCCTGCGAACCGAAGAAGGCGACGTGATCCGCCGAGTGTCCCGGCGTCGCCACGACCGATAGCGACGCGAGCCCCGAGCGCACGACCTCGCCGTCGCGGAGGGGCTCCATGCCCTCGACCGGACGGGCGGCCCGGATCGGCGCCCCCGTCATCTCCCTCAGGCGAAGGGCCCCCGGCGCGTGGTCCGGATGGTCGTGCGTGAGGACGATCTCGCCGATCCGGCCGGCGGTGCGCTGGACCTCGCTGAGGTGTCCCTCGTGCTCCGGACCCGGGTCGATCACGATGGCGGGGTCGGGTCCGACGATCCACGTGTTGGTCCCCTCGAGCTCGAACACCCCGGGGTTGGGGGCGAGGACGCGGACGATCCGGAGCACGTCAGTCCTGCCAGAACGTCGAGCGTGGCAACCGCTCGAGTTCGACGTCGTCGGGTTCACGCGTCTGGATCCGCAGCGCGAACAGATCGGCGACCGAGCTGCACGTCGCCAGCGCGTCCACCGTGAAGTACGTCGGCCAGTACAGCAGGCGACGCTGCGCGCGCCAGTCCTCCAGCAGTCGGCGCGGTGTGATCCACCAGGCCTCTGCGGTCTCCGAGCCGTCGGGAACGGGATCCACCCCGGCGGGAGCGCGGACGGCGTAGAAGCGGGCGTCGAACCGCACCGGGACGATGGGGGGCGCCACCCAGTGGGCGATGTCCTCGAGCTGGGACGTGCTGGGCGGCGCGGCGTCCACCGCCTCGAGCGCATCGCCCGGCCCGAGGCCGTCGGCGGTGAGCACGAGCGAGACTTCCTCCACCAGCTCGCGAACCGCGCAGGCGCGGCCGGACTCCTCGACCGATCCGAACCAGCGGACGGCGAGCTCCTCGTCCTCCCGGTCGGTCGAGCCACCCGGGAACGCGACGTAGCCGGGCAGGAACCGGCTCGCCGCGCTGCGTTGGAGCACGATCACCTCGAGGCCCTCCGGCCCGTCCCGACCGACGATCGCCGACGCGGCGCGTCGGATCTGCTCGCCCATGCGGGGCATCCTCGCACGCGCTCGGGCCACCGACACCCGCGGGGACCGGGCTACGCTTGCCCGGATGACCGAGGTCGAGTCCCGCGTGCGCGCCGCGATCGCCGACCATGGACCGATCGGGTTCGACGAGTACATGACGCTCGCGCTGTACGGCCCGGGCGGCTTCTTCGAGCATCCTCCGGTCGGCTCGCACTTCGTCACCGCCCCCCACGTGCACCCATTCGTGTTCGCGCACTGCGTCCGCGACGCTCTGCTGGATACGTGGCACGCGCTCGGCGAGCCGGAGCCGTTCCGCGTCGTCGAGCTCGGCGCCGGCGACGGGACGCTCGCCACGGCCCTGCTCGAGGCCTTCGCCGAACTCCCCATGCCCCACGTGGACTACGTCGGCGTGGAGATCAGCCCCGGGGCTCGCGGCGCGCTTGCGGCCCGCGGGCTCGTGGCCCTCGAACGGCTCGATGACCTCGAGCCGTTCGAGGGTGCCCTCTTCGCGAACGAGCTCCTGGACAACCTCCCCTTCGTGCCGGTCCGGGGTCGGTCGGGTGTCCTCGCTGAGGTCCGAGTCGGCGTGGACGCGGATGGACGGCTCGCCGAGGTCGAGGTGCCCTGGTCGCGCGGGGACCTTCCGGCCCCCACCATGGCGGAGGGCGAGGGATCGACGGTCCCCGTCGGAGCCTTCGCGATGCTGGACGCCGTCGCCGGTCGTCTGCGGGCCGGGGCCGTCCTGCTGATCGATTACGGCCGCGCCGATGGACCTGCGGGGAGCGTCCGCGGCTACCGCGGCCATCGCGAGGTCGCGGACGTCCTGGCCCAGCCCGGGGCGACAGACATCACCGCCGGCGTCGACTGGGCTTCGGTCATCGCCCGGGCCCGGGCGCTCGGCCTGCAGACGTTCGGGCCCATCACCCAGGCCGCCGCGCTCGACACGCTCGGCCACTCGCGATGGGAGGCGACGATGCGCGAGGCGCAGTCGAGGCTCCAGCGATCCGGCCGCGACTCGGAGGCCGTTCGCGTCTGGGAGGCGAGGAGCCGCGCGAGCCTGCTGGTCGACCCCTCGGGCCTCGGCGGCTCCTGGTGGACGGTCCTCGCGACGAGCGGGATGCGCGAACCCGCATGGCTCAACCGCGAGGGATGAGGCTCAGCGGTCGACGTCGCCGACGACGAAGAAGACCGAGCCCAAGATCGCGATCAGGTCCGGCAGGAGCGTCCCGGGGAGCATCGCGGGCAGGACCGAGATGTTGGAGAACGACGCGGTCCGCATCTTCAACCGGTACGGCTGCTTCTTGCCGTTGCCGACGACGTAGTAGCCCATCAGCCCGAGCGGGTTCTCCGTCCGCACGTACACCTCGCCCTCGAGCGAGAGTTTCTTCGGGAGCTTGTCGGCGACGTGTCGGCCCGCCGGCAGCTTCTCCATGCACTGCTCGATGATCTTGCAGGACTCGTGCATCCGCTGGACCAGCACCCACAGGCGATCGTACGAATCGCCCTGCCGACCCACCGGGACGTCGAACTCGACCTCGCCGTACTTCTCGTAGGGGGCATCCTTGCGCGGGTCCATGGGCACGCCGCTCGCCTGGAGGGTGGGCCCCGAGCACCCGTACGCGATCCCCATCTCCGGCGGGATCACGCCGACGTCCTTGGTCCGCGCCATGACGATCTCGTTGCCCATCACGAGGTTGTCCATGTCCCGGAGCTTCTTGCGGACGTGGGTGAGGACCTCGGCCGACTGCTTCAAGAACCCTCGAGGCAGGTCGTCCCTGAGGCCCCCGGGGCGCACGTACGAGTAGTGGAGCCGAGCGCCGGTGGCCGACTCCATGAGCGCCTGGATCATCTCCCGCTCGATGAACGCGTAGAAGATCGGTGTCATCGCACCGAGCTCGAGCGGATAGGAGCCGACGAACATCAGGTGGTTCAAGATCCGGTTCCACTCGGCGAGCATCGTCCGGATCCACCTGGCGCGTTCGGGGACCTCGATGCCGGCGAGCTTCTCGACGGCGAGCACCCACCCGAGCTCGTTGTTGAACGCCGAGAGCCAGTCGTGCCGGTTCATCAGCACCAGGACCTGGCGCGCGTCCCGTTGCTCGGCGAGCTTCTCGGCCGCACGGTGCATGTAGCCGATGATCGGCTCGGCCCGAACGATCACCTCGCCATCGAGCTCCAGCACGATGCGGAGCACGCCGTGGGTCGAGGGGTGCTGCGGCCCGATGTTGAGGATCATCTCCTCGGTCCGCAGGGTGCCCGGGGGGACCACCTCGATGTCGACACCGCCGCCGCGCACCATCCAGTGTTCGGCGGCGGCCGTGAACGCGGCTCGCTCCTGGGTGTCCACCGGGCAGTAATCCTGCCACGAACGCCGACGGCCGACCATCGACGGACCGGTTGTACGCTGCCGCCGATGACCCGAGCCTCCGGTGACCGAGCGACGACCCGGGCCAGTGAGCCTCGGCGGAAGATCCCTTCGCTCGACGCGATCCTCCGGTCGGAGCCCGGCCGACGGGCGAGCGCGGCCCTCGGTCGGCCCGTCCTCAAGCGAACCCTCCAGACGGTGATCGAGGAGGCCCGAGCCGCCGCGGAGCGTGGGATCGAACCGCCCTCGCGCGATGAGCTGCTCGCTCGCGCGGCCGGTCTCGCCTCGTGGGCCGTGAGCGGGCTCACCCCGGTCATCAACGCGACCGGCGTGGTGCTCCACACGGGCCTCGGCCGGGCGCCCCTGCCGGAGGGGGCCGCCACCGCCGTGCGAGCGGCGGGCGGTTACGCGGACCTGGAGGTCGATCGCTCGAGCGGTTCGCGCGGCCGCCGGACCACGCGCGCCGAGCTCCTGCTCACCGCGTTGACCGGAGCGGAGGATGCGATCGTCGTGAACAACGGCGCGGCCGCCCTGTTGCTCGCGCTCGCCGCGCTCGCCCGCGGCAAGCAGGTGGTCGTCTCGCGCGGCGAGCTGATCGAGATCGGCGGCGAGTTCCGGATCCCCGACATCCTGGCCGCCTCCGGAGCCAGGCTCGTCGAGGTCGGCACGACGAACCGCACGCGCGCGGCCGACTACCGAGCCGCCCTCAGCGAGCGCACCGCCCTCGTCCTGAAGGTCCACCCCAGCAACTACCGGGTCCTCGGCTTCACCGCGGCGGCCTCCGCGAGCGAGCTTTCGGGCCTCGCCCGTCGCGCCGGCGTCCCGTTCGTCTACGACCTCGGATCGGGCCTGCTCGAACGGCAGCACGGGTTCCCCGCGGACGAGCCGAGCGCCGTCCAGGCCCTCGCCGACGGCGCCGACCTCGTCGTGTTTTCCGGCGACAAGCTCCTGGGCGGGCCGCAGGCCGGGATCGCCCTGGGCCGCGCCGACCTCGTCGTCCGTCTGCGGCGACACCCGATCGCGCGCGCGGTCCGGGTCGACAAGATGCAGGTCGCGGCGCTCGAGCACGTCCTGGCCGCGTACGCGCGCGGCGACCTCGCCGAGATCCCCGTGTGGCGGATGCTCCGCGAGCCCGTGGCCGAGGTCCGACATCGCGCCGAGCTGCTGGCGAGGGCGCTCGACGGGGAGCTCGAGGGCGCCCACGTCGTCCGC
>DASSJM010000011.1:0-23936 GCA_035691205.1 Actinomycetota bacterium
ACGCGTTCCTGCCGGCGGCCGCCTGGGCCGAGCGCGAGGGCACGGTCACCGACTGGGAGGGTCGCCCGCAGGCGTTGGCGGCGGTTCGCCCCACGGCGGGCGTCGCCCGGCCCGACTGGGAGATCTTCGCCGGGATCGCCCTGGCCCGCGGTAGCGACCTGGGCTTCGCCTCGATCGGGGACCTGCAGGCCGAGGCGGCGGTGCTGCTCGCGCCACGCGAGGTCTCGGGCACCCGAGTCACCGCGTGGACGGGCACCGGCAAGCCGCAGCGCCTCGGCGACATGACGCTGGTCACCTACCCCCTCCTGGTCGACGAGGGTCGTCTGTCCGAGGGCGCGACCGAGCTAAAGGCGGCGCTCGGAGCGGAGGCCTTCGTCGAGATCCACCCGGAGGACGCCGAGAAGCACGGCCTGAGCGACGGCGGGCGGGCGATCGTCCGAACCGAGGCCGGCGAGGCCGAGCTGCCGGTCCGCGTGACCGAGCATGTGGCCCTCGGCGCGCTGTTCGTCCCGTTCAACCAGCCGGGCCTGGCGGCCAACGCGCTGCTGTCGGGGGGGTTCAGCACCGCGGCTTCGGTCGCGCCGGCCGCCACGCAGACGACGGGCGAGACCGAGGCCGAGACGGATGCGGGTGTGCGGGTGGGGGCCTGATGGACTGGGTCGACTGGGCGCTGCTGATCGGCAAGGTCGTCGTGGTGTTCTTCGGTCTGTTGCTCGCGGTGATGCTGCTGATCTGGGCCGAGCGCAAGGTCATCGCCGACATGCAGACGCGGATGGGGCCGATGCGGGCCGGTCCGAGGGGGATCCTCATCACGATCGCGGACGGGATCAAGCTGTTCTTTAAGGAGGGGATCACCCCGACCCTCGTCGACCGGCCCGTCTACCTGATCGCGCCGGTGGTCGCGATGCTCCCCGCGTTCCTCGCGTTCGCGGTGATCCCGTTCGGCACGAGCGTGGAGCTGTTCGGCCGGGAGGTCACGTTCCAGATCGCCGACCTGAGCATCGGGATCCTCTGGGTCCTGGCGATGAGCTCGCTGATGATCTACAGCATCGTGCTCGCCGGGTGGTCGAGCGGGTCGAACTACCCGCTGCTCGGCGCCGTCCGGAGCTCGGCGCAGATGATCAGCTACGAGGTCGGGATGGGCCTGGCGCTCGTCGCGGTCCTGATGTACTCGGACGCGCTCCGGATGTCCGAGATCGTCGCCAGCCAGGATCGGATCTGGAACGTCATCCCGCAGTTCCCCGCGTTCGTGATCTTCCTGATCGCGGGCCTGGCCGAGACGAACCGCCCGCCCTTCGACCTGCCCGAGGCCGAGTCCGAGCTCGTCGCCGGGTTCCACACCGAGTACTCGGGGATCAAGTTCGCGATGTTCTACCTCGGCGAGTACCTGAGCGTCGTCACCATCGCGGCCGTCGCGACCACGCTCTGGCTCGGTGGGTGGCGGGGCCCGGCGCCGGACGTCGTGCCGTGGCTCTGGCCGCTGCTGTGGTTCCTGTTCAAGGTGTTCCTGATCGTCTACCTGTACATCTGGATCCGCGCCACGCTGCCCAGGATGCGGTACGACCGGCTGATGGCGTTCGGGTGGAAGTTGCTGATCCCGTTCGGGCTGGTCTGGATCCTACTCACCGGCGCGATCGTGGTGCTGCCCGACGTCTACGGCCGCGACGCGGTGGTCGCTGCGTTCGCGATCGGGTTCGGTGTGCTCGTCGCCGTCTCGCTGGTCTGGCCCCTGATCGTTCGGCGCCCGGCGGAGGAGGTGCCGGCGCCGTGAGCGAGCCGCGCAGGGAGGCACCGCGCGTGGACGCAGGCTCGGCGACCGGCGCCGTGCTCAAGGGAATGGGCACCGTCTTCAAGCAGATCTTCCGTCGTGACGTCACCGAGGAGTACCCGAAGGAGATCGTGCCGCCGCCGCCTCGGAGCCACATCGGCCGCCACCTCCTGAACCGGCACGAGGACGGGCTCGAGAAGTGCATCGGGTGCGAGCTCTGCGCCTTCGCGTGTCCCGCGGACGCGATCTGGGTCGAGGGCGAGGACAACGACCCCGAGCACCCGGTCAGCCCGGGCGAGCGCTACGCGAAGGACTACCAGATCAACTACCTGCGCTGCATCATGTGCGGCCTGTGCGTCGAGGCCTGTCCGACGCGCGCCCTGACGCTCACGAGCTTCTACGAGCTCTCGTTCACGTCGCGCGAGGAGGCCGTGTTCACGAAGGAGCAGCTGCTCCAGCCGCCCCCCGAGCTCGGCACGAGCCCGGGGACGGGGGAGGGCCGGTAGTGCCGCTCGACCAGGTCGTGTTCTGGGTGTTCGCACCGATCTCGGTCGGGAGCGCCATCGCGATGCTCCTGCAACGCAACGCCGTGCACGCGGCCCTGTTCCTCGTCGTGAACTTCTTCACGATCGCCGTCTTCTATCTGGTACTCGGCGCGTCCTTCCTGTTCGCCGTGCAGATCATCGTGTACGCCGGCGCGATCATGGTGCTGTTCCTGTTCGTGATCATGCTGCTCGGCGTCGACCGAGACGAGTCGCTGGTGGAGCGCCTGAGGGGCCAGCGCGTGCTGGGCATCGCGCTGGGAGTGGGCATCGCGCTCGAGTTGATCGTCGCGATCCGGGCGGGCGTCGGGTTCGCGACGAAGGCGCCGGCGGACTTCGACCAGGTCGCCAACCAGGGCGGGAACGCGCAAGCGCTCTCGCGCGTGCTCTTCCGCGACTACTTCTTCCCGTTCGAGGTGACGTCGATCCTGCTGATCGTCGCGGCGATCGCCGTCGTCGTGCTCGCCTCGCGCTCGCGTCGCTCCATCGCGCGCGCGCCCGTGGAGCCGGCACGGACCGAGGAGGCGGCATGAGGACGCCGATCTCCTACTTCCTGGTCGTGTCGGCCATGCTCTTCTCGATCGGCACGATCGGCGTGCTCGTGCGGAAGAACGCGCTGGTGATCTTCATGTCGGTCGAGCTCCAGCTGAACGCGGTCAACCTCGCGCTCGTGTCGTTCAGCCGGATGCACAACAACCTGAACGGGCAGGTCCTGGCCTTCTTCTCGATGGTGGTCGCGGCGGCCGAGGTCGTGGTCGGTCTCGCGATCATCGTGACGGTCTACCGCCGCCGGCAGAGCGCCAGCGTCGACGACGCGACGGTCCTGCGGGGGTGAGGGGTTGATCGACCTCGTCTGGCTGATCCCCGCACTCCCGCTCGCGGGGTCCGCCCTGAACCTGGTGGCCGGTCGCCGGCTGGGGAGACGAGCCGGATGGGTCGCGTCCATCGCCCTCGGCGCCGCATTCGTCATGGCCGTGCTCGTCCTGCTCGACCTGCTGGCGCTCGGCGGCGAGGAGCGGGAACAGGCGGTCGAGCTGTTCGAGTGGATCCGCGTGGGGTCGTTCACCGTCGACTGGACGCTGCGCGTGGACCCGCTGTCGGTGACGATGGCGCTCGTGGTCACGGGCGTGGGCGCCCTGATCCACGCCTACGCGATCGGGTACATGGAGCACGATCCGCGCGTCGGCCGCTTCTTCGCCTACTTCAACCTGTTCGCGTTCTTCATGCTGATGCTGGTCCTCGCGGACAACTACCTCGTCCTGTACCTGGGCTGGGAGGGCGTCGGGCTCTGCTCGTACCTGCTGATCGGCTTCTGGTACGCGCGCCCGGCCGCGGCCAGCGCCGCGAAGAAGGCCTTCGTCACCACGCGGATCGGCGACGCGGGGATGATGCTCGGCGTCGTCCTGATCTGGATCCACACGGGGTCGCTCGACTTCGACACGGTGTTCGGCGCGGCCGACGGCCTGTCGAACGCCGTCGCCACCGCGATCAGCCTGCTGCTGCTCGCCGGGGCGGTGGGCAAGTCCGCCCAGCTCCCGCTCCACGTGTGGCTCCCCGACGCGATGGAGGGTCCGACCCCGGTCTCGGCCCTGATCCACGCGGCGACGATGGTGACGGCCGGCGTCTACCTGGTCGTGCGCTCCCACGCGTTGTTCGAGGCCTCGGACGTCGCGCTCACGGTGGTCCTCGTGATCGGCCTGGTCACCGGCCTGTACGCGGCGCTCGCCTCGATCGGGCAGTTCGACATCAAGCGCGCGCTCGCCTACTCCACGATGAGCCAGATCGGCTTCATGTTCTTCTCCGCCGGCATGGGCTTCTACGCGGGCGCGATGCTCCTGCTCGTCTGTCACGCCTTCTACAAGGCGCTGTTGTTCCTGACCGCTGGCAACGTCCTGCACGGCCTCGAGGACGAGACGGACATGCGGCGGATGGGCGGCCTCCGCAGCGACCTGCCGGTGTCCACCGTCTGGTTCGCGATCGGGGCGCTCGCGCTCGCGGGGATCCCGCCGCTCGCGGGCTTCTTCGCCAAGGACCACATCGTGTCGTTCGCGGCCACGAGCGGGCGTGAGGTGGCGTGGGTCCTCGCGAGCGTCGGCGCGTTCGTGTCGGCCCTGTACATCGCGCGGCCGCTGTTCCTCGCCTTCTTCGGCGAGCGGCGGAACGAGCGGCACGCCCACGAGGCATCGTGGGCGATGAACGCCCCGCTCGCGGTGCTGGCGTTCCTGGCCGTCGTGGGCGGACTCGTCCTGGGTCTGACGGCGGAGGGTGGCCGGCTCGCCACCTTCCTCGAGCCCGTGCTCGGCGTGCCCGAGCACGGTGAGGCGTTCGCCTCCGAGGCGACGCTGGTCGCGATCTCGATCGCGCTCGCGGTGGCCGCGGTGGGGATCGCGTTCTGGGTCTGGGCCTCGGGCCGGGTGAACTGGCAGGCGTTCCCCGAGCGCCAGCCGGAGCTCGCCGGCTGGCTCGCGAACGCCTTCTACGTGAACGCGCTCTACGCCTGGCTGGTCCAGCATCCGGGCAAGGGGTTCGGCCGCTCGCTCACGGTCGTGGACGACGGGGTGATCGACGGCGCCGTGAACGGCGTGGGCGCCGAGGTGGAGCACGCGTCTCGGCTGGCCCCGAGGATCCAGCGTGGCTTCGTCCGCTCCTACGCGCTCGCGTTCCTGCTGGGGGCGGTCGCCCTCCTGTTGTTCCTGGCGGTGAGGCTCTGATGCCCTGGCTGACGGCGCTGATCGTCCTGCCCCTCGTCGGCGTCGTGGCCCTCGCCGTGTGGCGGGGCCCGAGCGACGCCCAGGCGCGCGCGGTCGCGCTCGTCGTGGCCCTCGCCGACCTCGTCGTGGCGCTGGGGATGGTGGGGGCGTTCGACCCTCAGAGCTCGGGCTACCAGCTCGTCGAGCAGGTGGACTGGGTGGCCTCGCTCGGGCTTTCGTACCTGGTGGGCGTGGACGGGTTCAGCGTCTGGCTCGTCGTGCTCACCGCCTTCATGACGCCGATCGCGATCTTGTCCACCTGGGGCATCACGTCGCGGGTACGCCTGTTCATGGCCCTCACGTTGCTGCTCGAGACGTGCATCCTCGGCTCGTTCCTCGCACTGGACCTGCTGCTGTTCTTCGTGTTCTTCGAGGCGCTGCTCGTCCCGATGTTCCTGATGATCGGCGGATGGGGCTCGGGTCGTCGCGTCTACGCCGCCGTGAAGTTCTTCCTGTTCACGATGGCCGGCTCCGCGTTCCTGCTGATCGGGATCGTCTACCTCTGGTTCCAGACGGTCGAGCAGTTCTCGCGCGGGAGCTTCGACATCCGCGTGATCGAGCAGCTCTCCCTCGGCACCGGCACACAGCGATGGCTGTTCGTCGGGTTCTTCACCGCCTTCGCGGTGAAGGTGCCGCTGTTCCCGCTGCATACGTGGCTGCCGGACGCCCACACCGAGGCGCCGACCGCGGGCTCGATCGTCCTGGCCGCGCTGCTGCTGAAGGCGGGGCCGTACGGGATGCTGCGCTTCAACCTCGACCTGTTCCCCGAGGCCTCCGTCACGTTCGCCGACGCGATCGGTGTGCTCGCGGTGATCGGGATCGTGTACGGCGCGGTCGTGGCGATGATGCAGTCCGACGTGAAGCGCCTCGTCGCCTACTCGTCGGTCTCACACATGGGCTTCGTCGTACTCGGGATCTTCATGCTCACGCCCGAGAGCTCGAGCGGCGCCGTCCTGCAGATGGTGAACCACGGCCTGTCCACGGGCCTCCTCTTCTTCGCGATCGGGATGCTCTACGAGCGGACCCACACGCGTGACATGGGCGAGATGGGAGGGCTCGCGACGATCACGCCATGGATCGCGGCCACGTTCCTGATCGCCTCGCTGTCCTCGATCGGCCTCCCGGGACTCAACAACTTCGTCGGGGAGTTCCTCGTGATCCTGGGCTCGTTCGACGCGAACCGGTGGCTCGGTGGGGTCGCGGTGGCCGGCGTCGTGCTCGCGGCCATCTACATGCTGTGGGCGTACCAGAAGACGTTCCACGGTCCCGAGCCCGAGGAGCGTCGGGGCCTGCTCGACATCGTGCCGCACGAGGTGGCCGCGGTGGTGCCCGTGCTCGCCGTGATGCTCGTCCTCGGCGTGTACCCCAAGGTCGCGCTCGATCGGATCAACCCCTCCACCGAGGGCATCGTGAACTGGGTGAGCAGCGTCGCGGAGGGGCAGGAGGGCCTGCCGGGAGGGCTCAGGGCGGCGATCCAGGACGACTACGTGCCGCCGCCCGGATCGCTCGTGGCGGCGGGCCCCTCCGACGAGGTGTCGCCATGAACCCGACCGTCGAGCTCGCACCGATCGCGCCCGAGCTGATCCTGGTCGGCGCCGCGATCGTGGTGCTCCTCGGCGGCGTCATCGTCCGGGGCGTCGACCGGCTCGTGTGGCTGTTCGCGTCCCTGGCCGGCGTGGCCGGCGCGGCGACGGCGTCGGTCCTGCTGTGGGACTGGGACGGCGAGCTCACGGTGCTCGCGGGGTCGGTGGCCGTCGATCGCTTCGGCGTGGTGGTGCGGCTGATCGTGCTCGGCGTGGCCGCGATCGGGCTCCTGTACGGCCACCACTACCTCGAGCGGTCGGGCGAGGCCCGGATCGAGTTCTACCCGCTGGTGCTGTTCGCGACCGCGGGGATGACCCTGTTCGCGGTCTCCGCCGACCTCATCGTCGCGTTCCTCGCGCTCGAGATCCTGTCGCTGTCGCTGTACGTGCTGACGGGTCTATCCCGGCGCCTCGGCTCGGTCGAGGGCGCGATGAAGTACTTCCTGCTCGGCGCCTTCTCCTCGGCGTTCTTCCTGTTTGGGGTGGCGATGGCCTACGGGGCGACCGGCTCCACGAGCCTGGCGGCCGTCGCGGACGCCCTCGCCGGCCAGACGGGCTCGATGGCGCTCGGGCTGACGGCGGTGGGCCTGCTCGCGGTGGGCTTCGCGTTCAAGGTCTCGGCGGTGCCGTTCCACATGTGGACGCCGGACGTCTACCAGGGCGCCCCGACCGCGGTCACCGCGTTCATGGCGGCCGGGACCAAGGTCGCCGCCTTCGCCGCGCTGATGCGCGTGTTCAACGTGGCGTTCCAGCCGCTGACGTGGGACTGGCAGCCGATCGTGTGGGCGCTCGCAGCGATCTCGATCGTCGCGGGGAGCGTCCTCGCGATCGCGCAGACCGACATCAAGCGGATGCTCGCGTACTCGAGCATCAGCCACGCGGGGTTCGTCCTCACCGGGCTCACGGCGCCCGGGGAGACCGGGATCGCCTCCGCCCTGTTCTACCTCGTCGCGTACGCCGTCACGGTGATCGGTGCCTTCGGCGTCGTGATGCTGGTCTCGGGCCGCGGCGAGCAACGCACCTCCCTCTCGAGCTACACGGGGCTCGCCGCCCGCAGTCCGTTCGCGGCCGCGCTGCTCACGGTCTTCCTGCTCTCGCTCGCCGGGATCCCCCCCACCGTCGGGTTCGTCGCCAAGGTGTCCGTGTTCAGCGCCGCGATGGAGGCGGGGGCGTGGTCGCTCGTCCTGATCGGGGTGCTCGCGAGCGTGGTCGCGGCCTTCTTCTACCTGCGGGTCATCGTCCTCATGTACATGCGCGAGCCCGAGGAGGGCACCGAGCCCGACCCCTCGCTCCTGCCGCGGCTCACCATCGCCGTGCCCGCGCTGGCGGTGCTGGTCCTCGGCCTGTTCCCCGGGCTCGTGATCGGGTTCCTGGACTCCGCGGCGGTGCTGCGATGGTGACCGCGCGCTCTCGGACCACGATAGGGTCGGGGCGATGAGCCGACGCACGATCCCCGGCCTGGAGTCGCCCGATCCGGTGCTCGAGCGCGAGGTCCGCGCCCGCCTCGACGAGGTCGAGGCCGCGCTGGAGAAGGCGGTGCGAGCCGACTCGGACATGCTGGCCGAGACCTCCCGCTACCTCCTCGATGCCGGGGGCAAGCGCTTCCGCCCGATGCTCGTGCTGCTCGCCGGCTACTTCGGCGACCCGGCGGATCCCCGGCTGATCCCGGGCTCGGTCTCGATCGAGCTCGTCCACCAGGCGACGCTGTACCACGACGACGTGATCGACGAGGCGGACGCGCGCCACGGGGTGACCTCGGCCAACGTGCGGTGGGACAACACGGTCGCGATCCTCACCGGCGACTACCTGTTCGCGCGCGCCTCCGAGATCTCGACCGATCTGGGGACCGACATCTGCGCGCTGCTCGCCCGGACGATCGCCACCCTGTGCGACGGGCAGATCCGCGAGGTCGAGGCCGCCGGGCGCGTCGAGCAGACCGAGGACGCGTACATGGAGGTGATCCGCCGCAAGACCGGCGCGCTGATCGCCACCTCGTGCCGCCTGGGCGGGATGCTCTCCGACGCGCCCGTCGAGTACCTGGACGTGCTCGAGGGGTTCGGGGAGGCCCTGGGGCTCGCCTTCCAGCTCTCCGACGACATCATGGACCTGACGGCATCGCAGGAGACCCTCGGGAAGGAGCCGGGGCAGGACCTGAAGGAGGGCGTGTACACGCTCCCCGTCCTGCATGCCCTCGCGGGCCCGATGGGGGAGGAGCTGAGGTCGCTGCTGGCCGCCGGGCCGCCCCAGGGCGAGGCGTTCGAGCGCGCCCTGGCGATCGTGGCCGACCCCGCCAACCTGGCCCACGCCCGCTCGGTCGTCGCGGCCGAGGTCGACCGGGCCCGGTCGCTGATCGAGCGCCTGCCCAAGGGGGTCGCTCGGACGGCCCTCCTGCAGCTCGCCGAGTTCCTCGCCGCCAGGTGCCAGGCGCGGGGGTCGGGCCCCCAGGCGCGGGAGTCGCGATCGTGATCTTGTTAGGATCCGCGCTGCTCGAGAAAACGTTCACAAGCGTGGAGACCTACTACGAGTCTTACGGGGTCGTCCTCGCGGTCCTCGTCGCCGGCGTCGGGCTCGTCGCGGTGGCGTTCGGAGCCGCACGGCTCATCGCACCCCGGCGTCCGGTCGGCGACAAGCTCCTCACCTACGAGTGCGGCATCGACCCGGTCGGGGAGGGCTGGTCCCAGAGCCAGGTCCGCTACTACGTGTTCGGCTTCCTGTTCGTGATCTTCGACGTCGAGGCGGTCTTCCTGTTCCCCTGGGCCGCGATCTTCGAGGGCCTCGGGTGGCAGGCGGTGATCGAGATGGCCATCTTCCTCGGGATCTTGGCCGTCGGGCTCCTGTACGCCTGGCGCAAGGGGGTCCTGCGATGGGTGTGATCACCGAGAAGACCCCGCTCGCTCAGATCCAGCCGGTCAAGTTCCTGCTCAACTGGGGGCGCCGGTACTCGTTGTGGGTCTTCAACTTCGGGCTCGCGTGCTGCTCGATCGAGTTCATCGCGGCCTCGACCTCCAAGCACGACTTCATCCGGTTCGGGGTCATCCCGTTCGCCCACGGCCCGCGACAGGCGGACCTACTGGTGGTCGCCGGCACGCTGACCGACAAGATGGCGCCGGTCGTGCGGCGCCTGTACGACCAGATGCCCGACCCGAAGTACGTGATCTCGATGGGCTCGTGCGCCAACTGCGGCGGGCCGTATTGGGACTCGTACTCGGTCACCAAGGGCGTCGACCAGATCATCCCCGTCGACGTCTACGTCCCCGGTTGCCCGCCGCGCCCCGAGGCGCTGCTGCAGGGGATCGTGAAGCTCCAGGAGAAGATCGCCGCCGAGGACATCAGGGAGAAGTGGAGTGGCAAGCTCACCACGCCCGCTGCCTCCTCCTGAGGTCGAGGCGCGCCTGCGGGCGCAGTTCGGCGACGACGTGCTGTCCTTCGAGGACCAGTTCGGCCATGCCGTGGTCGCCACCACGGCCGCGCGGTACCGGGAGCTCGTGACGTTCCTGCGGGACGAGCCCGAGCTCGCCTTCGACTACTGCGACTTCACCGCAGGGGTCGACCACGGCGAGGACGGGATGGAGGTCGTGACGCACCTGCACTCCACCTCGCTCGGGCACGACGCGCGCGTGAAGGTCCGGCTGCCGGCCGACGACCCGGTGTGCCCCACGATCTCGGACCTGTACGCCACGGCCAACTGGCACGAGCGCGAGGCGGCCGAGATGTTCGGGATCCGGTTCGAGGGTCACCCGCTGCCCGTCAAGCTCCTCCTGCCCGAGCCCTTCGACGGCCATCCGCTGCGCAAGGACTTCCCGCTGATGTCGCGGGAGGCCAAGCCGTGGCCCGGCGCGGTCGAGGGCGAAGAGGAGGAGGAGGAGGAGTGATCGCGCAGTCCGGCGTGAGCCTGGTCGACCAGTGGCTCGAGAGCTACTGGCTCGTGCTGGTCGTCAAGGCGGCGGTCGTCCTCGTGTTCTTCCTGACGGCCCCGCTCGCGGTGGGCTACGTCGAGCACAAGGTGCTGGCCCACATGCAGGCGCGCCTCGGGCCGATGTACGCGGGGCGCTTCCACGGGTGGGCGCAGCTCGTCGCCGATGGCGTCAAGTTCGTCCAGAAGGAGGACATCATCCCGTCGGCGGCCGACCGGTGGGTGTTCTCGCTGGCGCCGGCGGTCGCGCTGGTGCCGTACATCGCCGTGCTCGTCGTGATCCCGTTCTCGGACGAGGCCTTCATCCTCAACCTCGACGTCGGGATCTTCTTCGTGATGGCCATCACGTCGATCACCGTGATCGGGGTGCTGATGGCCGGCTGGGCCTCGGCCAACAAGTTCTCGCTGATCGGGGCGCTCCGCGCGGCGGCGCAGCTGATCGCGTACGAGCTGCCCCTCGTGCTGGCCGCCGCCGCCGTCGCGATGCAGGCGGCCACGCTCTCGCTGATCGGCATCGTCGAGGCCCAGGACCGCTACTGGTTCGTCCTGTCCCAGCCGATCGGGTTCTTCATCTTCATGATCGCCTCGCTCGCCGAGCTCACGCGGCCGCCCTTCGACATGCCCATCGCCGACTCGGAGATCATCTTCGGCGCCTACACCGAGTACTCGGGGCTGAAGTTCGCCTTCTTCCTGCTGGCCGAGTACGGCGGCATCGTCGTGCTCTCGGCCATCGCGAGCGTGCTGTTCCTCGGCGGCTACCAGGCCCTGCCGGGCATGGACGCGATCCCGGCGCCGCTGTGGATGGCCGCGAAGATCGGTGCGCTGGCCTTCGTGATCATCTGGCTCCGCGCCACGTACCCGCGTCTGCGGGCCGACCAGCTGCAGCGCCTGTCGTGGCTCGTCCTGATCCCGCTCGCGCTCCTGCAGATCATGGGGGTCGCCGTGCTGAAGGTGGCGGTGTAAGCCATGGCGATCGACGAGAAGGACGTGCGCACTGCCGAGGAGCCCAAGGCCACCGGTCTCGGGCTGGTGAAGGGACTCGGGGTCACGCTGAAGCACGCGCTCCGGCCCTCGATCACGCAGCAGTACCCGGAGGAGAAGCCCGACCTCCCGGCCCGGACCCGCGGGGTCATCGCGCTCAAGCAGGAGAACTGCACCGTCTGCTACAAGTGCGCGCGCGAGTGCCCCGACTGGTGCATCTACATCGACGCCCACAAGGAGACGCACGACCCGGCGTCGGGCGGCAAGGGTCGGTCGATGAAGGTGCTCGACCGCTTCGCGATCGACTTCGCGCTGTGCATGTACTGCGGCATCTGCGTCGAGGTCTGCCCCTTCGACGCCCTGTTCTGGAGCCGCGAGTTCGAGTACTCGGAGCACGAGATCGCCGAGCTCACGCACGAGAAGGAGAAGCTCGAGGAGTGGACCTACACGGTCCTGCCGCCTCCCGAGCTGGAGGAGGGCGCCGAGGGCCCCGCGGCGGACGAGGGGGCCGCGTGAGCTCCCAGGAGATCGCGTTCGTCATCGTCGCCGTGGCGGGGACGATCGGGGCGTTCCGCGTGGTGACGGCCCGCAACGTCGTGCACGCGGCCCTGTACCTGGTCGTGACGCTGTCGTCGACCGGGGTCGTCTACCTGCTGCTCGCCGCCGAGTTCGTGGCGTGGGTCCAGATCCTGATCTACGTGGGCGCGATCGTGATCCTGTTCCTGTTCGGCCTGATGCTCACCAAGGCGCCGATCGGTCGGGAGGCCTTGGACAACCAGCGCCGGGGCGTCGCCTTCCTCGTGGGGCTGGCGGTCTTCGGCGGCCTGTTCTACCTGCTGCAGGACGCGTTCCCCTGGACGGCCTCGGACGTCGAGCCGGTGCAGGGCTCGGCGTCCTCGATCGGGACCTCGATCTTCGCCGACTTCGTGCTGCCGTTCGAGGCGGTCTCGTTCCTCCTGCTCGCCGCGCTGATCGGCGCGGTCGTGCTCTCCCGGAAGGACGACGCGCCGTGATCCGGCTCCCGCTGGTGTTGACGTTCTCCGCCGTGCTGTTCTCGACCGGCGTGTACGGGGTCCTGGCCCGGCGCAACGCGGTGCTGGTCCTCATGTCGATCGAGCTGATGCTGAACGCGGTGAACATCAACCTCGTGGCCTTCTCGCAGCACCTGCAGCAGGTCACGGGCCAGGTGTTCGCGCTGTTCGTGATCGCCGTGGCCGCCGCCGAGGTCGGGATCGGGCTCGCGATCGTGATCTTGATCTACCGCAACCGCGAGACCATCAATGTGGACGAGGTGAACCTCCTCAAGTGGTAGCCGCGATCCTGCTGCAGGGGGAGGAGGCCGCCGAGCACGTCGCGGCCGCACCCAACTGGTTCGTCGAGAACGCCTGGCTCGTCGTGCTGCTGCCGATGATCTCGGCCGCGCTGACCCTGTTCGTCGGCAAGCGGACGCCCGGCAAGGGCTCCGTGTACGGGATCGCGGCGGTCGGCGCCTCGTTGATCCTGTCCCTCGGCGTCCTGTGGCAGTTCGTTCAGAACGGCGGCGCGACGTACGAGTCCTCCGTCGACTGGTTCCAGATCGGCCCGCTGCACATGGAGGTCGGGCAGCTCGTCGACGGCCTGACCGCGGTGATGATGATCGTGGTGACCGCCGTCTCGCTGGCGGTGCACGTCTACTCGATCGGCTACATGCACGGCGACCAGCGGTTCACCTGGTTCTTCGTGGTCCTGTCGCTGTTCACGGCCGCGATGCTCAACGTGGTCATCGCCAACAACCTGTTCCAGCTCCTCGTGGGGTGGGAGATCATGGGCGTCTGCTCCTACCTGCTGATCGGCCACTGGTGGGAGGAGCACGTCAACTCGAGCTCCGCGATCAAGGCGTTCATCACCACCCGGATCGGGGACGTGCCGTTCATGTTCGGGATCTTCGTGCTCGTCGCCGCCACCGGGTTCGAGACGACCAACATCCGCGAGATCGGCGAGCTGGTGGCCGGCGGGGAGCTCGCCGTCGGGCTGGTCTCGATCTCGGCGCTCCTGCTGTTCGGGGGGACGATCGGCAAGTCCGCGCAGTTCCCGCTGCACGTGTGGTTGCCCGACGCGATGGCGGGCCCGACGCCCGTGTCCGCGCTGATCCACGCCGCCACGATGGTCGCCGCCGGCGTCTACCTCGTCGGGCGGCTGTTCGAGATCTTCGTCCACGCCGAGGCCTACGTGCTGCAGGTCGTCGGCGTGGTCGGCGGGATCACGATGCTGGGAGCCGGGCTGCTTGGCCTGGTGCAGGACGACATCAAACGGGTCCTCGCGTACTCGACCGTGTCGCAGCTCGGCTACATGGTGGCGATCATGTCCATCGGCCCGATCGGGCGCGACGCGGCCTTCTTCCACCTGTTCACGCACGCCTTCTTCAAGGCCCTGCTGTTCCTCGGCTCGGGTTCGGTGATCCACGCGTGCCACACCAACAACATGAGCGAGATGGGCGGGCTCCGGAAACCGATGCCGGTCACGTTCTGGACGTTCCTGATCGGGGCGGGGGCTCTCGCCGGGATCCCCCCGCTCGCGGGGTTCTGGTCCAAGGACGAGCTCTTGGTAGGCGCCTCCGAGGGGCACGAGGTCCTGTTCGTGGTCATGGTGCTGACCGCCGTCGTGACGGCGTTCTACACGACGCGGATGGTCATGCAGACGTTCTTCGGCGCCTACCGCGGGCACGGGCACCCGCACGAGTCCCCGCTGTCGATGACCGGTCCGCTGGTAGCGCTCGCGACCGCCACGCTGTTCGTCGGATGGCTGGGCGCCGGGCCGGTGGGCGCCGCGTTCTTCGACTGGGTGTTCTTCGAGGAGCCCGAGGCGGTCCACCTGGTGGCGTGGGTCGCGACGCTGTCGATCGGCGTCGCGCTGCTGGGGGTGATCGCCGGGTTCGCCGTGTACCGAAGGTGGAGGGATCGCGATCCGATCCGCTCGCTCGGTCCCGTGTACACGCTCCTGGAGAACAAGTACTACCTGGACGACATCTACTGGAAGGGGATCATCCGGCCGATCCGAGACCCGATCGCCGCCGCCGTGTACTGGTTCGACCAGAACGTTCTGGACGGCGTCGTGAACGGCGCGGCGGGGGTCACGAAGGGCTCGGCGAAGGTCGTGAACGCGTTCGATCAGAAGGTGATCGACGGCGCGGTGAACGGGAGCGCGAACCTCGCCGGGTTCACCGGCGGCCTCCTTCGATACATCCAGTCGGGCAACGTCCAGCGCTACGCCGCCTTCCTGTTCGCCGGCGTCGTGGTGCTGGCCATCATCTTCACGAGGATCTGAGAGGGGTAGGGGGATGACCTGGGAGAACTCGGCGATCACGATCGCCACGTTCCTCCCGCTGGTGGGAGCGCTGGTGATCGCGCTCATCCCGCGGGAGAAGGAGCAGGCGGTCCGAGCGCTCGGGATCGTGTTCAGCGGGGCCGCCCTGATCGTGGCGATCATGATCGCGGGGGGCTTCGACTACGACGCCGGCACCGAGCTCCAGTTCCAGCTCGACACCCGGTGGATCCCGGCCATCAACGCCCGGTACCACGTCGGGATCGACGGGATCAGCCTGCCCCTGTTCCTGCTCACCTTCGTGCTGTCGTTCCTGTGCGCGATCTACACGTGGCGCTTCGTGCCCAAGCCCGGCAAGACGAAGGCGTTCCTGGCGCTGATGCTGCTGCTCGAGACCGGGATGGCCGGCACCTTCATCGCGTTCGACCTGATCCTGTTCTTCATCTTCTGGGAGCTGGTGCTGGTCCCGATGTACTTCCTCATCGGGATCTGGGGGAGCGAGAACCGCGAGTACGCCTCGATCAAGTTCTTCCTGTACACGCTGTTCGGGTCGGTGTTCATGCTCCTGGGCTTCTTGGCCATGTACTTCAACTCCGACATCGGCAGCGGGGTGCACACGTTCGACATCGTCGCCCTGCAGGGCTTCGCCGCTTCGGGCGGGTTCTCGGACACGTTCCAGCTGGTCGTGTTCGGCGCGGTGGGCCTCGGCTTCGCGGTGAAGGTGCCGATGTGGCCGTTCCATACGTGGCTGCCCGACGCGCACACGGAGGCGCCCACGATCGGCTCGGTCCTGCTGGCCGGCGTCATGCTGAAGATGGGGACCTACGGCTTCGTGCGGATCGCCCTGCCCGTGCTCCCGTACGGCGCCGAGAAGTACGCCCCGTGGATCGGCCTCCTGGCGGCGATCGCCATCGTCTACGCCGCGCTGGCGTGCCTGGCGCAGAAGGACCTGAAACGCCTGATCGCGTTCTCCTCGGTCGGGCACATGGGGTTCGTGATGCTCGGGATCGCGACCCTCACGACGATCGGGATCAACGCCGCGATCTTCGGGATGGTGGCCCACGGGATCATCACCGGCATGTTGTTCTTCTGCGTCGGCTCGGTGTACGACCGGTACCACACGCGACAGATGGCCGACATCGGCGGCGGCCTGATGCAGAAGCTGCCCTACCTGGGCGGGGTGTTCGCCTTCGTTGCGATCGCGTCGCTCGGGCTTCCGGGGCTCGCCGGGTTCTGGGGCGAGGTGATGGCGCTCCTGTCCTCGTACGAGCCCGCCGCCGTGCTGTCCGACGCCGGCCTCACCACCGTGTTCCGGGTGTTCATGGTTCTGGGCGGGATCGGGACGATCCTGACCGCGGGGTACTTCCTGTGGATGCTGCAGCGCGTGAACATGGGCTCCACCCCCGAGAAGTGGAAGCGGGAGGTGTTCCCCGACGTCGTCGCGGTGGAGTGGGTCTCCTGGACTCCACTGCTGCTCGCGACCGTGGCCCTCGGCCTGTTCCCGCGCCTGCTGTTCGGGGTGACGCAGGAGGGGGCGGACGCGCTCGGACGGTTGTTCGGCGGGTAGGGACGGGACGGGAGCCTCGAGGGCGATGAATCAGTCGGTCGACATCACGGCGATCCTGCCGGAGATCATCCTGTCCGGCACGCTCGTCCTCGTCCTGGTCGCCGACGCGTTCCTGGCTCCCAAGCGGAAGTGGTTCGCGATGCCGATCGCCTTCGTCGGCGTGGTTGCGGCGCTGATCGCGACGCTCACGCTGATCGGCGACGAGCGCGTCACCTTCGGCGGGATGTACGTCGTGGACGACTTCGCCGTGCTCTTCAAGACCTTCTTCCTGTCCGTCGCCCTGATCGTGCTGATGATGTCGCTGCGGTACTTCCGGGAGGGGCGCTTCTACCAGGGCGAGTTCTACTTCCTGCTGCTCACCTCCTTCCTCGGGTGCGTGATGATGCCGTCCTCGCGCGACCTGCTGATGCTCTTCATCTCGCTCGAGCTGGTGTCGGCGCCCGGGTTCCTGATCGCGGCGTTCCGCAAGGCCGATCCTCGATCGAACGAGGCGGGCATCAAGTTCTTCCTGATCGGCGTGCTCTCCACCGCGGTGATGTTGTACGGGATGAGCCTGGTGTATGGGCTGACGGGAACCCTGAACCTCGTCGAGATCGGGCAGGCCCTCTCGGTCGCGCTGCCGGCGGAGCAGGAGCCGTTGGTGCTCGCGGCGATCCTGCTCGTCGTGGCCGGGTTCGCCTTCAAGGTGAGCGCCGTGCCGTTCCAGTTCTGGGCGCCCGACACCTACGAGGGCGCCCCGGTGCCGGTCGCGGCGTTCCTCGCCACGGCGTCGAAGGCCGCCGGATTCGCGGGGCTCCTGCAGCTGATGTTCGTCGCCTTCCCCGCCCAGCACGAGTTCTGGGCGCCCATCTTCGCGACCCTGTCGATCCTGACGATGGTGATCGGCAACTTCGTCGCCCTCCAGCAGCGGCAGATCGTCCGCCTGCTGGCGTACTCGAGCATCGCGCAGGCGGGGTACATGCTGCTGCCGTTCGCCCTGGTCTCGGCCGACCCCACGGTCAACGCATCGGCGTTCGCGGCCGCGGTCACCTACATCCTGATCTACTCGATCATGACGCTCGGCGCCTTCGCGGTCGTGGTCGCGATGTCGCGCGATGCGAGCAGCCTGCAGATCTCCGACTTCGCCGGCCTGAGTCGGCGTGCCCCGGTGCTGGCGATCGCGATGACCGTGTTCATGATCTCGCTGGCGGGGATCCCGCCGCTCGCCGGCTTCTGGGCCAAGTTCCTCGTGTTCCGGGTGGCGATCGAGCGGGGCGACATCGGGATCGTGCTCGCCATCGTGATGCTGATCACCTCCGTCGTGAGCCTCTACTACTACCTCGCCGTGCCTCGACAGATGCTGTTCGTCGAGCCCGAGCGAGAGCGCAGGCTCTCCGCGCCGGCGCTCGTCACCGCGGTCACGGTGCTCGCGATGGTCGCCATCGTGGCCGTGGGCTTCTGGCCCGAGCTGCTGGCGCATTTCCCGCCCTTGGCTACCCTGGTGGAATGACCTCGGAGAACCCGGGGCGCGGGGCCGGCGAATGGTCCTGCGACAAGGAGGGATAGCCACCGTGATCGGTACCAATCGGATCAAGACCTGGATCCTGCTGGCAGGCCTGGCCGGGCTGTTCGTGGCCGTCGGCGCCCTGATCGGGGGGCGGTCGGGCGCCACGTTCGCGCTGGTCATCGCCCTCGTCTTCAACTTCGCGATGTACTGGTTCTCCGGGAGCATCGCGATCCGCTCCACGCGCTCGCGGCCGGCGTCGGAGCAGGAGTACCCGCAGCTGCACGCGATGGTGCGGGAGCTGGCCGAGGTCAACCGCATGCCGATGCCCGAGGTCTACGTCTCGGACATGACGCAGCCCAACGCCTTCGCGACCGGGCGCAACCCGAGCAACGCCAAGGTCTCGGTCACCAAGGGCATCCTGCAGATCCTGGACGAGCGCGAGCTGCGGGGCGTCCTCGCGCACGAGCTGTCGCATGTGGCCAACCGGGACATCCTCGTCAGCTCGGTCGCCGCCGCGATCGGCACCGCGATCTCGTACCTCGCCTACATGGCGTTCTGGTTCGGCGGGGACGACGACGAGGGCGGCAGCCCGCTGGTGATGCTGGTGGCGTGGATCTTCGCGCCGCTCGCCGCCGCGGTCATCCAGATGGCGGTCTCGCGCTCGAGGGAGTACCAGGCGGACGAGTCGGGCGCGATCCTCTCGCACGACCCGGATGCGCTCGCGAGCGCGCTGCTCAAGCTCGAGCAGGCCTCGAAGCAGGTGCCCGCGCCCGCCTCGCTGAAACCGTCCGAGGCGCACCTGTTCATCGTGAACCCGCTGCGCGGCCGCGGAACGGCGAGGAGCTTCGCGAGCCTGTTCTCCACCCACCCGCCGACCGAGGAGCGCGTCGCGCGCCTGCAGCAGATCAAGCAGCGGATCGGCTAGACCAACCCCAGCAGGGCCTGGAGGTCGCCGATCACCCGGTAGCCTCCGGGCTCGCTGACGCCCTCCCACGGCTCGTCGCCCTCGCGGAGGATCAGGAGGGCGTCGATCCCCAGCGCGACCGCCCCGTCGCAGTAGCGCGCCTGGTCGTCCACGAACAGCGCCTCCTCGGGGCGAGCACCCACGGCCTCGAGCGCGGCCAGGTAGATCCCCGGATCGGGCTTCGCGACCCCGGCCTCGAACGACAGCACGACCGCGTCGGCCTCCCGGGGCAGCCCGAGCCGCTCGACGACCGGCCGAGTGGAATGGTCGCAGTTGCTCACGACCACGGTCCGGGTCCCGCGGGCACGGAGCTCGCGGAGGACGGGGAGCGAGTCCTCCCACAGGTGCACGCCGTCCCCCAGCACGTCGCCCACGAGCCGGGCGAGGTCGCCGATGACCTCGGTGGTGGGCTCGAACCCCGCGGCCTCGAGGACGACGCGGAGGTCGCCCTCGACGCTCCCGTACGTCCCCACGCTCCGCGCCTCGCGGGTGAGGTCGAACGCGTCCAGGAGCGAACGGCCGGACAGGCCGGTGCGCTCCTCGATCAGCCCGCGCAGCGCCGGCCACTCCGTCCATGCGAGCGTGTCGTACAGGTCGAGCAGGACCGCGCGGTAGCCGCTCACGTCATCGTGCCGAGGATCGCGCGGACGTGGTCGAGCGTGGTGCGTGGGTTCACGAAGCACAGCCGCGCGAGCTTCTCGCCCTCCCAGGACGACGGCTGGACGAACCCGATCTGGGCCGTGAGGGCTCGGCGCCACCAGGCCTCGTAGTCCTCCGGACCCCATCCCCGGCGCCGGAACAGCACGACCGAGAGCTCGGGCTCCATGACGAGCTCGAGGTCGGCTCGGCCCCGGATCTCGCGAGCGGTCTCGCGGGTGAGGGTGAGGACGGCCTCGACCGCGTCGCGGTAGGCGTCCGTGCCGTACGTGGCCACCGAGAACCACAGGGGGAGGCCGCGGGCCCGGCGCGAGAGGTGGTGCGCGTAGTCGCTCGCGTTCCAGGCGTCGTCGGCATTGAGGGTGTCGAGGTACGAGGCATCCTGTCGATGCGCGGCCCGCGCGAGCGCCGGGTCACGGTAGAGCAGCGCGCACGAGTCGTAGGGCGCGAAGAGCCACTTGTGCGGGTCCACGATGAATGAGTCGGCGTGTTCGATCCCGGCGAACCGGTCGCGGACGCTCGGCGCAAGGAGCGCGGCACCCCCGTAGGCGCCGTCGACGTGCATCCACAGACCGCGGGCGCGGCAGACCTCCGCCACGCCCGCGAGGTCGTCGACCGTACCGGCGTTGGTGGAGCCCGCGCTCGCCACGACCGCGAAGACGCGCTCGGCGTCTGCGCCCTCGAGCCGGGCGGCGAGCGCCGTCCCGGTGAGTCGCCCGCGCTCGTCGTGCGGGACGGGGAGCACGTCCGCGTCCATCACGCGCGCGGCCGCGGCGACGGAGGAGTGCGCGGTGTCGGCGCAGGCGATGGCCCAGCGCTCGGGTCGGCCTCGAGCCGCCTGGGCCGTGTGGCGGGCCGCGACGAGGGCCGAGAGGTTCCCCGCGGTCCCCCCCGACACGAACACGCCGCCCGCTCCGGCCGGCAGGCCCGCGACGTCGGCGAGCCAGCTCAGCACCTGGTTCTCCGCCCACACCGCGCCGGCCCCCTCGAGCCAGCTGCCCGCGTACGTCGCGGCCGCGCTGATCGCGAGGTCGAAGAGGACGCTCGCCTTCGTCGGCGCCCCGGGGACGAACGCCAGGAAGCTCGGGTGGTCGGGGGAGATCGTGGCGGGCGCCAGGACCTCGGCCCACCGGCGCAGGGCCTCCTCGCCGCCGATGCCGCCGGGGACGATCGTCGCCCCCGCCCGCCGGTCAAGCTCCTCCGCGCTCACGGGGTGGTCGAGCGGCTGGGGATCGGCGATGCGTCGACGCGCGTGATCGACCACGGCGCGGGCGAGCGCCTCGGTCTCCTCCGTGTACTCATGCATCGAACGCATCGCACCTACCTCACGCGAGGAGCCGGCCCACGGTGCGCGGGCCGGCTCCCTCGATCGCTCCCGCCCGCTACTTCGCGAGCTCGGCGCAGAACTCCCCGTACGCGTCCACGTACCGCCGGACGTCCTCCTCGGTGTGCTGCACCGAGATGGTCCACTGCTCCTCGTCGCCCGGCGTCATGAAGATGCCGCGGTTCACCATCCACGTGAACGAGGCGTAGAACAGCTCGGGGATCGTCTCGAGGAAGTCGCGGTAGTTGGTGAGCGGCTCCTTCCGGTACGAGACGCAGCCCTTGGCTCCCAGGTCCATCGTGTGGGCCGGGATGTCGTTCTCGTCGATCGCGCGCTGGCAGCCCTCGGCCAGCATCGTGCCGAGCTTGCCGAGGTGGTCGTAGGCGTCCCGCGTGAGGACCTGCGTGAGGGCCGCGAGCCCGGCCGCCACCGAAAGCGGGTTGCCGTTGAACGTCCCCTGCTGGGCCGCGCCCTTGGTCACCCACTCCATGAACCGCGCCTCGCCGCCGAACGCGCCCGTGGTGGCGCCGCCGCCGACCGCCTTCGCGAAGGCCGCCAGGTGCGGGCGCACCCCGTAGCGCTCGACGGTGCCGCCGTAGGCGATCGTGCCGCCGCACTTCACCTCGTCGTAGATCAGCGCGGCGCCGTGCTTCTCGCACGCGTCCCGCAGCGCCTGCAGGTAGCCGGGCTGGGGGACGACGAGCCCGATGTTCATCATCACGGGCTCGAGGATCACGCACGCGATCTGGTCGGGGTTGTCGGCGAAGGCCTGCTCGACCGCCGCGGCGTCATTGAACGGCACCACGATCACGGTGTCCCACAAGGCCTCGGGGACCCCCTTGGAGGTGGGCCGGGTCGTGTACCAGGCCTGCGACTCGGCGCCGACGTTGAAGCGCATGTCCAGCACGTCGGCCTCGGGCACCACCGAGAACAGGACCGAGTCGTGGTGGCCGTGGTACGAGCCCTCCATCTTGACGATCTTGTCGCGCCCGGTCGCGGCTCGAGCCACCCGGATCGCGTCCATCGTGGCCTCGGTCCCCGAGTTGACGAAGCGCATCTGCTCCAGCTCGAAGCGCTCGCAGATCGCCTCGGCCAGGGCCACCGTGCTCTCGGTGGTGACCGCGAAGTGGATGCCCTGATCGGCGACATCGCGGATCGCCTTCACGATCGTCGGGTGGGCGTGGCCGACGACGTTGACGCCGAAGCCGCCGTGGAAGTCGACGTACTCGTTGCCATCGACGTCCCAGACCTTCGAGCCCTGGCCACGCCGCAGGTAGGTGGGGTATGGGTCGTTGGCCTGGAAGTTGGAGGCCACGCCGTTCGGAAGGCTCTTCACGGCGCGCTCGTGCAGGGCCTCGGACCCGGGGGTCCGGTCCAGCAGGATCTTGCCCTCGCGCTCGGCGATCTCGGCGGCGCGGGCCTTCAGGCGCTCGACGTCACTCACGTGGGACCACCTCCAGTTCGGAGGCGCCAATCTACCTGGGGAGACGAGGGCCCGGCCAGCGCTCGCCGGATGGCCTACGGGCGGTAGTTCACGAACTGCAGGGCGAGCTCGAAGTCCTCGTCCTTCACGGCCCTGATCACGGCCTGGAGCTCGTCCTTGGTCTTGGCGCTGACCCGAACCTGGTCGCCCTGGACGTGGGTCTGGACCTTGGTCTTCAGGCCCTTGATGAACTTCACCAGCTCGCGGGCCTTCTCCTCGGAGATGCCCACGTTGACGTTCACGCTCTGTCGCACGGTGCCCTTGGCGGCCGGTTGGATCGGGCCGAAGTGGAAGGCCTTCAGGCTGATCTCGCGCCGGACCGCCTTCTCCTTCAGGACCTCGGCGGCGGCCTTCAGCCGGTCCTCGGTGGAGGAGCGGATCTCGATCAGCTTGTCGTCCTGGCTGACCGAGGTCCCGGTGTCCTTGAAGTCGTACCTCTGGGAGATCTCGCGTCGCGCCTGGTCGACCGCGTTGGCGACCTCGGGCATCGAGACCTGGGACACGATGTCGAAGGAGAACTCCTGCTTGGCCATGGACGCATGCTACCCGTGGAGTCCTGGGGGTGCCCCCTTGCTATCCTCCGAGGTGAACGCGGGAGGATGCCCGAGCGGCCAAAGGGAGCGGTCTGTAAAATCGCCGGCTAAGCCTACGGAGGTTCGAATCCTCCTCCTCCCACCAGCCGACCGACCACGGGGTGTTCTCAGGACTGAGGCCCTGACATCTCAGATTGGGCGTCAACAGCCGATCTGATGCGAACGTAACCTGTGGAACGTGAACCCTGAAATCGAAGGAGCGGCAGCCATGTCGATCGTTCGCGTCCACAACTTCTCCATCTCGCTCGACGGTTTCGGGAGCGGCGAACCTCAGAGCCACGACGCACCGTTCGGCCACGCCGGCGAACGTCTGCACGGATGGATGTTCGGGACCCGGTTCTGGCGCGAGATGGTCGGCGAGCCCGGCGGCACCCGCGGCCTCGACGACGCCTTCGCGCGACTGCACGATCCAGGGATCGGCGCCGAGATCATGGGTGCCAGGAAGTTCGGCTACCCAGGATGGCACGAGGACCGGGAGTGGAAGGGTTGGTGGGGTCCCAACCCGCCGTTCCACACACCGGTCTTCGTCCTCACCCATCACCCGCGCCCGTCGATCGAGATGGAGGGCGGCACGACGTTCCACTTCCTCGATGTGTCGCTCGCCGAGGCGCTCGAGACCGCTCGGGAGGCCGCCGACGGGCAGGACGTGCGCCTCGGTGGGGGCGCAACCGTGATCCGCGACTTCCTCGTCGCGGGGCTCGTGGACCACATGCACATCGTGGTGGTCCCGATCCTGCTCGGCCGAGGAGCACGCCTGTGGGAGGGACTGGAGGCTGTCGAGAAGGACTATCAGGTCGAGGCCACCTCCTCGCCCAGCGGGGTCACACACTTGACGTTCACCCGCGCGGGGATCTAAGCGACCGCGTGGTTCGTCGCCCACTCCCGACGGTAGCCTCCAGCATGATGCCTTGGTACTTCAGTGTCGTCGAGAGCCGCCACGAGCTCCAGAACCCGACCAGCCCGGAGAAGATCAGGCTGCTTGGTGAGCGGCTTCAGCTCGGCCCCGAGTCGCGTGTCCTCGACGT
>DASSJM010000012.1:0-8692 GCA_035691205.1 Actinomycetota bacterium
CAGTCACGGGACACGACCGACATCGACGTCGTCGCCACCGACGAGCGCGAGGAGCTGCCCGGCGGCGTGGTCTCGAGCTACGGGACGGTTCGGGTGACGAACCAGGTCGTGGCCTACGCGCGCAAGCTCGTCGCGACCGGCGAGATCCTCGACGTCGTCCCGCTGGCGCTGCCGCCGGTCGAGCTCGAGACGAGGGCGGTGTGGTGGTCGATCCCCGACGCGGTGATCGCGCGGGCCGCGATCTCGGCGGCCGCGCTCCCGGGCGCCGCCCACGCCGCCGAGCACGCGGCGATCGGCCTGCTGCCGCTGGTCGCGACGTGCGATCGCTGGGACGTCGGCGGGGTCTCGACCGCATATCACCCGGACACCGCGGCGTGTGCGATCTTCGTGTACGACGGGTACGAGGGGGGCGCAGGGATCGCGGAGCGCGGGTTCCGCTCGGCGGTCCGGTGGCTCGAAGCCACGCTCGAGACGGTGTCGAACTGCCCGTGCTCGCACGGCTGTCCCTCGTGCGTGCAGTCGCCGAAGTGCGGCAACGGCAACGAGCCGCTCGACAAGGCCGGCGCGATGAGCCTGTTGGCGGCGATGCTCGGCAAGGCGTGGGGGTAGGGGGCCCCGCCGGGGGTAGGGTTAGCGCGGTGAGCCGTGAGCCGTACATCGCCGTGATCGGGCCCTCGGCGGGGACCCCCGCCGAGCTCACCCTCGGCAAGGAGGTCGGGCGCCTGATCGCCGAGGCCGGTGCCGTCCTCGTGTGCGGCGGCATGGGCGGGGTGATGGAGGCCGCGGCCGGCGGGAGCGCGGACGCCGGCGGCCGGTCGGTGGGGATCTTGCCCACCGACTCTCGCCTGGACGCGAACCCGTACGTGACGGTCGCGGTGGCCACCGGGATGGGCGAGGCGCGCAACGCGCTCGTCGTCCGCACCGCCGACGCGGTGATCGCGGTGCACGGCGAGTTCGGGACCCTGTCCGAGATCGCGCTGGCGCTCAAGATGGGCAAGCCGGTCGTGGGCCTAGGCACCTGGGAGCTGGCGAAGGGCGGTGTGCCCGTGGACGCGGTCGTCCGCGCCTCGGATCCCGCGGACGCGGTCAGGACCGCGCTGCAGCTGATCGAGCGCCGCGAGGCCTAGGCCCGGAGCTCCAGCTGGACCTCGTCGCGGTCGGCGTGCGCGGACGGCGGGCGGGCGACCGGCCCGGCACTCATCCCTCGCGCGCCGCCGCGGTGCCACGGCCGAGCACCCTGCCGGCCAAACGGAATAGCGACGTCCGCTCCTTGGTCGGGAGCCCGATCGCGACGAGCGTCACCACGTAGGCGAGACCCCCGACGCCGAACGACACCACGAGGTCCAGGAACCACTTCTCGGCCGGCATCGCGGCATGCGTCAGCGCCATCGCGAGCCCACCCGCGACCGCGGGCGGGATCAGCCGCAGGTAGCCGGGGTCGAACGGCCAGATGTGCAGGAACCGCCGGACCAGGAGCAGGCGCGCGATGGCGCTGCACGTCAGGGTCACCGCCTGGGCGATCGCGGCTCCCTCGATGCCGAGCGCCTCGGGCCGAGCGAGCGCGAACGCCAACCCGAGGTCGATCGCGAACGACCCCGCGTACACGAGCAGGTCCCAGCCCGTGCGGCCGGCCATGATGAGGATGAACCCCACCGTGCCGACCATCACGGGGACGATCATGCCCAGCGACACGATCCGCAGCGCCGAGGCGCCCGAAACGAACTCGACGCCGAAGATCCGCAGCACCTGCGCGGGCAGGACGAGCAGCACCAGCAGCACCGGGATCGTCGCCGCGAGCGTCCACCGCGTGACCTGCTTGTAGAGGCCGTCGAGGCGGTCGCGCTCGCCGCGGTGGTGAAGGTCGGCCACGAACGGGCTGAAGGTCAGCGAGACGCTCGTCAGGAACAGGAACAGCGACTGCGCTGCCCGGAGCACCGCCCCGTAGACGCCGGTGACCGCCGCGCCCTCGGACCCCTGACCGCTCCACAGCACCGAGAGCACGAAGAAATCGGTCCAGAAGATCAGCTGGCTGAACAGCGTGGCGGGTGCCCGCAAGGCCCCGAAGCGCAGGAGCGCGCCCGTGTGCTCCTCGGCGATCCCATCGCCGAGGGCCGCCTCCGGGAACCGACCCTGCTCCTTCTCCCACCCGTACCACGCGATGCACAGCGCGAGCGCCCACGACACGCCGAACGCGGCCGAGGCGACCCACGCGGTCGAGGAGATCGCGGTCCACATCGCGAGGGTCAGGACGATCCAGCCGATCGGCTGCGCGATCCACTGGGCGTACAGCGTGAAGCGCATGATCTTCAGCCCGCGCGTCGCCCCCATGTAGGTGAACGCGAGCGCGGCGACCGGCACCGTGACCGCGGCGGCCCGGAACGCGGGCTCGGCCGCGACCGGCTCCCCGCTGAAGGTCTCCGCCAGCCACGGCGCGACCACCAGCGCGAGCACGGCGAACGGCACCGACACCGCGGTCGCGATCAGCGCCGAGCGCCGGACGAGACCTCGCGAGCGCGCCGCTTGCCCTCGGCCCACCAGGATCGCGACCAGCCGGACGTTTGCGACGTCCATCCCGAACCGCGTGGCCGCCGCCGCGATGAAGGCGAACTGGGTGGTCAGGGTCACGACCCCGAACCCGACGTCGCCCAGGCGGTTGGTCATGATCACCTGGGCGGCGAACGTGGCCAGCGCCCCGATCGCCAGGCCGAGCACGTTCTGCCCGGTGTTCCCCAGGATGATCCGCTGGTCGCGGCCGCGATCGCCGCTCGGCGCGGAAGCCTCGAGCGCCTCGGTCTCCTCGGTCAGGGTCGGCTCGTCCACGGCGCCCCAGTATCGCAGCGGCAGGTCCCCCGACCCGCTACCGTCGCGGAACCGTCACACGAGGAGGAAGGACATGTCGGACGACACCCGCTACGAGCGCGGCCGCGAGCGCCTGCGCGAGGTCCACGGCGACCGCTCGCTCGCCACGATCGAGTCGATGGGCGACCTCGGCCGCCTGATCGTCGAGGTCGCCTACGGCGACGTGTACTCGCGGCCGACCCTGACCACCCGCGAGCGCCAGATCGCCTCGGTCGCCGCGCTGGTCGCGACCGGCCGCTCGTCACAGCTGCCGGTCCACCTGCGTTCGTCGCTGAAGGCGGGCCTGTCGATCGAGGAACTCCAGGAGGTCATCATCCAGACCGCGACGATCGCCGGATTCCCGCCCGCGATGAACGCGTGGTCCACGCTGAAGACGATCGCGTCGGACCGGGACGACGTCTAGGACGGGCCCGGAAGCATCCAGCCGCTCCGATGTTCGGCGTCCTCCAGACCCCGATGTACAACATCCGCGTCGTGCGCTAGCCCGCCTTCGGCGTCACGCGGCCGGTTCCGTCCACGCGGAAGCTCGATCGCGTCTCTCGACCGTATCCTCGGTCGATGCGGCGCCTCCTCATCCTCGGGATCGTCCTCGCGTCCCTGGCGGCGTGCGCGTACGAC
Source organism: Actinomycetota bacterium (assembly GCA_035691205.1). GTDB lineage: Bacteria > Actinomycetota > UBA4738 > UBA4738 > HRBIN12 > DASSJM01. Next base: position 3,478 of record DASSJM010000012.1, read on the forward strand.
CCCGGTCCGGTCCGACCGGGTGTCTCGGGTGTCACTGGGTTGACGGGCGCGACCGGCGACACGGGCGCGTCCGCCACAGGGACGACGGCGCCGACCGGCCCCACGGGGACCGCCCCCACCTTCACGGTCGAGGGCTGCCCCGTCGACGATCCGGCGTTCTGCGAGCAGGCGGCGTTCCTGGCCAACGCGCTCGTGCTCGGGGATACCGAGGCGGTGCTCCAGCGATCCAGACCCGAGCGCTTCGACTGTCGCGATCTGGACGCCGCCCTGTTCCCGCAGTGTTCGGAGCGGGAACGGCTGAAGGGCTACCTGATCGGGACGTACCAGGGCGAGCTCTTCGTGCAGGCCCCCGGACCGTTCGAGGACACCCTCGCGTTCTTCGTCGAGTCCGTGGACCCGGAGTACCGGGACGACCTCGGCGGCTCGGCCATGCGGATCCTGGGCGTCTCGACGTGCGGCAGCGGCGAGGACACGTCGCATCACGTCGTGTACCTCGTCGGGCTGAAAGATCCCGAGAGCACGCTGCCCGGCGACCGCTTTCTGGGGACCTACGAGTTCGTCCGGCGCGAGGGCACGTGGGTGATCGGCGCCACGCACGTCGGACTGTTCACGGACTGGCAGCTGGTACTGGACGAGCCGCTCGAACAGATCGCCTGCGCCGACGTCCAGCCCTGGGGCTAGCGATCTGGACGCACGTCAGTAGACCGCCGGGACGAAGCGCCTGCGAACGCGCGAGCGGTACGCCTCGTACTGCGGATAGCGCTCGAGGAGCATCGACTCCTCGTGGCGCGACTTCAGCTCGAGCAGCAGCCACAGCAAGCCGGTCGCGAGCAGGGCGAGCGGCGAGCGCGCGAGCGACCAGCCGATCGCGGCGAGCAGCACCCCGCCGTAGATCGGATGCCGCACGCGCCGGTAGATCCCGCGTTCGCGGAGCATCGCACCCTCGGAGGGTCGCGGGTATGGGGTGAGCGACGGCCCGAGGGCGGAGGCGCCGAGCGCGAACAGCACGACCCCGGCCGCCAAGACCGTGACGCCGACCACGGCCAGGGCCGCGCGGACCGACGAGGGCCAGCGAGCCCCGACGAACCCGCATACGACGATCGCGAGACCGATCACGAACTGCGCCACGACCCATCCCTCGCCTCGCCGTCCGAGCGATGGGAACCTGCTCGCGGTCACCGCCGGCGCCCCGTGCTCATCCCGGCACCATAGCCCCGGGAGACGCACGTCCGTCGACGTCCGACCACCTGTCGATACCGGGCATCGTGGTTCGTCGTATGGTCAAGCGCGCCCAGGGATGGCCTGGACGGCTGAGCGTGGGGAGGTGCTCGGATGACGGACTATCTGCTCCTGTACTCCGGCGGAAGCATGCCGGAGACCGAGGAGGAACAGGCCGCGGTCATGAAGGCCTGGAACGACTGGATGCACTCGCTCGGTGAGGGCCTGAAGGACGGCGGGAACCCGTTCACGCCGGCCGGCAAGACCATCGCGGCCGACGGCTCCGTCAGCGACGGGGCGGGCTCGGCGAGCGGCTACTCGATCATCCAGGCCGACTCGCTCGACGCCGCGGTCGAGGCGGCGAAGGGATGCCCGGTCCTGCAGGGCGGCGCCCAGATCGCCGTCTACGAGACCTTCGCGGTGATGTAGGCATCCCGTCTCGAGGATCCACCCGGCCTCGGCGGATCTCCTTCGCCGGGGCCGGCTCCGTTCCGTGGTCAGGCCTCGCCGCGGCCGCTCAGGCCACTCGCCACAGCAGCATCGTGGCGTAGGCGCGCCACGGCCGCCACGCTTCGGCGCGCGTCACGATCGTGCGGGTGTTCGCGTCGAGTCCGAGCCGCTCGAACGCCCGCCGCACGCCGAGGTCACCGGCGACGAAGGCGTCGGGGTCGCGCAGCGCGCGCATGCGGATGTACTCGGCGGTCCACGGCCCGATCCCGTCCACCTCCAGGAGCCTGCCGACCGTCTCCTCGGGGTCCCCGTCCCCGCCGAGACCGAGCTCGCCCCGAGCGACCATCGTCGCCACCCGGCGGATCGCCCCGGCCCGCCGTCCGACGATCCCGAGCTCCTCGAGCGGGGCGCCCGCGAGCGCCTCCGCGGTGGGGAACACCGTCCTACCGTCGAGCGGGCATCCGAACCGCGCCGCGATCCGGCCGAGGACCGTTCGGGCCGCCGCGACCGACACCTGCTGCCCGACGATCGCGCGCACGGCAACCTCGAAGCCGTCGGCCGCGCCCGGGAGTCGGATCCCGGGGTGGGACCGCACCAGGGGACGCAGCGCGGGATCCCGTTCGAGCGTGCGCGCGATCGACGACGGATCCGCGTCGAGGTCGAACACGGACCGCGCAGCTCGGGCCGCCGTCGGCACCGACCGCACGTCCTCGAACGCGATCTCGAGACGCAGGCGATCCTCCTCGGGCGAGGCCGACAGGGCCACGGGACCGAACGACGTCGACAGCGATCGTCGGTACGTCGACCCGCGCACCTCCTCGACCCCTGCGATCGCGCGATCGCGGAGGAACGCGAGGAGCCCCTCCGCATCGAACGGCGCCCGGGACCGCAGGGCGAGCGAGAGCCTCCCGCCGGCTCGCGCGCCGCGCACGACCCGGCCGGGCGTCCCGCCGAGCTCGGTGGCGAACGCCCGGCGCAGGTGCCCCGTGCTCACGCCCAGCCGCCGCGCGAGCGCGCTGACCGTTCCGGCGCCCTGCACGATCGCCAGCGCGCCTTCGACGAGCTCCGCGTGCGTCCGATCGAGCGGATCGCCCCGCGGACCCGGCCGGCACCGCCTGCATGGACGGAATCCCTCGCGTTCGGCGGCCGAGGCCTGGGTGAAGAACCGGACGTGGCGCCGCTGGGGCGTCGGCGCGGGGCACACCGGGCGGCAGTAGATGCCGGTCGACGTCACCGCGACGAACACGCGACCATCGAAGCGCGCGTCGCGACTCTCGACTGCCCGCGCCCAGCCCTCGAACCCGTCCACGCCGGGGCCGATCCCCGCCGCCGTGGTCACTGACACGCCGAAGCCCTCACGCGAGGAGAACGCGCAGCTCGGCGTGGGCGTGAGATCGCCCTCACGCGAGCCGCGCGAGGACGTGGTGGTACGCGTACGCACCGTCGTGCCACGGGCCCTCGAGCTCCTCGTGGATCGCGAACCCCGAGGCGGCGAGCCACGCGTGCACGCGGTCCATCGAAGGATAGAAGTGGTAGTACCAGTCGGGCTCCTCCCAGATCGCCTCGCCCTCATCGACGACGGGGAGCCCCAGCCGCCGGGCCGCCTCGTGACCCGCGCGCACTTCGTCCTCGGGCACGAGCTCCACCGTGAGGTACAGCCACCCGCCGGCGCGCAGGGCGCGCCGGAAGCCATCCAGGACCACCGGCCAGTCCTCCGGCGGGACGAACTCCATCGCATCCACGCACATGACACCGTCGAACTCCGCCTCGAACGGGAGATCCTGCAGATCGTGCGTGGCCGTCTCGACCCCGGGGGCCTTCTCGACGACCTTCGCCAGATAGGACTCCGTGTGATCGACGCAGAGCGGCGTGCGCCCGCTCTCGACCACCATCCGTGCGTACTTGCCCGTGCCGCACGCCGCGTCGAGCACGCGCCCATCGACGGGGAGCATCGCGAGGAAGCGCTCCACGAACGCGCGATGCGTGTCCCCGATCGTGCCCCAGTGGTCATCGTAGTCGTCTGCGAGGCCGGACTCCTGCTCCGCGTTCAGCCGCCGCAGGTCCCGGATCCACCGCTCGCGTGCGCGGATGTCCACGGAGCGACCCTATCGCTAGCATCGAGAGCGATGGGCGAACTCGACAACCCGGTCGTCGTGGACTTCCCGCTGCGCGGCGAGTGGGCCGCCGCCAACACGCCGGCCCACAAGATCCCGAGCCATGGGACCGACCAGCTCGGACAGCGGTACGCCTTCGATCTCGTCCGCATCGACGACCGCAATGGCTTCCACCTCCATCCCGCCGGCGACGTGCGGGCATGGGTGCTCGGCGGGCGGACGCGCGAGTGCTACGGCTGGGGTCAGCCGGTGCACGCGGCGTTCGACGGCGACGTCGTGGAGGCCGTCGACGGCGTTGCGGAACGCCAGTGGCTCCACGTCGTGCGCGAGCTCGCGCTCGTCTTGAAGAACGCGGTCACGTTCGACCCGCGCAAGCGCGGCCTCGACCCGTTGCTCGGCAACCACGTGATCATGAGGACCGGACAGACCTGCGCCCTGTTCGCCCACCTGGCCCCGGGGACCGTCGCCGTGCGGACGGGACAGACGGTGCGCGCAGGCGATCCGATCGGTCGGGTCGGCCACACGGGTAACTCCACGGCCCCCCACCTGCACTTCCACCTGATGGACTCGCCCGACCTGCTGACGGCGAACGGCATCCCGTGCGCCTTCCGCGAGTACCTGGTGGAGCGCGGCGGCCGATGGGAGCGCGTCGAACGCGGCATCCCCGGCAAGCGCGAGCGGATCCGCTCCGTGTAGCGGGTTGGACCTCGCGACCACCCGAGACGCCGTAGCGCGTTCGGCCGACTGACCGCCGGACGCGACCCGGAGATACTCGCCTCCTCACCCATCGCCCGCGGGTGGATGGGTGACTGGAGCCCGGACCCGGGTGCCGGAACCCCCTCCCCCGGGCCCGGCAGCTCCAGCCGAGATCGGCCCTATACCCGCCGGTCGGTGAGGCCGGGCGCCCGCCCCTCGTCCCGAGCGCGAGCCTCCCGGACCAGGCGACGCGCGAGGCGGATCGGATCAGGCGTGCGGTAGCTGCCGCTGACGAGGAGCACGAGCTCGCGCGCGACATCGGGACCGGTCCGCCATGCGGCGTGCGCGAAGACCGGCCGGGCCCGGCGGCGCGTCCTGAGGGCGAACCCGACCACCGCCCCCTCGAGCACGAGCGGCGCGGCGGCTCCGCGCTCGTCCGCCGGAGCGACCGGCGTCGCCTGGAGCGGCCGGTCCGTCACCCCCACGCTCGGCACGTCGAGCACCGCGCCGAGGTGCAGTGCGATCCCCGCCCGCCGAGGGTGATCGCGGCCGGTCCCGTTCACGAGCACGACGTCCGGCACCACGCCGAGCGACACGAAAGCCCGCTCGAGCAGCTCGCCCTCCCGGAGCGCGAGCAGGCCGGGAACGTAGGGGCCGCCCGCGGGTCCTCGCACCACGACGCCCCCGAGCCGCTCATCGGGCTCCCCCGCGACGATCGCGGTCGCGGCCGCCCACAG
>DASSJM010000013.1:0-12763 GCA_035691205.1 Actinomycetota bacterium
GGCAGGGTCCTTCAGCGGGGGCGCCTGGCCGCGCTCCTCGAGCTCGGCGCGGGGTTCCATCCCGAGCTCACGGGACGCGAGAACGTCTACCTGAACGCCTCGTTCCTCGGCCTGTCCCGCAAGGACACCGATCGCGCGTACGACGCGATCGTCGACTTCGCCGAGATCGAGGACTTCATGGACAACCAGGTGAAGTTCTACTCGAGCGGCATGCTCGTGCGGCTGGGGTTCGCGGTCGCCGTCCACGTGGACCCCGACGTGCTGCTGGTCGACGAGGTCCTGGCGGTCGGCGACGAGGCCTTCCAGGCCAAGTGCATCGCGAGGGTCCGCGAGTTCCAGCGCGAGGGTCGCACGATCGTCCTGGTCACCCACGCGCTCGACACCGTGCGCGAGATCTGCGACCGCGCCGCGATGCTGCACCACGGCGACCTGCACGCCCTCGGCCAGCCCGACGACGTGGTGCGCGAGATGCGGTACGTGCTCCTGGGCGTCACCGACCCGGGGTTCGTCCCCGAGCAGGGCACGCGGGAGGCCGAGATCGCCGAGGTCCAGATCGTTCGGGCCGACGGCCGCGGCGAGGGACCGGTGATCGCCGGCGACCCCGTCACGATCGTGGTCGACGTCCGCCAGAACGAGCCGGTGCAGGGTCTCGACGTTGACTTCGCGGTCCTGGACGGCGCGACCAACCATCCGGTGCTCGATGCGCGTACGAGCCGCGCGGGCCTGGACCTCGGCCGCTTCGAGAAGAAGCGTGTCCGCTTCAAGATCCCGGCGTTCCCGTACGCGGCCGGCAAGTACTGGGTGACGGTCGGCCTGTCCGACCGCTCGACCGGACACCTGTACCACGTCCAGACGCAGCGATACCTCTTCGAGGTGCACGAGTACCCACGGGTGCAGGACCGCGTCGAGGTGCCGGTCGAGGTGGAGGTCGAGGACCTGTGAGCACCGTCGATCCCTCCGCCGCAACGCAGACGAGGAAAGGACCCCCGAGGATGCTGATCGCCACGATCCTGCTGTCCGTCACGCTGGCCGCCGTCGCGCAGCTCTGCCTGAAGGCCGGTATGAACCACGTGAACGACGAGCTCGCGCCCGTCTCGTTCGGGCTGAACGGGACGGGACTGCGCGCCGCGGCCTCCGAGCCGTTCGTGTGGGCGGGGCTCGTGCTGTTCGGGGTCTCGGCGGTGGTGTGGCTGCTGGTGCTCTCGCAGGCGTCGCTGTCCTTCGCCTACCCGTTCGCCGCGGTGACCTACGTGTTGATCCTGCTCTTCGACCACTTCGTACTGGACGACCCGGTCCCCGGGCTGCGGTGGGCCGGTGTGGCCTTCATCGGGATCGGGATCTTCCTCGTGTCGCGGACGCCGCACAACTGACGTGGCGGACCTCGCGGTCGTCGTCGTCAACTTCAACGCGGGCGAGCACCTGCTGCGGTGCCTCGCCAGCCTCGACGCGCACGCGGGCGGCGCCGAGCTCGAGGTCGTCGTCGTCGACAACGACTCCGTCGACGGCAGTGCGCGCGCGGCCGCCGACGCGTTCCCGCGCGCCCGCGTGATCGAGACCGGCTCCAACCGCGGCTTCGCCGCCGGCGCCAACGTCGGGATCGCCGCGACCACCGCGCCGTTCGTGCTGGTCCTGAACCCCGACGCCGAGATCTGGGAGGGCACGCTGGAGGCCTTCGTCAAGCTCGCGGCCGAGCGTCCGGGGGCGGGCGCGATCGGCCCGCTGATCCGGAGCCCCGACGGCACCGTCTACCCGAGCCCGCGCGAGCACCCCTCGATCGGAGTCGCGGTCGGGCACGCGTTCCTCGGCCCGCTCTGGCCGAACAACCCATGGTCCCGGCGCTACCGCATGGCCGACTGGGACCGGTCGGGCGAGCGCGAGGTCGAGTGGATCTCGGGCTCGGCGTTCCTGCTGCGGCGGGAGGCGCTGGACGCGGTCGGCCTGCTCGACGAGCGCTTCTTCCTGTACGCGGAGGAGGTCGACCTGTTCCGGCGGCTTCGCGAGGCCGGCTGGCGGGTCGTGTTCACGCCCGAGCTCGAGGTCCTGCACGAGGGCGCCGTCTCGACCGGCCGCTCGCGCCGGACGCACCTCACGCACTCGCGGAGCGTGTACCTGTACTTCGAGAAGTACCACGGGCACGGGTGGCAGGGCGTCCTGCTGCCGTTCGCCCGTGTCGCGCTGCGGGTGCGCGCCGAGCTCGTCGCGCTCCTGGACCGGGTCCGAGGGCGATGACGATGCACGCGCCCGGCGGTGCGCCGTGAAGGCGGTCGTCCTCGTCGGGGGCGAGGGCACGCGCCTTCGGCCGATCACCGAGACGATGCCCAAGCCGCTGGTCCCACTGATGGACCGGCCGAGCCTTGACCACGTGCTCGACCACCTCGCGAGCCACGGCGTCCACGAGGTTGTCCTGTCCAGCAGCTACCTCGAGGCCACCTTCCACGCCTTCATCCAGGCCCGTCACGGCGACCCGGCGATCACGTGGATCACCGAGACGGAGCCGCTCGGCACCGGCGGGGCCATCGTGAGCGCGCTCCACGCGCTCGACACCCGCGAGGCGTTCCTGGCGCTGAACGGCGACATCCTGACCGACCTCGATCTCACCGCGATGATGGCGCTGCATCGCGACCGCGAGGCCGCGGCGACGATCGCGCTGCACCACGTGGAGGACGCGCGCCCCTACGGCCTCGTCCCGATGGACGCGGACGGCCGCGTGCTCGAGTTCCGCGAGAAGCCGGACGAGCTCGTACCCGGCGACATCAACGCCGGGACCTACGTGCTCGAGCCCGATGCGCTCGAGGGATGGGAGCCGGGGCGGACCCTCTCGATCGAGCGCGAGATCTTCCCCGCGCTGATCCGGCAGGGGCGCCCGCTGTACGGCTTCGTCTCGGACGCGTACTGGATGGACCTGGGGACGCCCGAGAAGTACCTGCGGGCGCACGTCGACCTGCTCGACGGTCGCGTAAAGGGTCACCCCGCGTACGCGGCGCCGTTCGTCGCTCCGGGCGGCTCGGTCGACGAGGACGCGGTCCTCGGACCGCACGTGGTCGCGGGGCCCGGCGTCCGAATCGGGAGCGGCGCCGAGGTGCAGGCGTCGGTGCTGCACGAGCTCGTCGAGGTCGGGGAGGGCTCGGTCGTGCACGGGTCGATCCTCGGCCCTCGCGTCGTGATCGGAAGGGGCGCACGGGTGACCGACTCCGTCCTCGGCGACGGAGCGAGGGTTGAGGCCGGGGTCACGCTCCACGCGACCAAGGTCGCGCCGGGGGAGCGCGTCCACAGCCCGTAGGGTTCCCGGTTCTGCGGGGACGGTGTGGTACGGTGCGGCTCGCCCGCGACCTCGCTCCAGACCATGCGACGAGCCCTCATCATCGCCTCCCTGCTGGCCCTTTCCGCCGGCGCGCTCGCCGTCCCGGCGAGCGCCGAGAGCGCCACCCCCAGGGGACCCAACGACGAGTTCCGCTGGTTCGGCGGGGGGTGGGGACACGGTCTCGGCCTTTCCCAGTGGGGGACCTACGGTCTGGCCAAGGACGGCTGGGGGCCGGCGCGGATCCTCACCCACTACTACTCGAGCACCCGGGTGGCGCGAGAGCCCTCGCCGCCCCAGAACCTGCGGATCGGGCTGGTGCAGGGCCGCGACTCGGTCCGGCTCGAGGCCGAGGCGGGGCCCGTCGAGATCCGGATCGGAGGTCCGTCCGGCAACGTGATCGCGACGATCGCCGCCGGCGAGACCTGGAGGGTCGTGGTGGACGGGGCGGACTACAAGATCGTGGACGCGAACGGCGACACCGTCGACCGCCTCGGGGGTCCCAACCAGCCGATCTTCGCCGTGTTCGAGGAGCTGGGCTCGCGCGTCCGCGTCCCCGAGGCGGCCCATCGCTACAACCGGGGCTGGATCGAGTTCGGCCTGTACGACTGTGGCGGGAACGACTGCGAGGAGCGCCTGGTCCTGGTCGTGGACCCGCAGGGGTACCTGTACGGGCTCGCGGAGGTTCCCAGCTCGTGGCCGAAGTCCGCGCTGAAGGTCCAGGCCATCGCCGCCCGGAGCTACGCCTTCTCGAAGGCCGAGAACTCCCAGCACCGCTCCGGGTGCGACTGCGCGCTGTACGCGAGCTCGTTCGACCAGGTCTACGCCGGCTGGGACAAGGAAGGCGGGATCGACGGCGACCGATGGGTCTCGGCCGTGAACCAGACCGAGGACAAGGTCGTCAAGGACGGCGGTTCCACGATCCAGGCCTTCTACATGTCGTCCTCGGGGGGGTACACCGAGAACAACGAGAACGTGTGGGGCGGCACGCCGATCGGCTACCTGCGCGGCGTGTGCGACCCGGGCGACTACACGACCGCCAACCCCAACGCCACGTGGCAGGTCACCACGACCGCGGGCGAGGTCACGTCCGAGCTCGACCTGGGGATCGGCACCGTGATCCGGTTCGCCAACATCGCCCGCGGCGTGTCGGGCCGGATCTTGTCCACGACGGTGGTCGGCGAGTCCGGTCAGGCCCAGGTGAGCGGCAACACGCTCCAGTCGGCGCTCGGCCTGAACGACGACCGCGTGTGGATCAACGCCAACCGGCTCGTCACGGGCGAGATCCGCGAGAAGTACGACGAACTCGGATGCTCGCCGGGCCTCGCGACGTCGCGGCGGGTCTCCGTCGCGGGCGGTGTCCGTCAGGCGTTCGAGGACGGCACGATCTACTCCTCGGGTTCGGCGGGCATCCACGAGGTCCACGGCCCGGTGCTCCAGCGCTACCTGCAGGAGGGCGGGCCGGCGGGGGCGCTCGGCTTCCCGACCACCGACGTCCAGAAGCTGAAGAACGGAAACCTGCGCTCCGTCTTCGAGCACGGCGTGATCACCTGTCAGCCGGCCGGCGGGGGATGCACGGTCGGGTAGCGGGTTACTGGAACAGCGGGCCGAGCAGCCCACGCGGCGCCTCCGGGGCGACCGTCGTCCCCGCGAAGGCGTCCACGAATCCTCGAGCGATCGTCACGGCATCGTCCGGCGTCACCGTCGACGGGCACATCCAGCGCGTGTTCCAGGCCACGAGCGCGAGGCCGGTCCCCTCGGGAAGGTCCGGGTAGGGGGCCGCGATCACCCGGTCCTGGTCGCGCGCGAGCGCCTCGAGCGCCGTCAGCGTCTCGGCCGAGATCCCGTCGTGGTACACGAGCACGTACGCGTGTTCGAGGCTGTGGACGGCACGCGTTTCCGAGACGGGCTCGGCGTAGACGTGCGGGTCGGCGGGCAGCGGGTGCGGATCGTGCGGCCCTGCGGCCGCCGGCGGGTCCGGGTAGGCGAACACGCCTCCGGGCTCCAGGTGCGACCGGTCCGGGGCGGCCGCGACCGGCTGCTCGAGGGCGCCGCATCCCGCGGCCCCGGCAACCGCGAGCGCCTGGGCGGAGACCTCACCCGGCCCGCGCGCTCGCAGCAGCAGGACGTAGGTGAGCACGCCGACGACGACCAGCACCGCCCCCTGGATCAGGTATCGCCGCCGGCGCGCGGCGGACGCCTCGGGCGGCGCGGTGCGAGCCGCCGCCGTCGCGCCGCCCGATGGTCGAGGGCGCGACGGGCCGCGCGAGCTCGAGGTGCGCTTGCGGCTCTCGGGCACCTACTGCGGGACCGACCCGAAGTCGAACTCCGTCGGGATCGGGTCGGGGATCTCGTCCTGGGTTCCGAACGCGATCACGACGACCTGCTGGTCGGTCAGGGCGACCTCACGGATGTCGATCCCGTCCGGCGGATCCTGGCCCTCGACGAACACGCGGAGCTGGTTCGTGGCGTCGTTGCAGTACCCACCCATGCACGACGGCGTGAGGCGCACGCCCCAGATGTCGAAGAACTCCCCCAGCGTGAACGTGCGCGAGACCGAGGACTCCACGTGGACCGTTCCGCTGTCCTCGTGCGTGTGCAGGGACGCCACGTACGGCTGCGAGCCGGACCGGTCGATGCCGATCTCGGTGGGGATCGCGATGCGCTCCCCGTGCACGAAGATCTGCAGGTTGGTGTGCTCGTGCATCACCACGGGGCTCTCGGGTGGAAGGCCGATCGCTTCCGCACGCTCCTCAGCCTCGTTCCCGTTGGCGTCCCACGGCGCCTCGGTCGTCAGCTCGCCGGGGAGCTCGTCGGGCCGCGTCGTCGAAGCCTGGCTGTTGAGGAACAAGGCCGCGCCCGCGACCACGACGCCGATCCCGCCCGCCCAGGCGATCCGCCGCATCCGAGCCTTGCGCGCGATCCGCTTGCGCGCCGCGTCTCGCTCGGCCTTGGCGAGCTGCTTGCGCTCCGTCCGGTGGTGGGTGGCCTGGGCCGGACGAGGGGCCGTCCGTTCGCCCGTCTGCGGGGACGTCGACCGGTCCGCCTGCGTGGCGGGCGGGCGGGTCGCCGTGGCGGTCGAGCCGCTCCCGGCCTGGGGCGACCTGGGCCGGTGGTGCGGCTTCCGACGCTTCTTCGCCATCGATCCGTCCTTCCCTGCTCGTGCCGGTCCTACAACACCGCGCCGGCCTCGGGCGCGGTCCCCTCGTAGGGGACGTCGCCGAACGGAGGCCCAGCGTAACCGGAGGTGAAGTCGAACGCTGCGCCCACGTCCACCCGGGCGCAGTGCTCGACCGTGTGCCAAGCCACCAGCGACATCTGGACGCCCTGCGGCAGCGCCCCGGCCTCGCCCTCGGCGGGGTAGTCGTAGGGCGCCACGATCACGCGGGAGCCGACGTCGTCGGACTCGTAGAACGCCTTGAGCTCCTGGAGCGCCGGGCCCGTCACGGCGGGCGAGTACCAGACCACCGCGGCGCCGTGCTCGAGCGAGTGGATCAGCCGGTCGAGCGGGGGAGGGGTCTGGTAGACGCCCCCCGGCAGGGTGCCCTCGCTGTGGGGGCCCGACGCCGGAGGGGTGGACGCGTACGAAGACAGCGGCGCGAGCGGCCCGTGCTCCTGGTCCCGATCCTCCGGCTGGTAGGGGCCGACGTCCTCGGGCGAGCTGCAGCCCGCCTCCTGGCTGGCCGCCGCCGCGGTCTCGAGCAACGCCTCGGGATCGGCCCGAACCGCCTCCGGCCGCGTGAGGAAGAAGACGGTCGCGGCCACGACCGCGACCGCCCCGATGGCCACCACGATGCGCCGGTTCCGCCGGGAGGCGGCCTGCCTGCGCTGGAGCTGCTCGCGCTCGCGCCGGGCCTGCTCCTTGCGTTCGGCCTTGGTGGTTCGCTGATCGGGGGTGGGGTTCGCCATGTCGAGATGCCGCGGGCGGCGGTCCACCAGGATACCGGGCCCTCGCCGATACGGCCGGGCCGAGCCTCTGCGCGCTCTCTGGCCTCCTCCTCCGGGACCCCCTTGTGGCCGCGAGGCGGCCTTCCTATGCTTCGAGCGCCTTCCCCGACGGCGTGCGGACCGGGTCGCCGGTCCGGAAGGGGGGGCCGATGGCGGACGCGCAGGTCCAGCCTGCGGGTACGGGGACAGGGCTGGATCGCTTCTTCAAGATCTCCGAGCGCGGTTCGACCGTGCGGACCGAGATCGTCGCCGGCCTGACCACCTGGCTGACGATGGCCTACATCCTGTTCGTCAACCCCGCGATCCTCGGGCTCGGCGGCGAGGGCCTGCCCTTCGCGCAGGTCCTGACGGTGACGGCGCTCGCGGCCGGGGTCATGACGATCGCGATGGGCGTGGTCGCGAACTACCCGTTCGCGCTCGCCGCGGGACTCGGGCTCAATGCGTTCGTCGCCTTCACGCTCGTGGGCGCGAACGGGCTCTCGTTCCCCGAGGCGATGGGCGTCATCGTCACCGAGGGCGCGATCATCACGGTCCTGGTCCTGACCGGATTGCGCGAGGCCGTGATGGATGCGATCCCGATGGACCTGAAGCGCGCGATCGGGATCGGCATCGGCGCGTTCATCGCGCTGATCGGGTTCGTGAACGCCGGCGTCGTGGTCGTCGGCGGGGGCACGCCCCTCGCCCTCGCGCCGGAGCTCACGCAGTGGACGATCGCCGTGTTCGTCGTGGGTCTCACGATCAGCGCGGCGCTGATCGCCCGCAAGGTCCGGGGTGCCCTCCTGATCGGCATCCTCGTGTCGACGGTCGTGGCGATCATCGTGAACGAGCTCAACGACAACTCGATCTGGGCAACCGGGATCGCCCAGATCCCCAGCAAGATCGTCGACACCCCGGACTTCTCCCTGATCGGGGACTTCTCGTTCGGGTTCGTGTCGGTGCTCGGCACCGCGACGGCGCTCGCGGCGGTGCTCTCGGTGATGCTGTCGGACTTCTTCGACACGATGGGCACGGCGATCGGCCTGGGCGAGGAGGCCAAGATGCTCGACGACCAGGGGCGGTTGCCCGGGGTCAAGCGCGTCCTGCTGGTCGACTCACTCGCCGCCGTGGCGGGCGGAGTGACCTCGTCGTCCTCGAACACGACGTACATCGAGAGCGCGTCGGGCATCTCCGACGGCGGTCGCACCGGGCTCACGGCGGTCGTGGTCGGCGTCCTGTTCCTGGCCGCGATGTTCTTCTCGCCGATCGCGGGGGTGATCCCGCCCGAGGCGACGGCGCCCGCGTTGGTGCTCGTCGGCTACTTCATGATGACGCTCGCGAAGGACATCTCCTGGTCCGAGCCGGGGGTCGGCATCCCCGCGCTGCTCACGATCCTGCTGATGCCGTTCACGTACAGCATCACCAACGGCGTGGGAGCGGGCTTCCTCTCCTACACGGTGATCGCGGTCCTGCGCGGGAAGTGGAAGGAGGTTCACCCGCTCATGTACATCGTGAGCGCGATCTTCGCCTGGTACTTCATCCACGGGGTGCTGTAGGGCCCTCCTCGGCGCGCAGATGCTGTGAGAGATCCAGCGGGGGCCGCGGCGGCGCGGCCCCCGCCGGCATCGGACCCGCCGCGACGGTGCCGAGCGCGTGCCACTCGGCCCCCATCGCCAGCGCCCCGCGGGTCTCCTCCTGACAGAACAGCGTGGACGAGATCCACGAGGAAGCGATGCCCTGCGCGTGCAGGGCCAGCAGGAGGTTCTGGATCGCCGCGCCGCCCGAGAGCAGGAACATCTCGCGCTCGGCGTCGGCGCGCTCGGCGTCGGCGTACGGGTGCGCGCCCGCGAAGCGGATCCAGGGCACGATGAGCACGGGGGCCGACCCGAGCACGGCGTCGCTGCGCATCAACCGCTGCCGGATCGTCTCCTCCGGGGTCCCGTCCGCCCGCAGGTCGGCGCGCCAGGCCTCGGCGATCGAGCCCAGGAGACGTCGCCGGGCCGCCGCGGACCACAGCACGCTGAACACCCAGGGCCGCGTGTGGTGCGGCGCCGGCGCGGCGCAGGCGGCGCGCACGGCCTCCTCGAGCGCCTCGCGCGCGACCTCGCCCGGCCCGAAGGACCGGATCGTCCGCCGTGCGGACAGGGCCTGCAAAGGCGACTCGCGGAACAGATCCTCGTCGGGGGGGCGGACGAGCTCGGAGGCCGGCGAGGGCGGCTCGTCGTCCCAGCCGATACCCCGAACGACCGCCGCGGGAACCCGGGCGTCCTTGGCCATGACGAGCCCGCTGGCGGCGGCGACCTCGTCGGCGAGCGCCACGATCGTGACCTCCAGCTCGCGCCCGTGGTGATCCGGTCGGCCGCGGAGGTCCACCAGGGCCGGCATCCCGGCGCACCCGATCGCGACGTTCACGAGCCCGCGACGCCACGCTCGCCCGAACGTGTCGGTGATCACGACCGCCAGCTCAACGCCCAGTCGCCGCGACAGCGCAGCCCGGATCTGCTCGGCCGAGCCGTCGGGGTCCTCCGGCAACAGCGTGAGGAACCCCCGTTCGACGTTGGATGCGTCGACCCCCGCGTTGGCGCAGACGAACCCGTGGCGCGTCTCGGCGATCACGAGGTCCCCGCGGCGGGCGACGACGCGCCGCGTCTCGGCCTCCACCCACCCGGATCGGCCGGATCCCTCCTCGGGGACGACCCGTCCCTCTGCCTTCGAGACGACCTTCTGGGTGACGACGATCACGTCGCCGTCCCGCGGGCCGATGGTGGCGAGCGCCGAAGCGAGCAGCGCCCCGACGTCGTCGCCCGGACGGACCTCCGGGATGCCCTGGACGGGGAGGACCTCCACGCGCGGCTCGGCGCTCATCGAGGAGCGACGCTACCGCAGCAGGCCGAGCGCGAACCGCGCCAGCGACTCCGACTTCGCGTCGTCGGACATGATCGTGTCGGTCACGCCGACGCGAACGCCGGTCCGCTCGATCCGCGGTGCGAGCCCCCGATCGGCTTCATCGATCACCCACGCGCCGAGCAGGCCGCGGTAGCACTCCGCGGCGCCGGCGGCGGTGACCTCCACGCCCGCGACCGGCATCAGCCGGTCGGCCATCCCCGCGAGCGGCGCCCCGCCGACGATCCCGCTGATGCCCACCACGCCGGCCGCGCGCGATGCGAGCGCGTCGCGGATCCCCGGGACGGCCAGGATCGGTCCGATCGAGGCGACCGGATTGGACGGGCAGACCACCACGGCGTCCGCCTCCCCAAGCGCCTCCAGAACCCCGCTCGCCGGGCGTGACGCCTCGGCCCCCTCGTAGCGGACGGCCTTCACCTCGTCGCGGCCGCGGCGCCTGACCCAGTACTCCTGGAAGTGCAGGTCGAGCTCCTGCCCGTCGGCGACCACGCTGATGCGGGTGGTCACCGGGTCATCGCTCATCGGCAGCAGTCGGGCTCCGATGCCGAAGCGGGCCGCGACCCGCGCTGTCGCCTCGGAGAGGGTGGCTCCCGCCCGGAGCAGGTTGGAGCGGAAGACGTGGGTCGCGAGGTCGAGGTCGCCGAGGTTGAACCACGCCATCTCGGGGTCGAAGCGCCGGAGCTCCTCGGTCGCGCGGAAGGTCTCCTCCCGTCGCCCCCAACCGCGCTCGCGGTCGAAGGCGTCACCGAGCCAATACGTGACCGAGTCGAGGTCCGGCGAGACGTGCAGACCGTGCAGCACGATGTCGTCGCCCGTGTTCACGACGACCGTGACGTCGTCCGGCGAGATCGCGCGGACGAGCCCTCGCAGGAACTTCCCCGCGCCGATCCCCCCGGCGAGCGCCGCGACCCTCACGGGTGTGTCCTCGGCCGAGGGTCGCGAGAGCACGGCATGCGGTCAGTGTGCGTGTCACGCGTCCGGCGGTGCAACCGCCGGTGATAGTCTCGCCGCGCGATGGCCGACGGCACCGCTCACGCCCTCCGACGGGCGCTCGCCCGCGCAGAGGCCGGGAAGGCGCTGTCGGTCGACGAGGTCGAGGCGCTCCTGACGGCGCGCGGCCCGGAGCTCGAACGGCTCATGCGGCTCGCGACCAGGCTGCGCGAGCTCGGACATGGCACCCGCATCACGTACTCGCGCAAGGTCTTCGTGCCGCTCACGATGCTCTGCCGTGACCACTGCCACTACTGCACGTTCGCCAAGCCTCCCGCCAAGCTCGACTCGCCGTTCCTGACGCCCGAGCAGGTGGTCGCGATCGCCGAGGCCGGGCGGAGGCTGGGGTGCAAGGAGGCCCTGTTCACCCTCGGCGACCGTCCCGAGGAACGTTACCCCGTCGCACGCCAGTGGCTCGCCGAGCGCGGCTACGGCTCGACGCTCGAGTACGTGCGCGCCGTCGCGATCCGTGTGATCGAGGAGACCGGCCTGCTCCCACACCTGAACCCCGGCGTCATGTCCTACGAGGACCTGGCCAGGCTCAAGCACGTGGCGCCCTCGATGGGGCTGATGCTCGAGACCTCGTCCCCCCGCCTGTCTGAGCGAGGCGGCCCACACTTCGGCTCGCCGGACAAGCAGCCCGAGGTGCGGCTGCGGACGATCGAGGACGCCGGGCGCCTCGCGATCCCCTTCACGACGGGGATCCTCGTGGGGATCGGGGAGACCGAGCGCGAGCGCGCGGAGTCGCTGCTCGCGATCCGCGATCTCCACCGTCGGTACCGGCACATCCAGGAGGTGATCGTGCAGAACTTCCGGGCCAAGCCCGGCACGGCGATGCACGGGAGCCCCGAGCCGGGCGATGAGGAGTTCCTGGCTGTGGTGGCCACCGCGCGGGTCGCGCTCGGGCCGCGGATGCACGTGCAGGCCCCGCCCAACCTGTCCGACCCGGCGATGCAGCTCCGGCTGCTCGACGCCGGGATCGACGACTGGGGCGGGGTCTCGCCGCTCACCCCGGACCACGTGAACCCCGAGCGTCCGTGGCCCGCGCTCGATGCGCTCGCCGCACGCACGGCCGAGCGGGGCCTCGAGCTGCGCGAGCGACTGACGATCTACCCCCAGTTCGCCCTCCTGCCCGATCCGTACCTTGCCGGGAAGATGCGCGCCCCGGTCGCCGCGCTGATGGGAGAGGACGGCCTCGCGATCGCCGGTGCGCGACCGGTCCCGACGCCGTGGCAGGACCCCGACGTCGCCTGGAAACCGAGGGTGACCGAGCTGACGTTCGCCAAGGGCGCGCGCCTTCGGGAGGACGCCGGGGTCGTGTACGGCGAGGCCGACCTGCCCGAGCGCACCCGCGCCTGGCAGGCCGAGCGCGTACGCCCCGAGCGCCTGGACGCGGACATCCGCGACGCGCTCCGCAGGGCGGCCCGGCACCGCCCGATCAGCGACGAGCAGGCGATGGCGCTGTTCCGCGCCGAGGGGGACGCGCTCGAGGCGCTCTGCTCGGTCGCGGATGGCCTGCGTGGCGAGGCCGTTGGCGACGAGGTCACCTACGTCGTCAACCGCAACATCAACTTCACCAACGTCTGCTACGTGGGGTGCCGGTTCTGCGCGTTCGCGCAGCGCGAGGTCGACCCCGAGTCCTACACG
>DASSJM010000014.1:0-4538 GCA_035691205.1 Actinomycetota bacterium
GCGGGTCGCGCCCTCGGGCCCCGTCACGACGAACTCGGCCTCGAGGGCCGCGAGCACCGCCGGGATGTCCGAGGCCGGGTCCGCGTGCGCGCAGGATCCGCCGATCGTGCCGACGTGCCGGACCTGTGGGTCCCCGATCCCCGAGGCGGTGAACGGGAGGATCGGGCACAGCTCCTGGAGGACCTCGCTGCCCGCCACGTCGTGGTGCGTGGTGAGCGCGCCGATCGCGACGTGGTCGCCATCCTCCTTGACGTACGAGAGCTCGCCGATCCGGGTGATGTCCACCAGCATCGAGGGCCGGGCCAGCCGCAGCCGCATCAGCGGGAGGAGCGAGTGCCCGCCCGCGAGGACCTTCGCGTCGTGGTGAGCGCCCAGCAGCTGCACCGCCTGCTCCACCGACTCGGCTCGCTCGTACTCGAACGGCGCGGGGATCATGCCGCACCCCCCTTCGCGTCGCGGATCGCTCTCCAGACACGCTCGGGCGTCACGGGCTTCTCGATGTGCGTGACCCCGAGGTGGCTCACGGCATCGATGACCGCGTTCACGACCGCGGGCGGCGCCGCGATCGTCCCCGCTTCCCCGATCCCCTTCACCCCGAGCGGGTTGGTGGTCGAGGGGGTCTCGGTGCGGTCGAGCGTCATCGACGGGATCTCGGTCGCGCCGGGCACCAGGTACTGCGTCATGGACGAGGTGATCAGGTTGCCCCGCTGGTCGTAGATCGCCTCCTCGTACAGCGCCTCGGCGACCCCTTGCGCGACACCCCCGTGCACCTGGCCGTCGACGATCATCGGGTTGATGACCGCGCCGCAGTCGTCCACGGCCACGTACCGGACGATCTCGGTCGCACCCGTCTCCGTGTCCACCTCGACCACGCACACGTGCGTGCCCGCGGGCCAGGTGAAGTTGGGCGGGTCGTACACGGCGGTGCCCTCGAGCATCGGCTCGACGCCCGCGGGGAGCGCGTGCGCGTGCCACGCCGAGGCGGCGAGGTCCGGGATCGTGCGCATCTGGTCCGGCGCTCCCTGGACCCGGAAGGCGCCGTCGCTCCACTCCAGGTCGTCCTCGGCGACCTCGAGCTCGTGCGCGGCGATCGTGCGGGCCTTGGCCCGGACCTTCTCCACCGCGAGGTGCAGCGCGGTCCCCCCGACCGACACCGACCGGGATCCGTACGTGTCCATCCCGATCCGCGAGACGGCGGTGTCCCCGTGCAGCACCTGGACGTCGTCGGGCCCGATGCCAAGGCCATCCGCGACGATCTGCGCCCATGCGGTCTCGTGGCCCTGCCCGTGCGGCGACGTGCCGGTGCGCACGACCACCTTGCCGTCGGGACGGCACTCGATCTCCGCGCCGTCCCACCCGCCGGCGACGTACCGGAGCGCGCCGAGGATGTTGGATGGGGCGAGCCCGCACATCTCGATGTAGCTCGAGAGCCCGATACCGATCTGCTTCGTGTCGCCGGCGGCGCGCCTCGCCGCCTGCTCCGAGCGCGTCTGCTCGTACCCGGCGAGCTCGAGCGCACGGTCGAACGTCGGCTCGTAGTTCCCCGAGTCGACGTTCAGACCCATGACGGAGGCCGTCGCCTCCTCGAAGGGCGGGTGCAGGTTCATCCGGCGCACCTCGGCCGGGTCCTTCCCGATGCGCCGCGCGTAGGCGTCCACCAGGCGCTCGACCACGAACGTCGCCTCGGGTCGCCCGGCACCGCGGTAGGCGTCGGTCGGCGTGGCGTTGGTCATGATGCCGGAGAACTCGTACCAGTAGGCGTCGGTCGCGTACGGCCCCATGTAGACCCAGCCGCCGAGCTCGGGGATGCCGGGCGTGAGCAGCTGGAAGTAGGCGCCCATGTCGGCGAGCTCGACGAACCTCATGCCGAGGATCTTGCCGTCCTGCGTCCCGGCCAGGGTGCAGTCGTGCAGCACGCCGCGCCCGTGGATCGTCGCCACGTAGTTCTCGTGACGATCCTCGATCCACTTCACCGGACGACCGAGCCGGCGGGCGAGCGCCAGCGCGAGCGCCTCCTCCGCATACACGTTCAGCTTGGAGCCGAAGCCGCCGCCGACGTCCGGGGCGATGATGCGGAGCTTGGATTGCGGGATGCCGGTCGCGATCGACAGACCGACCCGGGCGATGTGTGGGATCTGCGTCGCCGACACCAGCGTGAACTCGCCGGCCGCCGGGATCCCGTACGCGAGGCACCCTCGCGGCTCGATCGCGTTGGGGATCAGTCGGGGCTGCGTGTAGCGCTCCTGAACGACCACCGGCGCCGAATCGAAGACGGACTGGTCGCCGCCGCCGCCGTGGCTCCAGTGCACGACGACGTTGGTGTCCAGATCCTCGTGGATCACGACCTCGTCCTTGGCCGCCTCCTCCAGGTCCGTGACCACCGGCAGGTCGGTGACGTGGACCGCGACGGCCTCGGCGGCGTCCTCCGCCTGGCCGCGGCTCTCGGCCACGACCACGGCGACGGCATCTCCTCCGAACCGGATCTTGTCCTTGGTCAGCGGCCAGTGGGTGGGGA
Organism: Actinomycetota bacterium; assembly: GCA_035691205.1. GTDB lineage: Bacteria > Actinomycetota > UBA4738 > UBA4738 > HRBIN12 > DASSJM01. The sequence continues at coordinate 2,516 of DASSJM010000014.1, forward strand.
GCTTGATGTCCTCGGTGATCGGCCAGACCATCGGCAGGCCGGCGGGGAACTCCGCCTCGAGGTCGGCGGCGGTGAACACGCCGATGACGCCCGGCATCGCGGCCGCTGCAGCCGTGTCGATCGAGTCGATCCGCGCGTGCACGTGGGGCGGCCGCACGAGCCGCATCCACACCATGCCGGCCATCGTCTGGTTGTCGATGTAGGTCCCCTGCCCCGCGAGGAACGAGGCGTCCTCCTTGCGCAGGATGGAGCTGCCGACGTACTTCTCGGTGGTCGCCATCGAGGACCCCCTCAGGCCTTCGCGCCGCTCATCTGCTGCGCGGCGTCGAGGATGGACTTCACGATGTTCTGGTAGCCGGTGCACCGGCAGAGGTTGCCCTCCAGCGACTCGCGCACCTGCCCCTCGGTGGGATCGGGGTTCTCCTTCAGGTAGGAGGCCGCCGCCATGATCATGCCCGGGGTGCAGTACCCGCACTGCAGACCGTGGTTGCGATGGAACGCCTCCTGCAGCGGGTGCATCTGTCCATCGGTGGCCATGCCCTCGATCGTGGTGACCTCTCGACCGTCCGCCTGCGCGGCGAGCAGGTTGCACGACTTCACGGACATGCCGTCGACGAGCACCGTGCACGAGCCGCAGGACGTCGTATCGCAGCCGACGTTGGTCCCGGTGAGCCCGAGGGTCTCCCGGAGGAAGTAGACGAGGAGCGTGCGGGGCTCGACCTCCGCCTCGCGAGCCTCCCCGTTGACGGTGACCGATACGTGCGTCACGGGTCCCCCTTTCCGGCGTGGAACGAGGAGCCGATGCTAGCCCGGCCATCGCTCTCGCGCGAATCGGAGCACGCCCCGGGCGGGCGTCGGGCTACGGCTCCGGCCAGCCGTTGGGCGCGGCCACGCCGGCCTGGTCGCCGGAGCAGTCCGTGCCCGTCCCCAGGACCGTCTCGCCCGTGGCCAGGACCCGGATCCAGAAGCACTCACCCGTGTCGGCCCTGGCCGAGCCCGTCCAGGATCCCTCGCTCGCCGAGACGCTCACCACCTCGGAGTCGTTGGAGGCCTGGTCCGGGTCGATGAGCAGGAGGTCGGACAGGGCCGGGTCGAGCTCCAGCCGCTGCCGCGTGGCCGCCGCGAGCGAGCCTTCCTCGTCCGCGAGCCGCTCGGCGGCCTCTGCGACGTCGCGGAGGTTGGACTGCGCGTAGGCGACGGCGCCCGTCCGGGCGACGGGGCGGAAGACCACCACGAGCAGCACGAGCAGCACGCCGCCGGCGGCCAGTCCGATGAACACCTTCCAGAAGCCGGCGTTGCTCGTTCGCACAGCCCCACCATAGCCGGGCCGCGCGTGCGGCTTGACCGTCGGGCACGGGTGGGGCGATAGTCCACCCGCAGTCGCGCCCACACCCAGGGAGGTCCCGGATGCTGCCGTCGCGCTTCGAGTACCACCGGCCGGCTTCAGTGGAGGAGGCGCTCGGCATGCTCGCCGGGCTGGAGGACGCCAAGGTCCTCGCCGGCGGTCAGAGCCTGATCCCCGTCCTGAAGCTCCGGTTCGCGGCACCCGCCAACCTGGTGGACATCAACCGCATCCCCGGACTCGGCGATCTCGACGAGGCCGAGGGCGCGCTGCGGGTCGGTGCCCTCGTGCGGCACAACCAGGTGGCCACCTCCCAGACCGTCGGCAGCGGGTACCCGCTGCTCGCGGCCGCGGCCCCGCAGATCGCCGACCCGCTCGTCCGCAACCTCGGCAGCGTGGGCGGATCGCTGGCGCACGCCGACCCGGCCGGCGACTGGGGCGCCGTGATGCTCGCGGCCGGCGCGAGCGTCGTCCTTCGCAGCGCGCGGGGCGAGCGCACGATGCCGGTGAGCGACTTCCTCATCGATGTGTTCACCACCGCGTTGGAGCCCGACGAGCTCCTGACGGAGGTCCGGGTCCCGACGCCGCCGCCGCGCTCGAGCGGCACGTACCTGAAGCTCGAGCGCAAGGTCGGCGACTTCGCGACCGTCGCCGCGGCCGTGCAGGTGGAGATGTCGAACG
>DASSJM010000015.1:0-25989 GCA_035691205.1 Actinomycetota bacterium
ACGCGGCCGTGGACCGCGGCGAGATCGGGCTCCGCGAGGCGAGCCGTGCCCAGGTGGCGATGATGCGCGGGTCGCGGGAGGAGCTCGTCGCGTTCGCGCTCGAGCACTGTCCGCTCGACCCGACCTTCGCCCCGTTCGTCGCGTGGTGCCGCGCGCTCGGGATCTCGCTGACGGTGGTGTCGGACGGGTTCGGCCTGTACATCCGGCCGATGCTCGAGGCCGCGGGCCTGGGCAACCTCGCGATCGTCACGAACCGGTGGGTCCAGCAGGACGGTCGCCCTCCGGCTCTTCGCTACGTGAGTGGTCACCCCGAGTGCGTCGGCTGCGGCACCTGCAAGATGAACGCGGTGATCGCCGAGCGTGGGCGCGGGCCGGTTGCGTTCGTCGGTGAGGGCCAGTCGGACCGGTACGGGGCGCTGTACGCGGATGTCGTGTTCGCCAAGGACGCGCTCGTCGACATCGCGCGGGCCGACGGCGTGGCCTTCCTGCCCTGGGACGACTTCGGCGACGTGCGGGCGGCGCTCGAGACCATCGAGGCGATCCCCGGTCCGGTCGGGGGCCGGCGGTGTCCCGGGTGGAGGACGGCGTGAGCATCGGCCTGCCTCGGGGCCTCACGTCGCGCCCGCCCACGACGGAGGACATCCCGGCGATCGTCGAGCTGATCGCCGCGGGCGAGGCGCACGACGACGGCGTGGCCGAGATCGACACCGAGGACCTGGTGATGGGGTTCGGGCGGGTGGGCTTCGAGCCCTCGACGGATGCCGTCCTGGCCTTCGACGGCGACCGTCTCGTCGGCTGGGCCGAGGTGTACCGCGACCGAGCCGAGGCCGAGGTCCGTCCCTCGCACCGCGGCCGAGGGCTCGGGACCGCCCTGCTCGCCTGGACCGAGGCGCGAGCCCGAGCGCTCGGCGCGACCGAGCTCGCCCAGACCCGAACCGACGGGGACGGTGCCGCCAGGGAGCTGTTCGTGTCCCGCGGCTACCGGCCGAAGTGGGACTCGTGGATCCTGCGGATCGAGCTCGACGCCCCGCTCCCACCCCCGGCCATCCCCCAGGGGATCGTGGTCCGCCCCTACGACCCCGCCCGCGACGAGGCCGCCGCACACCGGGTCTGGGAGGACGCGATCAGCGTCGTGCGCGGCCGCACGCCCGAGCCGTTGGACGTGTGGGCCTCCCAGACGATCGCCCACGCGACCTTCGCACCGGGGCTCTCGCGCGTGGCGCTGGACGGCGAGCAGGTCGTGGCCACGCTGCTCGCGTACGACTTCGCGGAGGCCGGCGAGGTGTGGATCGGGCAGGTCGCGACCGCGGCCCCGTACCGGCGTCGCGGGATCGCCGGCGCGCTGCTCGAAACGGTGTTCGCCGCGTCGCGCGAGCTCGGGCGTGCGCGATGCGGATTGTCGACCGACTCGATCTCGGGAGCCCGATCGCTGTACGAGCGGGTCGGGATGCGTGTGGTCCAGAGCTACACGGCGTACGCGAAGCCCCTGAGGTAGTTGGCGGAGGCCGCGGGATTCGAACCCGCGAGGCGGTTGCCCGCCTACACGCTCTCCAGGCGTGCCCCTTCGTCCGCTCGGGCAGGCCTCCGCGGACGAGTCTAGCGAGCGGGGCGCTCATCCCGGCACGAGCGTGGTCCGTAGCATGAGCCCGTGGCGACGGACGCGGTGGTGGTGGGCGGGGGTGCGATCGGCGTCGCGTGCGCCCACTACCTGGCGGAGGAGGGCCTCCGGATCACCCTCGTCGACCGAGACGAGCTCGGCGGCGGCTGCTCGTTCGCGAACGCCGGCCTGATCTGCCCCGGCCACTCCCAGGCGCTCCCCGGCCCTGGCATCGTCTCCGAGGGCCTGCGCGCCCTCGCCAGGAGGGACGGACCCTTCACGATCCGCCCCCGCGCGGGGCCGGGCGTGGTCCGGTGGCTCCTGCGCTTCCTCCGATCGAGCGACGTGGAGACGTACCGACGATCCACCGATGCCCTCGTCCGGCTCTCGAAGCTCTCCCTCGAGCTCTACCGCGACCTCGAGGCCCGGGGCGGGGTGGAGCTCGGCCTGCGGGACGGCCCGCTCCTCGAGACGTTCTCCTCCGAGGGTTGGCGGAGCAGGGCGGACCTGGAGGAGGAGGAGCTCCGCCGGCTCGGGTTCGAGGCCAGGATCGTGGAAGGCGACGAGCTCTTCGACCTCGAACCCGCCCTCGCGCCCTCGACCCTCGGCGCGCTCGTGATCGAGGATCAGCCCTCGGGCGACTGTCACGCGTACGTGCGAGCCATCGGCGCCGGTCTCGCGCCCCGGGGCGCGCGGATCTTCGAGCACACCCACGTCGATCGCATCCTGGTGCAGGACGGGCGGGTGACGGGCGTCCTGGCCGGCGACCCGCCCGAGCGGATCCCGGCCGACCTCGTCGTGCTCGCGGCCGGCGCGTGGAGCCGGTCCCTGGCGGGCTCGATCGGCCTTCGCCTCCCCATGCAGCCCGCCACCGGCTACAGCTCGACGATGCCGGCGTGGGAGGGGGCGCCGCGCCTGCCCCTCATCGGAAGCGAGACGCGCGTCGTGATCCTGTCCCTCGGAAACCGCATCCGGTTCGCCGGGACGCTGGAGCTCGCCGGGTTCCGGCGCGAGCCCGACCCCGTCCGCTACGACGCCGTGGTGCGCTCGGGCTCGGCGGCCCTGCGGGAGCCACCGCCTGGTGAGGGCGAGCCGTGGTTCGGGTTCCGGCCGCTCCTGCCCGACGGCCTGCCCGCGATCGGGTGGGCTCCCGGCGTCGACGGCGTCCTGATCGCGACCGGGCACGGGACCCTCGGGTTCACCCAGTCCCCGGCGACCGGCAGGCTGATCGCCGAGCTCGCCGCCGGGAGGCCGCCCTCGGTCCCGGTCGAGCCGTTCCGTCCCGACCGCTTCTGACGAGCGCAGGGAGGATGCGCACCTTCGGGGAGCCGGTATACGTTCCGGGTTCCCTCACGAGGAGGAAGAGCCATGGCGACGCGGACCGCACCCCGGGGCCTGCAGACGGCCCTGACCTTCCCGCTGATCGAGGCGCTGCACGGCCGGCGTGCCCGGCGCTTCTCCTACGGCGCCGAGATCCCGGACGGACCGCTCGCGTACCGCTCGGAGCACGAGCCGATGCCGCTCGACGACCTGGAGACGATGCTGGTGCTGACCTCGGCGGCGGGCAACACCGGGTGGCACTTCGCGATCACGCGGAACGCGTTCTACGCGCCGAACTTCTCCAACTACTCCGGCGCGGCGGGCGGCCGTACGTTCCCCTCGGCCGCCGGGTTCCACACGTCGGAGATGTTCTTCACCGACGACTCCGGCGTGTACCTGTTCGAGACGCGCGACGCCCCCAAGCTCGTCGAGCGCGAACCGGGCGCGCCCGTGGACATCGACGCTGTGATCGAGGCGCACCGTGCGCGGATCCGCAAGCTCGCCGACGGGCGCATGCACATCCCCGCCGAGGAGCCGTACATGGAGGGCCACAACACGTGGTGCGTGAACCGGCCGGGTAGCCTCCTGTTGATGCCGGTCGCCGACATCGCGCAGATGTTCATCGCGATCTTGTGCTTCATCACGCAGAACGGCGCGTCCATGTTCGACGACGTGAACGGCGAGCAGATCCCGGGGATGGAGGCGTTCGCAGGCATGGTGAACGTCGAGGAGCCCTACCCGCTCACCTTCCTCGAGCAGTACGCGCTCACCGAGGCGACCGCGGAGCTCTCGGCCTCGTGCTACGCGGGCGCGCTCATGCTCCAGGCGATGGGTCTCGGCGGCTGGATGTTCGACGGGATCGACCGCCACACGATCCTCGGCGCGAGCGGGAACCCGGACGTGCCGGGCCTCGGCTTCAACGTGCAGGTGGACGAGCGCTGGGCGCTGCCGAACCCGACCGGCACCGACGGCGTGTACACCGCGTACTGCCCGCCCCACTACCCGGACATGCGGGCGGCGGTCGAGGCGTTCGCGGAGCGCAAGTTCGGGCCGGGCGGGCCCTTCCACCCGGACACGCCGGGGCCGTGGAAGGAGAGCTCGCGCGTGCGCTCCTCAGCGCTCGTGCACTCGGACGAGTTCAAGGCGTGCGTGGCCACGCAGGCGCAGTACGTCCTGGACCGGTTCGGCAAGTTCCCCGGGACGGTGCCGAGCCTGTTCTCCCTCACCTACCTGCAGGCGCACCACCTGGACCTTGGCTTCTACGATCACCACTTCGGACCCGGGGCCTACCTGCCGACCCAGGCGAGCCACATGGCGGACTGGCACGAGGTCTGAGACGGCAGCGGCCGCCCCTGAGGGCGGCCGACGCGCGCGGAGGCGACAGGATTCGAACCTGTGAGGGGCGGATTAGGCCCCTAACCGCTTTCGAGGCGGTCCCGTTCGTCCGCTCCGGCACGCCTCCGGCGCGAGTCTAGCAAGCGAGCCCGCGCCGGCTTGTGCGAGGATTCCGGGCGGCTGACCTGATCGGAGGAGATCGACGTGAAGCCCGACCGACTGGAGAAGATCCCGCTGTTCGCGGGGCTGTCCGAGGACGAGTTGAAGACGCTCGGCGGGTGGACGGACGAGGTCGAGGTGCCGGCGGGCAAGTTCCTGGTCCGCCAGGGCGCCTACCCCCACGAGTTCATGGTGATCGAGGACGGGACCGTCGAGGTCACCCACGACGACACGCGCCTCGCCGAGCTCGGGCCCGGTGACTTCTTCGGCGAGATGGCGCTGCTGTCGAGCCACCCCAGGATGGCGAGCATCGTCGCGCTGTCCGACGTCCGGCTCGTGGTGATGCACGAGCGCAACTTCCGTGCCATGGAGGAGAGCATGCCCTTGGTCGCCGAGCGGGTCCGCGCCGTGATGGACGACCGGCGCAAGGCGGACGAGGAGCGGGGGATCGAGCCCTAGCGCCGCTCGAGGAAGAACGCGCGAAGCACCTCGCCGCACTCCTCCTCCAGCACGCCACCCTCGACGTCGAGCGCGTGGTTCAGCCGCGGATCGCGCACCAGGTCGCCGAGCGAGCCCGCGAACCCCGCCTTCGGGTCGGACGCGCCGAAGACCAATCGGTCGAGCCTCGCGAGCACGAGCGCCCCGGCGCACATCGCGCACGGCTCGAGCGTGACGTAGATCGCGCACCCCTCCAGGTGCCAGGACCCGAGCGCCGTCGCGGCCTGCCGGAGCGCCAGGATCTCCGCGTGCGCGGTCGGATCCTGCTCGCGCTCCCGTGCGTTGCCGGCGCGCCCGAGCACCTCGTCGCCGCGGGCCACGACGGCACCGACGGGGACGTCGCCGACCTCGGCCGCCGTTCGGGCATCCTCGAGCGCGAGCCGCATGAGCCGCTCGTCGCGCTCCACGTCAGTACCGGTCGATCTCGCGGAGCCGATCGTCGCTGATGCCGAAGTGGTGCGCGACCTCGTGCTCAACCGTGTGGACGACCACCTCGCGCAGCGCCTCGTCGTCGCGCGCCACGCGCTCGATCGTGCGCTTGTACAGCGTGATCGTGTCGGGGAACACGGGCCCGGAGTAGAACTCGCTCTTCGCCGTGATCGGGATCCCGTGGTAGCGCCCGAGCAGGTTGGGGTCGTCGCGCGGCGGGCGATCCTCGACGATCACCTCGACGTTGTCCATCCGCTCGAGCACCCAGTCGGGCAGGGCGTCCAGGGCCTCGCCGACGAGCTCCTCGAACCGCGACCGGTCCATCGCCCTCAGGCCCGCTTCCTCGCGAGCGCGCTGATCGCCTCGAGCACGATCCGGTGCGCGAGCAGCGCGGTCACCTCGCTCTGGTCGTACGGCGGCGACACCTCCACCACGTCCATGCCCGCGAGCTCGACCTCCCCAACGACCGTCCGGACCGCTCGGAGCAGCTCGCGAGGCAGCATGCCCCCGGGCTCGGGTGTTCCCGTGCCCGGGGCCATACCCGGGTCGACCACATCGATGTCCACCGACACGTAGATGCACTCGGGACCGTCGAGGGCCTCGGCGATCGCGGCGGCGACGACCGCATCGGCGCCGCGCTCCTCGATCTCGGTCACCGTGTGCCATCGCAAGCCCTCCCCGCGCATCCACGCGAAGGTCTGCTGTTCCGGCCAGTAGCCGTGGAGGCCGACCTGCACGAAGTTCCGGCCGGCGATCCACCCTTCCTCGATCAGCCGACGCATCGGCGTGCCATGCGAGATCAAGGAGCCGCTGATGGATGTGGCGGTGTCCGCGTGCGTGTCGAAGTGCACCACGCCGAGCCGTCGCGGCCAGACGTGACGGGCGACGGCTGCGGCGCTCGGGTAGGTGATCGAGTGATCGCCCCCGAGGACGATCGGGATCGCACCGGCGCTCGCGACGCGGAGCACCTTCTCGTGGATCACGCGAAGGCCCCGCGCGTGACGCGAGGCCACGACGGGCGCGTCCCCCGCGTCGACCACCGTGAGCACGCCGAACGGCTCCACGTCGAGCTGGATGGACCACGCATCGAGGCCGGCGGCGGTGGGGGCGGCTCGGATCGCCATCGGCCCGAACCGCGCCCCGGGTCGGCCCGAGGTCCCGTCGTCGAGCGGCGCCCCGACGATCGCAACATCGGCGCCGCTCGCCTTCAAGCTCCCCTCGTCGGGGCAGAGCGGGAGCTTGTGGAACGTGCCGCGGTGGTCGACGTAGTACTCGAGGTCCTCCGGTCCGAACTCGGCGAACTCGTCCTCGGCGCGGAGCTCGCTGGTCTCGATGCGGAAGTCAGGCGGGCCGCTCATCACACCGGACGCTATCAGGCTCGCGATCCATCCCTGGCCCGGCCGTCACTGGCTATCCTGTTCGTTGACGCCGTCCGAAGGAGGTCGCGATGTACGGAACCGTGGCGAAGTGCGTCATCAAACCGGAGAACCGTGAGGCGCTGCGCGAGCTGACCAAGCATCAGATGGCCGAGCGGGAGGTCCGCGGCTACGTGACCTCGTACATGCTGTTCGAGAACGACAGCGACGTGGGCTGGCTGTTCGCGGTCTTCGAGGATCGCGCCACCTACGACGCGAACGCGGACGACCCGGCGCAGGACGCGCAGTACCGCGAGTTCCGCGCCCTGCTGGAGGCCGATCCCGAGTGGCACGACGGGGAGATCGAGCAGGGCTGATCCGCCGGCCGATCGCTCAGCAGATCCGCGGGAGCTGATCCCCGGCGAGCATCGTGAGCGGACGGGTCGCACCCAGGCCCGTCCGCAGCGACACCTTCGCCGGGCCCTCCCCGACCTCGCCGACGATCGCGGCGTGGACACCACGCTCGTCGGCCCTCGCGGCGGCGAGCACGCCGTCGGCATCCCCGGGGGCGACGATCGCCACCGCGACCCCCTCGTTGGCGACGTAGAGCGGATCCAGGCCGAGCATCTCGCAGGCGGCGCGGACCGGGCCGAGCACGGGGACGGCCCCCTCCTCGATCGTCATCGAGACACCGCTCGCCTCCGCGAGCTCGTTCAGGACGCTCGCGACCCCGCCTCGGGTGGCATCGCGCAGGCACCGGACGTCGCCGGCGGCGAGCATCGCCTGCACGAGCCCCGTGAGCGGCGCGCTGTCCGAAGACAGGTCGCCCTCGAACGCGATCCCGGCCCGCCGCGACATCACCGCGACGCCGTGCGAAGCCACCGGCCCGGTGAGCAGGATCCGGTCGCCGGGACGTGCGCGCTCGGGGCCGACCTCGATGCCATCGGCGACGAGGCCGATCCCGGCCGTCGTGACGAACAGCCCGTCCGCGCTCCCGCGCTCGACCACCTTCGTGTCGCCCGCCACCATCGCGACGCCCGCGCGCTCACACGCATCGGCCATCGCCGTCACGACCGCGCCGAGCACCTCGAGCTCGAGGCCCTCCTCCAGGATCAACGCGGCCGATAGGAACAGCGGCGTCGCGCCCATCATCGCGACGTCGTTCACCGTCCCGTTCACGGCGAGCTCCCCGATGTTGGATCCCGGGAAGAACTTCGGCGTCACGACGAACGAGTCGGTCGAGAACGCAAGGCGCACCCCGTTCACCTCGACGACCGCGGCGTCGCCGAGGCGGCCGAGCTCGGACGCGGTCCCGCCGAGCACCGGGACGAACAGGTCGCGGATCAACGCGGCCGAGAGCTTCCCGCCGCTGCCGTGCCCGAGCACCACCCGCTCGCCGGGCGGGAGCGGGACGGGGCAGCGCAGGGCGAACTCCCGGACGGCATCGTCGGACACGCTCACGCCGTGACCTCCTCGCGGCGCCGCCCGGCCAGGAAGTAGGCGGCGCACGCGCCCTCGCTCGAGACCATCGGCGCGCCGAGCGGCGACTCGGGCGTGCAGAGCGTGCCGAACGCCGGGCAGTCGTGGGGCTTCGCGCGGCCGCGGAGCACCTCGCCGGCGATGCAGATCTCCGACTCGGAGGCGGGCACGCCCTCCGTGCGGGGGAAGAGCACCTCGGCGTCGTGCCGCCGGTAGGCCTCGCGCAGGCGGAGCCCGCTCCCCGGGATCACACCGATCCCACGCCAGGCCCGGTCGCAGGTCTCGAACACCTCGTCCACGACGCGGCGCGCGGCCGTGTTCCCCTCGCGCACGACCGTGCGCACGTACTGGTTCTCCACCTCCGCGCGACCCTCCTCGAGCTGGGCGACCGTCATGCGGATCCCCTCGAGCAGGTCGAGCGGCTCGAACCCCGTGACCACGATCGGCACGCCGAAGTCACGGGCGATCGGCTCGTACTCGGTCCAGCCCTGGATCGCGCACACGTGGCCCGGCGCCAGGAACCCCTGCACCCGGTTCCCCGGCGAGACGAGGATCGCCATGATCGCCGGCGGGACGAGCACGTGCGCGACGAGCAGCGCGAAGTTCGACACCCCGAGGTCCTTCGCGAGCTTGACCGCCATCGCGTTGGCGGGAGCGGTGGTCTCGAACCCCACGGCGAAGAACACGACGGTCCGGTCCGGGTTGCGCCGAGCGATCTCGAGCGCGTCCAGCGGCGAGTACACGACGCGCACGTCGCCGCCCGCGGCCCGCGCCATGAACAGGTCCTCGCTCGAGCCGGGCACGCGCAGCATGTCCCCGAAGGAGCAGACGATCGTGTCGTCGCGCTTCGCGATCGCGATCGCCTCGTCGATCAGCGCGAGCGGCGTCACGCACACGGGGCAACCCGGGCCGTGCACGAGCTCGACCTCGGGCGGCAGGAGCTGGTCGATGCCCTGACGGATCAGCGTGTGCGTCTGTCCGCCGCAGACCTCCATCAGCGTCCAGGGGCGGGTGACGATGCGCGCGATGTCGTCCAGGAGCGCCCGCGCGATGCGATCGTCGCGGTACTCGTCCAGGTACTTCACGGCGCGGCCTTCGGCTTGTAGCGCTCGGCGGGAACGCCCTCGGCGTCCTGCGGCAGGTCGATGTCCTCGAGGTTGCCCATCTCCGCGAGCAGGGCGTAGGAGCGCGCGGCCTCCTCCTCGTCCACGACCGAGATCGCGAACCCGACGTGGATCACGACCCAGGAGCCGAGACCCACCTCGGGCGCGTACTCCAGGCACGCCGTGCGCGTGATCCCGCCGAAGTCCACCGTGCCCATGCGGATCCCGTCCTGCTCGAAGACGCCGACCACCTTGCCGGGAACGCCGAGGCACATGGCGCTATCTCCCCACCTTCGGGCTCACGACGCAACCCGGGCCGCGGCCACCAGGACCTGCCCGAGCGCGATCCCGCCGTCCCCGACGGGCGCCTGGCGGGGCAGGAACACGTGGAACCCGACCGTCTCCAGCCGCGCCACGAGGTCCGAGGTGAGCAGGTCGCTCTGGAACACCCCGCCGGACAGGCAGACCCGCTCGAGCCCGGTCACGCCGCGGAGCGCGCGGCACACCTCCAGCGTGGCGGCCGCGATCGTCCGGTGGAACCGGCCCGCGACCTCGCCCGCCGGCCGTCCGCGGGCCAGGTCGGCCACCAGCGCCGCGACGAGCGGGCGGGCGTCGAGCACCAGCCCGCCCGGCTCCATCGCGACCTCGAACGGGTACTCACGGGTCGCCCCGCACTCGGCGGCCTGCTCGAGCGAGATCGCGGGGTGCCCCTCGTACGTGGCGACGTCGCACACGCCGGCGAGCGCGGCCACCGCGTCGAACAGCCGCCCGATCGAGGAGGTTGCCGGCGACCCGAGCCCCGACCGCATCTGCTTCAGGACGACGTCGACTTCGGCCGGGTCGCGGCCGAGCAGGGGCAGTGCGCGCTCGAGCACGTCGGCGTCTCGCGCGTGGGCGAGCGCCATGCGCCACGGGTGCCGGACCGCGACGTCGCCGCCGGGGAGCGGGACGGCCCGCAGGTGCGCCGCGCGCTCGAAGTCGGCGGCGTCCGCCACGAGGAACTCCCCACCCCACGCCGTGCCGTCGGGTCCCAGCCCGAACCCGTCGAACGCCACGCCGATCACCCTTCCTTCGAGGCGATGCTCGGCCATCACCGAGGCGACGTGCGCGTGGTGGTGCTGAACGGCCACCCGCTGAAGGTCCATCTCCTCCGCGAACCGGGTGGTCGCGAAGTCAGGGTGCAGGTCGTGGGCCACGAACTCCGGCTCGATCCCGAACAACGAGCTGGAGCGCTCGAGCGCCACGCGGTACGCGGCCATCGCCTCCTCGGTGTCGAGGTCGCCGATGTGCTGGGACAGGTACGCGCGCCGACCCGCCGCGAGGCAGAAGGCCCCGTGGAGCTCGGCGCCGGTCCCGAGCACCGGCGCGACGTCGTCGACGAGCTCGATCGGCGACGGCGCGAACGAGCGCGCGCGGCGCAGCACGACGGGTCCACCTCGCCACACGCGGACCACGCTGTCGTCGTAGCGGGTAACGATGTCGCGGTCGTGGACCAGGAACGCGTCCGCGATCCCCGGCAGTCGCTCGAGGGCCTCGTCGTTGGCGGTGCAGATCGGCTCGTCGGTCCGGTTGCCGCTGGTCATCACCAGCGGGAGACCGACCTCGCGCAGCAGGAGGTGATGGAGCGGCGTCGAGGGCAGCATCGCGCCCTGGCGCCGATGGCCGGGGGCCACCGAGGGCGCCAGCGTGCCGCGGTCGCGCACCAACGCGATCGGGGCGCGCGAGGACGCGAGCACGGCGATCTCGTCCTCGGACAGGTCGAAGCGCTCGCGCGCGGCGTCGAGGTCGGCGGCCATCACGGCGAACGGCTTGTCGGGACGGTCCTTGCGCCGACGGAGCTCAGTGACCGCCCGCTCGTTCGTGGCGTCGCAGGCCAGGTGGAACCCGCCGAGCCCCCGGAGCGCGACCACCTTGCCGGCCAGGAGCAGCCGGGCGGCCTCCGCGATCGGCTCCACGTGCCGGTGCCGGCCCGCCCGGTCGAGGAGGGCCAGCTGCGGCCCGCACGCCGGGCACGCGATCGGCTCGGCGTGGAACCGCCGGTCGGCGGGGTCGCCGTACTCGCCGGCGCAGTCCTCGCACATCGCGAACGCCCGCATGCTCGTGCGCTCGCGGTCGTACGGCAGCCCCTCGATGATCGTGAACCGGGGCCCGCAGTCGGTGCAGTTGATGAACGGGTAGCGGTAGCGACGATCGGCCGGATCGAACAGCTCGCGCAGGCATGCCTCGCACGTCGCCGAGTCCGGAGGAACCAGCCGGTCGCCTCCGGGCAGCTCCTGGCTCCGGTCGACCTGGAAGGTCGGCAGGCCCGTCGGGCCCGCCTCGCTCCAGCGAACGTCCTCCACGTGCGCGAGGGGCGGGGCCTCGGGGCCGATCGCGGCGCAGAAGGCTTCCAGGTCGCCGGTCTCGCCCTCGGCCAGGATCTCGACGACCCCTCCGCCGTTGCGGACCCATCCCCGGATGCGGTGGCGCTCCGCCAGTCGCCAGACGAACGGACGGAAGCCCACCCCTTGGACGATCCCCCGCACCTCGATCCGGCGCGCACGCAGGCTCATCGCGGGCTTCGTCGTCGCAGCCGCCAACGCGGTTCCTCCGATCACCCGTTCCGCCACCCATCGTGGGGCCCGGGTCCCGTTCCGGCGTGGGTCGCTCGGCCCTAGCAGGGCAGGGCGGACGGACCGACGTCGAGCACGCCGGCGCCCCGGACGCTCCGCCCTGCTGGGAGGGGTCTTTGGGCCTTCACCACGCCGTCCACGACCGGCTTTCATGGAGGCGAGGGATGGCGCTTCGACGCCGTGCCTGGATGGGTCCGGACGCATGCGTCCGGAGCGCTCGATCGTGAGGTGTGTGATGTCGACGATCACGACCTACTACCGGGGAGACATGAGCTTCGAGGCCGTCATGGGCGAGCATCGCCTCCTGATCGATGCCCCGGCCACCATCGGAGGCAAGGGGCGTGGACCCAGCCCGCCGGACCTGTTCGTCACGTCGCTGGGCTCGTGCGTCGCGGCGTTCGTGGCCCACTACTGCGAGACGGTGGGCCTGGACACGACCGACCTGACCGTCGACGTCAGCTTCGGGCAGGTGGAAGGGGAGCCGCCCTGCCCAACGTGTCTGGTCGACATCGAGGTCGTGATCAACCTCCCGCATGCGGAGGTCGGGGCCCGGGAGCGCGCGATCGAGCGGGTCGCCGAGCACTGCCCCGTCCACGAGACGGTCGAGTACCGCCTCAAGGCCATCGCCTTCGAGGTCCGCGACCGGACCAAGGTCGCCGCCGGGATCGGGTCGGGCTAGGGCGCCCGGCGGCCGACGACCCGGAGTGAACCTCGCCGGCCGCCCGGATCGCGGGACCGGCTCAGGTCGACGCTGCGAGCCTCGAGGTCTCGCCCAGGACGAGCCGGACCAGCTCCGGAAGCGCCCGCCCCACCGCCGGGGACACCGACCGCCCCACCGTGACGTCGCCCACCTCGACGCCGAGGAACACGGTCGGGGCCGTCCGCCCGAGCGCCATCGCGAGCGCGATCGCCTCCCCGATGCCGAAGCCGTGCGAGGATAGCGAGGCCCCGACCTCCGTCGGGAGCCCTTCGGAGCCAACCTCGGCCCGCACGACCGTCCCCGGACTCCGCCCGCCGCCCGGCGTGCGCACCGCGTCCACGATCACGGCCGGCTCGGTCGGCCCGATCAGGTTCGCGAGGTCGGGTCCGATGACTCCCTCGATCACGCGGACCCCGGGGATCGCCTCGAGCGCCGCCCGGGCCTCCCGGATCGCGAGCACGCCGATCGCGTCGTCGGCGGCGTCCGGGTTGCCGCACCCCACGACCACGACGCCGCCCACGTTCAGCGGCGCTCGATGTCCAGGGTCAGGAAGTGGGTCGCGCAGCTGATGCAGGGGTCGTAGTTGCGGACGACCATCTCGCACAGCCGGGTGAGCTCCTCGTCCGGCCGGTCGAGCACATCGGGGACGAACAGCCGCAGGTCCTCTTCCATGTGTCGGAGGTTCTGCGAGGTCGGGGGCACGATCTTCGCCTCGAGGATCGTGCCGTCCTCGGCCACGTCGTACCGGTGGTAGAGGGTCCCGCGCGGCGCCTCGGTCGCCCACATCGCCCGTCCGGCTCGCGGCGTCACCTCGACCATCGGCGGGTCGGGCGCGACGTAGCCCTCGATGAGCCGGATCGACTCCTCGATCGCGAGCGCCGTCTCCACCACGCGGGCGGCCATCGAGAAGAAGGGGTCGACCTGGGGGACGCGCAGCCCCGCCCGCTCGGCGCACTCCCGCGCCACGGGGGTCAGGTGCTCGGCGTTCAGGTTCACGCGCGCGAGGGGGCCCAGGAAGTACGGCGTCTCCGTGTCCGCCATCACCGAGTGAAGCGCGTTCGAGTGCTCGACGTGCACCTCGCGCGTCACCGTCTCGTACTCCTCGAACGTCCAGGCGCGGCCGTCGGTCGAGGCCATCGAGCCCTCGTTGATCGCGTACTCGTCCGGGTGCACCATCCCCACCATCTCGACCGGCCGAGGGAACGCGGGGGCGTCGAGCGAGGCGACGAGGTCCGCGATCCCGGGCATCTGCTCGAGCGCCCAGGTCAGGCGCGGCAGGAACGCCTCGAGGTCGCGCCGGCGCGGCGCCTTCGAGAAGCCGCCCACGCGCGGGCTGATCGGGTGGATCTCGCGGCCGCCGATCACCGCCATCAGGTCGTTGCCGATCCGCTTGATCTGCAGCGCCATCTTCACGACGTCGGGTTGGGTCTTGGCCAGCTCGAGCGCGTTCGGCAGGCCCAGGAAATCCGGGACCGCGAGCAGGAACACGTGCAGCACGTGGCTCTCGATCCACTCGCCGCAGTAGAAGAGCCGGCGGAGCTCACGCGTCCCCTCGGAGGGGGTGACGCCGAAGAGGCGCTCGAACCCGTGGATCGAGCTCATCTGGTAGGCGACCGGGCAGATCCCGCAGATCCTCGGAACGATGTCCGGCACCTCGGAGAAGTGTCGTCCCACCAGGAAGGCCTCGAAGAACCTCGGGGGCTCGTAGATCTCCAGACGAAGGTCGGTGATCGTGTCGCCCTCGACCGCGATGTGCAGGGCGCCCTCGCCCTCGACGCGGGCGATGACCGGGACCTCCACGCTGCGGTGGGTCATGCCCCGACCTCCTCCTTGCGCAGCTCCTCGGACGCCTCGCGGAACGCCGGCGCCCAGCCCGTGATGAACCGGAACCGGTCCGCGGTCTCGTGCTTCGAGAGCCCGAGCTCGATGAACCGGCGCCCGAGGGCGTCCGTATTCCCGGGCTCCTGCGCGGGGCCGAAGCACCCGTAGCAGCCGCGGTCCACACTGGGACACAGGGCACCGCAGCCCGTGCGGGTGACCGGCCCGAGGCACGGCTCGCCCTTGGCCACGACCACGCACACGTAGCCACGGCGCTTGCACTCCACGCACACCGGCTCGTGCGAGACGCGCGGCATGGCGCCGCGCAGCAGCGCCGCGACCGCGCCCAGCAGCTGGCCGCGGTCGACCGGGCACCCGGTCAGCTCGAGGTCCACCGGCACGTAGTCCGCGATCGGGTGCGAGTCCTCGAGCGAGGCCACGTACTCGGGCGTCGGGTAGACCGCCCGGATGAACTCCTCGTGCTTGCCGGTCGCGTTGCGGAGCGCCTGGACCCCGCCGCTCGTCGCGCACGCGCCGATCGTGATCAGGACCTTGGACTCGGCGCGGATCTCGCGGATCTGGTCCTCCTGCTCGGGCGTGGAGACCGAGCCCTCGACCAGGGTCACGTCGTACGGGCCCGGCTCGATGTGGCTGGAGGCCTCGGCGAAGTTCACGATGTCGATCGCGCCCGCGAGCTCGAGCAGCGCGTCCTCGGCGTCGAGCAGCTGGAGCTGGCACCCGTCGCAGGAGGCCATCTTGAAGACGGCGACGCGCGGCTTCGCCTGGCCGCTCATAGCTCACGCACCCCCATCAGCGGCGCGATCTGGTCGTAGCGAAAGACCGGCCCGTCCTTGCAGACGAAGTACGGCCCCAGCTGGCAGTGGCCGCACAGGCCGATCCCGCACTCCATGTGCCGCTCGGTCGAGAGCCAGATCCGCTCGGCGGGAACGCCGAGGTCCCGCAGCCCCAGCCCGGCGAAGTGCATCATGATCTCGGGCCCGCACATGAAGGCCGTGGTGCGGTCGGGCTCGATGTGCGCCTTAGGGAACAGGGTGGTGACCACGCCCTCGCCGTACAGCCAACCGGGGGTGGCCTCGTCCACCGTGAGATGCAGCTCCACGCCGAGGCGCTCCATCAGCGAGATCCACTCGTCCAGCTGATCCTGGTACGGCAGCAGCTCGGGCGTCCGCGCGCCGAGCAGCAGGACCAGCCGGTGGTAGCGATCCCGGTAGCGCATCGCGTACTCGATCGCCGGGCGCACCGGGCACACACCCACGCCGCCGGCCACGACCACCAGGTCGGTGCCCTCGGCCTCGTGCAGCGGCCAGGGCTTGCCGAACGGCCCGCGGATCCCGACCTCGTCGCCTGGCTTCATCGCCATGAACGTGTTGGTGACACGGCCGACGTGCCGGATCGTGTGGCCGAGACGCTCGGGGTGCGAGGGATCCGACGAGATCGAGATCGCGACCTCGCCGACCCCGAAGACGTACAGCATGTTGAACTGGCCCGGCTCGAAGTTGTAGCCCTCGCCGTCGCCGTCGCGCCAGACCATCCAGTAGGTGGACGACTCGGGCGTCTCGGGCACGATCCGTTGGATCACGGCCACCCTGGTCGGGGGACCCTCTGGCTGCGTGGCGCGCACGCGGTCCGCCTCGGTCACGGTCACGAGGCCACCACCTCCACCTCGCCGTCGCGGATCCGGATCGCCGCGATCTCCTCGGTCACGTCGATGCCCACCGGGCACCACGTGATGCACCGGCCGCAGCCCACGCACCCGGAGGTACCGAACTGATCGATCCACGACGCGAACTTGTGGGTGAGCCACTGGCGGTACCGCCCAACGTGGGTGGGTCGGATCACCTCGCCGGCGGCCCAGCTGTACTCGGCGCTGAAGCAGGTCGCCCACTCGCGGGAGCGCGTGGCCTCGTCGCCGGGCAGGCTCACGCCGTCCACCACGTCGTGACAGAAGCATGTGGGGCACGCGTTCGTGCAGTTGCCGCAGGCCAGGCACCGCTCCGCGACATCCTTCCAGCGCGGGTGCGTCCGGTTGCGGTACAGGAGGTCCGGAAGGTCCGAGGTGTCGAGCTCGCGGCCCATCGCGGCTCGGGCGCGCTCGGCGACGCGCTCCACCTCCTCGACCTCCGGCGCCGTCGCCTCGCGCGTCTCCACCGCCGCGAGCAGCTCGGTGCCGCGTGCGGTGCCCTCCTCGACGAGGAACCCGCCCTCCAGCTCGGTGAGCGCGAGGTCGAACCCGATCGTGCAGCGCGGGCCGGTCCCCATCGAGACGCAGAAGCAGGTGCCGCCCGGCACCTCGCAGTTCACGCCGATGAACACGGCGCGTTCGCGCCGTCGTCGATAGGCGGGATCCAGCTCCATGAAGACGCGGTCCTGCACGGCGATCGCGTGCAGGTCGCACGAGCGCAGCCCGACGAACGCGTACGGGCGCGGGTCCTCGGGGGCGGGCTCGGCCCGCGTGTCGCCGTTGCGGTGGACCGTGGCTAGGAGCTCGCGCGGCGGGAACAGGAACCGCTTGCCGGCGTCCGGGCCGTGGGCCCAGGCGAACATCCGCTCGTCGTCCCGACGGCCGAGCCGGTACCTGCCCGGCCCCTGCTCCTCCGAGACACCCGCGGGGAGCTCGTCGGCGCCGTCGATGTGCTCCAGGACGATGGCGCCGTCACGGACGGTCGGGCCGATCACGTCGTAGCCCGCCTCGGCCAGGCTCGACACCAGGCAGGCGAACCCGTTGCGATCGAGGTACTTCACCGCCGACCTCCAGGCGACAGCCTCGCCGAGGGCCACGCTACAACCCCGGGACGAAGGGCGCTCCCCGGCCGGGACCTCTGGCCGCCGGCGCGTTGACCGGGCCCGCCCGCGTTCGGCTCCGGTAGCCTTCGGCCATGGCTCCGAGCGGCCTGATCACCGACCTGTACGAGCTCAACATGGCCGCGAGCTACCTGCGGCGCGGCATGGAGGGCGAGGCGACCTTCAGCCTGTTCGTGCGGCAGCTCCCCCCGACCCGTGGCTTCCTGGTCGCCGCGGGCCTGGAGGCGAGCCTGGCGTTCCTCGAGTCGTTCGGGTTCTCCGAGGAGGAGCTCGACTACCTCGGACGGGAGCTGGACTTCGAGCGGGACGTGCTGGACGCGCTCGGGTCGGTGCGGTTCCACGGCGACGTGTGGGCCGTCCCCGAGGGCCGGATCGTCTACGCGAACGAGCCGCTGCTCGAGCTCACCGCCCCGATCGCCGTCGCGCAGCTCGTGGAGCCGTACCTGCTCAACCAGATCACGTTCCAGACCACGATCGCGTCCAAGGCCGCCCGCTGCACGCTCGCCGCCGACGGTCGCGACGTCGTCGACTTCGCGCTGCGGCGGACCCAGGGGTTCGACGCCGCCCTCGCGGTCGCGCGCTGCTCGTCGATCGTGGGGTTCGCCGCGACCAGCAACGTGGAGGCGGCGCGCCGCTACGACCTGCCCGTGGCCGGCACGATGGCGCACTCGTACGTCGAATCCTTCGAGAGCGAGGCCGAGGCGTTCCGGACGTTCGCGCGCGACCTCCCCACGCGGACCACGTTCCTCGTCGACACGTACGACACGCTGAACGGCGTCCGCGTCGCGATGAACGTGATCCGCGAGCTCGGCCTGCGTGAACACCTGGGGGTCCGTCTGGACAGCGGCGACCTGCTCGAGCTCTCGCGCCAGACGCGGGCGCTGCTGGACGACGCCGGCCTGCCCGAGGTGCGGATCTTCGCGAGCGGCGGGCTGGACGAGCTCGAGCTCGACCGGCTCGTCCGCGCCGGCGCCCCGATCGACGCCTTCGGCGTCGGCACGCGCATGGGCGTCTCGGCGGACGCCCCCAGCCTGGACTCGGCGTACAAGCTCGTGGAGTACGACGGTCGTCCGATGGTCAAGCTCTCGGAGAACAAGGCCACCGAGCCCGGGCGCAAGCAGGTCTTCCGCGGTCCCGCGGGCGATATCGTCGGCCTGCGCGACGAGCCGCTGCCCGAGGACCACGAGCCGCTGCTCGTCCCCGTGATGCGCGAAGGCGAGCGCACCGGCCCGCGCCGGACGCTCGAGACGGCCCGGTCGCTGTTCCGTGCCGACCTCGAGCATGTGCCCGAGGCCGCCCGGCGCCTCGTCGAGCCCGTCCCGCCGGAGCCCTCCACCTCGAAGGCCCTGGATCGCCTCACGGAGGAGGCCCACACCGCGGCCCGTGAGCGGGCGGGCCTGGATCCGCGCTAAGCCTGGACGAGCAGCCCTCGCTTGCTCCGGACCCGGCGCTCGACGACCCCGAAGAGCGCCTCGACCGCCATGCCCACGATGATGATCATGAGCATCACCGCGAAGATGCTCGACACCAGGAACAGCTGGCGGTTCGCGTCGAGCAGGTGACCCAGCCCCTTCCCACCGGTGGAGATCAGCTCCCCGGCCATCAGGGCGCGCCACGCGAGCGCCCACGCCGACTGCAGCCCGGCGAGGTAGCCGGGGATCGCGGCGGGCAGGACGACGCGTCGCTGGAGGATCCACCCGCGCGCCCCGAGGCTCCGACCCGCGCGAACCAGCAGCGGCGGGACCAGGCGGATGCTCGACGCCGACGCGACCGCCATCGCCGGGATCGCCGCGATGATCACGACGAACAGGATCGCTCGCTCGGTCAGCCCGAACCACAGGATCGCGAGCGGCAGCCACGCGATCGACGGCAACGCCTGCAGCCCGGCCATCAGGCTGCCGATGCTGCGCTGGACCCACGACGAGGCGGCCATCGCCAGCCCGAGAGCGGTGCCCACCACGATCCCGATCGACAGGCCGACGACCAGCCGGATCAGGCTCGCCTGGGTCGCCTGCAGGATCGACTCGCGGGCGGGCGGGCTTGGGCGGGCGAAGCTGTCGCCGAAGGCGCGGAGGACCTCCCACGGCGATGGCAGGACCGTGGAGCTGAACACGCCGGATGCCGCCGTCGCCCACCACAGGAGCAGGAGCAGCCCGACCGCCAGCACCCGGGGCAGGATCTGCCCGCCGGCCTTACGCCAGCTCTCGTTCGCGCTCGACAACCTTGTCCACCTCCTTCAGGAGATGGCCGTGGATGTCCACGACGACCTTCGACAGCAAGACGTCCTCGAACCCGCGCGGTCGCGGCGTCGTGATCCGATGCTCGGCGACCAGGCTTCCGGGGGGGGCGGACATGAGCACGACCCGGTCGGCGAGGAACACTGCCTCCCGGACGTTGTGCGTGACGAAGACGAACGTGTTCCGGGTCTCGCTCCACACCTCCTGCAGCTCGCGCTGCAGGATCTCGCGCGTCTGCGCGTCGAGCGCAGCGAACGGCTCGTCCGCGAGGAGCACCTGGGGCTGGCAGGCCAGCGCGCGGGCGAGCGCCGCCCTCGAGCGCATCCCGCCCGAGAGCTCGTGCGGCTGCGCGGTCGCGAACCGCCCGAGGTGCACCCGATGCAGCCAGTGCATCGCGCGCTCGGCGCGCTCGTCCTTCGACACGCCGATCAGCTCCAGCGCGAACTCCACGTTGGCGCCGACGGAGAGCCACGGGAACAGCGCCGGCTCCTGGAACAGGACGGCGCGGTCGTGCCCGGGGCCGGTGACCGGGAGGCCGTCCGTCGCGATCGTGCCGGTGTCGGGAGCGTCGAGCCCGGCGAACAGGTTCAGCAGCGTGGTCTTGCCGCACCCGCTCGGCCCGATCAGGCAGACGAACTCGCCGTCCGCGATGTCGAGGTTCACGTCCGTGAGCGCGCTGACGATCTCGCCGCGCGCGTTCGTGAACGTCTTCGAGACCCCTCGCGCCGACAGCTTGGGCGCCGGCGTTCGGGCGTCCGGCGCGGCCGCGGGCGCCGTCTGCGTCCTCACACCACCACCTCGATCACGGGGACCTGCAGTTCGCTCAGGACCTGGTTGAGGAGATCGAGCCGGAAGATCTCCGAGAGACCGACCGGTTCCTCCTCGAGGTAGCCGAGCGCGTACGCATCCGCCGCGTCCTTCATCAGGCTCGAGGCGATCGGGTCCCACGTGAACGTCAGGCGGCCCCACGCCTCGTCGACCACGGCCTGATCCAGTGAGGGCGCCCCCGCCTTGATCAGGCCGGCCTGCGCCGAGGCCTTCGCGCCGGCCGGGTCGTCCAGGATCCGTTCGATCGCCTCCGTGTTGGCCTCGACGAGCCCGGAGACGACGTCGGCGTGCGCGTCCAGGAAGGTCGCGTTCACGAGGAGCACCGACGTCACGAACTCGCCGTTCGGCCACAGGTCGGCCTCGTCCACGAAGGTCTCCGCCACGCCCTCGGCGGCGAGCAGGCTCGGCCACGGCTCCGGCTCCCAGGCCCCGTCGACCTGGCCGTTCTGGAACAAGCCGAGCAGCTCCGGGTTGTCCACCGCCGCGACCGACACGTCCCCTCCCTCGTCGTTGGCGCGGAGGCCGTGCTCGTGGAGCCAGGTCCGAAGGGCGACGTCCTGGGTGTTGCCGATCCCCGGGACGGCGATCTTCTTCCCCGAGAGATCTTCGGGCGACGCGATGCCGGCGTCGGTGCGGACGACGAAGGCCGCCCCACCCGACGCGACCCCAGATACGATCGCGACCCCGCCGTCCGACTGCATGAAGAGCGCCGTCGCGGGCCCCGGCCCGATGTAGGTCGCGTCGATCGAACCGGACAGGATCGCGTTGCCCGCGTCCGAGCCCGAGTTGAAGTACGTGACCTGCACCTCGACGCCCGGCAGCGTCTCCTCGAAGATCCCCTCCTCGAGCGCGACGTAGCCCGGCGCGTGCGTGAGGTTGGGGAACAGGCCGAGACGGAGCACGTCCCCGCTCCCTTCGGCCTTGGACTCCGAGCTCGCGCACGCCCCGGCGAGCAGCACGAGCACGACGATCGCCGGCGCGAGCTTCCTCATCCGTCGAACCTCCTCTACAACACGGAAAAGGCCGCGACACGATGTGTCGCGGCCTCCAGTCGTCTGGTCAGCCCTGCCGGGGGAACCTACTGCGCTTCCCGAAGCCCTGTCAACGACCGCTGGTCAACGGAGCCGGAACTTCTCCGCCAGCTCGATCTGCACGACCTTGCCGTCCTGCACGACCAGGAGGATCGTGCCGAACTCGATGCGCCGAAGGACGGCGCCGACCTTGAGCAGCACGTCACGCTCCTCGTCGGTGAGATCCTCGACGCCCGTGATCGGCCTGCCGTCCTTCGCCATGACGATCGGACGCTATCGCAACCGGCTGCTCGTCAACCGATCGCCGGCGCATCGCAACACGATCGCGACGAGCGCCCGGCGCTACCAGGCGTACGCCTCGGGAGCGGCGCCGCCGGGCCCGGGCCAGATCTCGTCGAGGCGCGCCATCGTGTCCTCGTCGAGCGCGAGCTCGAACGCGCGCATCGACCCGTCGAGCTGCTCGAGCGTCCTCGGGCCGATGATCGGCGCGGTCACCGCGGGGTTCGCGAGCAGCCACGCGAGCGCGACGTCGGCGGGGCGCTCGCCGAGCTCCGCGCAGAAGGCCTCGTAGGCCTCGACCTTCGGTCGGTGCTTGGCGAGTTGCTCCCGGGTCCACTCCTGCGAGCGGCGACCCTCCTCCACCTTGCCGAGGATGCCGCCGAGGATCCCCCGACCGAGTGGGCTCCACGGGATGACGCCCATCCCGTAGCCCTCGCACGCCGGCAGGACCTCGAGCTCGCTCATCCGGTCGGCCAGGTTGTAGAGGCACTGCTCGGAGACCAGCCCGAGGAAGTGGCGGGCCCTCGCGGCCTCGTTGGCCCTCGCGATGTGCCAGCCGGCGAAGTTGCTGGAACCGACGTAGAGCACCTTGCCCTGCTGGACGAGGGTCTCGAACGCCTGCCAGACCTCGTCCCACGTCGACGCCCGGTAGACGTGGTGCATCTGGTACAGGTCGAGGTGGTCGGTCTGGAGCCGCCGGAGGCTCTCGTCGCACGCACGACGGATGTGGAGGGCCGACAGACGTGACTCGTTGGGCCACGGCCCCATCTCGCCGTAAACCTTCGTCGCGAGCACGACCTTCTCGCGCCGGCCGCCGCCCTTCGCGAACCAGTTGCCGACGATCGTCTCGGTCGCCCCGACGCCCTTCGAGCGCCCGTAGACGTTCGCGGTGTCGAAGAAGTTGATGCCGAGCTCGAGCGCCCGGTCCATGATCGCGGAGCTGTCGGGCTCGGTGGTCTCCGGGCCGAAGTTCATCGTGCCTAGGCAGAACCGGCTGACCTTCAGGCCGAGCCGTCCGAGGTGCCGGTACTCCATCGTCGCGAGTCTAGCCCCGAACAGCCGGGGACCCGGCCCCTCACGCCGCCGCGACGGCCTCCGCCTCCGCGAGGCTCCCGTCGCGTTCGGGGTCGCGCGCACCGGGGTAGAACATGAACGCGAACGTGATGCCCGCGCCCAGCACGCCGGCCGCGATCAGGGTGGCGTCGGCGCCGAACGCGTCAGCGGCCGGTCCCACCACCGCGAACGAGAGCGGGACGCCCGCGGTCGAGATCAGCCAGTCGAGGCTCGAGACGCGACCGAGCAGCTCGGACGGCACGAGGCGCTGGATCAGCGTCACCCAGATCACGACGAGGGTCGTGATGCAGGACTCGGCGATCATCGCCACGAGCATCGCCTCCCACAGCTGCGTGACGATCCCGAACCCCGCCGTCATCAGCATGCCGATGGCCCACGTCACGTACAGCATCGTCACGGCCCGGCGTGGGAGCCGGCCCCGTTGCCCCATCGTCAACGCGGCGGTCACCGACCCGACCCCGCCGGCGCCGAACACGAGACCGAGGGTCGCCGCCGAGCCCCCGAGCTCGTTGCGCACGACGTAGGGGACGAGCACCTCCCACGGCCCCCAGGTGGCGAGCAGGCTCACCGTGGCGGCCACCATCGCCACCCACAGCCACGTCTTCGACCGGACGTAGCGGAACCCCTCCTTCAGGTCCTCCCATGGGGAGGAGCGTTCCTCGGCGACGCGCTCGCGGGGGCGGGTGCGCATCGCGAGGATCATCACGGCCGAGAACGCGAACGTGCTCGCGTCCGCCACGAACGCCCATCCCGCGCCGAACCCGGCAACCAACAGCCCGCCGACGAGGGGGCCGATCAGCGTCCAGGCCACCGGCCGGACGAACTGGCCGAGCGAGTTGGCCTGCACGAGCAGGTCGTCCGGCACGATCGTGGGCACGATCGAGCTGAACGCCGGCCCGAAGATCGCCTGTCCCGCCCCGTACACGACGACCAGCCCGACCAGCCGCGGCATCGTGAGGACGCCGAGGATCGACAGCACGCCGATCGCGCAGATCGCCACCCCGCGGATCACATCGCCGGCGATCATCAGGTGCCGCCGGTCGAGTCGGTCCGAGAGCACGCCGCTGAACAGCAGCAGGGCCATCTGCGGGAGGCTCCACGCGATCCCGACCGCGGCGAGCGCGGACGGCGAGTTGGACAGGTCGTACGTCTGCCATGCGATCGCGATCAGGTAGATCCCGTCCCCGATGAACGAGACGGCCATCCCGGTCCACAGGAAGGCGAAGTCCCGAACCCGCAGCGGCTGAAGGATCCCGATCCGGTCCACGATCGACGCGGTGCGCCGCCGGAGCCCGAGGCGCTCGAGGAGACCGGCTCGCTCGGCCATGCGGCGAGCATACGAGCCGCTTGCGACCCGCCTGGACGCAGGGCATGCTCGCGACGTGAGCGAGTGGGTGGTGCTGCTGCACGTCGCGACGGCGTTCTGGTTCGTCGGCGGCCTGATCGGGAGGTGGGTGGCGCTCTCGCGGGCCCGGGCGGTGCGGGAGATCCGCATCGCGACCGAGCTCGTCGAGCTCGCCGGCCGCTTCGAGCGGTGGATGGTGCAGCCGGGCTCGTTCGCCGTGGTGATCGCCGGCCTGCTCGCCGCCTGGGCCGCGGACCTTCCCTGGACCGGCGAGGGCAACTGGTGGCTGCTCACGTCGCTGATCCTGTTCGTCTCGGTGGGGCTGCTGGTGCCGCTGGTGTTCATCCCGCGCGGCAAGGTCTTCGAGGCCGCGCTCGAGCGAGCCAAGCAGGGCGGCGAGGTGACGCCGGAGCTCACCGCCGCGTTCGGCGACGCGCTCGTGAGCTTCGCGAGGATCTACGAGGTGGTGGCCGTCGGGGCCATCGTCGTCCTGATGGTCACGAAGCCGTTCTGAGCGGACACACGGTGCGGAGGCGCCCCTCGTTGCGAGAGGCGCCTCCACATCCCCGCTTACGCGATGTCGCGCCGTTGCATCAGCCGCTCCCCCGTGACCGTCGCGAGCGCGGCCCAGCCCGCCAGGACCGCAACCGCGACCCCCGGCGCCAACAGACCAACCGCGTTCACGCCGACGATCGCCGAGCCGGCCGCGCCGGGCAGGTACGGGGCGATGCCGGGCAGCAGCGCGGCGACCGCGCTCTCGCCGACCATCGCCATCACGAACATGCCCGCGATCGCGGCCGTCTGGTGTCGGACGGCCAGACCCACCCCGACGCCGATCGCCGCCCACAGGACGCTCGCGACGACCAGGTGCCCACCCACGTCCGCGAGCGCCGCCGTCGACCAGGTCACGCCGACGCCCTTTGCCGACAAGGCGACCGCGCCGACCCCGAGGGCGATCCCCATCGCCGCGGCGGCGTACGCGACCGAGGCCGCGGTCACCGCCACGAGCTTGGACACGAGCACTCGGCGCCGGTCCGGGCTCGCGAGCAGCGTCGGCACGATCGAGCCGTGACGGAACTCGTCCGTGAACGATCGGATCCCCAGGATCATCGTGAACACGGTCGTGACCGTGAGCGGGAAGAGCAGGAACGGCTGCCGTTCGAGCGGCGCGGACAGGTCCGTCGTCATCTCGTCGGCCCCCACCACGCTCCCGGCCCCGATCCCGACCACGAGCAGCAACCCCGCGAGCAGCCAGTAGGCGCTCCTCGTGGTCGTCAGCTTGCGGAACTCGGATGCGATCTGACCCTTCATCGTGCTCCCTCCTCCGTGAGCTCGAAGAACGCGTCCTCGAGCGTCCGCGATCCGTTCGTGAGCTCGTTCACCGCCGCCTGCTTCACCAGGCGGCCGCGGCTGATCACGACGACCTCGTCGGCGAGCTGCGCCATCTCCGAGAGCAGGTGGCTCGAGACGAGCACCGCGTTCCCTTCGGCCGCGAAGGCGCGGAGGAGGTCGCGGAGCCACCGGATCCCCTGCGGGTCCAACCCGTTCGCCGGCTCGTCCAGGATCAGCACCCGCGGCTCGCCGAGCAGCGCTCCCGCGAGCCCCAGGCGCTGCCGCATGCCGAGCGAGTACTTCCCGGCGCGACGCTTGGCGGCCGCCGCGAGCCCGACCTGCCCGAGCACCTCGTCCACGCGGGCAGCCTCGATCCCCGCCGCCGCCGCGAGCACCCGCAGGTGGTTCCGGCCGCTGCGCAGCGGGTTGAAGCTCTGCGTCTCGAGCACGGCGCCGACCGTGCGCGTCGGCTCGGCCAGGCTCTCGTACGGCATCCCCAGCACGCTCGCCGAGCCCTCGTCCGGCGTGACGAGCCCGAGCACGATCCGAAGCGTCGTGCTCTTGCCGGCCCCGTTCGGACCGAGGAACCCGGTCACGACGCCCGGCCGCACCTCGAAGCTCAGGTCGTCCACGGC
>DASSJM010000016.1:0-43026 GCA_035691205.1 Actinomycetota bacterium
TCCCGACCCTACCAGGAGCCCCCTCCGCCCCCGCCGCCGCCGCCGCCCGAGAAGCCCCCACCGCCGAAGCCGCTACCGCCCGAGCCGGCGGGCGTCGAGGCGATCGTGCCGCTCGTCGTCACCGAGAACGCGTCCATCGAATCCGCGAACGCCATGTACGCGAACGGCCTGCCGCTCCGGTACCAGCCCATGTCCTCGGCGGGCGCCCGCCCGAGCGCCTCGAACGCCTTCGCCCACTTGTCGGTGACCCCGAACACCACGGCGAACGGCAGGAACCGCGTGAAGACGTTCTCCTGCTCCGCCCAGTGGGACATGTGGTCCTCGACCTTCTCGATCACGACCCGGAAGCCGTTGACGCGGCGGGTCATCGCGGTGCCCTTCGCCGTCCGCCGCGGCATCCGCTTGGCACCCACGAGCAGCAACACCCCACCCACGACCAGCGGGATCCCCAGGAGCGCGAGCTTCGTGAAGTACGCGAGGGCCACGGTCGCGCCGATCCCCAGGAGCAGCGTCGCCACCCCGATGCCCGTCCACATCGCGCGCACCTTCTCCGGACTGCTGACGAACCACTTGCGGCTGACCGCGTCGTTGTACAGGGCGCGCTTCACCTTCTGGAGCCGCTCCAGGAACTTCTTCTTCAGGTCCGACAGCAGGACCTGGTCCCCGTCCTCGAACAGGCCGCTCAACAGGTACTGCTCGTACTGGAGCAGGTCCGGATCGTCCTTCGGCTGCCGGATCAGGCGCCAATCGGGCTTCCCGAACCAGCCGTCCTTGGGGATCTCCTCGATCACCAGGTAGCCGCGAACGGCGAGGTCGACGATCGTCGCCGTCACGTCCAGCGTGTTCGCCTCCTCGTCGATCAGCGTGCCGACCTGACCCGGGCGAAGGCCCTCGGGCGGCGCGTACTCCACCGGCCCGGTCCCCGCCTCGAACAGCGGCACGACCTGGGTGGGCGCCTGCGGATCGGGCGACCCCATCACCTGGTCGATCTGCGATCCCGCGTACCGGACGTCCCGGCCCCGTCTCCAGACGAGCCACGCGAACCCACCGACCACGATGGCCAGAAGCCCGAGTCCTCCGCCCACGGCCTCCGGGGTCCTGGCGAAGGCCTTGTCCAGGCTCCAGCGCTCGTCCAGGATCGGCGCCACGTCGGCGACCGTTCCCGGCGGCAGGGCCACCACCACGGAGAGCGCCGTGTAGGGAGGCATGCCCTGCTGCGCGAACTGAGCGTCCCCCTTCTTGATGCGGGCGCTCCCGCAGGGCAGCGTGGACCCGAAGGGTCCCGAGAAGCACGCCACGCGCTCGATGGCGGCCGGGCCGTGAACGCGCACGCGCATGGCGTCGATCGATTGCTCCCACCGGTCACCGATCGCGTTCCAGTAGAGCTCGTCGTGGGTCTCGAACCCGTTCATCGCGCCCTGGACCCGGTAGACGATCTCGTACGTATGGCGCCCAGTGATCTCCACGTCGGGATCGCCGATCCGGATCACGAAGTTGCCGTTCTCCTCGCTCGTCTCGACGTCGTCCGGGGTCCCCTCGGGCGACGCGGTGACCGACACCAGCTCGATCGGGTAGACGCGGTCGTACTCGTCGTCGTACCGCAGGCGATCGGGGATGTACCGGAAGATCCCGTGCCGAGGGGTCGAGCCGAACTGCTGGCGGATCGTCTCGGTGATGAGCAGGTCGCCCGAGGGCTCGATCGTGATGTCCACGTCGAAGCGCTCAGTGGTCTCGAACACGAAGCCCTGCGCGGCCGCCGGCGCGGCCGGCATCACGGCCGCGACGACCACGGCGAGCCAGACCGCTGCGATGATCCTCCTCACTCGTCCTCCACGAACGAGAAGACTAGAGCCTCCGAGACGTGCGCACGCGCCGGCGGGGGCCCTAAGCTTCGGGCATGGCCGAGACCCCGGCGCTCTACGACGAGCTCGCGGACTGGTGGCCGCTGCTCTCGGCACCCGAGGACTACGCGGAGGAGGCCCAGGAGTACCGCAGGCTGATCCTCGAGGCCTCCGGGGGTGGGGCTCGGGACGTGCTCGAGCTCGGCTCGGGGGGCGGGAACAACGCCTCCCACCTCAAGGCGTCCTTCCGGATGACGCTGGTCGACCTGTCGCCCGCGATGCTGGACGTGAGTTGCCGACTCAACCCGGAGTGCGAGCACGTGCGGGGCGACATGCGCTCGATCCGGCTCGGCCGGACCTTCGACGCGGTGTTCGTCCACGACGCGATCGCCTACATGACCAGCGAGGATGACCTCCGCGGCGTGTTCGCGACGGCGTTCGAGCACTGTCGGCCCGGGGGCGTGGCCCTGTTCGTCCCCGATGAGGTCCGAGAGACCTTCGAGTCGGCGACCGGCCACGGCGGTCACGATGCCCCCGACCGGGGCCTGCGGTACCTGGAGTGGACCACGGACCCCAACCCGGCGGACACGTGGTACCTGACCGACTACGCCTTCCTGCTCCGCCTGCCCGACGGCTCGATCGACGTCCGGAGCGACCGGCACGTCTGTGGTCTGTTCCCGCGTGCGACGTGGCTCGGGCTGATCCAGGGGGCCGGGTTCGAGGCGTCGGCGACGGCCCTCACGCACGAGGGGCGGCCCATGGGGGCCGAGGCGTTCGTCGGCCTCCGGCCGAGGTGACCCTGGGCCCGCCCGCGGATCCCGCCTCAGTGAGGCGCGCTTCCCGCGGCCTCACCCGCGCCGGCAAGCGCTTCCTGCAGCACGTCCCAGGCGAGCACCGCGCACTTGATGCGGACGGGGTACTTCACCACGCCCTTCAGCGCGACCAGCTCGCCGAAGGTGTCCTCGTCGGCCTCGACCTCGCCGGCCATCATGCCGCGGATCTTGCCGATCAGGTCCTCGGCCTCCTCGCGCTTGGCGCCGGTGACCGCCTCGGTCATCATCGACGCTGAGCTCTGGCTGATCGAGCAGCCCTGCCCGAGGAACCCCACGTCGAGCAACTTCCCCTCTTCCTCGTGCACGAACACCGTGATCTCGTCCCCGCAGAGCGGGTTGTTCTTGGAACATGTGAGCTCGGCGCCGGGGACCTCCCGCTTGTTCCGCGGGTTCTTGTAGTGGTCGAGGATGACCTCTTTGTAGATCTCGTCGAGCGCCAACGCCGCCCCCTACCCGCCGAACACGTCGCCGGCCTTGGCGAGCGCCTCGACGAGCGCGTCGACCTCGGCGTTGGTGTTGTAGACGTAGAAGCTCGCGCGCGCGGTGGCCGGGACCCCGTACCGGCGCATCACGAGCTGGTTGCAGTGGTGACCGGCGCGGATCGCGACCCCCTCCTCGTTCAGGATCGTCGCCAGGTCGTGGGGGTGGACGTCGCGGTAGGCGAAGCTCACGGCCCCGCCACGCAGCCGCACGTCGGTCGGGCCGAACACGCGGGCACCCGCCTCCAGCAGTCGGCCGATCGCGTACGCCGTGATCTCCTCCTCGTGCGCGCGGACGGCGTCCATCCCGAGCGCCTCGAGGTAGTCGATCGCTGCCCCGAGCCCCACCTCCTGCGCGATGTTCATCGTCCCGGCCTCGAACTTGTACGGCACGGCGTTCCACGTGGACCGATCGTGGAACACCTCCTCGATCATGTGACCGCCGCCCAGGAACGCGTCCATCGCCTCCAGATGCTCCGCCTTGCCGTACAGGCCTCCCGAGGCGGTCGGGCCGAGCATCTTGTGGCCGCTGATCGTGAGGAAGTCCGCGTCCAGCGCCACGACGTCCACCGGCACGTGCGGCACGAGCTGTGCGCCGTCGACGAGCACCAGGGCGCCGACCGCGTGCGCCGCCGCGATCAGCTCGGGCAGCGGCGGGAGCGTCCCGAGTGAGTTGGACATACCGGTGACCGCGAGCAGCTTGGTGCGCTCCGTCAGCAGCGAACCGAGGTCCGACACGTCCAGCAGTCCGTCGTCGGTGAGGGGGATGTACCGGAGGGTCGCGCCCGTGTCGCGCGCCGCGAGCTGCCACGGGACGATGTTGGAGTGGTGCTCCATGTCGGTGAGCAGGATCTCGTCGCCCTCGGAGCAGAAGCGCCGCGCCCACGCGTACGCCACGAGGTTCGTGGACTCGGTGGTGCCCCTGGTGAAGACGATCGTCTCGGGCGCCGGGGCGCCGATGAACGTCGCGAGCTTGCCGCGGGCCTCCTCGTAGAGGTTCGTGGCCTCCTCGGCGAGCACATACAGGCCACGGTGAGCGTTCGCGTTGTGGTTCGCGTAGAAGTCCGCCTCGGCGTCGATCACCGATCGCGGCTTCTGGGACGTGGCCGCCGAGTCCAGGTACACCAGCGGCTTGCCGTTGGCGGTCCGCTGCAGGATCGGGAAGTCGGCGCGGACGCGCGCGACGTCGAGCCCGGTCGAACGCTGCTCC
Organism: Actinomycetota bacterium; assembly: GCA_035691205.1. Classification (GTDB taxonomy): domain Bacteria; phylum Actinomycetota; class UBA4738; order UBA4738; family HRBIN12; genus DASSJM01. Next base: position 4,364 of record DASSJM010000016.1, read on the forward strand.
GTCACCGCCACGCCCATCGCCTCCTATCCCGCAGGTACGGGCTCCTCGAGTCCGAGCTCCTTGCGGATGCCCTCGTAGCCCTTGGCCTCGAGCTCGTGCGCGATCTCCGCGCCACCTGACTTGACGATACGCCCGCCGATCATCACGTGGACGAAGTCGGGCGCGATGTAGTCCAAGATCCGCTGGTAGTGCGTGATCAGCAGGACCCCGAGGTCGGGCCCGATCAACTGGGCCACGCCCGTCGCGACGGCCTTCAGCGAGTCGATGTCCAGACCCGAATCCGTCTCGTCGAGCACGGCGATCTCCGGCTCGAGGACCGCGAGCTGGAGCACCTCGTTCTTCTTCTTCTCACCGCCGGAGAACCCCTGGTTCACGTACCGCTGCACCATCGCGTCCTCGACGCCGAGCAGGTTCATCTTCTCCTTCAGGTGCTTGCGGAACGCGAGCGCGTTGATCTCCTGCCCCTTCACGTTCTTGTAGGCCGTGCGCAGGAAGTTCACGACCGAGACCCCGGGGATCTCGACCGGATACTGCATCGCCAGGAACAGCCCGCGCTGCGCCCGCTGGTCGGCCGTCAGCCTGGTGATGTCCTCGCCCTTGAACAGGATCGTGCCCGAGGTGATCGTGTAACCGGGCCGGCCCATCAGCACGTTGGCGAGCGTCGACTTGCCCGAGCCGTTGGGGCCCATCAGCGCGTGCGTCTCGCCCTGGCGCACCACCAGGTCGATCCCCTTCAGGATCTGCTTGTCCTCCACCGAGGCCTCCAGGCCCCGGATCTCCAGCGTCGCCGCTTCGGTCATCTCCTCACACCTCGATCATCACGTCGTCGTTCTCCACCTTCACCGCGTACACCTCCACCGGCACGAACGCCGGGAGCGAGCGCGGCTTGCCCGTCTCGAGGTCGAAGGTCGAGCCGTGCTTGGGGCACTCGATCGTGCACTCCTCCGCGTCGACCTCCCCCTCGTCCAGGTACTCGTGCGCATGCGAGCACACGGCATCGATCGCGCGGAACCCCTCGGGGCCGAGGTTCACGACCGCGATCTCGCGCTCGCCGTGCCCGAACCGCCGGGCCTCTCCCTCGGGCACGTCGCCCACGCCGCAGACCCGTACGAGCGCCATCACAGCTCCCTCGCCAGCTCGTCCTCGATCGCCCGCTCCAGACCCTCGCGGATCTCGGGTAGGTCCACCCGGTCCAGCACCTCGGCGAAGAACCCGAAGACGATCAGGCGCTCCGCCTCCTTGGCCGGGATTCCCCGGCTCATCAGGTAGAACAGCTCGTCCTCGGAGACCGGGCCGACGCTCGCCGCGTGGCCGCACCGGGTCGGGTCGTTGGTGAGGATCTCGAGGTTCGGGACCGAGTGCGCCTTGGCGTGGGGGGACAGCAGGATGTTCCGGTTCGTCTGGTACGCGTCGCACAGGTGGGCGTCGCGCTCGATGATCACGGTGCCCGTGTAGATCGCGTCGGAGCTGTCGCGCATCGCCCCCTTGTAGAGCAGGTCGCTCGATGTCCGCGACCCGACGTGGTCCTGGATCGAGCGGTGGTCGATGTGCTGGTCGGCGTCGCCGAAGTACAGGCCGAGCATCTCGCTGGAGCCGCCGTCGCCCTCCAGGATCGTCTCGACCTCGGCGCGCGCGAGGCTCCCCCCGAAGGCGACGCCGAGCGAACGGACCGACGCGTCGGGACCCACGCGCGCCCGCTGCACGCAGAGGTGGGTGACGCCCTCCCCGTACTCCTGGAGCGCGACGTAGCGAACGCGCGCGTTGGGGCCGGCGACGATCTCGACGACCGCATCGGAGAGCGCCCGGCCGAGGGCGGGGCTCGCGTAGCGATCGATGAAGGTGACCTCGGATCCCTCCTCGGCCACGAGGAGGGTCCGCGGGAAGATCGCCGCGTCCTCGGCGTCGATCCACGTGAGGGTCTGCAGCGGCAGCTCCACGCGGACGTCGCGAGGGACGTGCACGAACGTGCCCCCGGTTCGGAACGCGGCGTGCAGCGCCGTGAACTTGGAGCGCTCCGCCTGAACCAGCGAGTGCAGGTGTGGCTCGACCAGCTCGGGACGCTCGGCGATCGCCCGGTCGAGGTCGCCGAACCAGATGCCGCGCTCGGCGGTGCGGGTGTGGAGCTGCGTCGAGACGACCTCGGAGTTCCGCTGGATCTGCAGGCCGGCACGTTCGCCCGCCCCGGCGGCCGCGAGGACACCGTGCCGTGTGAGCGCCTCGGGACCGCCACCCTCGACGAAGGGTCGGAGGTCGAAGTCGAACCGCTCCAGGTCCGTGTAGCGCCACTCCTCGGTCTCCTGCGAGGGTGCCGGGAGGGCCTGGTAGGCCGCGAAGGCCTGCCTGCGGATGGCCTCCACGAACGGGGCGGACGGCGGCAGGCCCGCGAAGGCGTCCTCGTCGAAGCCGGTCGAGGTGGCGGTCGTGGTCACGGGAGAAATCCTATCAACGAGGTCGGATTCGCCACCAGGGGCCAGGCTGGCACGTTGGCCCACGATGCTACCGTTCGGACTCGCGACGAAGGACCGCGCTGGGGAGGCTCGAAGGACCGATGAGGCTCCGCGACATCACGATGGACGATCTGCCGCTCTACGCGGCCCTGCTGACCGATCCCGCCACGATGGCCGAACTCGGGGGTCCGCTTCCCGAAGGGGTCCTTGAGGACAAGCTCCGCGCGATCGTGGCGGACGTGCAGGCGGGCACCGTCTGGTTCTCGACGATCGTCCCGGAGGGCCACGACGCCCCGGTCGGGACGGTCTGCATCTGGGATCACGACGAGGATGGCCAGATGATCAGCGAGATCGGTTGGATGGTCCTCCCGGCCTTCCAGGGGCGGGGGCTGGCGAGCGGTGCGGTTCGTTCGATCCTCGACCGGGCCCGCGCCGAGGGACGCTGGGAGGTGATCCACGCCTTCCCCGGCGTCACGAACGAGCCCTCCAACGCGATCTGCCGCAAGTCGGGGTTCGAGCAGCTAGAGGAGCGGGAGATCGGGGGGCGGGCGATCGAGTACATGGGGCGGACCCTGCGATGCAACCACTGGGTCGTCGATCTCCGCGGATGAGCCCTACCCGATCGCGCCCTCCATCTGAAGCTCGATCAACCGGTTGAGCTCGACCGCGTACTCCATCGGGAGCTCACGCGTGATCGGCTCGATGAAGCCATTCACGATCATCGCCGATGCCTCGGTCTCCGACAGGCCGCGGCTCATCAGGTAGAAGAGCTGGTCCTCGCCGATCCGCGCGACGGTCGCCTCGTGGCCGAGCTGCGCGCTCTCCTCCTCGACCTCCACGTACGGGTACGTGTCCGAACGCGAGTCGGGGTCGAGGATCAGCGCGTCGCAGCGCACGATCGACTTCGCGTGATGGGCGCCGGGTTCGACGCGGACCAGACCACGGTAGCCGGTACGCCCGCCGTCCTTGGAGACCGACTTGCTGGTGATCACGCTGGTCGTGTACGGGGCACCGTGGATCGCCTTGCCGCCGGCGTCGGTATGCATGCCCTTGCCCGCGTAGGCGACGCTGAGCACCTCGCCTCGGGCGCCCTTGCCGAGCAGGTAGATCGACGGGTACTTCATCGTGATCTTCGAACCGATGTTGCCGTCGATCCACTCCATCACGGCGTCCTCGTAGGCGACGGCGCGCTTGGTGACCAGGTTGTAGACGTTGGTCGACCAGTTCTGGATCGTGGTGTACCGAACGCGGGCGCCCTTCTTGACGATGATCTCGACCACGGCCGAGTGCAGCGAGTCGGTGGTGTAGATCGGCGCCGAACACCCCTCCACGTAATGCACGTAGCTGCCCTCGTCGGCGATGATCAGCGTCCGCTCGAACTGGCCCATGTTCTCCTGGTTGATGCGGAAGTACGCCTGCAGCGGGATGTCCACGTGCACGCCCGGGGGCACGTAGATGAACGATCCGCCCGACCAGACCGCGGAGTTCAGCGCCGCCAGCTTGTTGTCGTTGGGCGGGATGATCGTCCCGAAGTACTCCTTGAACAGGTCCGGGTGCTCGCGGAGCGCCGAATCGGTGTCCGTGAAGACCACGCCCATCTGGTCGAGCTCGTCCTTGATCTTGTGGTAGACGACCTCGGACTCGTACTGCGCGGAGACCCCGCCCAGATACTTCTTCTCCGCCTCCGGGATCCCGAGCTTGTCCCAGGTCCCCTTGATGTCCTCGGGCAGGTCCTCCCAGCTCTTGGCCTGCCCCTCGGTGGACTTCAGGTAGTAGAAGATGTCCTGGAAGTCGATGTCGGACAGGTCCGCGCCCCACCAGGGCATCGGGCGCGCCTCGAAGTGCCGGAGCGCCTTCAGCCGGAACTTGCGCATCCAGTCCGGCTCACCCTTGATCGCGGAGATCTCCTCGACCACCGAGGGGCTCAGACCCTTCTTCGGCTTGAAGACGTAGTTCTCGGGGTCATGCCAGCCGAAGCGATAGCCCTTCGAGAGCTCCTCGAGGTGTTCCTGCTGAGTGGTGGCCACGTCGATCCTTCCCGGCCGGGTGCGTACCTAGCCAGGATACGCGTGTGCGGGCGCGAAAGTCCATCGCCCAGGTAGGAATAGCGCTCGACCTCCGAGATCCGCGACCCGCCCCTCGCGGAAGCCGGTCGGGCCGGTCAGGCACAGACCGCCGGCCGGATGGGGGCGGGCGAGCCGCCCGCCCCCATCGTGTCGGAGGGTCAGCCCTTCTCGACCGGCGCGCCCACCAGCGAGCCGTACTCGGTCCACGAACCGTCGTAGTTCTTCACGTTCGCGTACCCGAGCAGCTCCTGAAGCGCGAACCACGTATGGCTGGAGCGCTCGCCGATCCGGCAGTAGGCGATGATCTCGCGGTCGCCGGTGATGCCCTCGGCCTCGTACAGCGCCCTCAGTTCGTCCGCGCTCTTGAAGGTCCCGTCCTCGTTCGCCGCCTTGGCCCACGGGATGTTCGCAGCGCCCGCGATGTGCCCAGGGACCTGCGCCTGCTCCTGGGGCAGGTGATCCGGCGCGAGCTTCTCGCCCCGGTACTCCTCGGGGGCCCGGACGTCGACGAATCCCGTCGGGCCGCCGACCTTGGCGAGCACCTCGTCCCGGAGCGCGCGGATCTCCGGCCTCTCGGGTTCGGACAGGGTCATCCCCGTGGGCGCGTACGAGGGCACCTCCTGCGTGAGCGGGCGGCTCTCGAGCTCCCACTTCTTCCGCCCGCCGTTCAGGAGCTTCACCGCGTCGAAGCCGCGCAGCTTCAAGATCCAGTAGGCGTAGGCCGCGAACCAGTTGTTGTTGCCGCCGTAGAGCACCACGGTCGTCTCGGGGCCGACGCCGGCCTCGGACAGCAGCTCGGCCAGCTCGGACCGGCTCAGGTAGTCGCGGCCGACCTTCGCATGCAGGTCGGTCGACCAATCCCACCCCACCGAGCCTCCGATGTGGCCCTTCTCGTAGGCGGTCGTGTCCTCGTCCACCTCGATGATGCGGACGGTCGGATCGCCGACGTGCTCCTGGAGCCAGTCGGTCTCGACCAGCACGTCGGGCTTGGCGTACTCGGTCATCCCTTCCTCCTTCCGGGACGGTCGTCCCAAAGCGTTGGATGCTCGGTCATCGGACCCGGACCCGGCCGTGCCGCGGATCACCGGAGGCGAGTGTCGTGCGACACCGGGGAACCGCTGAGGAGCGGCCCGGCCGCCGCTCAGCGCTCGAGGACGGGCGCGGGTGGACCCGGACAGCACAGGCGAGAGGGGATCATCGCCCCCACCACCCCCGCCGCTCTCGTCCGGACCACGGAACTCCTACCTGTGAGGTCGGGAATCGCAGGTGCAACTCAAGCACCCGGGTTCCGGACCTGTCAACGGGGGTCGCTCAGAAGTACCCGAGGGCGGCCTTGGCCTCCTCGGACATCATCTCGGGTGTCCAGGCCGGGCGCAGGACCATCTCCGGCTCCACCGTGGTCACGCCGGGCACGCCTTCGAGGAACGACTGCATCTGATGCTCGATCAGCGGCCCGATCGGGCACCCCATCGTGGTCAGCGTGTACTCGATGTGCACCGCGCCCTGCTCGGAGACCTCCACGTCGTAGACCAGGCCGAGATCGACGATGTTGATGCCGAGCTCGGGGTCGATGACGTGCCTGAGGGCGTCCAGGACCTGGTCCTCGGTCGGGCGATCCCCCCCATCGGGGGCGGCGGTCTCGGGCTCGTGGGTGGTGGTCTCATCCATGAGGTCGTTTCCTTCGGGGAAGATGAACCTCTATCCTAGAGGACGCCCAGCCGCCGACCGCTATTCCATGGAGACGATGGCTATCCGCATCCTGATCGTCGACGACCACCCCGTCACCCGCGAGGGGCTGCACTCCGCGCTGGACCTGGAGGACGACGTCATCGTCGTGGGCGAGGCCGAGAGCGGCGAGGTCGCCGTGGAGAAGGTCGTCGAGCTCACGCCCGACATCGTGTTCATGGACGTGCGGATGCCGGGGATGAACGGGATCGAGGCGACGAAGGCGATCCGCAAGGCCTCCCCGGAGACCAGGGTGATCCTGTTCACCGTGGACGAGTCGCGGGCATCCATCTCCGAGGCCATCCAGGCGGGGGTCTCGGGCTACCTGCTCAAGGACGCCTCCGCCGACGAGCTCGTGAACGCCGCACGCCTGGCGCTCGAGGGCAAGGCGGTCATCCACCCACAGCTCACGGCGGCCTTCATCGAAGAGGTCCAGATCGCGGAGAAGCGCGTGGACGCCCCTCCGCTGTCCAAGCGCGAGAAGGAGATCCTCCAGAAGGTGGCCTACGGGGCCACCACCAAGGAGGTCGCGCACGACCTCGGGATCAGCCCGCACACGGTCAAGACCCACCTGGAGCGGATCTTCGAGAAGCTCGGCGCCAACGACCGCGCCCAGGCGGTGGCGATCGCGATCCGCAGCGGGCTCGTCGAGTAGACCGTTCTCCCGACTCAACCCACGGCCGGCCGCGTGCCGATACCTCTACACGATGCCTACGAAGGTGCTCCTGTGCGACACCCCGGATGGCCTCGCGCCGCTGCACTACGCGCTGATGCGGTCCGGGGCGGAGCTGCAGCTCGAGGTGGCGAACGACGGGTACCGGGCGGTCGAGCTGGCCGCGCGCACCCGCCCCGAGTTCGTGGTCACCGAGGTCACCCTCGACGGCCTGTCCGGAGGCGAGCTCGTCCGGCGTCTCCTGGCCGCGGTTCCCGACACCTCGGTGATCTGCTGGACCGATGCCCCCTCACCCCTGCTCGCCGCCGATCTTCTGGAGGCCGGTGCCGCCGCGTACGTCTCGAAGGCCGACGGGCCCGAGGGCGTGTCCCGCGCGATCCGCGCCGCGCAGGCGGGCACCGTCTCCCTCAGCCCTCGCATCGCGAGCCGGATCGTCGAGCGGCTCGCGGTGGAGTCCCATCGGCGAGCCGCACTGGAGACCACGGTGGCCGAGACCACCGCGCGCCTCGAGGCGCTCACCACCGCCAAGGCGGACTTCCTCGCGAACGTCTCGCACGAGCTCCGCACGCCGGTGACCATCGCCAAGGGCATCTCCTACGTCCTCCGCAACCGAGGCATCCCCGAGGACGAGCAGCGGGAGTTCCTCGGGCAGCTCGAGGCCTCGCTCGACAAGCTCGCCCTGCTCGTGGACGAGATGCTGACGGTCGCCGAGCTGGATCGCGGCTCGTTCACCCTGCGGGTCGACGAGGTCGACCTGGCGCCGGTGCTGATCCACGCCGCCGACGAGATCTCCCGCCAGTACCCAACGATCGCGATCGTTCGCGAGCTGCCCGACACCCTCGTGGGCGCCGCCGACCCCGTGCGGTTCGCGGAGATCGTTCGCCAGATCCTCGACAACGCGTGCCGCTACACGCGTGAGCATCGTCCGGTCGCGCTCCGCGCCCGCCTGATGGAGGAGGGTGTCGTCGTGTCCGTCACCGACTGCGGCGACGGCATGCTTCGAGAGACCGTCGCGAGGGCGTTCGACGAACCGTTCGTCGCGGGCGAGGACATCCTTCGCAAGGAGCGCGCCGGCGCCGGGGTGGGGCTCCACCTGGCCCGGCAGCTCGTGCTGCAGCACGGCGGGATCATGTGGGCCGACCCCGTGCCGGCCGGTGGGACCCTGGTCGCGTTCGTGATCCCGGCCCACCGGGGCGACCACGTCCGCAAGCCCGAGCTCGGCGACCCGACCTCGCCGAGCGACCTCGGCGAGGTCCCGTGCGCCCCATCGGGGGCGCCGCCCACCCCCTACCGCAGGCCGAACGCCATCTCCTCGTAGGACCACACCGAACGGGCGATCGTCCGTAGCTCGGCCCAGAGCGCGGTCGCCTCGCCGTCCGTGAAGTCGCGCTCCTCGATCGGCACCTGTTCGAGCAGGAGCGTCGTCACACCCGACCGGGCGGCCTCGAGGGCCAGGCGGAGGTTGGCCACGTTGCCCGGCCCGAAGGGCGCGTCGCACACCACCAGCAGGTCGGCCTCCCGCATCATGGGGCGAACGGCGCCCTCGGCCTCGGCGTCGATGTGGGAGAAGGGCGGCACGCTCACGCGCAACAGGTTGAGCCGCTCCGCGACGCTCGCGTCCGTGTCCGAGGCGTGCAGCACACCCGCCGACACGTCGTACCCCGCCTCCGCGAGCATCCGCAGGACGCGTGCTCCCCGCCCCGCTCCGCCGACCACGTGCGCCCGCCGTCCAAGCGATGCGACCGGCTCCGCCGGCACCGTGAGCCGCACCGAGGGGCGGCCGGAGGTCTCGTCGGTCCTGACATCTGCCTCGACCCCGTAGATCTCCCGCAGGAGCTCGGCGGTGACCACCACCTCGGGCGGGCCGGCGGCCACCACCTCGCCGTCGTGGAGCGCGACCAGGCGGTCGCAGGTGGTGGCGGCGACGTTCAGGTCATGGTGGATCGCCAGCACGGCCGTCCCCTCCCGCTCTGCGAGCCGCCGAACGATCGCCAGCACCTCGAGCACATGACGCACGTCCAGGTGCGTGGTCGGCTCGTCCAGGAGCAGGAGCGGCGCCTCCTGCGCCAGCGCCTGGGCCAGCACGACGCGCCGGCGCTCGCCGCCCGACAGCTCGTCCACGGAGCGGTCGGCCAGATGCTGGATGCCGGTCGCGACCATGGCCGCCCGGGCTCGGGCCCAGTCCTCCTCCCCTCCGCCGCCGAACGAGGACAGGTACGGCGTCCTGCCCATCAGCACCATCTCGAGCACCGTGAAGGAAAACGCGGGCGCCAGGTCCTGGGGAACGACCGCCACCAGCCGCGCGGCCTCTCGCGCGTGCACGGTGTACGGATCCCGGCCGACCACCCGCACCCTCCCCGCCGACGGGCGGAGGGCTCGCGACGCCGATCGGACGAGCGTGGTCTTCCCGGAGCCGTTGGGGCCCACGAGCCCGACGACCTCGCCGGCCCGCACGTGGAGGGAGACGCCGCGCAGGACGGTCGAGGGCCCGTACCCGCAGCTGACGTCCTCGAGCGCCAGGACGGGCTCAGGCACGGGCGGTCGCCCTCCGGCGTTCGCGGCGGAGGAGGTACAGGAAGAAGGGACCGCCGACCAGGGCCGTCACCGCGCCGAGCGGCAGCTCCTGCGGTGCGATCGCGACGCGGGACACGAGATCGGCCAGCACGAGGAAGGTCGGGCCGGCGAGCAGGACCGCGGGGAGCAGCCGCCGGTGATCCGAGCCCACGATCAGCCGCATCACGTGGGGGGTCATGAGCCCCACGAAGCCGATCACCCCGGCGACCGAGACCGCGGCCCCGGCGAGCAGCGCCCCCAGGGCCACCGCCTGCCACTTGAACCGATCGACGTCCACGCCCAGCTGGGCCGCCCGCTCCTCGCCAAGCGAGACCAGGTTCAGGTCGCGGATCAACAGCACCGCCCCCGCCGTGCCGAGCAGGATCAGCGGGCCCACGACCTCGACGGCGGTCCACCCGCGGGCCGAGAGCCCGCCGAGGAGCCAGAAGTAGATGCTGCGGATCTCCTCGCCCGCGAACGACATCACGAGCGACATCACGGCCGAGATCACGGCGGCGACCGCGATCCCGGCAAGCAGCAGCGTCGCCACGTTCACCGCCGGGCCGACGCGAGCGATGCGATACACGAAGAAGGCCGTGAGCATCCCGCCGACGAAGGCCGCCAGGGACACGCCGAGCCCGCCCAGCAGCGCTCCGCCGCCCGCGACGATCACCGCGATGGCCCCGAGCGCCGCACCGGAGGACACGCCCACGATCGCGGGGTCGGCGAGCGGGTTGCGGAAGAGCCCCTGGAACAGGGTCCCGGCGACCGCCAGCGCGAGCCCCACGATCATCGCGAGCGCCACCCGGGGCAGCCGCAGCTGGAACAGGATCACCTCGGTCGAGGCGGGAACCCCGCGGGGACGCTCCGCCAGGCCGAGCTTCCAGGTCACGAGCCGCAGGGCCGACCCTGGCGAGATCCCCACCGAGCCGGCCGCGAGCGCGAGGAGCACGGAGGCGACGAGCGACAGGGCGAGCACGACCAGGACGGTGCGGTAACGACGCGCCCCGGGTCGCACGTCAGTCGCCCGGCGCGAACAGGGCCGCGGAGATCTGCGCGAGACCCTCGACCACCCGAGGCCCGGGCCGGGTCACCAGGTCGGAGTCGACGAAGACGACGTTGCCGCTGGCGACCGCCTCGATGCCTGCGAAGCCCGGCCGATCGGCGATCTCCTCCACGCTCGAGGCGGACTCGGAGGTCGCCAGGTACACGTCGGGCCCGTCGGCGAGGAGGTCGTCCACCGACCACTCCGGATAGTCGCTGGTGGCGTCGGCGGTGACCGGGTCGCAGCCCGCGCGCTCGAGGAGGTCGTAGATGAACGTGTTCGGGCCGACCGTCGTGAGGGTCTTCGCGAAGTAGACCTCGAAGAAGCAGGTGGTCCGCTCGGGGACGGCGGCGGCGACCTCCCCGGCCTGCGCCGCCATCTCGGCCACGAGGGCCTCGGCCTCGCCCACCGAGCCCGTCACGAGCCCCACCTTGCCGATGTCATCGAGCAGGTCGTCGAAGTCGGTCGCGTTGAGCGTGACGACCGTGACGCCCAGCTCCCGCAGCTGCTCCTTCCACGGGTCGCCGCCCGCGATCGTGAGGAACAGGTCGGGCTCGAGCGCAACCACGTCCTCGAGGTTGGGGTCCACGCCGAACTCGCCGGCGCCGCCGACCTGCCGGATCGCCTTCGCCTCGGCGGGGAAGTCGTCGAACGGTCCGGCGACCCCCACGAGCCGGTCCCCGACGCCGAGCGCGAACACGATCTCGGTCATCGACGGCGCGAACGTGACGATGCGCTGGGGCTCCTCGGCGATCGTGACCTCGACCCCGTCGTCGTCGGTGAGCGTCACTGGGAAGGCCGCGGGCCCGGTGGCTCCAGACGCCGCGGCACCCGTCGCTCTCGAGGACGGGGCACCCGCCGAGGCCGAGAACGTTTGATCGTCCTCCGCGCAGGCCGCGGCCAGCAGGAGCAGGCAGAGCAGGATGCCGAGGGCGGAACGGGTGGTTCTCACGCGCGTCTCCTTTCGTGCGAAGGACGCCGTCGAACCCCTCGGGGCAGGTCTCCTGACTCCCGGATCTGCGCTTCCCCGACCCTTCCCGGGACCGTTGGTCCCAGTGGTTCCGTCGGGTTCGCTCCCCGGTCACAGTGGCGCGACCGCGCCGGTCTCTCACCGGCTTCCCTGTCGGCGACCGGGGATCGGCTCCCTGGTCGCCTCCGGCCGGACGGCGGGCCGTCCGGCCACCCTCGAGGGTGAACGCTCTTCGGTTGTCGGGCCGATGCTACCCGAGACGCCGCCGCGGGGCGAGGTGGCACGCCCGACGACCCCGGGTCTATGCTGCGGTTGATCGGCGGGTGCGGAGGGTCATCAGCGTCTTCGTGGTTGCGCTGGTCGCCGCGGGCTGCGGCGACATCAGGTCCGACGCGCCCGCGCCGGCCGCTCCCCCGCTCCTGATCCGTCAGTCCCCGAGCCCGTTCCAGCACGTGTCCGCGGGACCCGTCAGCGCGACCATCCCGGACGAGTGGCGGACGCAGCTCGCTGGCTCGTCGGGCGACCCGCGGCGAGGGATCGTCGCCGGTCCGCGGCTGACCGCCTGGCAGGGCGACCGGCCCCCGATCGAGGGACTCGCCGCGATGTGGGTGGACGGCACCGAGGTCGGCGTCCCGTCCGACTACTACTACCTCGCCGCCACCAGCACCGCCCTGCACCTGATCACCGGCTCCAAGCGCTGCAGCGCCACCAGCCACCGCGTGATCGTCGACCACGTCCCGACGTACGCCCGTGGAACCCTCGACTCGCCGGGTGATTTCGTGGCTCGCGGGATCGGGACGTGCACCGTGCGCGACCGCCTCACCCGCTGGGCGTACTTCGTCGCCGCCCCCGGATACGGTCCCGTGCGCGAGGTGGGGATCCCGAGCTCGGGGCTGTACCTGGTGGTGGCCGCGATGCCCGAGTCGCCCCGAGCTCCGCTGCTGCTCGACCGGCTCCTCGAGCGGACCGAGTTCAACGGCGCATCGGTGGCCGAGATGATCGCGGCGGCCAGGCCCCCGACGTTCACGGTCGTCGGCCCGGTCTGATCCGGCGCTACCGGTCCCGCGCCCCCGCCCTCACCGGGGCGAGCGATCCACGAAGGGGGTCCTCACCACGCGAGCCCGTGCCGCTCGGCCGCGGATGTCGATCTCGACCTCGGTCCCCGGCTCGAACGCGTCCGCCGGCGACAGGTAGGCCATCGCGATCCCGTGGCCGAGCAGCGGGGAGAACGTCCCGCTGGTGACCTCCCCCACCTGCCCGCCCCCAGCGAGGACCGTCTGGTGCGCCCTCGGGATGTGCCGGCGGTCGGCGGTCGCGAGGCCACGGAGGAGGCTCGGCAGCCCCGACTCGCGCTGTCGGAGGAGCGCCGTGCGACCCACGAAGTCCCCCTTGTCGAGGGCCACCGCCCATCCGAGCCCGGCCTCGAGCGACGTCCGTCCCGGCCCCAGGTCCTGCCCGTACAGCGGGTACCCCATCTCCAGCCTGAGGACGTCGCGTGCGCCGAGCCCGCACGGCTCGATCCCCGACCCGGCACCTGCCTGCATGAGTGCCCCCCACAGCTCGCGCGCGAGCGAGCCCGGCGCGAACAGCTCGTAGCCCCGCTCCCCCGTGTAGCCGGTCCTGGCGAGCACCACCTCGGCACCCGACCATGAGACGGTGCGGCATCCCCGGAACGGCAGCTCGACCGCCTCCGGCCACAGCGCGCCGACGACCGCGTGGGCCCGGGGCCCCTGGACCCCGAGGAAGCACCACTCGTCGTGGGCGAGCACCTCGGCGCCCGCGTCCGCGACCGCCGAGGCGACCAGGTCGGTGTTGGAGGCGTTGGGGACGACGAACCATCGCTCGGGACCGAGCCGGTACACGAACAGGTCCTCGAGCACGCCGCCGTCCCCGTTCAGCAGGTGGTGGTACTGGGCATGCCCGACCTCGACACGACCCAGGTCGTTGGTCAGCAGACCTTGCAGCACGCCGAACGCCTCGGGCCCGAGCACGTCGAGCTTGCCGAGGTGGGACAGGTCGAATAGCCCGACGCGCTCGCGCACCGCCCGGTGCTCGGCGAGCGTCCCCGCGTACTCGATCGGCATCAGCCACCCGCCGAACGGCCCCATCTTGGCCCCGAGGTGGCGATGGACGTCCTCGAGGGGACCGTGGCGCGCGGCCTCGCTCATGGAGGGCCATCCTACGTTCCCGCTCGGGCCCGCCGTGGCCGGCCCGTTCGGACGGTCGCGGTAGCATGGTCGCTCGGTATGTCCGACGCGTATGACGTAGTCGTGGTCGGCGCGGGGACGGGGGGCTACTCCTGTGCCCTGCGGGCGGCCCAACTCGGGAAGCGCGTCGCTATCGTCGAACGCGACGAGCGCCTCGGCGGCACCTGTCTGCTCCGAGGATGCATCCCCACCAAGGCGCTCCTGCAGTCGGCCGCGGTGATGGACGCCGTGAACCGCTCGGAGGAGTGGGGCATCAAGGCCTCGGGCGAGCCCGATTGGACCCAGGTGCAGGTCTTCGAGTCCAAGATCGTCGACAAGCTCGTGTCCGGGCTGGGCGGCCTGCTCAAGGCGCGGAAGGTCGACGTCGTGTACGGACACGCGGTCCTGCGTCCCGGTCCGAGCATCGAGGTGGCCGGCCGAACGCTCACCGCCCCCGACGTGGTGCTGGCGACCGGCTCGCGCCCGAAGCTCCTGCCCGGGCTCGAGGTCACCGACCGGATCATCACCAGCGACCAGGCGCTCTGGTACCCGGAGATCCCGACCTCGGCCGTCATCATCGGCGCGGGCGCGATCGGGCTCGAGTTCGCCAGCTTCTACCGCTCGATGGGCGCCGAGGTGACCCTGGTCGAGGCGCTGCCGCGTCTGGCCCCGCTCGAGGACGAGGACCTCTCCAAGGAGATCGCGCGCGCGTTCCGCAAGCGCGGCATCGCGGCCCACGCGGGCGCATCGGTCAGCTCGGTCGTCGACGCGGGCGATCACGTGGAGGTCGCGTTCGAGGCCGCGGGCAAGGCGCAGACCGTCCTCGCCGACATCTGCCTCGTGGCGGTGGGTCGCGGGCCGGTCACCGACGGGCTCGGGCTCGAGGAGGCCGGCGTCGAGCTCGAGCGCGGGTTCGTGAAGGTGGACGGTTGGCTGCGCACCACCGTCCCGCACGTGTGGGCCCTCGGCGACGTCGCCGCGACGCCGCTGCAGCTCGCCCACGTCTCGTTCACCGAGGGGTACGCGGTCGCCGAGCGCATCGCCGGCATCGACGTGCCCGAGATCGAGTACGCGAACATCCCGCGGGTCACCTACTGCACGCCCGAGATCGCGAGCGTCGGCCTCACCGAGGCGCAGGCCGTCGAACGCGGCCACGCGGTCGAGGTCGAGCGTCTCAACCTCCAAGCCGTGGGCAAGGCCAACATCGTCGCCGAGGGCGGATCGATCAAGATCGTCGCCGGCGCCGAGGGCGGTCCGGTGCTGGGCGTCCACATGGTCGGTCCGCACGTCACGGACCTGATCTCCGAGGCGATGCTGGCGGTGGCGTGGGAGGCGGTCCCCGCCGAGGTCGCCGCCCTGATCCACCCCCACCCGTCCCTGTCCGAGGCCGTGGGCGAGGCGTTCCTGGCGCTCGCGGGCAAGCCGCTCCACGGGGCATAACAGCGTGGCGACGACCGTCTCCGAGCAGCAGATGTCCTCCTCCGAGGACTGGCGCGTCGGCCTGTCCGACGACGAGCTTCGCCGGATGTGGCATCTGCTTCGGCTCTGCCGCTACTTCGACGAGCGCATGGAGGCCCTGTACCGGCAGGGCCGCCTGCCCGGCGCGATCTACTCGGGCCGCGGGCAGGAGGGCACCCACGTCGGGGTCACGTTCGCCCTCCGCCACGAGGACTCGCTGTTCCCCACGCACCGAGACCTCTCGGCGCAGCTCACGAAGGGGCTCGAGCTCGGGCGGGTGATGGCGCAGTTCTGGGGTCGGATCGACGGTTACACGCGCGGGCGCGACGGCAACAGCCACATCGGCGACTGGCAGGGCAACCGCACCTGGACCGTGATGTCCCACCTGCCGATCGCGTACCCGGTCGCGTGCGGCGCCGCGCTCGCGTACCAGCGCAGGGGCGAGCCACGGGTCGCGATGGCGATCTGCGGCGACGGCTCCACCTCCAACGGACGGTGGCACGAGGCCCTGAACGTCTCGGCGATCTACGACCTGCCCGTCGTGTGGGTCGTGAACAACAACCAGTTCGCGTACTCGACCCCCAACACCCTGGAGTTCCCGCTCAAGTCGATCGCCGAGCGCGCCCCCGCGTACGAGATGCCCGGCGTGCGCGTCGACGCCCAGGACGTGCTCGACGTTTACCGGGTCGCCCACGAGGCGGTCGAGCGCGCGCGCTCCGGCGGTGGGCCCACGCTGATCGAGAGCGTGTCGCTCCGGTGGCGGGGGCATGCCGGCCACGACCCGGCGAAGTACGTGCCGAAGGAGATGCTCGAGGAGTACATGACCCACAAGGATCCGGTTAAGCGGTTCCAGGAGCTGCTGCTCGCGCGCAACGTGGTGAGCGAACAGGACGTGGCCGAGATGGATGAGCGCGTCCGGGCCGAGTTCGAGGCCGGGTACGAGTTCGCGCTCTCCTCCCCGTTCCCCGAGCCCGGCGACGTGACCAAGGGCCTATGGGTCGAGGACGGCTACTGGGCCGGCGAGCCCGGACGCGGCGGGGGGACGAGCGCCTGATGGCCACGAAGTCGCTCGAGGCGGGGGCGGCCGGCCACGGCGCCGAGCCCCGGGGCAAGCGGACCGAGGCGGGCGAGGCCACCTACCTCATCGCCATCGCCGAAGCGCTGTGGGAGGAGATGGAGCGCGACGAGCGCGTGTTCATGCTCGGCGAGGACATCGGCCACTACGGTGGCGCCTTCAAGGTGACCGAGGGCTTCATCGAGCACTTCGGGCCCGAGCGCGTGATGGACACCCCGATCGTGGAGGAGACGATCGTCGGGATGGCCCTCGGCGCGGCGATGGAGGGCCTGCGCCCGGTGGCCGAGTTCCAGTACGCGGACTTCATGTCGAGCGGGTTCGACGAGATCACCACCGCGCTCGCCCGCTACCACTACCGGAGCGGGGTGCCCGCGCCGGTGGTGCTCCGCGGCCCCTCCGGCGGCGGCGTGCGCGCGTCCAGCTTCCACTCGTTCAACCCGGAGCCGTGGTTCGCGCATTCGCCCGGGCTGAAGGTGGTCACGCCCGCCTTCCCCACCGACGCCAAGGGCCTGCTGAAGGCGGCGATCCGCGACGACAACCCGGTCGTGTTCCTCGAGCACAAGTGGATCTACCGGCGGATCAAGGAGGTCGTGCCCGAGGATCCGGACTTCGTGCTGCCGATCGGCAAGGCGGACGTGAAGCGTCCCGGGGAGGACGTGACGATCGTCGCGTACGGGATGATGGTCCACCAGGCGCTCGAGGCGGCCGAGACCCTCGCGTCTGAGGGCGCCAGCGTCGAGGTCCTGGACCTGCGGACGGTGCAGCCGCTGGACGAGGAGGCGATCCTTGCCTCCGTGGCCAAGACGAGCCGGGCGATCGTGCTGTACGAGAGCCACCGGTTCCTCGGCATCGGCGCCGAGGTCTCCGCGCTGATCGCCGAGCACGCCTTCGAGTCGCTCGACGCGCCCGTCGTGCGACTCGCGCCGCCCAACGTGCCGGTGCCGTTCTCGCCGTCGCTCGAGGACGCGTACCTTCCGCAGGTGGCGGACATCGAGGACGCCGTCAGGAAGCTGTCGGCCTGGTGACCCAACGGGAGGATCGATGACGTCCGTGCAGATGCCGCAGCTCGGCGAGACCGTGATCGAGGGGACCATCCTGAAGTGGCTGAAGGCCGAGGGCGAGACGGTCGCCCTCGACGAGCCGCTATTCGAGATCTCGACCGACAAGGTGGACACCGAGGTCCCCTCGGCCGTGGCCGGCACGCTGACGAAGATCCTCGTGCCCGAGGGCGAGACGGTCGCCGTCGGCACCGACCTCGCGGAGATCGCGGAGGCGGGAGGGGTCGCGGCGGCATCGCCCGTCGAACCCACCGTGGCGGCCGGGGGTGAGCCTCCTGCTCAGGCCGCCGCCGTTCCGGTTCCGGCTCCCCCGCAGCCCGAGGCCGCTCCGGTCCCGATGGCCGCCTCTGCCGGTGAGCTGCCGGATCGAGGGCCGCGGTCGCAGATCCTGTCGCCGCTCGTCCGGAAGCTGGCGGCGGAGCACGGGGTCGACCTGACGCTCGTGACGGGGACCGGGACCGGAGGGCGGATCACCAAGAACGACGTGCTCGCGTTCGTGGCGGCCGGGCCGGCGGCTGTGCCGGCTCCTGCCGCGGCGGTCGCCCCCGCGGCCGCCCCCGCCCCGGCTCCGGTCGCGGCTCCCGCCCCCATGGTGGCAAGCGCGGGCGAAGAGGTCGTGCCCGTCACCCACATCCGCCGCGCGATCGCCACGCACATGCTCGGGTCGGTGCAGACGACGGCGCGGGCCTGGACGATGGTCGAGGTCAACGTCGAGCGGCTCGTCGCGCTCCGCGCTCGTGCGAAGGATGTGTTCGCGCAGAAGTACGGGGTCAACCTCACGTACCTGCCGTTCGTGGTGCGAGCGACGATCGACGCGCTGCACGAGTTCCCCTACGTGAACGCTCGGCTCGACGGCGAGAACATCGTGCTCCACAAGTACGTGAACATGGGCATCGCCGTGTCCTACGACGCGGGGCTCATCGTCCCGGTGGTGAAGGGCGCGGACGGGATGAACGCGGTCGGGCTCGCGCGAGCGATCGCGGACCTCGCGGACCGGGCGCGGGCGCACCAGCTGAAGCCCGACGAGGTGCACGGCGCCACGTTCACGATCACGAACCCAGGCCCGTTCGGCTCGATCGCCTCGGTGCCCATCATCAGTACCCCGAACACCGGGATCCTGTCGCTCGACGCGATCACGAAGCGGCCGGTCGTGATCGATGACGCGATCGCGATCCGCTCGATGGTCAACATCTCCATGTCCTGGGACCACCGCGTGATCGACGGCGAGATCGCGACACGGTTCCTCGCCCGGGTGAAGGAGAACCTCGAGACCTGGGACTTCGGCGGCGACCTCGGCGTCTGAGCCGATGGCGCGCATCGGCCGCCTGATCCTCCCGGTCGGCCTCGTCGACTACGACGCGGCCAACGCCGCGATGCACGAGCTCGCGGATGCGCGTCTGGCCGGCTCTCGCTCCGACACGCTGATCCTGCTGGAGCACCCCCCGGTGTTCACGGCGGGGCGCCGGTGGAAGCCCGACCACATCGTGTGGACCGAGGAGCGGATCGGGGCGGCCGGCGCCGAGCTGCGGTTCATCGACCGCGGTGGGTCGCTCACCTTCCACGGTCCGGGACAGCTGGTCGGGTACCCGATCCTCGACGTCGGC
This sequence comes from Actinomycetota bacterium, assembly GCA_035691205.1. Classification (GTDB taxonomy): domain Bacteria; phylum Actinomycetota; class UBA4738; order UBA4738; family HRBIN12; genus DASSJM01. Next base: position 23,224 of record DASSJM010000016.1, read on the forward strand.
CCGCGACCCGACGCCCTGCGGTTCGTCCGGGACCTGGAGGAGGTCCTGATCCGCTCGGCGGCGGAGATCGGCGCCGGCCTGCACCGGAGCGACGTCCAGACCGGCGTCTGGTCCGGCGAGCGCAAGGTGGCCGCGATCGGCGTCCGCCTGCTGCGGATGCGCGTCTCGCTCCACGGGTTCGCGCTGAACTGCACCACGGACCTGTCCTGGTACGACGCGATCGTGCCCTGCGGCCTGGCGGACGAGGGGGTAACGTCGCTCTCCGAGCTCGTCGGGCGCGAGGTGACCGTCCAGGAGATGGCGCCGATCGTGGCCCGGCGGTTCGAGGAGGTGTTCGGCCTCCGGTTCGAGACCCAGGAGCGCGAGTGGCCCACGCACCCGGCATCGACCGCCGCCGCATCGGCGAGCTGACCGAGCGCGAGTACGCGCGCTTCGTCGTCGAGCACCCGCGCTCGTTCGAGCTCTCCCGACGCGCGGGCGCGCAGATGCCCCAGGGCGTGCCGAACGGTTGGATGGCCGACCTGTTCGGCCACGAGCCGCTGTGGATCGACCGAGGGGAGGGCCCCTACATCGTCGACGTCGACGGCCACCGGATGCTCGACACGAACATCGCCGACACGTCGATGTTCTGCGGCTACTCGCCCGAGCCCGTCGTGAGGGCGGTGAGCGAACGGATCGCCCTCGGACCGCAGTTCCTCATGCCCACGGAGGACGCGATCGTCGTCGCCGAGGAGCTCGCCCGGCGGTGGGAACTGCCCAAGTGGCGGTTCACGCTCGCGGCCACGACGGCGAACACCGAGGCGATCCGCGTGGCGCGCCACCTCACCGGCCGTCCGAAGCTCCTGATGTTCGAGGGGAAGTACCACGGGCACGCCGACGAGATGCTCGTGACCCGAGAGGACGGCGAGCTGAAGCCGGAGCTGCTCGGCCTGCTCCCCCGGGTCGCCGACGACGTGCGCCTCGTCGCCTTCAACGACGTCGGCGCGCTGGAGCAGGCACTGGCGCCGGGGGACGTTGCCTGCGTCCTCACCGAGCCCGCGCTCACGAACGTTGGGGTGGTCCAGCCCGGCCCCGGGTTCCACGACGCGCTGCGGCGGCTCACGCGGGATGCCGGCACGCTCCTGATCGTCGATGAGACCCACACGCTGATCTGCGGCGCGGGGGGCCTGGTGGGCTCGTGGGGTCTCGAGCCCGACCTCGTGACCCTCGGCAAGTCGATCGGGGCGGGGGTCCCGATCGGCGCGTACGGGATGACCGACGAGGTCGCCGTCCCGCTCGAGGTCGTCGCCGACTTCGGCGGCGGGCTGTTCGACGTCCCGGAGGTGGCGACCGGAGGGACGCTCTTCGGCAACGCGCTCCAGATGGCGGCGGCCCGCGCCGCGCTCACCGAGGTCCTGACCGACGAGGCCTACGAGCGCACGTCGCGCCTCGGCACCCGGCTCGCCGACGGGATCGAGGCGGCGGCCGCCTCGGGAGGCCTGTCCTGGAAGGCCCACCGGCTGGGCCCGCGGGCCGGATACGCGTTCGACGGCCGCCTCCCGCGCGACTCGGCCGATTCCCACGCGTCCCACGACACCGAGCTCTACCGACTCCTGCGCCTGTGGATGGTCAACCGGGGCGTGTGGGAGGCGATGGAGTGGGCGGGACCGGCGATCTCGGTGGCCGCGACCGAGATCGACGTCGACCGATACATCGGCAGGCTCGGTGAGCTGGTGCAGGAGCTCACCGCGTGACCGACGAGCAGATCCACTTCGCGGCGGCGCACGGGTACGCGCGCGCGGTGGAGCACTACCGCCGTGGACGCCCCTCGTACCCGGATGACGCGGTCCAGTACATGGTGCGGGAGCTCGGCATCGGGGACGGCCGCGACGTCCTGGAGCTCGGGGCCGGCACGGGCAGGTTCACCGAGCTGATCGCGCTCTCGGGAGCGCGCGTCACGGCGACCGAGCCGGTGACCGCGATGCGCGACGTGCTCGAGCGGAGCTGTCCGACGGTGACCGTGCTCGACGGCACCGCCGAGGCGATCCCGCTCGCCGATGCCTCGGCGGACGTGGTCGTGGCGGCGCAGTCGTTCCACTGGTTCGACGGCGAGCGCGCCCTCGCCGAGATCCACCGCGTCCTCCGCGAGGAGGGCAAGCTCGGGCTCATCTGGAACGTCCGGGACGAGTCGAGCGACTGGTCCGAGCGCCTGACCGCGATCTTCGACCGCCTCGCCGGCGACGCCCCGAGGTACCGCCGCGGGACGTGGCGGGAGGCGTTCGAGCGCACCCACCTGTTCGGGCCGCTCCACCACCGGGTGGCGTACCACGTGCACCACGTCACCCGCACCGCGTTCATGGACCGCGTCCTGTCGGTCAGCTTCGTGGCGAGCGCGTCGGAGCAGGAGCGCGAGCAGGTGATCGCTGATGTGAACGAGCTCCTGGACACGGATCCCGAGCTCGCCGGCCGTCGCGAGTTCGTGATGCCGTACCGGACCGACGTGTTCTGGTCCGTACGCCGCTGATCAGGCGTCGGCGACGAGGGCGTAGCGCGGCTTGCGCTCGAGCCAGCCGAGCGGCCAGCGCTCGTGGAGCTCGGCGGCCCACTCGACGTCGCGCAGCCGCTTGATCCGGACCGCCCGCCATCCCGCCTCATAGACGGCATCGATCAGCGGGACGGGCGACGGGAGCCGGGCGAGCGGAAGCTCGGCCAGGACGTCCTCCGGGTAGGGCGCGTGGTGGTCCTCGGGGATCCGCATCAGCTTGCGCAGGGTCTCGGCGGCGGCCTCCCTGGCGCGCTGGGCCGGGTTCGTCGAGCCCCAGACGCCCTCGAACAGGACGAGCCGGGCCGCGACCTCGCGCCAGCGCTCGAGCGCGAACACCGGGTCGGGCACCGTCCACAGCACGTGGCGCTCGATCACGGCGTCGAACGGCCCCTGCGGCGGTTCGGTCGCCGAGCCCACGACGAACGTCATGCGATCCTGGAAGCCCCGCTCGTGCGCCTTGTCCTGCGCGCGCGAGAGCATCCCGGCGGACAGGTCGAGCGCGGTCACCTCGTGCCCGAGCTCGGCCGCGAGCAACGACAGAGCGCCGGTGCCGGCCCCGACGTCGATCACGCGCGCGGGCGGTTCCGGCAGCGCCTCGCGCAGCGCCTGGCGCCAGGCCGCCGCCTCGAGCGGGTCCGAGATCGCGTGCGAGACCGCCTCGTCGTACGTATGCGAGTCCGCATCCCAGAAGTCGCGGATGCGGTCGTGGACCTCGCCCGTCATCAGAAGAGCGCGCTCGCGAGGCGGCGACGATACTCGGGCACGAGCTCGTCGTCGTCCCCCAGCACCGCGAACACCTCGAGGATCGCCTGGTGCGCGTCCGGGTCGTCCGCCAGCGCGCCGAGCATCCCGTCGAGCGCCTCCTGCCACTTCCCCTGCGCCGCGAGGCGCTTCGCCGAGGCGAGCGTGCCGACCTCGGTGAGGTCGCCCCAACCCTTGATCTCGAGCATCGCGAGGATCCGCTCGGCTTCGGGGTCGGGCAGGACGGGCATCAGCATCTGTCGGGCCTCGTCGCCGCGGCCGGTCTCGGCCAGCACCCGACCCAGACCCACGCGCGCGTCTCGGTTGTTGGGGTCGACGTCGAGCGCATCGCGGTACTTCTGCTCGGCGCCCGTCAGGTCGCCGTCGAGCTCCACCTCGAGCGCGTCCCCGACCTCGAGCTCGGCCTCGCTCGGCATCAGCTTGTCGATGAACTGGTTGACCATCGGCTCGGGCAGCGCGCCGACGAACCCGTCGATCGGCTTGCCGTCGCGGAACGCCACGACCGTCGGGATGCTCTGGACGCCGAACTGGCCCGCCGTGTAGGGGTTGGCGTCGACGTCGAGCTTGGCGAGCAGGAAGTTCCCGCCCCGCTCCTCGGCCACCTTCTCGAGGATCGGCCCGAGCGTCCGACAGGGGCCGCACCACGCCGCCCACAGGTCCACCACCACCGGCCGCCGCTTGGACTCCTCGACCACCGACTCCATGAAGTCCTGGTCGGTCACCTCGATGACGACCGGACCCGTCTCTTCCATCACCTGCGTCATCGTCCCCTCATCCTTTCGGTTCTCCTCAGCGTACCTTCGCCCGCCGCAAGAGGAGGGCGTTCACGGCCACCAGCAGGCTCGACCCGGACATGGCGAGCGCCGCGATCTCCGGCCGCAGCGTGAGCCCGGCCCAGGCGAACGCGCCGGCGGCGATCGGCAGGGCGAGCGCGTTGTAGCCCACCGCCCAGCCGAGGTTCTGGCGCATCTTCCGGACGGTCGCCCGCGACAGGCGCATCGCCGTCGCGACGTCGGCCGGGTCCGCGCGCATCAGGACCACGTCCGCCGTCTCCATCGCGACGTCCGTCCCGGTGCCGATCGCGATGCCGACGTCCGCTCGCGCCAGCGCCGGCGCGTCGTTCACGCCGTCGCCGACCATCCCGACCCGATGACCCTCGGCCTGCAGGGAAGCCACCTCGCGTTCCTTGTCCCCGGGACGGACCTCGGCGAGGACACGCTCGATGCCGAGCGCGCCCGCGACGCGCCCGGCGGTCGCATGGTTGTCGCCCGTGAGCATCACGACCTGGACCCCGTCCGCGGACAGGGCGGCGACCGCATCCCGCGAGCTCGGGCGGATCGCATCCGAGAGAGCGATGACCCCGGCGGGCCGGCCGTCGACCGCGACGAAGGCCACGGTGCGACCGGCGCCCTGCAGCTCGGCGCCCGCCTCGCGGAGCCCGTCGAGCTCGGAGGCTCCGCCCTCGAGCAGCCGCAGCGAGCCGACGGCCACCGTTCGGCCCTCGACCTCGGCCACCGCCCCCGCGCCGGCGACCGCTCGGAACCCCCGGGAGGCCGGCACCTCGATGCCCCTGCCCGCGGCTTCACGGACGATCGCCTCGGCAACCGGGTGCTCGCTCTCGCGCTCCACGGCCGCCGCCAGGCGCAGGAGATCCGACTCGTGCAGCCCATCCGTCCGGACCGCGTCGACGGCGGGCTCCCCCATCGTGAGCGTCCCGGTCTTGTCGAAGACGACGGTCGTGAGCCCAGACGCCTGCTCGAGCGCACCGGCGTCCTTGAAGAGGATCCCGCGGCGGGCGCCCATCCCGGTCCCGACCATGATCGCGGTCGGCGTCGCGAGGCCGAGCGCGTCCGGGCAGGCGATCACGACGACGGTGATCGCGAAGAGCAGCGCCGTCTCGAACGAGGAACCCGCGGCCCAGAACCAGATCGCGAACGTGAGCAGCCCACCCCCGAGCGCGACGAGCACCAACCAGGACGCCGCTCGATCGGCCAGCCGCTGTGCGGGGGCCTTCGAGTTCTGCGCCGCCTGCACGAGCTGCACGATCTGGGCGAGCGCCGTGTCCGAGCCGACCCTGGTCGCCCGTGCCCGGAGGCTGCCTTCTCGGTTGATCGTCGCCCCGATGAGCTCGTCGCCCGGCCGCTTGGTCACGGGCAGGCTCTCGCCGGTGATCATCGACTCGTCCACGCTCGACCCGCCCTCCTCGACGAGGGCGTCCACCGGGATCTTCGAGCCGGGGCGAACCAGCAGGAGGTCGCCGACCTCGACCTCCGCGGTCGGGACCTCGACGGGCTCTCCGTCGCGGAGCACGGTCGCCATCGGCGGCGCGAGGTCCAGCAGCGCGCGGACGGCGTCGCTCGCGCCTGCGCGGGCCCGCATCTCCATCCAGTGCCCGAACAGCACGAACGCCGCGAGCAGCGCGATCGCCTCGAAGAAGTGCTCGCCCTGCAGTCCGAGCACCACGGCCACCGAGTAGACGAAGCCGACCCCCACGGAGGTGGCGACCAGGACCATCATGTCGAGCGTGCCGTTGCGCAGCGCCGCGACCGCCCCTCGGAAGAAGATCGCCGAGCTGTAGAAGACGACCGGCAGCGCGAGCAGCAGCGACAGCACGTCGGTCCGCATCCCGAACGGTCCCCCCAGCTCCAGACCCAAGACCTCCACCGCGATCGGCGAGTACAGGAAGATCGGGATCGCGAACACCATCGCGACCACGAACCGCCGTCGCATGTCGGCCGCCATCTCGGCGATCGACATCCCGGCGTGGCCGCCGTGGCCGGTGTGGGCGTCGGCGGCGCGCTCCGCGCTCGCGGCGTGCGCCTCGTGGCTCGCGGGGTCCTCCATGGGGTCGCACACGTGACCGGGCACCGAGCGCCCCGCGCAGTGGTACCCGCAGTCGCGCACGAACCCCTCGAGCTCGTCGAGCGAGACCGCCACGGGGTCGTAGCGGACGGTCGCGGTCTGGTTGAGCGCGTTCGCCTCGACGTGCAGCACGCCGCGATGAGCCGACAGGCGTCGTTCCACACCTCGTCCGTCCATCACGTCCAGGAGGCCGCCCACGTGCAACACGGCCTCGGCCGGTTCCGCCGTCGCGATCGCTCCGTGGTCGGCGTGCTCCCGGTGATCGGGGCGCGGCGGCGGAGCGTGACCGCCGTGGCCGGCGTGGTCCATCGTCATCGGCCGAACCGCCGCAGCCGGAGCGAGTTCGCCAGCACGGAGACCGACGACATCGCCATCGCGGCGCCGGCGATCACGGGGTTCAGCAGCCCGAACGCCGCGAGCGGGATCGCCGCCACGTTGTAGCCGAACGCCCAGAACAGGTTCTCCGCGATCGTGCGGAAGGTCCGGCGCGACAACCCGATCGCCGAGACCACGCCGGCCAGATCGCCCCGGAGCAGCGTGATGTCGCTCGCCTCGATCGCCACGTCGGTCCCGGTGCCGATGGCGATGCCGAGGTCGGCCTGCGCGAGCGCGGGGCCGTCGTTGATCCCGTCGCCCACCATCGCGACCACCTTGCCCTCCGCCTGCAGCCGGCGGACCTCCTCGACCTTGTCCTCGGGCAGGACCTCGGCGATCACGCGGTCGATGCCCACCTCGGCCGCGATCGCCTCCCCCGTCACCCGGTTGTCACCCGTCAGCATCACGACCCCGATGCCGAGCTCGTGGAGGCCTGCCACCGCCTCGGCGGCGTCGGGCTTGACCGTATCCGCGACCGCGTACACGGCCTGGACGACGCCGTCCCACCCGCCCCAGACGACGGTCGACCCGGCGCCCTCCATGCGCTCGGCCTCACGCTCGATCGACGCGGGGAGGCTCATGCCCTGCTCGAGCAGATAGGAGCGGCGCCCGAGCATGACCTCGGTTCCGTCCACCGTCGCCCGGGCGCCGCGGCCCGGGACCGCGCGGAACCCGCGCACGTCGGGAACGGCGACGCCGCGCTCGCGCGCGCCCTCGACGATGGCCCGCGCGATCGGGTGCTCGCTCCCCGCCTCGACCGCGACGGCACGCTCGAGCGCCTCCGCGCACCCGAACACCTCCACCAGCCGCATCCGGCCCTCGGTCAGGGTCCCGGTCTTGTCGAAGACCACGGTGTCCACGCTCTTGGAGCGCTCGAGGATCTCCGCGCCGCGGATCAGGATGCCCATCTGGGCGCCGCGTCCGGTCCCCACCATCAGCGCGGCCGGCGTCGCGAGGCCGAGCGCGCATGGGCACGCGATGATCAGCACCGCCACCGCGGGCACGAGCGCCGCCTCGAGCGAGCCCTCGATCGCGTACCAGGCGACCGCCGTCACCGCCGCGATGGCGATGACGATGGGCACGAAGAAGCCGGCCACCCGATCCGCGAGGCGCTGGATCGGCGCCTTCGAGCCCTGCGCCTCCGCCACGAGCCGCGCGATCTGGGCGAGCGCGGTGTCCTCCCCAACCCGCGTCGCCTCCAACACGAGGACGCCGTCGACGTTCACGGTGGCGCCCGCGACCTCGTCGCCCGGCGCCTTCTCGACCGGTACGGACTCCCCGGTCAGCATCGACTCGTCCACGGCGGACGCGCCCTCGAGCACGCGACCGTCGACCGGGATCTTCTCGCCCGGCAGCACCTTCACGATCCAGCCGACCTGGACGGAGTCGGCCGGCACGCGGAGCTCCTTGCCGTTCCGCACGACGCGCGCGTCCTTGGCCCCGAGCTCGAGCAGGCGCGTGATCGCCTCGGAGGCCCGGCCCTTCGCCCTCGCCTCGAGCCAGCGCCCGAGCGTGAGGAACGCGATGATCACGGCCGCGCTGTCGAAGTACAGGTCCTCCATGCCGGTCAGCGCCCAGACCGAGAAGAGGTACGCGGCGAGCGTCCCGACGGCGATCAGCGTGTCCATGTTGGCGGACAGCCGTCGCGCCCTGATCGCGGCGCCCCGAAGGAACGGCCACCCCGAGTAGAACTGGACGGGGGTCGCGAGCGCGAAGGCCGCCCACCGCGCCCACGTCTGGTCCATCCACAGCATCGAGATCAGCATCGTGGCGACGCCGAGCGGCCAGGCCACGACCATCCGGCGGAACCACGCTCGCTCCTCGCGGCGCGCGGCCTCCTCGGCCTCGTCCACGTGGATCCGCACGTCGTACCCGCGGTCCTTCACGGCCTCCCGGAGCGCCTCGAACGTCGGCGCCCCGTCCTCCAGGCGCACGACCGCCTCACCCGTCGCGAAGTTCACGGACGCCTGCACACCCGGCTGCTTGTTCAACGTCTTCTCGACCCGCGCGGCGCACGAGCCGCACGTCATGCCGAGGACGTCGAGCCGCAGCCGATCCCGCTCGCGGATGTCGGTATCGCTCACGCCGGGCTCACTTCCCCGAGAACCGGGCGACGGCCGCCAGCAGCTCCTCGACCTTCTCGTCGCCGCTGCCGGTCTGGATGCTCTCCATGACGCAGTGGCGGACGTGCTCGTCGAGCAGCCCCATCCCCACCGAGCGCAGGGCGGAGGTGACCGAGTTCACCTGCGTGAGGACGTCGATGCAGTACTGGTCCTCCTCGACCATGCGCTGCAGGCCTCGCACCTGCCCTTCGATCCGACGGAGCCGGTCCTGGAGGTCCTTCTTGTTCATGCTGTACCCGGCCATCCCGCGCTCCTCACCTCTCGCTAGATACCCTAGGGGGGTATGCTACCTCATGGAGCAGGATGTCGCAACCGGCGACCGGGAACCGGGCGCGATGCCCGGGCGTCGAAGGCCGGATACGCCGCCGGGAAGGAGGCCGGGATGCTCAGACGCGTGTTCGCCGTGGCCGCGGTCGCCGTGGTCGCGCTCACCGCCTGCTCCGAGGGAGAGGACGCGCCCCAAGAGCCCGTGGGAGGGAGCGCCGCCGCCGACGAGCTCACCGACCCGGTCGTGGCCGAGGGCGGCCCCGCCGGCCTGGGGAGCTGCGCGTTCGAGTTCGGTCCCGAGACCCTCGCCGAGCGCCAGTTCGCGTTCGACGGCACCGTCGCCCAGATCCGCGAGCCCGAGGCCATGGACGCCCCGTACGAGGTGGACTTCGAGGTCACCCGGTGGTTCCGCGGCGGCGACGGCTCGACCGTGACCGTCCGCACCTACGACGTGAGCGGAACCTCCCTCGCCGGCGACCTCGGCCTGGAACCGGGCGAGCGGATCCTCGCCTCGGGCGACGAGGACTTCCTGTGGGGCTGCGGCTTCTCGATGCCGTACACGGAGCGGGACGCCGGCGTGTTCGAAGACGTCTTCGGGGCTTGACCCCGACCTCACGGCGGCGCGGGCCGGCCTCCCCCGAGGCTCGCGCCGCCGCCCCCCCTCGCCCGCCCGAGGAGGGCCGCTCGAGGTCTCGTCGCGGCGGAGGGCGATGCTACAGTGGCCCGGTATGGCGACCCGGGCGACGATCGAGCCATCGCACGAGGCGCTCGGCCTCTCCCCCGACGACCTGCGCTCGATGTACCGGACGATGGTCACGGCCCGGCTCGTCGACGAGGCCTCCTTCCGGCTCAACCGTCAGGGCAAGGTGCCGTTCGTCGTCCCGGTCTCCGGTCACGAGGGCTGTCAGGTGGGAACCGCCTGGGCCCTGCGACGCGGGCAGGACGTCTGGCTCCCCTACTACCGCGACGTCGCGGTGGTCCTGGTGGCCGGCATGACGCCCTACGAGATCTTCCTCGGCCTGTTCGCCAAGGCCGAGGATCCCTCGTCGGGCGGTCGGCAGATGCCCAGCCACTGGGGCTCGAGGCGCCTGGGCATCATGAGCCACTCCTCGCCCATCGCATCGCAGATCCCGCACGCGTCGGGGATCGCGTACGCCGCGAAGTACCGCGAGGAGGACGCGGTGGTCGGCTGCTGGTTCGGCGAGGGCGCCACCAGCGAGGGCGCGTGGCACGAGGGCCTGAACTTCGGCGGGATCCACCGGCTCCCCGTGATCTTCGTGTGCGAGAACAACCACTACGCGATCAGCGTCGCGCAGACCAAGCAGATGGCCGTGGAGAACGTCGCCGACCGCGCGGCGGGGTACGGCTTCCCCGGCGTCGTCGTGGACGGCAACGACGTGCTCGCCTGCTACGCCGCGATGCGGACCGCCGTCGAGCGCGCCCGGTCGGGCGAGGGACCCACGCTGATCGAGGCCAAGACCTACCGGTTCTTCCCCCACACCTCCGACGACGACGACCGCACCTACCGGTCGCGCGAGGAGGTCGAGGAGGCCCGGCACCACGACCCGATCGAGCTGTTCGCCGACACGCTGAAGGACGCGGGCGTGCTCGACGCCGCGGCGGTCGACGCGATCGCGGTCGAGACCAAGGCGATGGTGGACGAGCAGATCGACCGGGCGTGGAACGCGCCAGACCCCGACCCCGAGACCCTCGAACGCCACGTCTTCTTCGAGGGGGACGAGCCCCGGTGAGCGAGAAGAACGTCGTCACCGCCATCCACGACACGCTGCACGATCTGATGGCGGCCGACGATCGGATCGTCGTGCTCGGCGAGGACATCGCGGTGCGCGGCGGGGTGTTCAAGGTCACGGAGGGGTTCCTCGACGAGTTCGGCGAGCGCCGGGTGATCGACACCCCACTCGCCGAGGGCGGCATCGTCGGCGTCGCGGTCGGGATGGCGCTGCACGGCCTGCTCCCGGTGGCGGAGATCGAGTTCGCCGACTTCATCCACCCGGCCTTCGACCAGATCGTCTCGGAGGTCGCCCGGATGCGCTACCGGACCAACGGCGACTTCGGCCTGCCCATGGTGATCCGCAGTCCGTGGGGCGGCGGCGTTCACGGGGCCCTGTACCACTCGCAGTCGATCGAGGCCTTCTACGGCCACGTGCCGGGGCTGAAGGTCGTGGTCCCCTCCACGCCGGCGGATGCGGCAGGCATGCTCCGAGCCGCGGTCGCCGACCCGGACCCCGTCCTGTTCCTCGAACACAAGCGGACGTATCGCCTGATCAAGGGCGAGGTGCCCGACGAGCCGTTCACGGTGCCGATCGGCAAGGCCGACGTGAAGCGCGAGGGCGAGGACCTCACGGTCGTCGCGTACGGGCTGATGCTGCACACGTGCCTGGAGGCCGCCTCGCGCCTGGCGGATGAGCACGGCGTCGCCGCCGAGGTCGTGGACGTGCGCACGATCAGTCCGCTCGACACCGAGACGATCCTGGGGTCGGTACGCAAGACGGGCAAGGCGCTCGTCGTCTACGAGGACAACCGGAGCTACGGCGCGGGCGCCGAGATCGTCGCCACGATCGCCGAGCAGGCGATGTTCGACCTCGACGGCCCGATCGTGCGGATCGGCGGGCCCGACGTCCCGGCGATGGGCTTCGCCAGCAACCTCGAGCACGCGTTCATGCCCGATGCCGACCGGGTGGGGGCCGCGATGCTCGAGCTCGCCCGCTTCTGACCGCCGGATCGCGCACCCCGCGTAGACTTGCTCCCGATGCCGGTCCGTGACCACAACCCTCGCCAGCGGCGCCTGCACCTGCCGATCGTCTCGACGGATGGCGTCCCCGCCGCCGACGCGCGCAAGCCGCCGTGGCTCAAGGTCCGCCTGCAGCGCGGTCCCAACTTCCGGGAGCTCGAGGGCATCATGCGCGGACGCTCGCTCCACACCGTGTGCGAGGAGGCGATGTGCCCCAACATCTCCGAGTGCTGGGAGGACCGCGAGGCGACCTTCCTGATCCTCGGGGACCGGTGCACGCGGCGGTGCGGCTTCTGCGACGTGATGACCGCCCGGCCCGACCCGGTCGATGAGGACGAGCCCGCCCGGATCGCCGAGGCCGTGCGGGACATGGGCCTCCGGTTCGTCGTCGTGACCGGTGTGGCACGCGACGACCTGACCGACGGCGGCGCCCGGATCTGGGCGACGACGATCCGCGCGATCCGCGACGCGGTGCCCGGCTGCGGCATCGAGGTCCTGCCCACGGACTTCAAGGGCGGCGAGCGCGACATCGCGACGGTGCTGGAGGCCGGACCCGACGTGTTCGCGCACAACCTGGAGACCGTCCGGCGTTTGCACGGCCGGATCCGCCCCGCGTTCGGCTACGACCGCACGCTCGACGTGCTCGCGAAGGCCAAGCGCCTGCGCCCGGGCCAGGTCACGAAGTCGAACCTGATCCTCGGGATGGGCGAGCACGCCGACGAGATCCCCGAGGCGCTCCGCGATCTGGCCGAGGCGGGGTGCGAGATCGTGACGATGGGCCAGTACCTGCGGCCCACGCCGCAGCACCTCCCGGTCGACCGCTGGGTCACGCCAGAGGAGTTCGCGCGCTGGAAGGGCCTGGGCGAGTCGCTCGGCATCGCGCACGTCGAGGCGGGGCCGCTGGTGCGGAGCTCCTACCACGCGGGCGAGCAGTACCGGCGGGCGCGGGCCGCGACACCCGCTCGCTGAGCGCAGGCCCTGAAGGGCGGAGGAGTCGGCCTGTACGCCGGATCCTGTCCCGGCCCGAAGGCCGGGGGCGGCCATCTGTCTGAGCGCTCTCGCGAGCGCCCCGGGGCCGATGCCCTCGTGCGGCCTACCCGGGAGCTCGGACGGGCCGCCCTTCCGAGGGGGGCTGCCGCATCGCTGCTTGAGCCCCCTTCAACGCTCCCTGCTTGGCCTAGCTCCGGGTGGGGCTTGCCGAGCCGGACCGGTCACCCGGCCCGCTGGTGAGCTCTTACCTCACCGTTTCACCCTTACCGCGACCGCGCATCAGCGCGGGCCACGGCGGTCTGCTCTCTGTTGCGCTTTCCGCGGGTCGCCCCGCCTGGGCGTTACCCAGCACCCTGCCCTGCGGAGTCCGGACGTTCCTCGAGCGTTTCCGCCCGCGGCCGCCCGGCCGGCTCCTCCGAGACGAGTATGCCCGCGTATCATCGGCGCGTCCATGCGCACCCGCGCCGTCCTCGTGCCCGTGCTCCTCGGTCTCGTCGCGTGCTCACCCGAGCTCGCGGGTCCGGCGGCACCGATCGCGGCGGCACAGGTCACGCCCGGCCCCGCGCTCGACGCGAGCGCCGCCCGAGGCGCCGTCGTCTCCTTCGTCGAGGCCTATCGCGCCGCCCCCGAGCAGGGGGTCCTGCCGCTCGCCGGGCTCGTGGCCGGACAGGAACTGGGGGCGTGGGTACGGTGGCTCGACGTCCAGCACCGCGAGTTCGACGGGACGATCGAGGCGGCCGCCGACGTCCGCGACGTGGAGTTCGTCGGGACGGTCGAGGCGCGGCGGGCGACCGCGGCGCAGGTCGGGCTGTCCGCCTCGGTCACGTTCGTCTTCGACCCCACCGACGACGACCCGATCGAGCTCGTCCGGGTCCTCGACGGCCCCGTGACGTTGATCCGGACCGACCTCGGCGCCTACCGGGTCGTCGACCTGTCCCGCAACGGCGTGCCGATGTCCGACGGCATCGAGGTGTTCCGCGACGAGGAGCTCACGCAGGGCGGGGTGACCGTCCGGCTGGACTCGCTGTTCATGTTCCCGCCGAACTGGCAATTCAACGTCGTGGTGACCAACGATGCCGGCGAGGACATCCTCCTCGACCCCTCGGGGGCGGCCCTCTTCGTCGACGCGGACGAGGGGTTCGAGCGCGTGGACGGCGTGATCACCCCGTCGCTGGACGTGGTGCCCGCCGGCGGGAGCGTCGAAGGCCTCATGGTGTTCCCCGCGCAGGACTCCGCGCGGGGCCGCGTCCTGTCCCTCGTGTACGGCACCGGCCAGGAGGCGCTCCGCTTCGAGTTCCCGCTCGATGACCTGGTGACCGTCGTCCCTCCTCCCCCGCCGGAGGAGACGGCCTAGGCGCCGCCGGCGAGCCAGGTATCGACGCCGAGGTTCGCGAGCAGGTCCGCCTCGACGTTGCGCTCGCGGGGTACGTGCTCGTAGGTGACGTGCTCGAACGCCTGCGCGAGCTCACGCACCTGCCGATGCAGCCGGATCAGGTTCTTGTTCTTGATCTTCCACCGGCCGGAGAGCTGCTCGATCAGGAGCCGGCTGTCCGAGCGAAGGTGCACCTCGGCCGCGCCGAGCTCCCGCGCGCGCTCGAGGCCGCGGATCGCGGCCGTGTACTCGGCCACGTTGTTGGTGGCCTCGCCGATGCCCTCGGCGATCTCGGCGACCAGGTTCCCGTCGTCGTCCGCGATATGGACGCCGACGCCCGCGGGACCGGGGTTGCCGCGCGCGGCCCCGTCGCAGTGGAGGACTAGGCGAAGACGACGATCCGTCGGCAGTACTCGCACCTCTTCACGCCCTCGGTGTGCTTGAGCTTGTCCAGCTCGACCGCCGAGAGCTTCTCGTGACACGCCTGGCACACCCCGTCGACGATGGCGGCGGCGCCGACCCCGCGCTTCTGCGCGCGCAGGTCCTCGTAGAGCTCGAGCAGCTCCTCGTCGAACGCCGCGGCAAGCGTCGCCCGCTCGGCGCGCTTGGTCTCGAGCGTCGCGGCGATCTCGTCCAGCTCGCGGATCGCGTCCCCCCCAAGATCCTCGGCCCGGGTCCTCGCCGCGTCGACCTCCTTCGAGGCCTCGGCCGCGCGCGCGTCCAGGTCCTCGCGTCGCTCCATCTGCTCCAGGAGCTCGTCCTCGGCCCTCGTGCGGCGCTCCTTCAGGCTGGTGATCTCGTGCTGGAGGGCCTCGAGCTCCTTCGTGTTCACGATCGAGCCGTCGTACATGCGCTTCTCCTCGGCCGCGAGCTTGGCGCCGAAGGACTCGATCTCGTGCTCCAGGCGGCGCGAGCTGGCGTCGACCGCATCGGATGCCAGCCGAAGCTCCCCGAGCAGCGATTCGGCCTCCTCGAGCGCCTTGCGGGCGGCGGAGAGCTCCTCGCCGGCCTCGAGCTGCCCCCGCCGCTGGTCGAGTCGATCGATCGAGGAGTCGAGCTCCTGCAACTCGAGCAGCCGGTCCATGCCTCGCATCGGACGGCAAGCCTAGCCGATGGTCGCCGCGCCCCGGGGGGACCGAGCGCGGTCGACTCCCGGCGGGGACCGGCGTAGGGTCCGTCCGTGGGCTGCCTGTTCGCGATCGTCGCGCTGATCACGCCGCGCTTCGTCCTGTTCATCCTGTGGCTGTTCACGGACTACCTGAACTCGGCGATCTCGAGCGGATGGCTCGGGCTCCTGGGCTGGTTCATCCTCCCCACGACGACGATCGCGTACGCCGTCGCGCAGAACGAGTACACGGCCCCGGGCGGCGGGCTCGAGACGTTCGGCGTGGTCCTGATCGTGCTGGGGGTGGTCGTGGACGTCGGGCTGCTCGGCGGCTCCCGCCGCAGCACCGGCCGCACGTCCTGAACGCCTGCGGTAGGGTCCGCGGCGATGGACGTCCCGGCCTTCGAGCACGACGAGGCGACGATCGCCGGCCTCGGCGAGGAGATGGCGTCGGGCTCGCTCACCGCGCGAGGGCTGACCGAGGCCTACCTAGCGCGGATCGAGGCGCTGGACGGCACCCTCCGCTCGGTCCTGCAGGTGAACCCGGACGCGCTCGCGATCGCGGAGGACCTCGACGAGGAGCGCTCGGACGGGCACGTGCGCGGACCGCTGCACGGGATCCCGGTGCTGATCAAGGACAACCTCGATACCGCGGACCGGATGCGGACGACGGCGGGCTCCTTCGCGCTGGGCGAGGTGACGCCGCCGCGCGACGCGCCCGCGGTCGGGCGCCTCCGAGAGGCGGGGGCGGTGGTGCTCGGCAAGGCGAACCTGTCCGAGTGGGCGAACTTCCGCTCGCCGCACGCGAGCAGCGGGTGGAGCGCTCGAGGCGGTCAGTGCCGCAACCCGTACGCGCTCGAACGCAACCCGTGCGGCTCCAGCTCCGGCTCGGGCGTCGCGGTCTCGGCCAACCTGTGCGCCGTCGCGGTGGGGACCGAGACCGACGGCTCGATCCTGTGCCCATCGTCGATCAACGGCATCGTCGGGATCAAGCCCACGGTCGGCCTCGTGAGCCGCTCCGGCGTGGTGCCGATCTCGCACACGCAGGACACGCCCGGCCCGATGGCCCGGACGGTCGCGGACGCCGCCTCCTTGCTCGCCGTGCTCGCCGGTCGCGACGCGCGCGACGCCGCGACCGCGGACGCTCCGCCCGAGCGCGACCTGGCCGCCGCGACCGACCCGGATGGGCTGCGCGGCGCCCGGATCGGCGTGGCCCGGAACCTGGCGGGCTTCCACGACCGTACCGACCGCGCGTTCGAGGATGCGCTCGCCGCGATCCGCGACGCGGGCGCCGAGCTGGTCGATCCGGTCGAGGTCCCGCACGCCGATGAGCTCGAGGATCCCGAGTACCAGGTGCTGCTGTTCGAGTTCAAGACGGACGTCGCCGCGTACCTCGCATCGCTCGGCCCCGCGCAGCCGTACCGGTCGCTCGCCGACCTGATCGCGTTCAACGTGGAGCACGCCGATCTGGAGATGCCGTTCTTCGGCCAGGAACTCTTCGAGCAGGCCGAGGAGAAGGGACCGCTCGACGACCCCGCGTACCTCGAGGCGCTCGCCACGTGCCGCCGCCTGTCGCGCGAGGAGGGCCTCGACGCGGCGTTCGCGACGCACGGGGTGGACGCGCTCGTCGCGCCGACGAACGGACCGTCGTGGACGACCGACCACGCCAACGGCGACCACTACGTGGGCGGCAACTCAACCCCGGCCGCCGTGGCCGGGTACCCGGCGGTCTCCGTCCCGATGGGGACCGCCTTCGGCCTCCCGGTGGGGATCTCGTTCATCGGCCGCGCGTGGAGCGAGCCCACGTTGATCCGACTCGCCTCGGGCTTCGAGCACGTGACGTCGGCGCGGCGCCCGCCGGCGTTCCTCGAACGCTTGGACGACTGAGCCTCCACTCGCTCAGGCCGCCTGCTCACCCCACCACGCGACCCAGGCGTCCACGCCGTGGAGGCGCCGCTCGCCGGTGATCTTGGCCAGGGCGGACTCGATCGGCGAGCGATCGCCGCCCTTCAGGGAATCGAGCGACCGGATCATCGACGGCACGACGTCCTCCGCCTCCTTGCCGAGCTTGCCCAGCGCGCCGCCGACCCGGTACAGGTCGGCGTCGGGGTGGTCGAGGAGGCTCACGAGCAGGAGCGACAGCTCGTCGCCCATCTTCCGCGAGACCTCCTCCAGCCTGAGCTTCGGTCCCTTCCACGGCTCGAGCATCGAGGCGACCACCGCCGGCCGCTCCCCCCACATCTCGTCCAGGATGCCGACGAACCCGAGCATCCACTCCTGGTATGCGTCGGAGTAGGCATCCGCAGCGGAGGACCCACACCCGCTCAACGACAGGAGGTATGGAGGGCTGTCTGCCGGCACGTCGAACGACCGCGACACGGTCGGACCCTCCCCCTCCAGGGTCACGGTGCCCGAGTACCTGGCGTCCGTGTGGCAGTACCCCCAGTCCTCGTACGTCGCGCCCACCGTCGAGCCCGACAGATCGAAGGTCATCGTCGCGTCACAGCCCTTGTCGACGACCTCGAGGCCCATGCCCGTGAGCATCGCCTCGAGGAGCATCTGCGTGGTCAGGGCATCCCTGGTCGCGTACCGCGTCCCTCGGCGCATGCCCGCGTCGATCTCGTTGGAGACGTTCACGTCGAGGCAGACGGTGCGCACCTTGGCGCCCTCCCAGCCCGCGAGCACGACCCCTGGCTGGCCGAGCTCGACGTCGGCCGGCAGATCGTCGATCGTGAACGGCACCTCCAGCCCGTCGCCCTTCCCCGAACCGCCGCCGCTCTGCGTCGTGTCGCAGGCCGCCGCGACCAGGGCAACGGCCGCGAGCACCACCGCCATCCTGCGCATCGTTCTCGCCTCCCGTGGGGGGACGTATACGCCCCACGACCACACTCCGCGAAGCCACGGGCCGACACCAAGGGCCTTGGTCCCCTCGGCCACGGCCCGAGTGGCGGAACCGCGTCCCGCGGCCCGTCCGGTCGCCGATATCGTGGGGGCTCAGGACGAGGGGAAGGGACGAGCCATGCTGGAGATCCGACGCGACGCCGAGATCCACGCCGAGGACGGGGGATGGTTCCAGGCCCGCTGGCACTTCTCCTTCGACCGCTATCGCGACCCCGACCAGATGGGCGTCGGACCGCTTCGGGTGTTCAACGACGACCGGCTGATCCCGGGGGCAGACTGGCCGATGCATCCCCACTCGGACATCGAGGGGCTGACCTACGTGGTCGAGGGGACGTTCGAGCACGCCGACTCCCTGGGCGAGGATGGGCAGCTCCAGCCGGGCGGCGTGCAGCGGATGACGCTCGGATCGGGCGCCCGGCATTCGGAGCGCAACGGATCGAAGACCGAGCCGATGCGGTTCCTGCAGTTCTGGATCCTGCCGGATCAGGGCGGGCTGCCGCCCAGCGTGGAGCAGCGCCAGTTCACACGGGAGGACCGACACAACCGGCTGCTGCCGGTCATCGGGCCGGGGGGCGGCGACGTCGTGCAGGTCCACCAGGACGCCACGGTCCACGTCGCATCCCTGGATCCGGGCGTCGAGGTGGAGCATGCGTTCGGCGACGAGCGCGCCGGCTACCTGTACCTGATCGCCGGGAGGGTGGGCCTGAACGCCGACCAGGAGCTCGCCACCGGCGACGCCGTGAAGGTCCACGGGCCCGAGCGCGTCCGGCTCCTCGCGGTCGAGGAGACCGAGCTCATCCTGGTGGACGTTCCAGCGAGCTACACGCCGGTCGGCGTGTGGGCCCGGTGAGGGTCGGCAGGCTCACCACACGTCCACGGTCCAGCGCCTCGCGGCCCCGAGGTCGATCTCGCCTGCGGGCTCGTCGCCGAACCGCCACATCGAGCACCCCTGGTCCGACATGACGAGGCCGACCGTCCCGAGCGTCGCGCCGCCGGAGTCGACGTCGGCCGTGTAGAACAGGCCGACGTCGCGATCGAAGTCTTCGGGATGGTCCCCGAGCCCCTTCGTGGGATGCAGCGCCTCCCGGATCAGCTCCTGGGCGACCGTGTGGGGGAAGTTGAACTGGCCCTGCTCCGCGACGCTCGAGATGAGCGTGACCTTCGGCCCGATCCGCTCGACGAGCTCGAGGTTCACGCCGTGCTTGGACCCGTGGTGGGAGACCTTCAGGACGTCGCCCGCGAGGAGGTCCACGTCGCCCTGGGCCGCGGCGATCGCCTTCGCGGCCGGCGTCTCGGAGCGGTGCAGGTACGGGAAGTCTCCGAGCACGTAGGCCCACGACGTCGTCTGGGCGTCGGCGCCCAGGATCAGCGACCGCGTCCTCGGGGCATCGACGGGCTGCCCCTCCTCGGTGTCCTTGCGATCCTCGAGGTACCGGTGGACGGGGAACTCGATCCGGAGCGAGATCGACGAGTCGTTGATCTCGATCCCGTAGCTGTCGTAGCGGTTGCGGAGCTGGACTGACGGCGACAGCACCGTGATCGCGACGTCGGAGATCCACCGGCGGTACCCGCTCGTCGGCTGGGCGTAGACGAGGTCCTTCCGCTTCTCGACCTCGAGCATCGTGGAGTGGTACTCGGCGAGCACGTGGTAGTAGCCGGGGTCCCAGTACTCGGCGATCCGGTCGCCATGGAGCTCGAACAGCTGCGGGATCCCCCGGACGTGATCGAGGTGCGGGTGCGTCGCGACCACGAGCGCGATCGGCGCATCGG
>DASSJM010000017.1:0-89612 GCA_035691205.1 Actinomycetota bacterium
CGCGTGGCGATCGCGCACGTCGAGAACGAGCTGTTCGCGTTCGGCGACGAGTGCACCCACGAGGGCTGCTCGCTGGCCGAAGGGGCGTTGGGCGGCCAGGAGGACACTGTGGTGTGCCCGTGCCACGAGAGCGAGTTCGACCTGGCGACCGGGGAGCCCGTGAGCGGTCCGGCCGTCGACCCGGTACCCGTCTTCGCCGTCCGCGAACGCGACGGGTGGATCGAGGTGGGCCCGCCCGGCGAGGGCACGTCGTGACCGCCGAGCTCCCGCCGCAGACCGCGGTGATCTTCGGGGCAACGGGTGACCTCACCAAGCGCAAGCTGCTGCCGGCCTTCTGGCACCTGTGGCGGCAGGGACGCCTGCCGACGGGCTTCGCCCTCGTTGGGTACGCCCGCTCGCCGATGACCGACGAGGAGTTCCGCGAGTACGCGTTCGACAACATCAAGGGGTTCTCCGCGACCCCCGACGGTGAAGCCTGGCAGGAGTTCGCCCGCCGACTCCACTACTTCCGGGGTGCGTTCGCCGAGACCGGCGCGATGGCGGAGTTCCGTCCGTACCTGGAGCGGCTGGACGCATCCTTCGGCACCGAAGGGCGGCGGTTCTTCGACGCCGCCGTTCCACCCTCGATCTACGCCGACATCGTCCATCGGCTCGGTGAGTCGGGACTGCACGAGAACGCGAGGATCGTGTTCGAGAAGCCCTTCGGCCGCGATCTGGCCTCCGCGATGGAGCTGAACGCGGTGATGCACGAGGTGTTCGACGAGTCACAGGTCTTCCGCATCGACCACTACCTTGGCAAGGAGACCGTGCAGAACGTCCTGGCGTTCCGGTTCGCGAACGGGATGTTCGAGCCGATCTGGAACCGTCGCTACATCGACCATGTGCAGATCACCGTGGCCGAGGAGATCGGGATCGAGGGCCGGGGCGCCTTCTACGAGCAGACGGGCAACATCCGCGACATGATCTCGACCCACCTGTTCCAGGTGTTGACGTTCGTGGCGATGGAGCCGCCCGTCTCCTTCGCGCCCGACCGTCTGCGCGACGAGACCGTGAAGGTCCTGCGCGCCACCGACATCACCGGTACCGATCGCGTCGTCCGCGGTCAGTACGAGGGCTACCTGAGCGAACCCGACGTGTCCCCGGACTCGACGACCGAGACCTTCTCCGCGATGGAGCTGCAGATCGACACCTGGCGATGGGCGGGGGTGCCGTTCTACCTGCGCACCGGCAAGGGGTTGGCGGACAAGGTGAGCGAGATCACGCTGAAGTTCCGCAAGGTGCCGTTCAACGTCTTCACCGGCACCGATATGGCGCTGCCGGTCCGCGACCACCTCACGATCCGCATCCAGCCCAACGAGGGCATCTCGATCGCCTTCAACGCGAAGGTCCCGGGGCCGGGCATGCACCTCGGGCGCGTGACGATGGACTTCGACTACGCGGAGGACTTCCCGACCTCGGAGATCGCCGATGCGTACGAGCTGCTGCTGCTCGAGGCGATGGAGGGAGACCACTCGCTGTTCATCCGTCAGGACGGCGTCGAGCGGGCCTGGGAGATCCTGCAGCCGGCCCTGGACGCGCCCACGCCCGTCCACGTCTATCCGAGGGGTAGCTGGGGCCCGCCCGCGGCCGACGAGCTGATCGGGCCCCGCAAGTGGCACGTGACCGGGGTGAACGACCCGCACGACTACCGCAGTCGCGCGTTCCCGATCCTGTCGGGCGAGTGACCCGGGTCTGGCGCGACGAGGGCCTCGGCCGGTAGGCTTCGCGTCCCATCCTCGAGGAGTCCGCCGTGACCGAGCGCACCCGCTTCGAGCTGTCGCCCGACGACATCCCGACCGCCTGGCAGAACCTGCTGCCGGTCATGGCACAGGCGGGCATCCAGCTGCTCCCTCCGCTCCACCCGGGCACGAAGGAGCCCGTGACCCCCGATCTGCTCGCGCCACTCTTCCCCGAGGCGCTGATCATGCAGGAGGTCTCGACCGAGGAGTGGATCGACGTCCCCGGCGAGGTCCTCGACATCTACCGGCTGTGGCGGCCGACCTCGCTCCACCGCGCGACCCGGCTCGAGCACGCACTGGATACGCCCGCGAGGATCTACTTCAAGTACGAGGGCACCTCGCCGGCCGGCTCGCACAAGCCGAACACGGCGGTGGCGCAGGCCTTCTACAACAAGGCTGCCGGGGTCAAGCGGATGTCGACCGAGACCGGCGCCGGACAATGGGGGTCCTCGCTCGCGATGGCCTGCAGCTCCTTCGGGCTCGAGTGCCTGGTCTTCATGGTGAAGGCCTCGTACGAGCAGAAGCCCTACCGCCGGATCTTCATGGAGATGTTCGGCGCCGAGGTGCGCCCGTCGCCGACCTCGAGCACCGGGGCCGGGAAGCAGATCCTCGAGGCCCATCCCGATTCCACCGGCTCGCTCGGGATCGCGATCAGCGAGGCGATCGAGGTGGCGGCGACCAACGAGGACACGAACTACTCGATCGGCTCCTGCCTGAACCACGTCCTCCTGCACCAGAGCGTGATCGGCCTCGAGGCGAGGAAGCAGATGGAGATGGCGGGCGAGATCCCCGACGTCGTGGTCGGCTGCGTGGGCGGCGGCTCCAACTACGGCGGGCTTGCGTACCCCTTCATGGCGGGGCGGCTCCGCGGCGAGACGCCGGGCATGCGGTTCCTCGCGACCGAGCCGGCGGCCTGCCCGACGCTCACGAAGGGGCGGTTCGCGTACGACTTCGGCGACACCGCGCAGATGACACCGCTCCTTCCGATGTACACGTTGGGCCACGACTTCGTGCCCGCGCCCGTGCACGCGGGCGGCCTCCGCTATCACGGCGACTCGCCCTCGCTCTCGCTCCTGGTCCGGGAGGGACACATGGAGGCCGTGGCGTTCTCGCAGGTCGAGGTGTTCGAGGCGGCCGTGCTGTTCGCGAAGACCCAGGGCATCGTGCCCGCGCCCGAATCGGCTCACGCGATCCGGGGGGCGGTGAACGAGGCCCTCGAGGCCCGCGAGGCCGGCGAAGAACGCGTGATCCTGCTCGGGCTGTCGGGCCACGGGCACTTCGACATGCAGGCCTACGACGACTTCCTGAACGACCGACTCCCCGAGATCGAGTTCGATCCCGCCGAGGAGGAGTCGGCCCTCGCGGGGCTCCCGGAGGTGCCCGTCGGCTGAGTTCTCCATCCGCCGCCTGGAGGAGGCCGACCTCGAGGTCCTGAACCGCCTCCTGCCCGTGTGGAGCGGGTTCGAGTACGCGAACCGGCTCCGCGCGCAGGACCGGGACCAGATGGCGCAGGTGGTGGCCTGGGAGGGCGACGTGCCGTCCGGACGGGGGATGGTCCTGTTCCCCGAGCACGATGAGTTCTCCGCATCGGCGGTCCGCGAGGGGTGTGCGGAGGTCCGAGACGTGTTCGTCGCCCCGGGGCATCGCAACCGCGGCGCCGCGACGGCCATCATTGGCGCGCTCGAGGACGCCGTCCGCGAGCACGGGATGGGTCGGATCGGCCTGGCGGTGGGCCTGGACGACGCGGCGCTGCCAGCCCGACTGCTCTACGGGCGGCTCGGGTACCGGCACGCCCACGGGCCGTTCATGACGAGCGCCAACCTGCTCGCCGAGGACGGCCCCATCCCGGTCGGCGCCGTCCTGACCTACCTCGTCAAGGACCTGTGAGCTCGGCGAGTCGGGCGCCTAAGCGCTCGGCGACGAAGATCGCTCCCTTGCGGCCCCACACCTCGATCGCTCGACGCAGCGCCTCGGCGGCCTCGTCGCTGCGCCCGGCGAGCCGGTGCACCTCGGCCAGACTCTCGTAGCCGATCCCCCGCAGGTGGCAGTCGTCGGAGGGCTGCGTCAGCACGACGGCCTGCCGTGCGTGGGCAAGCGCCTGGTCTGCCTCGCCTCGCTTCGCGTGCACGAGCGCGCGGGCGTGTCTCCAGGCCACCTGCGAGTTGACGTCATCGGTCGCGGCGGTTCGCTCTGAGACCCGTGTGAGCCCCTCGGCCTCGTCGAGGTCCCCCCGCAACGCCACGCACCGGGCGAGTCTTCCCGCGACCGTTGAGAGGTACCCCTTCTCTCCGAGCCCCGAGAGCAGCTCGTACCCTTCCCGAAGCGTTCGCTCGGCGGCCTCGATCTCACCCACCTCCTCGTCGAACGCTGCGACCTCCATGCTGGAGCCCCCGAGCGTCAGGGTGAGGCCGAGGTCCTCGAAGACCGCCCTGCCCGCCCGAACGAGCCCCCGCCCTTCATCGAGCCGACCGAGCATGCCCAGGAAGCGACCTCGAGCGATCTGTGACCACGCCATCACCTCGAGGTTGTTGGGGGCGCGGCCGGCGAGGGCCTCGATGGATCGCAGGCCTTCATCCGGGCGTGTCTCGCCTGAGTACGTCGCGATCATGCACCACGTGACCGTCTCACTGGTCTCCGCGCGATCCCCGGCGCGCTCGGCGTGACCGAGGGCGCGACCGAACGCGTCCAGCATGCCGGCGTTGTTCGCCCAGAAGAGCTCTGCCTCACCGATGAGGTGCCACGCCCGTGCGAGTCCCGCGTCGTCCCCGATCGCCTCCAGGCGGGGGATCGCTCGCTCAGCCTCGAGCTTCATCCTGCGCGCCACGCCCTCGGGCTCCATCACGGCGTCGAGGGTGAGACGTGCGAACCGGATCGCGAACTCGACGGAGGGCTCCTGGGACTCGATCCTCGACTCCGCCTCCTCCAGGGCGGCCAAGGCGCCGTCGGTGTCGCCGGCGTCCATCAGCTGGAGGGATAGGACGGGGAGCAGCCTGGAGCGGTTCGGGTCGTCGCTCGGTAGCAGCTCCATCCCCCTGGAAAGCAGGTTGCTCGATGCACGGGCGTCACCCCGGTCCGCCGCGCGCCTGCTGCTGGCCAGCAGGTGCGCCGCCGCTCGTGAGGCGATCTCCCCCGCATGGCCGTCGAGCGGTCCGAGCTCGCTCCGAAGCCGGTAGGCCCGCTCGAGGTGGTACCCAACGATCTCCTCGAACTCGGAGGTGGGATCGCCTGCCATCGCCTCGAGCCAGCCGGCGTGACGCTCGTGGAACTCGGCGCGGGTTGCCTTGGGGATCCGATTGTAGGCGGCGTCGCGGATCAGGATGTGGCGGAACCGGAAGGCCGCGTCTCCCGCGAACGCCGAGCGATCCGGACGGATCAGGTCCCGTCGAACGAGGGAGAGGATGGCGTCTCGCACGCCGGGCTCCCCGGGGCTGAGCGCCAGCACGGAACCGAGCTGGAACTGCTTGCCCTCGATGGATGCGCGTTCGATGGCCGACCGCTCCGCGGGGTCGAGCCGTTCCAGGCGGGCCTCGAGCAGCGCGGTGATCGAAGCCGGGGGCGCGATCTCGGAGAGGTCCCCGTCCAGCACCCACGCGCCGCCCTCCCGGCGCAAGAGCCCGTCGTCGATGAGCATCGCCACCATCTGCTCGACGAAGAGCGGGTTCCCCTCGGCTGCCTCGGTGATCCTCCGCCGGGCCTCGCCGGACAGGTCCGCGTGCTGGAGCAGGTTCGCGACGAGCTCGTCGCATTCGAGGTCCGACAGCGGCCCGAGCAGGAACGACGTCGCGTTCAGCTTCCCGCCGCCCCAGCCCGGCCGCTCGTCGAGCAGCTCGGGTCGGGCCGTGCACAGGAGCAGGATCGGCGCGTCGCGCGACCAGTCGGCGATGTGCTCGATCAGGTCCAGGAGCGACGGCTCGGCCCAGTGGACGTCCTCGATGAGGACCACGAGTGGACCGGTCGACGCCATCGACTCGAAGAACTTGCGGACCGCCCAGTGGGTCTCGTCCGGAGCGGCGATGGCGTCGGCGACCCCCAGGAGCTGTGCGAGCCGCTCGGCGACGAGGCCCGCGTCGTCCAGGCCAGCCACCCGCGCCGCGATCTTCGCGCGCACCTGGTCCGGCCCGTCGACGTCGAGGATCCCGCTCGCCGCTGTGAGCATCTCGGCGACCGGCCAATACGTGATGCCGTCGCCGTAGGGCAGGCACCGTCCGTGGAGGATCTCGGCCGACATGGCCACTCGCTCCAGGAACTCCTGCACGAGCCGAGACTTGCCGACCCCGGCGGTGCCGAGCACGGTCGCCAACACGAAGGCGTGGTCGCGCTCGGCGCGACCCAGAGCGTCCACGAGGGCCCGGAGCTCGTCGACCCGCCCGACCATCGGGACGTCGAACCGCCGCGCGAGACCCTCGGGCCCCTCGACCGACACCAGCCGGAACGCCCGAACCGGCTCGGATCTGCCCTTCGCCTCAACGGGCTCGACCGCATCAACCTGGACGGCGTCGCGCACCAGTTCGTGCGTGTCTGCGCCGATCAAGATCTCCCCCGGTGGGGCAGCCTGCTCCAGGCGGGCCGCTACGTTCACGGCGTCGCCGGTGACGAGGGTCTGTGCGCCCGGACCGGCCACGACCCCGCCGGTGTTCACGCCGGTCCGCGCGATGATCGAAACACCGTGATCCCGCTCCAGCTCCTTGTTGAGTCGCCCCAGCCGATCGCGCATCTCCACGGCGGCGCGCACGCCACGGAGCGCGTCGTCCTCATGGACCACCGGGACGCCGAACACGGCCATGACCGCATCGCCGATGAACTTCTCGACGGTGCCGCCATGCGACTCGAGGACCTCCTTCATCTCGTCGAAGTAGCGCCCCATGACCCGCCGCACGGTCTCCGGATCGAGCAGTTCGCCGATCGTGGTCGAGCCCGTAACGTCGCAGAACAGGACCGTGACGGTCTTGCGGACCTCCGTCCCGAGCTCCGACTGAGGCTCGAGGGGGGTCGAGCAGAACCCGCAGAACCGGAACCCCTCCGGGTTCTCCTTCCCACAGCTCGGGCAGAGCATCCCGCGAGCGTAGGCCGATGCGAGCCTCGACACCAGGCCGGCGTCAGCGGGAGGCGACCTCCGCGAGACGACGTTCGAGGAAGGACCGCTCGCTCGGGTTCGTCGCGAGGTCGAGCGCACGTCGGTAGGCCTCGGCGGCGTCCTCGCGCCGGTCGAGCCGCCGGAGCAGGTCCGCGCGGGTCGAGTGGAACAGGTGGTACCCGTCGAGGTCGTCCGCGAGCGCGTCGACCAGCGGGAGGGCCCGGGCGGGACCGTCGGCCATCGCGATGGCTGCGGCCCGGTTCAGCTCGATCACCGGCGACGGAGCGAGCTGCACGAGCCGTCCGTACAGGGCGGCGATCTGCGGCCAGTCGGTGTCCTCGGGGCGGGGGGCACGGGCGTGGAGCGCCGCGATCGCCGCCTGGAGCTGATACGGGCCCGGCCGACGTTCGGCGATCGCGGCGTCCAAGATCGCGAGCCCCTCGTCGATCGCGGCGTGGTCCCACCTCGCGCGGTCCTGGTCCTCGAGCAGGACGAGCTCGCCCTGGTTCGTTGTGCGGGCCTCTCGCCGCGAGTGCTGGAGGAGCATCAGCGCGAGCAGACCGCGAGCTTCGGTGTCGTTGGGCAGCAGCCCCACGACCACACGCGTGAGCCGGATCGCGTCGTCGCACAGGTCAGATCGGACGAGGGGGCCGGCGGTCGCCGCGTAGCCCTCGTTGAACGCGAGGTACAGGACGGCGAGGACCCCCGGTGTGCGTTCCGGCAGGAGCTCGGGCGGCGGTACCCGGTAGGGGATCCCGGCGGCCTTGATCTTCCGCTTGGCCCGCACGAGTCGCTGGGCCATCGTGGATTCGGTCACGAGGAACGCGCGCGCGATCTCCGAGGTCGACAGCCCGCCCAGGGTCCTCAGCGTGAGGGCCACCCGGGCGTCCATCGCGAGCGCCGGGTGGCAGCAGGTGAAGATCAATCGGAGCCGGTCGTCCGGGATCGCGCTCACGTCGGTCTCGTCGCCGCCCATCCGTTCCAACTCGGCGAGCTGCGTCAGGGTCTCGGTCTTCTGCCGAAGGGTGCGCTCGCGCCGCAGCCGGTCGATGGCCTTGTTGCGAGCCGTCGTCGTGACCCACGCGCCGGGGTTGTCGGGGACACCACGTTCCGGCCACGTCTGCAGGGCCTGGACGAACGCCTCCTGCACCGCGTCCTCGGCGAGGTCGAAGTCGCCGAGGACCCGGATCAGGGTCGCGATCGCCCGTCCTCGCTCCTGCCGGAACAGGCGCTCGACGACCCCGTCCGCGAGGCCCCTTACGACGGCGGGCCCGCCTCGAAGTCCACGATCGGCCGGATCTCGATCGAGCCACCCATGCGACCCTCGCGGGCGCCGGGGCACCTGGCCGCGGCCTGGATCGCGTCGTCCAGGTTCTCGGTCTCGATCACGTAGTAGCCGCCGAGCTGCTCCTTCGTCTCTGCGAACGGCCCGTCGGTCGTCAGGGTCTCCCCGCCGCGGACGCGGACCGTCGTGGCCTGGGGGGTTGGGTGTAGGGCGTCGCCGCCCACGTACCAGCCCTGGTCTCGCAGCCACTGCGTGTAGTCGTTCCACTCCTGCATCGAACTCTCGAGCTCGTCGGGCGGCGTCGACTCGCCGGCCTGCTCGTCCCCGTAGATCAGCAGGATGTACTGCATACGGCCTCCTTCCGATCGCGGCTCCTCCAGCCGTCTCCACCCTAGCGACGAACGGCACGAAGGACTTTCGACGAACTGCCCGAACCGCGCTACAGCCGGAAGATGACCGCCCTCTGGGGCAGGTCGAAGGACTCCGCCGCGGTGCGGAGCGCCATCCGGCCGAGGAAGGCGTAGCCGTTCGGCGTGAAGTGGATGCCGTCGGGCGCCCGCATCTCTTGCAGGAGCCCCCGCTCGTTGCGCACGAACGCGCGGTAGCCGCCGTCCTTGGCTCGGAACAGCGACCAGGCGTCGAGGTAGGTCGCGAGCGGGTCGTCCTGCGCGACCTGGCGGTAGACGTCGTTCACGCGGCGGTAGAAGTCCCAGCGGTCGCGGTCCTCCACGATCGGGATGCCGACCCAGACCACGCGCGTCCCCGCGCCGGTGGCCTCCGACAGCAGGCGCTCCGCCTGGTCGCGGTAGCCCTGGACCCACTCGATGCTCCCGACGGGGATCGCGGCACCGCTCGGCGCGATCTGCGCCTGCGCGTCGTTGCTGCCGAGCAGGATGAAGACAAGGTCGGGCCGGAACTCCTCGACGATCTGGCGCATGCCGGCCTGCCAGTTGAAGTAGTCCTGGCGGGACAGGCCGGTCGACTGGCGGCCGAGCGACAGCACCCGGACCACGCCGGGATCCATCCAGCGTTCGATCGCCGGTCCGAGACCCTGCGACAGCGAGTCGCCGACGACCGCGACCCGCAGCTTGTTGGTGCTCGTCGGCTCGCGGATCCCCTCGGGTTCGGGCGGCGGGTCGTCCCGCTCCGTCTCGTCTCGTCCGCCCTCGGCCTGGTCGCGCGGCTCGGGCTCGGTCGTCGGTTGAGCCGACGGGACCGGGGCAACTGGGGTCCGCCCGAGGACCTCGGGCGGCAGGTCGAACTCGGGCAGGACGAGCTCGCCGCCGGCCTGGGCGTCGGGGTCGTCCCCGAGGGCGCGCTCGACCGAGCCGGTCGCGGAGAGGAGGCCGATCCGGCCGGCGATCGCGACGAACGGGCGGAGCACGGCGAGCGCGGCGGTCCGTCTGGCGCCCACCGGCCCGGCCGAGGCGTTCCGCTCCAGGATCGGAGCCGCGAGGAGCGTCCACAGCAGGAGGCAGACGCCGAGCGCGACGCCCGCCTGCCAGGCGCCGACCAGGCGGGGGCGCGCGCGCACCTCGTCGTCACCCTCGGCGCGGTCCTCGTCCGTCTGTGGGTCGAAGGTCTCGATCGCCATGGTCAGAACCTGAAGTAGATGAACGGGGTGACGCCCTGCGGTCCCAGGGTCGTGATCGCGAACAGCACGAGTGCCAACGCGGCACCTTGCAGCACCGGCGCGAGGCGCGAGAACACCACCCGCACCCGGAGGGCCGGCTCGCTCGGCAGGTACTGGACGACCAACATCCCGACGATCGCGATCAGCACGAGCGGCGTGACCACCTCGAGCGAGCCGGGAGCGAAGAGCCGTCCCAGCAGCTCGAAGGCGGAGCCCATGGAGTCGGAGCGGAAGAACACCCAACCCAGGCAGACGAGGTGGAACGTCACGATCCGCTGCCGCGCCAGGGCCCAGCCCGCGGTTGCCTGCGCGATGCCCTGGGCCCGCGCTCGCATCCGTCGTCGACGCCCGATCACGAGGGCGGCCCCGTTGTAGGCGCCCCAGGCGAGGAAGGTCCATCCCGCTCCGTGCCACAGGCCGCCGAGGATCATCGTGACCATCAGGTTGACCGCCGTCCGCAGCTCGCCGTGACGGCTGCCGCCCAGCGGCACGTACAGGTAGTCGCGGAGCCAACTGGACAAGGTCATGTGCCAACGGCGCCAGAAGTCCTGGATCGAGATCGCCGTGTAGGGACGGTCGAAGTTGGCGGGGAACTCGAACCCGAGCAGGAGCGCCGTGCCGATCGCGATGTCGGTGTACGCGCTGAAGTCGGCGTAGATCACGATCGCGTAGGCGTAGATCGCGATGAGGACCTCGAGCCCGCCGTGCGCGGATGGCGCGCCGAAGACCGGGTCCACGATCTGGGTCGCGAGGTAGCTCGAGATCACGACCTTCTTGAAGAGCCCGCCGAGGATCAGGAACGCTGCGCGCGACAGGTCGATCGCACCCGCGTCGCGGCGGCGCCGGATCTGTGGGATCAGGTCCTTGCCGCGGACGATCGGTCCTGCGATCAGGTGGGGGAAGAACGCGAGGTACACCGAGACGTCCAGCCAGCCGGACGGCTGGATCTCGTAGCGCGAGACGTCCACGACGTAGCTGATCGCCATGAACGTGTAGAACGAGATGCCGATCGGCAGGAGCACCTGCAGCAAGGGCAGTGGCGGCTCCAACCCCACCGACTCGAAGGCGTTCGCGACGTTCAGCGCGAAGAACCCGTAGTACTTGAACCACGCGAGCGGCAGCAGGAGCGCTCCAACGGCGACGAGCGTTCGACGTCGGCGCCGAACGTCGTCCTGTTGGCGCTCGACCCAGGCGGCGGCCCCCCAGGCGAGCGTGCTCACGAGGACCAGGAGCCACACGAGTCCGGGGTCCCACCAGCCGTAGAAGACGTAGCTCGCGGCGAGGATGAACCACTTCCACGGCGTGCGGTACCGATTCAGCACCCAGTGCAGGGCGAACACGATCGCGAAGAACAGCGCGAAGTCGGTCGTCGGGAACAGCATCGTCTCGGTGGGCGCCGCCTACGCCGCCCGGTGTCGCTCCCTCCCCGGCCATGGGGTTCGGTTCGAGGTTAGGCTAGCCGACCGAGATGGCCGATCCCATCGATCCGCTCGACTACCTCGATCTGGATCGCCTGTTGACCGACGAGGAGCGGGCGGTTCGGGACACGGTCCGGGACTGGGTTCGGGACCGGGTCCTCCCCGGGATCGAGGGATGGTTCGAGGCCGGCGGGTTCCCGCTCGAGGTCGCCAAGGAGCTCGGCGCGATGGGGCTCCTCGGGATGCACCTCACCGGCTACGAGTGCGCGGGCACGAACGCGGTCTCTTACGGCCTGGCGTGCCTGGAGCTCGAGGCGGGCGACAGCGGCTTCCGCTCGTTCGTCTCCGTGCAGGGATCGCTCTGCATGTTCCCGGTCTGGCGCTTCGGCTCCGAGGAGCAGAAGCAGCGCTGGCTCCCGCCGATGGCTCGAGGCGAGGTCGTCGGCTGCTTCGGGCTCACCGAGCCGGACGCAGGATCCGACCCATCGAGGATGCGCACGAGCGCGCGCCGCGACGGTACGGACTGGATCGTCTCGGGCACGAAGATGTGGATCACGAACGGGAGCGTCGCCGACCTCGCGGTCGTCTGGGCGCAGACCGACGAGGGCATCCGCGGCTTCCTCGTGCCCACCGACACGCCCGGGTTCTCCTCGAGCGACATCCACCGCAAGCTGTCGCTCCGGGCGTCGGTCACCTCCGAGCTGGTGCTGGACGACGTGCGACTGCCGCAGGAGGCCGTGCTCCCCGAGGCGACCGGGATCAAGGGTCCGCTCTCATGCCTGTCCGAGGCGAGGTACGGGATCGTGTGGGGCGCGATGGGGGCCGCCCGGACCTGCTTCCAGACCGCCCTCGACTACTCGAAGACGCGCGTGCAGTGGGGACGGCCGATCGGAGGGTTCCAGCTCACGCAGCGCAAGCTCGCCGACATGGCGCTCGAGCTGAGCAAGGGGACGTTGCTCGCCCTGCACCTCGGGCGGATGAAGGACGAAGGACGCCTGCTGCCCGGGCATGTGAGCATGGGCAAGCTCAACAACGTGCGGGAGGCCCTCGCGATCGCGCGCGAGGCTCGAGGGATCCTGGGCGCGAGCGGGATCACGCTCGAGTACCCGGTGATCCGTCACATGAACAACCTCGAGTCGGTCCTCACCTACGAGGGCACGAACGAGATCCACACGCTCATCGTGGGCGAGGCCCTCACCGGGCTCCGCGCGTTCGAGTAGGTCTGGTTCCTCCCGGTTACCAGTCCCAGCCGCCCGAAGGCTCGACGGGCTCGGCCGGCTCGACGGGTTCGATGGGTTCGACCGGCTCGACGGGCTCGGCCTTGAAGAGCAGCCGCCACGTGAGCGGCCCGAAGTACCCGTCGGCCTGGCTCTGCAGCCCAGGACGTGACCGCTCGAACGCCTCGACGGCCGCGCGCGTCTTGGGGCCGTACTCGCCGTCCATGGGTCCCGGATCGAAGCCCAGCAGGGCGAGCTGTTCCTGCGCGGCACGCACGCGATCCGAGCCCTCGCCGTAGAAGGGGTACGGGACGGGCTTGCCCCGGTCGAGCTCGGACTTGGCCTTGGCGGTCATGGCCCGCGCGTCGGCCGGGGTTCCCAGGAACTCGTAGTGCATCGGATCCTTGATGCTCTGGTACCAGCCGCCCCAGAAGAACCCGTACCCCCACCAGAGGCCGGGCAGCCACGTCGGCATGTCGGAGACGAACGCCTCGCGATACGGGTTGGACGGGGCGTTGATGTCCACCGCCAGCCCCCACGAGTGGTTAGAGGGCACCGACGTTCCGCGGATCGCGCGGCAGGCGAACCCCCAGCTCTGCCCGGTCTTGACGTCGTAGCCGCGTCGCTCCGTCTCGTCGATCAGCATCGCGACGAGTTGCGCGATCGCCTCGTTCACGGGCAACCGGAGGCCGTCCTCGCGGCTCAGGCTGACGAGCCGGTCCTGCTGGCAGGTCGGCCAGCCGCTGCCCCACCCGCGGGTGCTCGCGCTCGTGCGCGAGACGGTCGGCGCCTTCGGGTACTCGCCGAGCGACGGCGACATCAGGGTCCCTCCTCTTCCCAGATGGGCTCCTCGATCTCGAGATCGTCCGGCGGATCCTCGTGCCGATCGGGGTCCCATGCCTCCAGGTCCCACTTGCCCGGATCGATCCGCTCGCGCGGTCGTCGGTCGTCGGTCCTCATGTCGCGTCCTCCACGAGGTCGGGGATGTCGATCACGCCGCCGTGCGGGAACTCGGCGAGGTACCGATCGAAGTCCCACCCTTGCAGGAACTCCATGGCCGCCTCGAAGCCGCTGTCGAACAGCAGGTCCTGCACGGTCTCGTCGATGTCGAAGTCGGTCGCTCTGACGCCGAACGTGTCGACGAAGATCGTCCGTGCGAGCGCCGAGGGCTCGTCGATGTGGATCTGGTCGTGGAAGCTCGTCATCGTTCCGAGCATGGCTCGCGCGAGGCTGAACGTGCCGTGCACGTCGTACTTCTGGCGCTGCGCGGCATCGGGCTTGGCCGACAGCTTGACCCCGAAGGTGGGCCAGCGCGCCGGCCGCCCATCGGTCCGGTCGAACACCTCGATCGGGAAGTTCGACAGCATCCCGCCGTCGACCATGTACGAGGTCTGCTCCTTGCCCTCCGCGTCGCGACTCGTGAAGCGGAGGGGCTCGTAGAAGAACGGGATCGACATCGACGCCCGGACGGCGCCGGCGACCGACTGCTCGTCGGGGTCGAGCCCGTACTGCGGGTAGTCCCACGGGAGCCGGACCAGGCGTGCCCTGGTCACGTCGGAGGTCATCACCACGAGCCGGTAGGACCTCTCGGGGGGAAGCGAGCTCCCGGGGTCCTCGATGCGGAGGTCGCCGAACGTGCGCACCCCGAGCGCCGCCAGTTGCTGGTCCAGCCACTCGCGTAGGTAGCTACCCTCGTAGATCCCCTTCTCGAACAGCAGCGACGCACCCTTGCCCACAAGCCAGAGGTGGTCGAGGTACCCCTTGTCCTCGAAGCGTCCGTAGTCGATCTCGCGCATCACGCGCTGCAGTTCGTCGGGCGTGATGTCGGCGGCGATCAGGGCACCCACGATCGCCCCGGCCGATGTCCCGGCGATCCGGTGGAACGCGTAGCCGGCCTGCTGCAGGGCGGAGTACGCGCCGACGAGCCCGATGCCCTTGACGCCTCCACCCTCGAGCACGAGGTCAGCGTCCATCGCCGTCCTCCCCGGCGACGGTGATCGGCTCGCCCCGCCAAACGGGATCGGGCGGGACCGTCGAGAGGTGGAACACGTTCGCGAGGTGTACCCACATGCGTTCGCCGATCGTGGGTGACTCCTTGGCATACCGGTCCATCCGTTGCCGCGCGCTGTTCAGGCTGCCCTCGGGCTGACCTCTGGCGTCGCGCGGCAGCGCGAGGGTCTCGGCCATGTCGCGGCGGAGCGTCTCGTACCGGAGCGCCGCGATGCGGTGACCCTCGGCCCTCGTCGCGTATCGCAGGAACGTCTGCAGGCTCGACAGCACGGCCGCGAGGACGCTGATCACGCCGACGACGATCAGCCACGTCTGCGAGTTGGCCGCGCCGTCGCCCGTCTCGCTCGCGTTCTGCACCGAGGCGAAGGCGCTGGTCCCCACCACCGTGGTGAGCACGACGACGGGGATGCCCAGCATGAGGTACCGCCGCCGGAGCCGGTCGGCCATCAGGCGGTGTCCGTGCTCGGCGGCGGCAACCCGCCGATGCCAGGACTCGTAGAGGTTCTCGAGGGCGTCGTCCCAGGCCAACCGGCTGGGCTTCGTCGGTGTCGTGGCCATGTGCCTCTCCTCCGTGTGGGGCGATGCTGACGACTCGCGTCGCCGCGCGCGATGGGGCGTTCGGCGTACGGACCGCGTCGACGGATATCTGGGCTACAGCGTCGGGTGGCTAGGGCGGCGACGCCTGGCGATAGCGGACGCGGAAGAAGGCGAGGACCGCCGGCCCCGCCGGGGACGACCGGACCACGGTGCTCGCGGACGGGTTCGCGACGCTGAGCGAGAGCGTGACGTCGTCGTCGCGCGGGTGGTTGGGGTCGTACAGGCGCAGGGTGAGGGCCGTTCCGCTCAGGTCGTAGCCGTACGCGAGGACCTGGTGGTTCTCCTTCAGGTCGAACGGGTCGCTCGACCGAATGCGGACCAGGCCGAGGGGAGACGGTCGTCCGGCGTCCACGTCGGCGCGCACCTTCGGCCACTCCTCCGTGATCATCCGCCACGAGCGTCCGTGTGGGGCGACCCCGAGGCGGCTCCAGACGGTCTCGCCGTCGGGAAGGAGCGGGCTCATCAGCTGGAGGTACCGAGCGGGACCGAGCGGCAGGTCGAAGCTGTCGAACAGCCGGTCCACCAGGTAGTCGAAGAGCGGACCGTCATCGGGCGGCGTGGTGTCCGGCGGCGGCGGGCGGTCGGCCTCGAAGTAGTCGCGAGCCGCGAACGCCATGCCGCCGCACAGGCCGTTCGACGCGTCGCCGATCGGGACGCTCACCACGCCCGGGATGCCGATGCGCCGGACGGGGACGCGTGCGAACGAGTTCGGGAACCCGAACCCCGAGGTGCTCGGAAGGAACCCGGGGACCACGCGCGTCGTCATCGGCTCGACACCTCGGCCGCACGGTGCCACGCCGAGGCCCCGGGCGGTAGCGCCGCTCGTCCTACGTCGGGGACCGGATGCTCCCGGAGCGGCCGGCCGCCGGGCGCTGGACCCCGTCGGGTAGCCTTGCGCACACACCGACGAGCGGAGGTTCGATCCGACCATGACACGAGAGCTGGAGTGGCCGCTGTTCGAGAAGGCGATCGAGATCACGGCATCCGCCCTTCGCGGCGGGATGGGTGGGGAGAACAGCCAGCCCCCGAGCTATGCGGGCGATGTGTTCCGCGCCGTGTGGGACTCGCTCAAGGAGGCGGCTCAGGAGCTG
Source organism: Actinomycetota bacterium (assembly GCA_035691205.1). GTDB lineage: Bacteria > Actinomycetota > UBA4738 > UBA4738 > HRBIN12 > DASSJM01. The sequence continues at coordinate 16,104 of DASSJM010000017.1, forward strand.
CCGGAGCGTGGCAAGGCCGGCTTCTAGTCCACGCTGCTGGACAGGTCGCGGAGCGAGACGATCCCCACCAGCACCCCGTCATCGGTGACGGGCAGGTGACGGAACCCACGCTCGAGCATGAGGTCCCGCGCGACGGCCACGTCCGTGCCGGCCTCGACGGTGACGGGATCGTGGGTCATCCAGTCGGCGACCGGGTGGTGCGCGGCGTCGAAGTCGCTCGCCAGCGCACGCAGGATGTCTCGTTCGGTGAAGATCCCGGCCGCAGCGCCGCCGTCGAGCACGAGTGCCGAGCCCACGCCGCGCCCGCCCATCAGGGTGGCCGCCTCGGCGACCGTCGCGCCGGGCTCGACCGTCACGAGATCCCTGCTCATGATGTCGCGGACCGTGGCCATCTCTGAGAGAGAACCTATCCGTCGCCGCGCCGGTCGGGAAGCCCTGCGGCGCTGGTACCGGCCTCGTCGCGACGCCTATCCATGGCGCGCCGACCGGGACCCGTACGCGATCTTGGTCTCTGAGGTGATGCTGCAGCAGACGCAGGCACCGCGGGTGGTGCCGGTGTATGTGGCGTTCCTCCGGCGGTTCCCGACCGTGATCGCGCTCGCCCGCGCTCCTCGGCGGGCGGTCCTCCGCGCGTGGGCTGGCCTCGGCTACAACCGTCGCGCGGTCGCGCTGTCCGAGGCGGCTCGGCGCATCGTGCGGGACCACGCCGGTCGCGTTCCCGAGACGCGCCAGGCCCTCGAAGGCCTTCCCGGCGTCGGTCCCTACACCGCGGCCGCGGTCGCCTCCCTCGCGTTCGGCGTGCCGGCTGCGGCCGTGGACACGAACGTCCGACGGGTCGTGGCCCGCGTCCACCTCGGCGTCGAGCCGCACGAGGCGCCCAGGGGCGAGGTGGAGACCGCGGCGGACGCGTGGCTCGATCGACGAGACCCGGGTGCGTGGAACTCGGCGGTGATGGATCTTGGACGCGAGGTGTGTCGGCCGCGCCCGCGCTGCGGCATCTGTCCGCTCGCTTCGGCGTGCCGGTTCCGAGCCTCCGGAGCGGTCGGGACGCCCGGCCCCCGGCGGCAGGGCCCGTTCGAGGGCTCCACCCGCCAGGTGCGCGGCGCGGTGGTCGGCGCGCTCCGCGAGCGCCCGACGCTCACGCTCGCGGGTCTCTCCTGTCAGACCGCGTTCGAGCTCGAGCGCATCGTCGCCTGCCTGCCCGGGCTCGTAGACGATGGGATCGTCCACGCCGGACCGGCGGCCCTGGCCGGCCGGTCGTCGGGCCGGGTGCGGCTCGCGACCTGAGTCGGGCGAGCCCCGCCGCTCAGAGGGCGCGGAGGGCGGGAGCGACCTCGGCCGCGAACAGCGAGGTGGCACGGGCGGCGGTCGCCAGGTCCATCCCCGGGTAGTGCAGCCGGACGACCAGGTGGAGCTCGTCGCGATCCTCGTTCCGGGTCACCAAGGGGCCGAGCGCCGCGACCACTTCCTCGGGGGGCCCGGCGACGGTCCAGCGGCGCGCCTCCTCCTCCGCCAGCGTCGGGGCGAGCGCGTCGTGCTCCGGCGTGTCGTGGCCCGCGTCCCAGGCCGTGTACGCCCCGAGCTGCTGGGTCAGACCCTCCCGGAGCAGCTTCCAGTGGTCGCCCTCCGTCCATGGGAACGCGTTCTGCGTGAGCGCGACCGCGAGCGTCCGGGGATCGCGCCCAGCGCTCCTCGCGCCCTCGTCCAGGACCGAGAGGGCGTGCCGGAGGTCATCGGGCTCCGTCGCGTCGGTGATGTACCCGTCGGCCAGGCGGCCGGCCCGCCGGAGCCCGCGATCGTCGTAGCCCCCCAGGAAGATCCTCGGGCCGCCCGGCCGCGCCGGGGTCGGGGTCACGCGCACGCGATCGAAGCGCATCGTGCGGCCCTCGAACGAGAACCGGCGGCCGGTCCACGCGCGTCGGAGCACCTCGATCGTGTCCGTCGTGCGCCGGGCGCGCTCGCGCATCGAGGCGCCGAACATCCGGAACTCCTCCTCGCGCCATCCGAGTCCCAGCCCGAGGATCAGGCGGCCGTTCGAGAGCTGGTCCACGACCGCCGCGTCCTCGGCGAGGCGGAGCGGGTCGTGCAGCGGCGTGAGCAGGATGCCGGTGCCGAGCTCGATCCGCTCGGTCACGGCCGCGAAGGCCGCGAGCATCGGGAGCAGGGAGGGCAGGTAGCCGTCGGACGAGCCGTGATGCTCGCTCACCCAGGCCGAGTCGAACCCGAGCGACTCGGCCAGCCGTACCAGCTCGAGCGTCTCGCCGTACTCCTGCGCGAGCGTCCGGCTCGAGCCCGCGGGGATCTGGCCCGTGAACAGCCCGATGCCGATCCGGAGCGTCATCGCAGCGAAACCTACACGGCGCGCGAGGCATCCCGCGCGTCGGCGCGAGAAGATGCGCGCGTGCGGATCCGGATCGACCCCTCCTCGCGCGAGCCGGCCTCGACGCAGATGGCCGGGGCGATCCGCGCCGCGGTCGAGCGCGGCACCCTGAAGCCGGCCGAGCGCCTCCCGCCGGTGCGTGAGCTCGCAGCTGAGCTCGGGCTGGCCCCCAACACGGTCGCGAAGGCGTATCGGGTCCTGGAGTCCGAGGGGCTGCTCGAGGGCCGGGGTCGCCACGGCACCTTCGTCGCCGAGCGCCTGCCGGGCCGCGTCCCGCGGGCCGAGAGCCGGCTGGACGAGGCCGCGGACGCGTTCGTCCGCCGTTCCCGCCAGCTCGGGTTCGGTGCGGCCGGTGCGCGGGATGCCCTCGAGCGGGCGCTGCGGCGGCGCTGACCGGCTAGCCGACCGCGAGCAGGGCGGCCATCACGGCGAACCCGCCCGCGATGCCGAAGAACTGCACGACGCCGACGCGGATGTCGGATCCCTTGTGGAGCTCGGGGATCAGGTCGGCCCCGGCGATGTAGATGAACGCGCCGGCCGAGATCGCGAGCAGGGGCCGCTCGATCCCGCCGAGCGCGCCGTCCAGCAGGAGCGCGATCGTCGCCCCGAGGACCGCCGTCATCGCGGAGGCGACGTTGTAGACGAGCGCCCGCTTGGGCGCGAGCCCCGCGTGGACCAGCACGCCGAGGTCGCCCATCTCCTGGGGGATCTCGTGCAGCGCCACGGCGATCGTCGTGGCGATGCCGAGCGACGGGCTCACCAGGAACGAGCCGGCGATGATCGCGCCGTCCACGAAGTTGTGCACCCCGTCGCCGACCAGGTTCGTGAGCACCACCGGCTGCACGTGGTGGTGCTCGGGGGCGTTCAGCTGGTGATGGAGGTGGATGAACTTCTCGAGCACGTAGAGGAACAGGATCGACAGCGCCATCACCCAGGACAGCTCGACCGTGATGCCCCCGCTCTCGGCGAGCTCGGGCAGGAGGTGGAACAGCGTGTCGCCGAGGAGGGCGCCGACCGCGAAGCTCACCAGGATCGGAACGATCCTGCGGAGCAGCCCTTCTTGGACGACCAGAGCCACGATGCCCACGAACGCGATCGCGCTCACCGCGAGGACGGCGAGGATCGTCGCGCCCCAGACCGATGCGGAGGCGGCCAGCACGGGCCGAGGCTACACGACCGCTCCCTGCGTCCCGGTCAAGGCGTCAGGTACGGGCGGTCCGGGCGGGCGACCTCGACGACCTGCTGCGCGTCCACGATGACCTCGCGCCCGAGCGGGAAGACCGAGCCGGTGACCTCCACCCAGTCGTCGGCCTCGAACTCGCCCGGCCGGACGTTCACCACCCGGACCTGCGCGACCGTCGCATCCGCGGCGCAGCAGGACACGACGTAGCGGGTGAGCAGGATCTCGTCCGCGGGGGTGTCGTCGCGCCGGACCACGAAGCCCACGAACGTGACCGTCTCGCCGGCCCTCGCCGCAAGCGCCCGCTCCCCCTCCGGCGTGGTCTGCGCCGCGGCCACGTCGACCAGCGTGAGCTCGCCCTCGCCGATCTCGGTCGCCGAGGCGGCGAACCCCGCACCGGAGAACCCCGAGCGCTTCCCGGCGGAGAACGTGCCCAGGGTCGCCGGCGGCGCCGCGAGCACCAGGACCACCGGAACCACCATCAGGGCCATGATCCACGCCTCGCGGGCCCGCAGCGGCTCGGGCGCGGTGGTCCGAGCCGAGACGATCCGACCGATCGTCGACGCCGTGAGCAGGACGGCCGCCACCGGGACCACCCAGTCGGTCCGCGTCGACAGGTACAGCGCATCGCGCCCGGTGAGCCACAGGAACCAGAACAGGAAGGCCCACGCGCCGAGGACCGCCGCGCCCGCCACCCGGGCCGGGCTCCACCTGCGGGGCCGGCCCACCTCGGCGAGCCCGCGCGCCGTTCGCCGGGCCATGACGGCGTCGCTCATCCGAACACCACCCCGATCCACAGCGCGCCGACGAGCGTGGCGGCCGCCGCGGTGAGGACCACGATGCGGACGAACCCGCGCCGGAACGTCCCCGCGTACAGCGCGAGCAGCTTGGCGTCGACCATCGGCCCGAAGACCAGGAACCCGAGCTGCGCCGAGACGCCGAACGGCGCGAACGAGGCCGCGACGAACGCGTCGGACTCCGAGCAGAGCGAGAGGGCTGCGGCGAGGGCCATCATCGCGACGACCGACAGGATCGGGAGGTCGGCGACGCTCGAGAGCCACGAGGCGGGCAGGAACGTCTGGATCGCGGCGGCGATCGTCGCGCCCAGCAGCAGGTAGCGGCCCATGAACAGGAAGTCGTTGCCCAGGTGCACGAAGAACCGGCGCCACCTGGCCTCGGGGCGGCCGAGCTCGAGCAGGTGCTCGTGCGACTCCTCCGGGTTCGGCTTGAGGAGCTCCTCGGTGGTCCGCGAGCCGAGCACCCACCCCACCGCGATCGCGACGAGGACCCCGAGCGCGAAGCGCCCGCCGACCACGGTCCACATCGTTGCGCGTCCTCGGAACGCGACGAACGTCGATGCGATCACGACCGGGTTGATCACGGGCGCCGCGAGCATGAAGGTCACGGCGGCCGACGGCATGAGCCCTCGCTGCATCAGCCGGCGTGCCACCGGCACCGAGCCGCACTCGCAGATCGGGAACGCGAGGCCGGCGAGCGCGGCCGCGGGGAGCTGGAGCGGGCGCGGGAGGCGCCCGAGACGCTCGAGCGTCCCGATCGGCACGAAGACCTCGACGAGCGCGGCGGCGAGCGCGCCGAGCATCACGAAGGGGAGCGCCTGGATCAGCAGCGACCCGAAGATCACGAAGAAGGTCCGGACCCAGTCGACGCGGCCGGGGTCGAGCAGGCGAAGGACGAGGGCGGCCGCGATCAGCATCCCCGCAACGGCGAGCGCGGTTCGAGCGGTGGCGGTCCGGTCGTGCCCGGGCGCGATCTCCATCTAGCAGTACCTCGCGAACGAGACGGCGAAGCCCTGGAAGGCGTCGGCCACCATCCTCCCACCCTCGGGATCCTCGGCCGCCAGGAGCGCGTCCACCGCGGCCTGCCCCGTGACCTGTTCCGCTCGGAGCACGTCCTGGTCGAGGAAGAGCCCGCCCGGGACCACCGCCTCGACCGCGGGAGCCGCTCCCGGGATCGAGGCCTCGACGGCGTCCACGGCGAACGCATCCGGCACCGCGGTCCTCCCGCGCTCCCAGGTGCCGGTGCCGGCAACCACCACGAGCGTCGCATCGCCCGTCGCGGCCTGCGCCTCGGTCACGATGCGGCGGGTGAGCCGGTCCATGGCTCGGATGCCGCCGTCGAGCACCACCCCGAGGACGTCCGGCACGTCGTCGGCCCCGTACCCCGTCGACAGGTGCACCTCCACGGCGAGGGGGGCGGCCGCGGCGTCGCCGATCACCGTGTCCACGGGGTCCTGGTCCGGGTACCAGCCGCCGCCGACCAGGCCGCGGTCGCGTGGCGCGGTCTCGACGAGTCCCACCAGCGTCCGAGGGTGGGCCCGTTCCAGGTCGTCGGCGAGCGACGCGATCACCGGGACGGGGGAGCCCTCGGCGAAGGCCTCGGCGACGCGCCCCTCGTCGCTGCGGACGAAGGAGCCCGTGATGCCGTGCTGGGAGGGGAGGCCGCCCGTGCCGATCGTCGTGAGCGCCGCCGTGGGGTCCAGCGGCAGGGATCCGACCTCGGCCTGCAGGGTTCCCGCCCCCCGTTCCAGCAGTGAGGCGAGGAAGGCCCACGCGCCGGGGCGGGCCTCGAGCTCGGCGGAGCCTGCGCCCTTCCACGCGATCAGCAGGATCAGCCGCGGCGGACGACCCGATGCCGAGGCGACGCCGGGGACGGCGGTGCCCGAGCGAACGTCGGGGAAGGGGCGTTGGAACCCGAGCGCGTCGCTCACGGTCGGGGCGACGCGGTCGAGGGTGACCCCGTCGGAGATCGGCGTGCCCGAGGCGATCCCCGCGCCGACGAACACCAGCGGGACCCGGTCGTCCGCGGCCGTGCCCACCGACGGCCAGGGGAGGCGAAGCTCGTCCACCTGCGTGTACACGGGCGTGCTCGCGCCGACTGCGAGGACGTCGGGGGAGCGCCCCTCCCGGTAGCCGTTCGCGATGGCCGTCCGCAGCGTCTCGGGGAGCGGGCAGAAGGGCACGCGGGCTGCGCTCGGCTCGGCCTCACATGACCGCCCCACGCAGAGCACCTGGAGGATGCCGGCGGGGATCCCGATCGCGGCGAGCGCGACGAGGAGCACGAGGAGCCGACGACCGGTCACCGACCTCACGCTACCGCGCGCGGATCGGTGGGTTGTCGTTCACGGCGACGGCGTGGTTGCTTATCCGGGTCCATGTCCCCCCGACGCTGGTTCGCGCTGCTCGCCGTCCTGCTCGTGCTGGGCGCAGCATGCACCGACGGAGGCTCGAGCGACGTCGCGTCGGGCCCGTCCCCGACCGGGAGGGAGACGGGGACCGCCGCCACGACCTCCGAGCCCTCGGAGGCAGCCGAGCCGGTCGCCGAGGGCGCGATGGCCGACCTCGCCTGCTCGTTGCCTCACGAGTGGCTCCTGAGGACCTGGCGCGGGAACCGCGACGATCGCAGCGCCGAGCTGCAGATCCTGCCGATCGAGCCGAACTTCGTGGGCTCGGGGCTCCCGCACGTGGGGCCCTGGGACTACGCGCAGGACATCCCGATGTTCTGGTACGGGCCCGGCCACATCGCGCCCGCCGGCGTCGTGAACCGGCCGGTCACCCTCGCCGGCGTCGCCCCGACGCAGGCCGAGCTCCTGGGCTTCTCCTTCCGCACCCGGGACGGCACCCCGATGCGCGAGGCCGTGGCCGGGAACGCGACCCCGCCCCGGCTCGTCGTGACGATGATCTGGGACGCGGCCGGCCGCAACGTGCTCGATCGGTGGCCCGACGACTGGCCGTACCTCGCATCGCTGATCGAGAGCGGGGCCTGGTACGAGCGCGCGACGGTGGGCACGAGCCCGACGAGCACCGCGCAGACGCACGCGACGATCGGCACCGGCACGTTCCCCGACGACCACGGCATCGTGGCGCACCGGATGCGCATCGGCGAGGTGCTGTCCACGCCGTGGGCCCAGGGCCCCGCGTACCTGATCGACCCGACGCTGGCCGATCTGTACGACGTGGCCCACGGCAACGAGCCGGTGGTCGGCGAGCTGGGGACCGTGAGTATCCACCTCGGGATGCTCGGTCACGGCTCGATGTGGGGCGGGGGCGACGAGGACATCGCGGTGATCCGCGAGAAGGTCGGGGCCGAGACGCTCGGCGAGGAGGGGTTCGAGTGGAACCTCACCCCGCTGCTCCAGCCCTACTACCGGTTCCCGGACTACATCAACGAGGTGGGCGGGTTCGAGGAGGACGTGCGGGAGGTCGACGCAGCCGACGGGCAGCTGGACGGGAAGTGGCGCGAGAACGACATCGAGGCGCTGTTGCAGGGGTTCGACACGCCGGCGCGGATCCCGTACCAGACGAGGGTGCTGAAGGAGATGATCTCGCGCGAGGGCTTCGGCGCGGACGACGTCCCCGACCTGTTGTTCGTGAACTACAAGATGATCGACTACATCAGCCACGTGTGGACCGTGAACAGCCCCGAGATGCAGGACGCCGTGCGGGCCCAGGACGAGGCGCTCGAGGACCTGGTCACGTTCCTGGACCGGGAGGTCGGGGAGGGCGAGTGGGTGTTCGCGCTCACCGCCGATCACGGCTCGATCCCCGACCCCGACCTGACCGGCGCGTTCCAGATCTCGGCCACCCCGATCGTGAACGGCATCAACGCGACCTTCGACACCGACGGGGATGGCGCCAAGCTGGTAGAGCTGGTCCAGCCGACGCAGATCTTCGTGAACGAGCGCGAGCTCCGGCAGGACGGCCACACGCTCGAGGAGCTCGCCGACTGGATCATGGGGTTGACGAAGGCGGACACGGCTCAGCCGGGCGTCGTCGTCCCGGCCGAGGAGGCCGACGACCTCGTGTTCCAGGCGGCCTTCCCCTCGGCGATCATGAACGACCTCGCATGCCTGCCGGAGGCACGGGGGTGAGGTTGGCGGCGCCGCTGCTGGCGCTCGGTCTGCTCGCCGCCGCCTGCACCTCCGATGCCACGGAATCACCGTCGGCGACGGGGGACGCGGTCGCGACGGGCTCGACGGGCCCGACGGGTGGAGGGGAGATCGCCCCGCCGGCCCCCGGGGAGCTCGCCGACGCGGCGTGCGCGATCCCCCACGAGCAGCTCCTCCGCGTCTGGCGTGGGACCGATCCCGAGCGCTCGGGCCAGATCGTGTTCGTCCCGGCCGAGCCGAACTTCGTGGGCACCAACTTCCCGCATTCGGGGCCGTGGGACTACCTTCAGGACGTGCCGCTGTTCTGGTACGGCCCGGGCGTCGTCCCCGCGCTCGGTCGCGTAGACACCCCCGCGACGATCGCGGACATCGCTCCGACGCAGGCGCGGCTGCTGGACTTCGACTTCGAGGCACCCGACGGTCGGGCGCTGGACGAGATCCCGCCCCCGAAGACGCCCCCCCGTCTCATCGTCACGCTGGTGTGGGACGCGGGCGGCATCGGTGTGCTCGACGCGTTCCCCGACGACTGGCCGGTGCTCGGCTCCCTGATCGAGGACGGCGTCTGGTACGAGGACGCGAGCGTCGGCTCGAGCCCGTCGATCACGCCGGCGACGCACGCCACGATCGGCGCGGGAGCTTTCCCGCTGCACACGGGGCAGACCGACGCGGAGTTCCGGATCGGCGACGAGCTGGTCCGCGCCGGCGCGCTCGGGCCGGTGCTCATGATGGAGCCGACGCTCGGCGATCTGTACGACCGCGCGATGGACAACGAGCCCCTCGTCGGCGCCCTCGCGAGCGTTACGTGGCACCTGAACATGGCGAGCCACGGGGGGCTGTGGGGCGGCGGCGACAAGGACATCGCGGTGCTGCGCGTCCCAGCGGAGGCCGACAACGAGGGCGCCGAGGGCACCGTCTGGAACCTCCAGGGCCGGTACCTGCCGTTCTACGAGTTCCCCGAGTACGTCAACGACCTGCCGCCGCTGTCCTCGTACACGGAGGAGGTCGACCGGGAGGACGGCGCGCTCGACGGCCGCTGGCGGGACAACTCGATCGAGCAGTACGAGGAGGGCTGGGCTACGCCGGCCCGCATCCCGTACCAGGGCCGGATGGTCGAGGAGGTGATCGCCCGAGAGGGGTTCGGCGACGACGACGTGCCGGACCTGCTGTTCGTGAACTTCAAGGCGATCGACCACGTGAGCCACATCTGGAGCGTGAACAGCCCCGAGATGGCGGACACCCTCCGTTGGCAGGACCGCGACCTCGAGAGTTTCGTGGGGTTCCTCGATCGCGAGGTCGGGCGCGGTCGATGGGTGTTGGTCCTGACCGCCGACCACGGGGCGCAGTACGACCCGGCCGTCTCCGGCGCCTTCCAGGTGACCCCCCGTGAGCTCGAGGACGACCTGAACGCCGCGTTCCCCTCGGAGACCGGCGGGTCGGTCTTCCTCGCCGTGCGCACGAGCCAGATCTACGTGAACGAGGACACGATGCGCGCGAGCGGGTACTCGCTGGAGCAGATCGCGCGGTTCGTCCTCGGGTACACGAAGGGGCAGGGCCATCCCGAGGGCCCCGAGGCCGTCCCCGGGGAGGAGCGCGACGACCGCGTGTTCGCCGCCGCGCTCCCGATCCGCCAGCTGGACCGCCTGGAGTGCCTCCCGGAGGCTCGCGGATGAGTCGGCGCCTGGCCGCCGCGCTGCTCGCGCTCGGTCTGCTGGGGGCGTCCTGCATCGCCCCGGACGCCGAGCAGGGGACGGCCGGCGGGGTCACGGGCGACCGGGCGTCGCTGAAGCGGTTGATCCGTCGTGCGTGCGCGGAGGTGCCGCACGACGCGCTGCTGCGCACGTGGCGGGGCACGCGCCTGGACCGTAGCGGCGACATCCAGATCATCCCCTTCGAGCCCGACTTCGTGAACGGCGGGCTCACCCACGCCACGCCGTTCGACCACACGCAGGAGGTGCCGCTCCTGCTGTTCGGGTCCGGGATCCGCCCCGGCGTCTACCCGGAGCCGGTCACGCTGGCGGACGTCGCGCCGACGCTCGGCGCGGTGCTCGACTTCCCGTTCGAGACGCCGGACGGTCACGCGCAGCTACAGGCCTTGTTGCCGGAGGACCGGCGCGAGCCTCCGCGACTGGTGGTCACGCTGGTCTGGGATTCGGCGGGCGACAACGTGCTGGAGCGGTGGCCCGAGGCCTGGCCGACCCTGCGGGCGATGGCCGAGGAGGGAGCGTGGTTCACCGACGCGCAGGTCGGCGCGTCGCCCTCGAACACGCCGACCGGCCATGCCACGATCGGGACGGGCAGGTTCCCCAATCACAACGGGTTCGTCGACGAGTACATCCGGGTGAACGGGATGCTCCAGAAGCCCAACGAGAACGGGCCGGGGTTCCTGCTCGACCCCACCCTCGCCGACCTGTACGACCGCGCGATGGGCAACGAGCCGAAGGTGGCAGCGATCGCCACGCTCGCGGCTCACGTCATGATGATGGGCCACGGCTCGCAGTGGGTCGGCGGCGACCGAGACATCGCGGTCACCCGCGAGAACGAGTCCGGTCCCACGGCCGGCGCCGAGAGCACCTCGTGGAACCTCACCAGCGACATGTCGTCCTTCTACGTCCTGCCCGCGTACGCGAACGAGCTCGCGCCACTGGAGGACTACCTGGACGAGGTCGACCGCGCGGACGGCGCGCGGGACGGGATGTGGCGCGAGCACGCGTTCGCGCAGTACGCGGAGGGGTTCGACACACCGGCCAGGACGCCGTACCAGCAAGCGCTCGTCGAGGAGGTGATGCGGCGCGAGGAGCTCGGCGCCGACCGGGTTCCGGACCTCCTGTTCGTGAACTACAAGGCGATCGACACGATCGGGCACCTGTTCAGCGCCGACGGCATCGAGATGTCCGACGCGGTCCGCACGCAGGACGACGCCCTCGCCTCGTTCGTTGCGTTCCTGGATGAGACGGTCGGCCGCGGCCGGTGGACGATGGCCGTCGTGGCCGACCACGGCACCCAGGACGACCCCCGGGTCTCGGGCGCGTTCTCGATCGACATCCGCAAGCTCGAGGAGGGGCTCGCCGCCCGGTTCGACGACGACGGCGACGACGCCGTGCTGGTCAAGAAGGTGCGGCCCACCCAGATCTGGCTGAACCACGACGAGCTCGAGGACAACGGCCTGAAGCTCGCGGACATCACCGGCTGGCTCTTCCGGCTCAGCCAGGCGGAGGTCGTGAAGCCGGGGCGCACGCCGCCCGAGCCCCAGGCGCCGGTGTTCGCGGGCGTCCTGCCGTCTCGTATCCTTTCCGGACTCCCGTGCCTGCCCGAGGCCAGCGCGGGCTGACGGCACGAGGGGAAAGCGGAGAGATGGCGCTCACGAAGGATCGTCCCGGTCAGGTCGTCGACGTGCCCGAGCCGGGCAGGCGCGGCCGGCCGTCCCACCTGCTGGTCCTGTTCATCGCGATCGGGCTCCTGCTGCTGGCGTTCGGCTGGACGTTCCTGCAGGACCCGTCGATCAGCGCGCCGACCCGAGACCCGGCCTGGTACACGTGGCGCTCGAACCTGCTGATGAACGACGACCCCGGGCTCGTGGCCGGGGACTGGGGTCCGTTCCACATGTTCGGCGGCGGCTACCGGGTCGCGGTGCCGCTGTACGGCTCGATCCTGCAGCGGGTCGCGGGGATCGACCTGTACACGTTCAGCGCGTTCATGATGATCGGCCTCCCGGTGCTGAGCGGCCTGGCCCTCGGCGCGTTCTCCTGGCGCAGGCATCGAGATCCGCTCCTGTTCCTCCTGGTGATGCTCTCGACGGCGGCGCTGTTCATGACCACGCCGTACGTCGGGTACCTGGACAACATCACCGTCCTGTACTTCCTGTCGCTCACGCTGGCGTTCTTCGAACCCGGGCGAACGTCGTGGGGCTCGCGCGTCGCGCTGTTCCTGTTGGGGATCGCGGCGGCGTACACGCACCCGACCACGTGCGTGATCTTCGGCATGTCCCTCATGGGCGTGTTCGGCCTGCGACTGCTCACGAGCCGGTTCCACCTCGGACCGCCGCTCCGGGAGCTCGGGCCGTCGCTGATGTCGGTCGGGTTCGGGATGATCGCTGGTCTGGGGAGCTGGCTCGTCTCGCCGTGGGGCGTCGCCGGCTCGCTCGCCGACGCCGCCCTCCCGCCGCCCTACACGAAGGAGGTCTTCCTCAAGCGCCTGGACGGCTGGGTCGACTCCCTGCAGCCGATGATCATCGTGCCGCTCGTGCTGCTCGCGATCGGCTGGACGGTCTACCGCGCCCGCAAGGACCGCAAGCCCTCCGACGGGTTCGCGACGATCTCCGCGATGATGCTCCTCCCGTTCCTCGGGGTCTTCGGCTTCGTCGTCGCCACCTACCCGTACTACCGCTTCATGAACGCGACCGTCGGCCTGTTCCCGCTCGCGGGGCTCGGCGCGTACGTCGCGATCCGGTGGCTGTGGAAACGAGACGGCGCGGCCAAGATCGCCGGCGTGATCGCCTCGCTCGTGATCGTGGCCTCCTTCGGGTACATCTGGGTGAACGGACGCGAGGCCGCGCAGTGGGCCGACGCGGACAACCAGTGGATCGACCAGCCCACCCGGACCGCGCTCGAGGCGACCCGCGCGATCGTCGAGGGCGAGTCCGAGCAGAGCCCGATCGTCTTCGTCGTGAACTACCAGGACGCCTATCAGGCCTACGGCTGGTCGAAGACGTTCACCAACGTCTCGCGGACCGGCCTGCCCGGCGACGCCGTGAAGCGCTCGATGACCTACTTCGGGAGCGTCGAGGACTTCGTGGCCGATCGCCCGACCCAGCTCACCGACGAGACCTACAACAAGATGGCGCGCGGGTTCCATCGCGAGCTCGGCGAGCTGCGGCAGGAGTACACGGGAGCGCCGATCGTGTTCCTCGTCCGCCAGTTCAACGAGGGCACGGGCAACGAGGAGCTCCTGGACGCCGGGGGTGACGACCTCATCATCCTGGGCGACGACATCGCGGTCGTGACCGGCGAGGGGCTGACCACCCCTTCGACGGCCTCGCTCGAGGCCGCCCGCGCGGCCGAGGCCGAGGTGGCCGCGTTCTACGCCGACCACCCGGGGATCTTCGGGAACCTCGGGCACACCCTATGGGTGCTCGTGGCGCTCGGGCTGCTGCTGATCGTGCCGGGCGCGCTGGCGGCGCGGTTCTTCGACCTGGACGACGCGTGGCTGAAGGTCGCGCTGATCCCGGGGATCTCGATCACCCTGACGGTGCTGTCCGGGATCGCGGTCGTGGCGGTGACCCGAGCGCCGTTCGGCGTCGCGCACGGGTGGGCCTCGCTCGGGCTGGCCACGGCGGTCGCCGCCGCGCTCCGCTTCGGCTCGGCGCCGATCCTGCGGGTGCTGAACGCGTTCGGCAGGTTCTTCAACAAGATGTTCTCGGTCTTCTCCAACGCGGACTTCGCGTCGCTGATGGGGGTGCAGTTCCTGGCGATGGCGGCCGACGGCGTGATCCGCGGCTCGATCGCCAAGTCGATCGCGTTCGGCGGTCAGGAGGGCTTCGACGTCACCACCGTCCCCGACGCGAACTACCTGCTGAAGGTGGTGCTGGCGCTCTACATCCCGTACACGTTCATCAGCCCGTTCATCGGCGTGTTCATCGACCGGTTCGAGCGGCGTCGCGTGCTCTCGCTCTCCAACGTCGTGACGGCGGTGGTGGTCGCGGTCGTGGCGGCGGGGGCCCTGATCCCGCTCGGCGACGACACGTCCGAGGGCAAGATCGGCATCACCGCCGCGCTGATCCTCGGCATGCTCGTGATGCAGGCCTGCGTGCGGATCGTGCTCGCGGTCAAGTCGGCCGCGATGCCCGACGTGCTGGCGGGCAGGGACCTGATGCAGGGCAACGGCCTCTCGCAGGCCGGCGGGGCGCTGTTCCAGGTCCTGGGCGCCGGGATCGCGTTCGGGTTCGGCGCGGTGCTCCCCGCGTGGCTGGTCGTGGTCGGCGGGGCGGGCGTGCTGATCGCCGCCTCGGTCGTGGCTCGGCGGATCCGCCGGATGGAGGCCGCCCCCCACGAGATGAGCTTCGGCCAGGAGGCCAAGCGCATCCTGAGCGACATCGTGGCCGGTCTGCGCGAGGTGAAGGACCGACCGGCGGGCGCGCTGGGCCTGACCTCGTTCCAGATGATCCGGTACCAGTTCTGGGGCTTCACCCTGTTCGTCTTCGGCCTCTACGCGAAGAACCTGGTCGAGGGCGGGGAGGCCGACACGATGGCCCTGGGCCTCGTGGGAGGGCTCGGGTTCCTGGGCGGCGCGCTTGGCCTCGTCCTCGCGCAGCGCTGGAAGGACACGATCCCGCCGATCCGACTGCTGCTCGGCTCGATGGCGCTCCTGGGCGCCGGCACGGTCGTGTTCGGTTGGTCGATCACGATGGTGGGGTTCGCGGCCCTGCTGTTCGTCGGGTTCTTCGCCTTCTTCATGGCGAAGATCTCCGCCGACACGATCATGCAGCAGGCCATGCCGGATGATTTCCGAGGACGCGCGTTCGCGCTGTTCGACATCGCCTACAACCTCGGCTTCATCGTGCCGGCGATCATCCTGTCGTTCGTGTGGGTCGAGAACGATCCCGGCCAGGTGCGGACGATCCTGCTCGTGTCCGGGGCGGTGTTCCTGGTGCTCACCGGGTTCGTGTGGCGCTGGTCCAGGTCGATCCGAGGCCAGTTCGCCCCGCAGGACGACCTCGTGGATGCGGAGGCCTAGGTGGAGCGAACGCCATCACCCGATCCGGTGGCCGAGGCGGCTGCCTACCAGGCGCACCTGCTCGGCCTCCTCGGCGAGGACGACCCGGCCGAGGTGCAGGCCACCACCCCCCAGTCGTGGGGGGCGCTCGTAGCGGAGGCGGCTGCCCGGGTGGCCGAACGTCCCGAGCCCGGCGAGTGGTCGGTGCTCGAGTGCCTGGGCCACGCCTTCGACTCCGAGTGGGTGGTCGGCGCCCGCTACCGGTGGATCGTCGCGCACGACGAGCCGCCGCTCGTCGGCTACGACCAAGACCTGTGGGTCGACCGCCTCCAGCACGGACTCGACGACCCCGTGATCCTGCTCGAGACCTTCGCCGCGCTGCGGAGCGCCAACCTCGCCATGTGGGCGCGCTCGACCGAGGAGGATCGCGCCCGGATCGGCATGCACACCGAGCGTGGGCCCGAGAGCTTCGACCTCACCTTCCGCCTGCAGGCCGGCCACGACCGGTTCCACCTCGATCAGGCCCGCCGCGCCCTCGCGGCGGTCGCGGGCTAGTTCTCGACGGCGGCGACCGTGCGTTCGAACTCGGGGAAGTAGCTCCCGATCACCGAGACGTCGAACGAACGCAGGATCGACTCCTTCGGCTCGCGTTCGAGCAGGAACTCCATGCACGCGCGGACGAACGCGTCCGGTGTTCGCCCCGCGCCCAGTCGCTCCAGGTCCTCGGCCGAGACGCTGACCTCGTGCTCCGTGCTCGAGCCGTCTTCGTCGTCGATCCGGACGGAGAACCGCCCGTCGTCCCTCGGCTGAACGGTGATGGCGGCCATCGCGCGGGTATCGTACGCGCGCCGTGCCCGAGATCCGACTCGACGACGTCACGCTGTACTGCGAGGTGGACGGCGACGGCGCACCCGTCACGGTCGTCGCCCACGGCCTGACGAACAACCGGAACGAGCTCGCGGGGTTCACGCCGCTGCTCCCGGGGACCAAGGTGCGGTTCGACTTCCGGGGCCACGGCAAGACCGTCACGTCGCCGGACGCCCGCTTCCGGTTCGAGGACTTCGCGCGCGACGTCGATGCGGTGGCCGCGGCCTACGAGGCGACCGTCGCGATCGGCACCTCGCTCGGCGCGGGGGCGATCGGGAACCTGGTCTGCCGGGTCCCCGATCGCTTCGAGCGGATGGTGTGGCTCCTGCCGGCCGGGCTGGACATCCCCTTCCCGCTGAAGGACCGGTACCACGAGCTCGCGGGCGGCCTCGAGGGCAAGACGCCCGCCCAGGCGCTCGAGGCGATCCTCGGCGATCCCGCGAAGATGGCCGAGCGGATCCAGACGCCGTGGCGCTGGGAGATCGAACGGGTGCTCTGGGAGCACGACGACTTCGACGCGCTCGCGCGAGCGATCAACGGCGTCATCGAGGACTGGCCGATCCCCGATCGCGAGCTTCTGCGGGACGTGGCGATCCCCACGCTGATCGTCGGGATCGGCGGCGATGAGATCCACCCGGCCGAGCTCGCGATCCTGCTCGCCGACCTCATGCCGAACGCGGAGCTCCAGATGTTCGAGAGCCAGGATGCGTTGTTCCGACGGATCCCCGAGCTCCTTCCCCGGGTGGCGGCCTTCCTGATGGGGGAAGGATGAGGCACATGACACGGTTGTCGCCTGCATGAGCGAGCTGACCGAGTTCCGGGCGAGCAAGGACGCGTTCTTCCGCGATCACCCGCGATCGCCTCTGACCGAGGACCAGCGCTCCGGCTTCGGGGGGCTCGAGTACTTCGCCGAGGATCCGGCGCTCGCCGTCCGAGCGACGCTCGAGGTCGAGGGCGTCGACCGCGACGAGCCGATCGTGATGCAGACGACGGACGGAGGGCAGCAGGTCTATCGGCGCGCCGGCGTCGTGCGGTTCGAGGTGGATGGCGAGCCGGCGCAGGTCACGCTGTACTCCTCGTCCAACATGCACGAGCTGTTCCTGCCGTTCCGCGATCGGACGAGCGGGTCCGAGACGTACGGCGCCGGTCGCTACCTCGAGGTCGAGCCTCCGGGCCCCGAAGGCCATGTCGAGGTCGACTTCAACTACGCGTACAACCCGTACTGCGCCTACAACCCCGACTGGGCGTGCCCGATCCCGCCCGGCGAGAACTGGCTGGGCGTGCCGATCCGCGCCGGCGAGAGGACCTTCCCGGGCGCCTACGAGCCCGGACACGGCGTCGGGTAACCTGCGCTGGTGACCGAGGAGCTGTACGCGACAGACGCTTACCTAACGACCTGTGAGGCGATCGTCGAGAGCGTCGGCGACGATGGCCTCGTGCTCGACCGGACCGTGTTCTACGCGCGAGGTGGTGGCCAGCCGGGCGACACCGGGATCCTTCGCTGGGACGGCGGGCAGGCGCGGGTCACCGACACGTTCAAGCAGAGCGGGCGGCTCCTGCACGTGGTCGATCCCTCCGAGGCGCCGGAGCCGGGCACGGCCGTCACCTGTGAGATCGACTGGGATCGCCGCCACGCGTTGATGCGCACCCACACGGCCTTGCACGCGCTGTCGGGCATCGTCTTCACGGGCTTCGGTGCCAAGGTGACCGGCGGCAACATCTCGGAACCCGGCGTCGCGAGGATGGACTTCGAGCTCGAGTCGATGTCGGGCGAGTTCGGCCGCGAGGTGGAGGAGCGACTGAACGCCGCTCTGGAACAGGACCGCCCCGTCCACGTCAGCTTCCTGCCCCGGGTGGAGGCCCTCGCCGATCCGGACCTCATCCGCACCAAGGTGAACCTGATCCCCGAGCACGTGGACCCGATCCGGGTGATCGACATCGAGGGCATCGACAAGCAGGCGGACGGCGGGACGCACGTGCGCTCGACCTCGGAGGTCGGCCACGTCCGCGTGGCGAAGACCGAGAGCAAGGGCAAGGCCTTCAAGCGGATGCGGATCGAGCTCGCCTGAACGTGGGCGACCCGCACGCCCGGCATGACCTCCTCGGCGGGCTGGCGGCCGCCGCGTCGGCGATCCTGTTCGGCGCCATCATCATCTGGGGACGATTCGTCCTCGAACGTGGCATCCCGGTCGAGACGATGTTGTCGATCCGTTTCGCGATCGGCGCCCTCGTGCTCCTCGCCGCGATCCTCCTCACGCGGCGGCCCGTCCTCGCGGAGCCGGGCGAGCGTCACCGGCTCGTGCTGCTGTCGCTGTTCGGCTATGCGATCGAGGCGAGCATCTACTTCACGGCGACCCAGCACGGGACCGTCGCCAGCGTCACGCTGCTGTTCTTCATCTACCCGGTCTGGGTGATGCTGTGGGCCCGAGCCCTCGGTGGCCGTGTGCCGACCGGGTTGACCGTCGTCGCCCTCGTGTGCGCCGTCCTGGGCGCGGTCATCGTCGTCGGGACCGGGACGGGTCTATCGATCGACGGCGTCGGCGTGGTGCTCGCGCTCGCGACCTCGCTCACC
The DNA here is from genome assembly GCA_035691205.1 of Actinomycetota bacterium. Classification (GTDB taxonomy): domain Bacteria; phylum Actinomycetota; class UBA4738; order UBA4738; family HRBIN12; genus DASSJM01. The sequence continues at coordinate 34,717 of DASSJM010000017.1, forward strand.
TACAGCGGGTACCTGACCGGCGCCGACCTGTGGATCAAGCGGACGAACGCGCTCACCGCGGCGATGTGGGTGAGCGCCGGGGCGTCGGTCGGCCTGTTCGTCTGGGCCAACGCGGTCGGGCACTGGCAGCTGCCCTCGGGCGCGGCGGAGTGGGGGCCGCTCGTCGGGATGGGCCTCGCCTCCGGCGCCGCCTTCTTCTTCCTCATGGAGGCCCTGAACCGCATCGGAGCCGTCCGCACGGCGATCGTCTCGGCGATGGAGCCGCTCGCCGCGGCCGTTCTCGGGCTCTGGTTCCTGGACGAGTCCGTGACCGCCGGGATCGCCGTCGGCGGTCTGTTGATCCTCGCGGGCTCGGTGCTCGCGAGCCTCGCCCGCACGCCGACCCCGCAGGAGCAGCAGATCCCCTGAGGGTCGCCGATCAGCCGGTGTCGACGCTCGCGTACGCGGGCCAGGAGCGGTCGCTGCCTGCGTAGATGGCCTCGACGAGGAACGAGCCGCCACCGAGTTCCGGGAGTGGCGCCTCGAACGAGCCGTCGGCGGCCGTCACCACGGTTCCAACCGGGATGGACGCGGGCTCGAGCACCGCGATCGGCCGACCAACCTCTTGTGTCGGCGAGAGGAAGACGAGGGCGAAGTAGCCGGCGCTCTCCGACGAGGGCGAGACGCGAGCGCCGAAGGTCGCCGTGAAGGTCGCGCCCGGCGTGACCGGGAAGGCGGTCGAGTTGGCGGCGGCGACCTCCGAGGCAGTGGCCTGCACGTGGAGCATGTTGATGCCACCCCGGTCGCTCGGCTGGAGCTCGATCGTCGCGTCACCCCATACGCTCCATCCGTCCAGACCCGCGTCGAAGTCGCCGTTCGGCACGCGGTTCGTCGTCTGGAGACCCTGCGTGTACCTCGCCTCATAGAGCGTGAGGTCGGCCGGCGACGCGCACCCGCACTCGGTGTTGACACGGAACGCCGCGATCCCCTCCACCGCGCCTTCGGGGACCGTTCCGCCGAACGTGTACTCGGCGAACGCACCTTCGCCGGAGCTCGGAGTCGCGGAGACGACGACCTCAGCGTCGGCGATCGGCGCGCCGCCCACCTTCCGGAGCTCGCCGGTGACCAGGGTGCCCGTCGGGTCCGTGCCAAGCTCGAGCTCGGTTCGCGTGCGGAAGTAGCGGCCGATGAGCCACGTGAACGTGCCCGGTCGTGTCTCGGGGAGAACCCGATCGGGGAGGTCGGACCAGGACTGGAAGATGACGTGGCTCAGTCGGCCGCCCTCGAGGACCTCGTACTCCGCCATACGGGCCTCGGCTCGCTCCGCCCAGTCCAGGTCGGTCATCGGCGGCGAGCCGCCGCCGTCGTAGATCACCCCGAAGTCGATCCCGCGGCCGCGCGCGAAGCGCTCCAGCTCGGCCACCGCCTCGGGCCATCCCTGCATGTACCACCCGATGTCCACGTGGAAGAAGGGCAGCTCGTGCCCGGTCACGCGCGCGAAGGTACGCATCCAATCCTTGTAGGACTCGACCTGATCGATCGAGGTGAGCGGCTCGATGTCGCCGACCACGACGCGGGGGTCGGTGTCGCGTACCGCGGCGAGGAACCGCTTCACCTTCTTCGCGACCTTCGCCACCGGCCAGTGGCACGCCTGTGGTCCGTCGTACAGGCTCGCGTAGTAGAGCGGCTCGTCCATCGCGATGTACTCCACCGAGGCGCCCGCGTCGCGGATACGGTCGATCACGAGGGGCCCATTCGTCGGTCCGTGCGAGAACCCCTCGACGTCCAGGCCGCACTCGTTCGTCGGGTTCAGCGGCCCGACCTCGAACGCGATGTCGAACCCGCGTCGTTCGAGGTCGGTGACCACCTTGCGGATGCGTGCGTCCGTCGCGGTCACGCTGTTCAAGATCCATCCGCCGTAGATCTTGAAGACGTCCACGTGCCCGGCCGCCTTCTTCCACGGGGCGTCGCGCTCGAACAGGTCGAAGAAGTCCACCGACCCGTGCGCGAGCTCACCGGGAGGCTCGTCCTGAAGCGGGGCGAACCACACCTCGTGGCCGCTCGGTGCGGCCGGTCGAGCCGACGCGATCCTCGCTTCCCTCGGCGCGTATCCCTCGGGGGCGATCGCGCCGGCACCCGCTGGGATGGCGATCGACCCGCTGAGGACGACCAGTGCGATGATGCTCGTCAGGCTCCGTAGGGGCTTGCCCATCCGCTCCTTCCCGACGTGCGCGTTCCGCGCAGCGTCTTACACCAGACGGCTCGAGGGCGCAACGGCGGATGGGGCGCCTACGCGGCAAGGACGACCGCGAGCGCCGTGATCGCGATGTAGATCGCGAGCCCGCCGGCCACCAGCATCACCCGCAGCGAGCGCTGGATCGGCGACCGGCCGAACGCGTAGTAGGCGATGGGACCGAACAGCGGCACGACAATCACGACCAGCATCCACAGCACGCGTGTGCGGTTGGGCACCGCGTCCTGGCGCACGAGGTCCCACAAGGCGATCGAGATCCACGCGGAGTACAGGATCAGCGGCAGCGCGTAGGCGTACAGGCCGAGCAGGATCCCGAAGAACCCGGTGGCGAGCGGTATCCCGAGCACGGTGACCTCCTGGGAGACGTCGGACGACGCGGGCACGTCGAGCGTGCGGGCGTCGCGGATCTGGATCCGGTGCGGAACGCCGGTTTCGGCGATCGCGGGCGAGGGCGGCGCGTCCTCGGCGCCGGGCATGTTCTCCTGTGGCGGGGGCGGGGGCTGCGAGCGCCAGTCGCCGGTCTCCACGTCGCCGAGCGCCGCGTGCAGGTACCGCTCGAGCGGACCGAAGACCGCGCCGAGGGAGCCGCCGGGGACCTTCGCGAGCGGTGAGTCGCATCCGGCGCGCCACTCGATCGCCGCCGGCAGGCTCGTCGAGAAGTCGTTCCCGGCGAAGCAGTCTCCTCCCGCGGTCGGCGCGCCGAGCAGGAGGTCGGCGTCGCCGGAGCCCCGGACGACGTTGTCGCGGATCTCGTTCCCCTCGGTCAGCCACAGGTTCTCGTCGGGCGAGGGCAGGAGCGCGATGCCGAAGTTCACGTGATCCTCGACGAGGTTCTGGGTGACCACGTTGTCGCGCCCGCCGTTGACGATGATCCCGGTGCCGAGCGACGGGTACTGCAGGTCGTAGGCGGGCGCACCCTCGTTGTTGTTGTCGTGGACCCAGTTCCCCGCGATCACCATGCCGTGCTGCGGCGCGAGCTCCTCGGAGTCGAGCGTGTTGGGCACGATCCCGCTCATGTTGTTCCGCCACTCCGAGTTGACGACGAACATCTGCCCGCCGGCGTTGGTGCCGCTGAAGCCGAGCGCGTTGTTCTCGGCGAGCACGTGGGTCACCACCGAGTGGCACGGGAAGCATTGGCCGACGTAGAACCCCGAGTCCGGGTGCCCGCTCGCGTAGGAGTGGTCGAACTGACCGTAGACCGAGTCGTACGCGAAGAGGCCGTAGTCCCCGTTGTTGAACGCGGTGAGGTAGGAGCCGCGGTAGCCGAACACGCTCGACCAGTAGAACCCGTTGAGCAGGTAGTGGCGCGCGGTGAGGTTCTCGATCGCGACGCCGTCGGCCTCGATCACCTGGATGCCGTTGTCGAGCGTGAACCCGCCCTCCAGGATCGTCTCGTTGCGGTCCAGGCCCCGGATCGTGAGGAACGGCGTCGTGACGAGCACGGCCTCCTCATACACGCCGGGGGAGATGAGCACGATGCCGCCGGGCTCGGCCGCGTCGACGGCCGCTTGGATCGTCGGCGCGTCCTGCGGGACCCGGATCTCGTCGCCGGGGAGCCCGGGCGGGACCTCGCGGCCGGGCCCGACCTCGCCTGCACCGCCCGGCAGCGACGCGTCGCCGACCAGGACGACACCGACCATCCCGATCCCAGGGGCCCCGTGGAGCGTGCAGTGGTACGGGAAGGCGCCCTCTGCGTCGAAGGTATGCCCGAACCCCTCATCGGGTCCGAGGTCCTCCGACGCGAAGGACCCGTCGTCGGCGGTGATGTTGTGCAGGGTTCGTCCGTCGTTGGTCCATTCGATCTCGCCGCCGACCGGGATACGGACGACCCTCGGGTCGAACACGTTGTCGATCGCGGAGACACCCTCAGAACCATCGTCGGAGGTGCCCCGGGCGGGCGCGGCGGGAAGTGCCAGCGCGAGGAGGACCGAGAGAGCGAGGGCGGCGCGCAGGCGGGGGCGCATCGCGGCCGAGGCTAGCACCCGTGCACGACCCGACCGTGGAGCGGGTACCGTGGGTACGCCATGCCGACCGAACGCTTCACCGCCCTGGACGCCTCGTTCCTGTACCTGGAGAGGCCCGCGATGCACATGCATGTGGCCGGGCTCTCGGTGTTCGATCCCTCGACGCGCCCGCGCGGGCCGCTGCGGTTCGAGGACGTGGCGAACGTCTTCGCCACGCGGTTGCACCTCGCGCCGCGCCTGCGACAGAAGGTCAAGACCGTGCCCTTCGGGCTCGGGTTGCCGGTCTGGGTCGACGACGCGGCGTTCGACCTTGGTTTCCACGTCCGCAGGGCGGCGCTGCCCTCGCCGGGCGGCCGACGCGAGCTCGCCGAGCAGGTCCAGCGCGTGCTCTCGCGCCCGCTCGATCGCTCCAAGCCCCTGTGGGAGCTCTACGTGATCGAGGGCCTCGAGGACGGCCACGTGGCCACGCTCATGAAGGTCCACCACGCGATGATCGACGGCCTGTCGGGGATGCACCTCACGGCCGCGATGTTCGACCTGTCGCGCGAGCCGCGCGACGAACCGCCGCCGCCAGCGTGGGAGCCGGCGCCGGAACCCACGCCCCAGGACCTGCTGCGCGAGGCGTCCGAGGACCTCGTGACGCACCCCGCGCAGGCCCTCGCCCAGGCGTTCGAGGCGGTCCGGCGGACGCCCGCGCTCGCGGCCCTGGGTCTCGGCGCGGTGCTCTCGGGGTTCCGCAGCATCCTGGACATGGGCGCCCGTCCGGCCTCGCCGCTCGATGTGCGGATCGGACCCAACCGCCGGTTCGCGATGACCGATGCCCCGCTGCAGCGCTTCAAGGACATCAAGGACTCGCTCGGAGGTACGGTGAACGACGTCGTCCTGACGGTCGTCGGCGGGGCCCTGCACCGACTGCTGAAGGAGCGGAAGGAGCCGACCAAGGGGCGCACGCTCAGGGTCATGGTGCCGGTGTCGGTGCGCTCGGGCGGCGACGGTCCGCTCGGCAACCGCGTCGCGCCGGCGTTCATCGACCTGCCGGTCGGTCCCCTCGGGCCCAAGCGCCGGCTCGCCCTCGTCCGTGAGGGGACGCGCCACCTCAAGGAGTCGATGATGGCCATGAGCGCGGACACGATCATCGGACTGGGCGCGTACGCGCCGGGCGGGCTCCTCGCCGGGGCGGCGCGGTTGGCCAGCCGGGGGCCGTGGTTCAACCTCACGGTCTCCAACATCCCGGGTCCGCCCCAGCCCCTGTACATGGCCGGCGCCCGGCTGGTGGCCCAGTATCCGGCGATCCCGCTGGGTGAGAACTCGGCGCTATCGATCGCGTGTACCTCGCTCGGCGGGACGATGGCGTTCGGGCTGACCGGCGACTGGGACGGCATCCCGGACCTGGAGCGCCTCGCGTTCGCCCTGGACGAGTCCCTCGCCGAGATCTCGAAGGCCGCCGGCCTCTAGGCGGGCAGGCGGTCCAGCCACTCCCGGGCGGCCACGAGCCAGCGCTCCGGCGCCTCCATCTGCGGGACGTGGCCGACGCCCGGCAGCACGCAGAGGTCCCACCAGGGGTGCGAACGGACGGCGGCGCGCGCGTATCCGATGGGGACCAGGCGATCCTGGTCGCCGTGGATCGCGAGCACCGGCGCCTCGATCCCGTCCAGGATCCACCGGGTGATCTCGGGGCGACGGCGGAGCGACATCAGCGAGCGCGCGGCCTCGAGGAAGGCCGCCCCGGCGTCGGGGTTCCGTTGGTGGCGGACGAGCTGCTCGACGTGCAGCCGGACGAGGTCCTCGGGGATCGTCGAGGGATCGGCGGCGATGATCCGCAGGCCGAGCTCGACGGCGCGCTCGGCCTCGAGGCGCGTGATCCGCTGATGGGCGGCCCACTCGCCGACTCTGGGCACCTGGTAGAGGGCGAACCCCGCGACCACGATCGGAGCGGGGAGGTGTCCCCGGGCGTAGGGGAAGACCGAGTTCGACAGGATCAGACCCTGGACCGAGTCCGGCTCGAGCGCGGCCTGGAGCATCGCGATCGCCCCGCCCATCGAGTTCCCGGCGAGCACCACCGGCCCCCCGCCCGCGACCCCGCTTACGAACCGCGACACGAGCGCGCGCTGATCGGTCAGGCGGCTGCGGTGGCCGTCGCGGCTCGTTCGGCCGAACCCGTACAGGTCCATCGCGAGGACCCGCCCGTGCCGAGCGAGCTCGGGGGCGACCAGCAGCCACGAGAGGAGCGAGCCGCCGAGCCCGTGGACCAGCACGAACGTCCGCTCCGCGGGTCCATCCCACTCCACGTAGTGGACGGGTCCGTCTAGATCGGCGAACCGGCTCGGCGGCACCGCGATCGGCTGATGCATCGGCTCCATCATCCGACCTCGGCGATCGGGTCGACCAGGGCAAGGCTCCGCAAGCCCGCATCGCGCGCCCTGGCTAGACTCCGACCCATGGTCACCGTTCGGCTGCGGCCGCCGCTCCGCGAGCGCGCCGAGGGTCTGGGGGAGGTCCGGGTTCCGGGGACGACGGTCGCGGAGGCCCTGCGGGCGCTCGAGGCCGATCACCCTCGTCTGGCGGGGTGGGTGCTCGACGACCGCGGCCGCATCCGCGAGCACGTAGCGGTCTTCCTGGATGGCGAGCGCGTGAGCGGCGACGAGGCGGTCGCCGGCGACGACCGCCTGGAGATCGTCGGCGCCGTGTCCGGCGGGAGCGATGAGGCCGAGGTGCTCGTCGGGACCAAGAAGGGCCTCTTCGTGCTGCGCGGGCCGCGCGGCGGCGCGCTTCGGATCGCGACCCGGGCCTTCGCGGGCCAGTCGGTGGAGTTCGCGATCCGCGATCCGCGCACCGGGCGGTACCTCGCCAGCGTGACCCACGGGCAGTTCGGCCCTCGGGTGTTCTGGACCGAGGACCCGGCGGGGGAGTGGGAGCAGACCGATGGCCCGCGCTTCCCCGAGGACACGGATGCCAGCGTCGAGCGCATCTGGGTCATCACGCCCGGCGAGGCCGAGGATCTCGTCTACGCCGGGGTGGACCCCGCCGCGCTCTTCGAGAGCCGAGACGGAGGGATGACGTGGGAGCTGAACCGGGGATTGTGGGACCAGCCGAGCAGGTCCGAGTGGATCCCGGGTCTGGGCGGCCTGATGGTCCACTCGATCTGCCCCTGGCCGGGCGACCCCAGCCGCCTCGCGGTCGGGATCTCCGCGGTCGGCGTATGGGTGACCGAGGATGGTGGCGCGACCTGGGTGGTGGGCAACGAGGGGATCGTGCCGCGCTACCTGCCCGAGGAGGCGCGTTCGCAGCCGCTCGGCCGGTGCATCCACCACCTCGAGCGCGCACCGCTCCGCCCGGAGCGCGTCTTCATGCAGTTCCACGGAGGCGTGTACCGGTCCGACGACGCCGGGATGACGTGGACGAGCATCGCGGAGGGCCTCCCCAGCGACTTCGGGTTCCCGCTGGTCGTGGACCCTAGGGATCCGGACTCCGCCTACGTGATCCCGTTGAACGCCGACGCGGACCGCGTCTCGGCCGAGGGGCGCCTGCGCGTCTTCGAAACCCGCGATGCCGGTGGCACCTGGACGGCGCGTTCCGAGGGGCTTCCGCAGTCCGACGCGTACCTGACGATCCTGCGGCAGGCGTTCGGCGCAGACGCGCGGGACCCGATGGCGCTGTGGTTCGGGGCGACCTCCGGCGAGGTGTATGGCTCCGACGACGCCGGCGCCACGTGGCACCTGGCGGCCCGTGACCTGGCGCCCGTGCTGTCCGTCCGCCCGAGCTGAATCCAGCCCGCGTGCGTCGCCAACCGTGAGGGCGACCCCGGGACAGGTGCTCTGACCTGGCCCGATATGGGAATACGGGGCATCTTCACGGTGTCTCAACACGTGAGGCCCTTTACAGGAGCAGCGGACTGCATCTACCATGGGTCCCCGGAGGCCCGGGGAGGCCGGTTTCTGTGCGTCCCGGCCCTGTTCGTCGAGATGGTCCCGAAGACCTCAGAGGGGCGAAGCGCGCTCCACGGAGGCTTCGAGGAGGAGAGTGAAGTTCATGCCAGAGCCAGCACGCCCGCTCGGAACGGATGACGCCGACGACCTTCGGCTGTACCTGGAGGCGGCGGCGCGCGAGCCTCTCCTCACCAAGGAGGAGGAGGTCGAGCTCGCCATCCTGATCGAGCACGGCAAGGAGGCCGAGGAGCGCCTGCGCGCCGGCCGCCTGCGTTCGGAGAAGTCCATCATGAAGGCCCGCCAGGAGGTCCGGAAGGCCGAGGCCGCCCGCCAGCGCTTCATCATGGCCAACCTGCGACTGGTGGTCTCCGTCGCCCGCAAGTACCAGGGCCAGGGGCTGCCGCTGCTGGACCTCATCCAGGAGGGCAACATCGGCCTGATGCGCGCCGTCGAGCTGTTCGACTGGCGCCGGGGGTTCAAGTTCTCGACCTACGCCACGTGGTGGATCCGCCAGGGCATCACCCGGGCGATCGCCGACCGGTCGCGCTCGATCCGGCTGCCGGTCCACATCCACGACCGCCTGCGCAAGCTCAACCGCACGCGGTTCCAGTTCGCCCAGTCCATGGGGCGCGAGCCGTCCCGCGAGGAGCTCGCCAAGGCCCTGGACACCACGGTGGAGGAGATCGACGACCTCACGGAGATGGGCCGGCGCGAGCCGCTGTCGCTGCAGTCGCCCGTGGGCGAGGACACCGAGCTCGGCGACCTCATCGAGGAGGTCGACTCGGACGCGGCGTTCAACGAGGTGGAGGACGCGCTGCTCCGCGAGGAGATCGGGACGGCCGTGGACCGCGTGCTCGACGAGCGTGAGCGCCACGTGGTCGCGCTGCGGTACGGGCTCGAGAACGGGCAGCCGCTCTCGCTGCGCGAGACCGGCAAGGTGCTCGGGCTGTCCGGCGAGCGGGTCCGTCTGATCGAGCGCGAGGCGCTGCGCAAGCTGCGCGACTCCAACCTGATCTCGGCCGTCGCGGCGATGTAGCCGGGCCGGCCATCGGGAGACGCCGGAGGGGCGGGCCGCAAGCCCGCCCCTTCCGCATGCCCGGGTACGATGCGCGCGTGTCCGGCGATCCGCTCCTGATCGAGACGATCCGTTCCTCGGTGATCGGGGAGGACGAGGCCGTCGAGGGGCCGTTCGGCCTCCGGCGCGTGACGTATGCGGACTACACGGCCTCGGGCCGCTCCCTGGCCTTCATCGAGGACTTCATCCGCGAGGCCGTCCTGCCCCTGTACGCGAACACGCACACCGAGTCGAGCGGGACGGGGCGCCAGACCACGCGCTTCCGCGAGGACGCGCGGCGCCTGATCCGGGACGCCGTCGGGGGCACCGACGAGCACGTCGTGATCTTCTGTGGTTCGGGCTCGACGGGGGCGATCGACAAGATGATCGACTGCCTGAACCTCCGCCTGCCCGCCGATCTCGACGATCGGTTCGGACTCCTCGAGCGGATCCCGGCCGCCGAGCGGCCGGTGGTGTTCATCGGGCCGTACGAGCATCACTCCAACGAGCTCCCGTGGCGCGAGTCGATCGCCGAGCTCGTCACGATCCCCGAGGACGCCGACGGCCGGATCGACCTCGAGTCGCTCGAGCGCGAGCTGCACGCGCACGCCGACCGGTCCGTGAAGATCGGCTCGTTCTCGGCCGCCTCCAACGTGACGGGGATCCTCAGCGACACCCGCGCGATCTCGGCGATGCTCCACCGGCACGGGGCCCTGTCGTTCTGGGACTTCGCGGCGGCGGCGCCCTACGTCCAGATCGAGATGGCGCCGCACCGCGACGGCGACCCGCTCGATCACCTGGACGCGGTGTTCATCTCGCCCCACAAGTTCATCGGAGGCCCGGGGACGCCGGGGGTGCTGGTGGCGCGCCGCGATCTCTTCCACAACCGCGTCCCGAGCGTCCCGGGGGGCGGCACGGTGGAGTACGTGAACCCGACCGAGCACGTGTACCTCTCGGATGTCGAGCACCGCGAGGAGGGTGGGACGCCGGACATCGTCGGCTCGATCCGCGCCGGGCTCGTGTTCCAGCTGAAGGAGGCGGTAGGGACCGACACGATCCGTGAACGCGAGGAGTCCTTCACGCACCGGGCGATGCACCGGTGGCAGGAGAACCCGAACATCGAGATCCTGGGCAGCCACGACCTTCCGCGGCTGTCGATCGTCTCGTTCGTGGTTCGGCATGCCGGACGGTACCTGCACCACAACTTCGTCGTCGCGCTCTTGAACGACCTGTTCGGGATCCAGTCGCGGGGCGGATGCTCGTGCGCGGGGCCGTACGGACACCGGCTCCTGGGGATCGACCTCGACACCTCCCATGAGTTCGAGCGCGAGATCGCGCGCGGGTGTGAGGGCATCAAGCCCGGCTGGGTCCGCGTGAACTTCAACTACTTCATCTCGGAGGCGGTGTTCGACTTCGTGCTCGACGCCGTGGACCTGGTCGCGACGGACGGGTGGCGGCTCCTGCCCTGGTACCGGTTCGACCCTGCCAGCGCGATGTGGCGCCACGCCGAGGGCCTCGGCGAGCCGCCGCTCGGCCTGTCCGACGTGCGGTACGAGGACGGGACGATGGCCTTCGCTCACCGGCGCCACCAGGAGCCCGGATCGCGCCTCGCCTCCTACCTGACCGAGGCCCGGGCCCTGCTGGCGGACCCGCCGGCCGCGCCGGCGTTCGAGCCGCTCACGGGGCCGGTCGGTCCCGACTTCGAGACCCTCCGGTGGTTCTGGCTCCCGAGCGATGTCGCCACGCCGAGCGCCCGGGCAGGCTGAGCGCGAGCCGCCCCGTTCGCCCGCCGGGGGACCATCGGCCTTGGTCGGGCAGCCGAACGTGTGAGACGGTCGATGCGGAGGTGGTGATGATGTCGCTGCTCTCCGGTCGGGAGGATGCGGCCACGGGTCGAGGCGCACCGAGGGTGGGTCGTGCGGTCTCGATCGACGTCGGGCCGATCCGGCTGCCCGGCGACCTGACCCTGCCGCCCGAGCCCGCCGCCGTCGTGGTGTTCGCGCACGGGAGCGGCTCGAGCCGCAGGTCCCCGCGCAACGTCTGGGTGGCCGAGCGCCTGCAGGCCGACGGCCTCGGCACCCTGCTGTTCGACCTGCTCACCGAGGACGAGGCGGACGATCGAGCGTTGGTGTTCGACATCCCGTTCCTGGCCGATCGCCTGCAATGGGCCGTCCGTTGGATGCAGGAGTCGTCCGGCCTCGACCGCCCCATCGCATTGTTCGGCGCCAGCACGGGTGCCGGCGCCGCGCTCGTCGCGGCGACGCGCACCCCGGCCGTCGCGTCGGTGGTCTCGCGCGGTGGCCGACCCGACCTGGCGGGCGAGGCGCTCGAGTACGTGAGGGCCCCGACCCTCCTGATCGTCGGAGGCGCGGACGAGGCGGTCCTCGAGCTCAACCGGACCGCCCAGCGCCGGATCCCGGGCGAGACCCGCCTGGAGGTGGTCCCGGGCGCGACCCACCTGTTCGAGGAGCCGGGCGCGCTCGAGCGGGTCGCCGAGCTCGCGGCGAGCTGGGTCTCGGCGCACCTGCCGGCCGCGGAGGGTTAGGCCGGACCTTCACCGCCGCGCGAGGGCTCGAGCCTCCTCCACCTGCTTGGCGATGGCGGTCATGACCAGGTCGGTGAACACCTGGAGGTCCTCGACCGAGGCGGGATCGCCCCGCGGCTCGACCGGCTCCCCGTAGGCGAGGGCGACCCTCGGGCGCCACGGCCGACGCCAATGCAGTCCGGAGTGGGGCCAGCGATCCTGGGTGCCCCAGATCCCCACCGGGATAACGGGTGTGCCGGTCGCGAGGGCGATCCGGCCCATGCCGCTCCGACCCCGCATGAGGCCGCCGTCTGGGTCGGGGTTCACGGTGCCCTCGGGGAAGATCCCCGCCAGCGCCCCATCGCGGATCGTGGCGATCGCCTCCTCGAGCGCCCCCGCGTCACGCACCCCTCGGCGAAGCGGGATCTGCCGGTACAGCCGGAGCGCCCAGGCCACCTTGGCCTTGCGGAAGAACTCGGCCGCGACCAGGAACCGCGTCATCCGCCGTCGCCGCTCACCGGTGACGAGCGAGAGGACCACGCCATCGAGCGCGGATACGTGGTTGCCCGCGACGATCGCCGGGCCGCTCGTCGGGATGTTCGCCGTGCCGCTCACGCGGAGACGGAACAGCAGCCGGCACGCGGCGCCCACCACGAGCAGCCCGAACCGCCACCACCCGTTGAGATCACCCCGCCGAGCCACGCGCGGATGCTACCCCGTGACCCGCCGGTACGATTCGGGTCCCGAACGCGAGGAGCACGCATTGGACGTCAGGGACCTGCAGGGGATCGTCGCGCGCCGGTACGAGGACTTCGTCGAGGCGTTGCGTGACATGGTGAACGTGGATTGCGGCTCGTACACGCCTCAGGGCGTGAACGCGATCGCCGATCGGTGCCAGGCACGGTTCGAGGCGGGGGGCTGGGCCGTCGAGCGCCGGGCGCACGACGGCGAGCCCCGGCTCGGCGACCTGTTGGTCGGTCGCCTGTCCGGCTCCGGCGGCCCTCGCGTGCTGATGATCGGGCACATGGACACGGTCTTCGATCCCGGGACCGTGGCCGAGCGTCCGTTCCGGATCGAGGGCGGCCGCGCGCTCGGCCCGGGCGTCTCGGACATGAAGGGCGGGCTGCTCACGGGGTTCTTCGCGGTCGAGACGCTCCAGGATGCGGGGTTCGACGGGTTCGGGCAGATCACGTACATCTGCAACCCGGACGAGGAGATCGGCTCGCCGTGGTCGCGCGACGTCATCCGGGCCGAGGCCGCGAACGCCGACGTCGCCCTCGTGCTCGAGGGCGCCCGCGAGAACGGCGACATCGTGAGCGCCCGCAAGGGCGTCTCCGACTACACGATCGAGATCGCCGGGCGCGCGGCGCACGCGGGCGTCGAGCCCGAGCGCGGCCGGAGCGCGATCCTGGAGGCGGCGCACAAGACCGTCGCGCTGCAGGCGCTGAACGGGCGGTGGCCGGGCGTCACCGTGAACGTCGGCGTGGTGCACGGCGGCACCCGCCCCAACGTCGTTGCCGAGCGCTGCTTGCTGGAGGTCGACGTGCGCTCGCCGGTCGAGGAGACCTTCCAGGAGGCCGAGGCCGCCGTCGAGGCGATCGCGGGTGAGCACACGGTCCCCGACGTCACCGTGAGCGTTCGCGGCGGCGGCTGGCACCGGCCGATGGAGAAGAAGGAGGGCGGGGCGCGCCTCGCCGAGCTCGCCATCGGCGTGGCCGCCGACCTCGGGTTCCAGCTGCGCGACGCCGCGACCGGCGGGGCCTCGGACGCCAACACCACCTCGGCGGCGGGCGTTCCCACGCTCGACGGCCTGGGCCCGATCGGCGGGGACGACCACTCGCCGAACGAGTGGCTCGAACTTCCGAGCGTGGTTCCTCGAATCTCGCTGCTCGCCGGGCTACTCTCGCGACTCTAGGACCCGAAGGCAGGGGGTGTCGCCGGTGGAGATCACCACCGTGGTCTTCGACAAGCCCGACGACCTGAACGTCGTCGTGGGCCAGTCCCACTTCATCAAGACCATCGAGGATCTGCATGAGGCCTGCGCCCACGTGCCCGGCATGCGCTTCGGCATCGCGTTCAACGAGGCGAGCGGCCCGTGCCTGGTCCGCCGCAGCGGCAACGACCCGGAGCTCGTGGACCTCGCCGTGCGCAACGCGCAGGCGATCGGGGCCGGGCACGTGTTCGTGATCGCGATGCGCGACGGCTTCCCGATCAACGTCCTGAACGCCATTAAGCTGGTCCCCGAGGTCTGCCGGGTCTTCTGCGCGACCGCCAACCCGCTGGAGGTCGTGGTGGCCGAGACCGAGACCGGACGCGGCGTCGTCGGCGTGATCGACGGCTCCCCGCCGAAGGGCGTCGAGACCGACGAGGACGAGGCGGAGCGCAAGGACATGCTCCGGCGCTTCGGGTACAAGCTGTGAGCGAGGTCCCGGTCTCCTCGGAGTTCCTGCACGGGCTGCGCGACGCGCACGTCACCTACCGGCACCTGGTCGAGGGGATCCCGGCCGTCCTGTACATCGACGCGGTCGACGACGCGTCCACCAACCTCTACACGAGCCCGCAGATCGAGACGCTGACCGGCTTCTCGGCGCGGGAGTGGGGGGAGGATCCGGACCTGTGGCTCTCCCGCATGCACGAGGACGACCGGGAGCGCGTCCTGGCGGAGCACCGGGGATCCAATCGCACCGGGGAGCCGTTCTCCGTCGAGTACCGCGTGCACGCGAAGGACGGGTCGATCGTCTGGATCCGGGACGAGGCCGTCCTGGTCCGAGATGCGGATGGCGATCCCGCGTTCTGGCGCGGCGTCATGGTCGACGTGACGCTCGAGCGTCGCGCCAACGAGAAGCTCCGTAGGAGCCTCGACGCGCTCCGCAGGACGATGGAGGATCGTCGCAGCCTGCTGCTCCGTCTCGAGGACGCGCAGGAGGAGGAGCGTCGACGGATCGCCGCGGACATCCACGACGACTCGATCCAGGTGATGAGCGCCGCCGATCTCCGCGCGCAGATGCTGGTTCAGCAGATCCAGGAGCCGGCTCTCCGGGCCGAGGCCGCGGAGCTGCGCGAGATCATCCGCGCGTCGGTCGAGCGGCTCCGCCACTTGCTGTTCGAGCTGCGACCGCCGGCCCTCGATCGCGAGGGCCTCGTCTCCGCCCTCCGTGCGTACGCGAGCGACGGGACCCCGGTGCCGCGGATCCTCGACCGGCTGGGCTCGGAGCCGCCGCCGGAGGTCCGCGGGATCTTGTTCCGGATCGCGCAGGAGGCGGTCGCGAACGCGCGCAAGCACGCCGGCGCCGACACGATCACGATCTCGGTCGCGAGCGAGGACGGCGGGGTGAGCGTGATCGTCGAGGACGATGGCCGCGGCTTCGACCTGTCGGCGATGCAGACGCCGCGGCGGGGTCACATCGGGCTCCCGACCATGGTGGAGCGCGCCGAGCTCGCCGGCGGCCGTTGTCGCATCGAGAGCCGGCCGGGCGATGGGACCACCGTCCAGGCCTGGGTCCCCGTCGGCATGCCGGTTCCCGCCGACGCCGGGTCCTGAGCCGGCCCGAAACGGCTACTCGCGGGTGGTGACCTTGGACGCGCGCGTGTACTGCCCGGGTGTTCGCCCGCGCGTGCGAGCCAGGCGCCAGGCGAGGAGCTGGACCGGGACGATGGATACCGCGGACATCAGCGCCCGGTCGAGGTAGCCGGTGGCGACGGCGCGCGCCCCCTTGGGCGCCTCGCCGTCCGGGGTGACCACCATCACGGCGGCCCCGGACTCGACCAGGTCGGCCGCGAGGGACAGGTCCAGGCGGCGGGTCTCGGGCTCGGTCGCCATCACGATCGCGGTCATGCCCGGCCCGGCGAGCTCGAGCGGACCGTGGCGGAACAGGCCGGACTCGACCGACTCCGCCATGATTCCCGACTCCTTCAGCACCAGCGCGCCGAGCTCGGTCGCGGCGCGGGCGGGACCCCGGCCGAGCAGGACCATCACCTCTCGGCTGCCGTGCCAGGCCTCGAGCTCCTCGGCCAGCGGCTCGGGATCCTCGAGCAGGCGTTCGGCCGAGCGCGCGGCGCCCTCGGCCGCCGTGCGTGTGCGGTCCACCGCCGTGTCCACGCTGTCCCCGGCGAGGAGCCGCGCGAGGCCCGACAACGTGGCCATCGCCGCCGCGAACGTCATCGTCGAAGGGCCGGACTCCGGGCCCGCCGAGGTGTCGAGCGCGATGTCGGCGCGGTGCGCGAGATCGTTGTCGATGCCGTTCGTGATCGCGATGACGAATGGCCGCGTGCGCTGCTTGGACAGCTCGGCCGCGAGCTTCACGATCTCGACGCTCTCGCCGGACTGGCTGACGATGACGGCGAGGGTCTGCGCGTTCAGGACCGGGCGACGGAAGTGGAGGACCTCCGCCGCGTCCACCAGGAGCGCCGGCACCCCGCGCGCGGCGAGGTCGTTCACCGCCGGGTAGCACGCGTCGTACGAGCTGCCCATCCCGGTGAACACGAGCGTGCGCGAGACGGCCGCGGCCTCGCGGATCTGCTCGAGCGCCTCGCGCTGGTCATCGAGCGCGGCCGCGGCCCGGCGCATCGCGTCGGGCTGCCCCGCGATCTCAGCGAGGAACGGGTCGGGGAACCCCTGGAGCGATCTCATCCGGCGAGTGTACGGCGCGAAGCAGCCGACGGCCCTTCAGACGCACGTCGCGCGGCCCGCGTCCTCGAAGGCCGGCTGCCCCGCGGCGGAGACCCACTCCCACAGGTAGCCGGTCCGCTTCAGCGCGATCCGCAGGATCCCGAACGCGTCGCCCTGCGCGACGACGAGGTTACGGGGCGGGCTGCCCCCCGCGATCGCGTAGTGCCGCGCGCCGCCGGTGCCCACCACGAACTGCCGGATCCCGGCCTCCCGGTCGCGGTGGCCCTCGGGGTCCTGCGGGGCCCACCGCTGGTAGTTGTGCGAGTGGCCGTTCAGCACGATGTCGGCGTGCGCCTCGTACAGCAGGTCCCAGAGCGGGCCGACGGAGCTCGTCGCGCCGCTCCCGGTCGAATGGGAGAAGCGCGGGTGATGCCAGTAGGCGAGCGTGCAGGCGCGGTCGGCGTTCGCGGCGAGGTCGTCCTGGAGCCACGCGTACATCCGCTCCCCGGGACCCGGGTCGGTCGGATCGGTGGCCTCGTCGCACCCGCCGGCGGCGAAGCAGAGCTCCGAGTTCAGCGCGATGAGGTGCCAGCAGGGATCGTCCGGGCACGCCCCGAGGTCGTAGGAGTAGTAGCCGAGCCCGTCCGGCCCCCTGACCGCGCGACCGAAGTACCGGAAGTAGCCGCGCGGTCGCGAGCCCGCGTCGTTGCCGTACTCGTGGTTGCCCGGGACCGGTGAGATGAGGTCGAAGACGCGACCCCAGGTCGGGTCGAAGTAGTCGACGTAGTTGGCGTACTCGCCGTTGTCGTACTGGTTGTCGCCGAGCGGGAGCACCCGGTCCAGGCCCGTGTCCTCGAGCAGGTCGGCGGTGTCGTCGTACTGGCAGATCGACGGCGCGTCGTTGCCGCGAGGGTCGGAGGGGCACGCGATGTCGCCCGCGGCGCCGATCACGAACCGGTGCCCCTGGGTCGAGACGTTGGGCCGCGCTCCTCGCCGGTCCACCCGATCGGTACCGATCACCTCGACGGAGACGGCCTGCCAGGTCGCCCCGAGGAGCGACACCAGCGCAACGACGAGCGCGAGCAGTCGACGCATCCAACGATGCTACCGAGCACGGAGGTGACCGAGCGTCCCTCGAGCGAAGGCCCTCCGCGGTCCTCGCACCGGGGGGACCTTCGACCGATGGGGCGCTCCGGCCGCATGCCTAGCGTGAGGCGAGACCCGATCCCGAGCGAGGATGCCATGACCCCCACGATCGAGAGCGTCAGGCAGGAGCACGAGCAGTTCCAGCCGTACCTGGAGGAGATCCGGGCCGTCGCGGACTCGGTCGGGCGGGCGTCGACCAAGTCGGTGCTCGGCAGGGTTGCCGAGATCCACGAGTTCCTCGCCCACCGGCTGATCCCCCACGCGGTCGCCGAGGGCCGACTCATGCTCCCCCTGGTCCGCAAGCTGAACGGCGGCCCCGAGACCGCCATCGGGATGAACCAGTGCCACGTGCAGCTCGGCCAGCTGACCGACCAGCTGGAGTCCGCCGTCGCTCGGGCCCACGAGAAGGGCATGGACCACGGGACGGAGAGCGAGCTCCGCCGCATCCTCTACGGCCTCCACGCCCTGCTGACCGCGCACTTCGCCCAGGCCGAGGACGTCTTCACCGCGGCGCTCGAGCGTGACCGCGAGCCGTCGAAGCGGGCCGATCTGTTCGAGGACGTGGAGCGCTCCGCCGAGGAGATCTCGGACCAGTTCGAGTAGGCCCCGCCTTGACGCCTCGGGCGAGGACGAAGACACTCCCCAGATCGCCGGAGGAGGGGGAGAGCGTGGGCCGATCCGATGCGTACCAGCGTGACGTCGACACGCTCGCGGCAGAGTTGGAGCGCGTCGAAGCCGTCTTCCGCGGGCTCTCGGACGACGAGTGGACGATGAGCACCAAGCTCGTGCCGCTGGACACCGACAAGGCCCACTGGACGGTGTTCGAGCTCGCCGGGCACTTCGACATCTCGATCGGACTGACGCGGATGCTGATCGCGGACATCCAGGAGGGTCAGCCTGGCCGCGACCGCACGAGCTTCTTCATCTTCCCCCGGTCCGAGGTCGCCCCCGTCGTCTATGACTACGCGTTCACGATGGTCGAGGGGAAGACCCCGGCCGAGATGCCCGATGTCTTGCACGAGACCTTCTCGAAGACGATCGAGGAGTCGCGGGCGACGCCTCCGGAGGCGATCGGGCCCGGCTACTACGCGCTGATGCAGCTGGGCGAGTTCGTCCCGAGCCGGGTGCTGGAGGCCGTGGTCCACGGCCTCGACCTGACCGACGCCCTCGGCCGAGACACGATCGCGACGCCGGACGGCATCGCCATCACCGCCGCGATCCTGGATGACCTCCTCGCACGACGGACTGTGCCCGGCCGGCCGGCCGACCTCCTCGACGACGACCTGGCGTGGATCCGGGCAGCCTCGGGTCGCGGGGAGCATCCGGACCCACGGCTTCCGCTGATCGGGTAGTCGCGGAGCATCAGCGGAGGCGGACGGGGATCGAACCCGCCTGGGAGCTCTCGCCCCCACACCGGTCTTGAAGTCAGCTCGCGTACGTTCCGTGTCCTGTCGCCAGATCGCGGCTCGTCGCGTTCCGCAAGTCAGGGTGAGTCTGCAGGGGCGGTCGTCAGAACCAGGTGGACGCCCTGCAGACCTGACCCGTCTGCTGATCGACGGCGTACGCCGCGTACCCTTCGAGCGCGCCCCGCTCCGGGAGGGACCCCTGAACCGCGAGGACGCCGCCGTCGCTCGCCACCCTGGTGCCTCGGAAGAACACGGAACTATTGGGCCAAGGCGGAGGAAAGGGGATGGTTGGGCTGTGATGGCGGAGCCGGATGAGCCAGCTATCGCCCACCGGGCTGCGATGGACCTCAAACCGTACCTTGATCCGGCTGTCTACCCTCGTGAGTTCCAGGTGCGATCTGGCACCGTCGCTGCACGTTCCTACCGACGCCGCGTCCGGCTCTGCTGAAGCAAGAACAGGTGGAGGTCCGGTCACCGCCGGTCCGGTCACCGCCGGTCCGGTCACCGCCGGTACTGGAGCGGCCGGTGTCTCCGAAGCCCGGATCGCATCGAGTCCCGAGATGCCCGCGAACGCGATCGCTGAGGCCGCGACGGCCGCCATCAACACCGTGCCTGTCTGCCTGCGTCGGATACGCCGGAACGTGTTCGGCCCGGGTGTCGGGTCGCCCCCGAGCATGTCCTGCGCGTGTCGGTGGAACGTTTCACGGAGATCGCGATCGAGATCGTTCGTCATCGGTCACCTCCCGCCAGGTGGGCGCGAAGGGTGCTTGTCGCGCGGGTCACGAGTTGGTGGAACGCTCCCGTCGAGCAGCCGAGGACGGCAGCCGCCTCGCGTTCGGGGAGATCCTCGTAGTAACGGAGCACGATCGCTGCGCGCTGACGAGCCGGAAGGACCGCGAGCGCGCGCCACAGATCGTCGCGCATCTCGGGTTCACCCTCGAACGTCACGGTCGTGGTTGGCTGACGCTGGATCCAGTCTCGCTCCAACGCGCGACGCCGCAGCTGCGACGTGAACAGGTTCACCATCGTCCGACGCAGGTACCCCGGGAACGCATCGGGTGTCCGGAGATGCCCGAACCGGCCCGTCACTCGGACGAACGCCTCCTGCACGAGATCCTCGGCGAGGTCCCGGTTGCCCGTTAGGAAGTAGGCGGTCGTGAGGGCCGAGGGGGCGTTGCGCAGGTAGAGCTCCTCGAGCCGTGCCTGCCGGCCCGTCGTCTCTTCGGCAACCTGGGTCTCTACCTGATCCATCACTCGCCTCGCCAACTTAGACGTTGAGCGATGCAGGATGAGTACGCTCGACTCCTGACCCTCGAAGGGCACCCCGAATCACCGGCGCGCCGTGCGAAGCCGGCTCCCGGTGCGCCCGATGGCCGCCCACGGCGGACGCGTAGCGGTTGCGCTTCCGCACGTAGCGGAGGCGGACGGGAATCGAACCCGCCTGGGAGCTCTCGCCCCCACACCGGTTTTGAAGACCGGGGGGCCCACCAGGCGCCCTGACGCCTCCGCGCCGAGGATACCGGGCGCCCGTCATCTCCCTGCGCCGGTCTTGACCCTCACCCGGGGCCCTCTTGACCTGCCCTTTATCCCGGCCCGCCTAGGGTGAGCTGAGTCGAGCAAGGAGGGCGTGATGAGGAAGATGGCAGGGATCGTGCTGGCGGGGGCGCTGGCCTTCGCGATGATCGGCGGGAACGGGGTCGCCCTGGCCGGGGACAACGACGTGATCCGGGAGGGCTCCTGCTCGGGATCGGCCGACTGGAAGCTGAAGCTCTCGCCGGAGGACGGCGGCCTCGAGGTGGAGTACGAGGTCGACCAGAACGTCACGGGCGACCGGTGGCGGGTCAAGATCCGTCACGACGGGGACCTGGTCTTCAACGGCGTCCGGACGACCCGTGGGGCGAGCGGATCGTTCGAGGTCCGGATCGTCGAGCCCGACAACAGCGGCAACGACGCGTTCCGGGCGCGTGCCCGCAACCTGTCCACCGGCGAGGTCTGCGTCGGCAGCGCCTCGTTCTGAGTAGGAACGGCTTCGCGAACGGCCCGCCGGGTTCGGCCCGGCGGGCCTTCGTCCGTCCGATCCCGTCGGGCGGGAACGCCGAACAGCCGGGCGTTCGTTCCCCGGCGCCTGTCGCAGGTCGTCGCGTCAGGCGGCCTTGCGGAACTCGGCCGGGTGCTCGATGTGGATCTCCGGCGGGGCAACGGCCTTCCTCGCCCGGTACGAGCTCCACATCACCAGCGCGCCGAAGGCGGCCAGCGCGAGCAGGCCGATGAGCCCCCTCCAGAAGATCGCCTCGGTCCCCGCCGGAGGTGCGTATTCGGTGGGCCAAGCGACACCGATCATCTCCATCCCTCCGTAGCCATCCTCGGCCAGGTGGTGCGTCCGGGCATGGTCCGGGAGTCCCGGGTTCCTGGGGACCCAGGCACGGCCCTCCGCCTACCGGGGGTCGTCGGCGGGCGGGGCTACCATGTTCGGGCGATGGAGGGCGCCTTCTTCGACCTCGACAAGACGATCATCTCCAAGTCGTCCTCGCTCGCGCTCTCACGGCCGATGTACCGGGCCGGGATGGTCACGCGGGGGCAGCTCGTGCGGAGCGCCTACGCGCAGCTCGTGTACGCGCTCGTCGGCGCGGACGAGAAGAAGATGGACCGCCTGAAGGAGGGGATGCTCGAGCTCACGAAGGGCTGGGATCGAGCCGAGGTCGAGACGCTCGTGCGCGACGTGATCATCGACGTGATCGATCCGTACGTGTACCAGGAGGCGCTCGACCTGATGGAGCAGCACCGCTCGGAGGGTCGCCTCGTGTACATCGTGTCGTCCTCGCCCGAGGAGGTGGTGCGACCGGTCGCGAGGCACCTGGGCGTGGCCGGGGTGCTCGCCACCCGCGCCAAGATCGAAGACGGCAAGTACACGGGGGAGCTGGAGTTCTACTGCGCCGGCGAGGGCAAGGCCGAGGCGCTCCGCGAGCTGGCCGAGCGCATGAGCATCGACCTCGAGGTCTCGTACGCCTACTCGGACTCGATCGCGGACCTGCCGATGCTGGAGGCGGTGGGCCATCCGGTGGCGGTCAACCCCGACCGCGACCTGCGTAAGCAGGCCGAGGAGCGCGAGTGGGACGTGCTCGATTTCCGAAAGCCGGTCCGACTGCGCACCAGGATCGTCCAGACCGCGGCGCAGCCCAAGACGCAGGTGACGGCGGGGGTGATCGCCGCGGTCGCGGCGGCCGCGATCCTGGGCTGGCTCGTCGTGCGTTCGCGGGTGGCTCGCCGGACCACCCAGGCCGCCTGAACCGACGGCCGACGACGTGACTGAGGGATTCGCGCGACCCGTCCGCCGGACGTACGATGTCGGTGTCGCCTTCGGGCGACCGCGAAGGGAGCAGAAACCCACGCGCGTCTTGCCGCGGGAGGCAAGCTCGGGGGTCGACGGCTCGTCCGTCGAACACCGAGTGTGTGCAGACAGCGCATGATCGCTGCTCCCTTCGCGCTCGTCCGGGGAGCGTGATCGCGTCAGCCGGAGCGGGCGGAGGGGTGCTCGAGGCGCTCGGCCAGGCGCTCGGCGCGCTCGGCGGCCTCGTCCTCGAGGCCGGCGGTGACGGCGCCCGTGATGGATAGGAGCTCGGTCTCGACCCTTCCCCCCAGGCGCCCGGAGCCGCGCTTCAGCAGCGCGTCGAGCCGCGCGATCGCGCGCTCCAGGCGCGTCTCCGGATCCCGGTCGTGGCGCTGCCGCCACTCCTGGAGGTCGACGACGTCTCCCATACCCCGGATGGTAGACCCGGGGTCTGACACTCCCGCGGAGGCTGGAGGATCTTCTGTTGTTGGCCTCGGGATCAGGCCGGGGACAGCCCGTATCCCGCGAGGAAGTCCAGCACCGAGGCTAGGTCCGTCCGCTGGGTCATGTCGTTCGACCGGCAGTTGACGTCGCCCCAGCTCGTCACCGACACGAGCGTCAAGGTGTCCTGCCAGAAGTGTGGACCACCTGAGTCGCCCCCACAGGTGCCGCCGTCGGCGACGTTCGGGTTCTGCTGAACGTGCAGGTTGTTCTGGGTCAGGCCTCCATAGGGCGACGAGGTGGAGCGGCGGATCAGGTCGAAGACGAGGTTCGGCGGCGGCCACGTGTCGTGCCCCCCGTAGCCGACCGCGACGAAGACGTCGTCGTCGATCTCGCCGGCGTCCTTCAGGTCGCTCAGGAACCCCTCGGCCGGGAGCACCGGGTACTCCTTGAGCTTGACGCTCTTGTCCAGGACCACGACGGCCACGTCGTTGTCCAGCGTGTTGGGGTTGTAAGCGGGGTGGGTGACCGGCGTGCCGGTCTTCCCCTTCTTCGGGTCGTTCCGGAAGTCGTCGGTGACCTCGACGTCGAAGTAGACGCGGGCCGCGGACGTCCCGTACGTGCAGTGGCTGGCCGTCAACACCACGGTCTCGGACATCAGCGTGCCGGAGCAGCGCCACATGTAGGAACCGTCCTCGTCGTAGAAGGCAAGCATCCCGACGAACGGGTACTGGTTGTCCCAGTCCTCCACCGACTCACCCGTGATCGCGCTCGCCGAGGTCGGTACGAGCGCGAACAGGAGCGAGGACGCGAGGAGCGCGAGGAGCTTCCGCATGGGTCCCTCCTTCTGGGCGGTATCCCCAGCCTATCGAGCGTTGGCTGGGACGGACAAGGCAACGCCTCGGCGCGCCGGCCCAGGGTGCCGGCATGCTCGGGCGTTCCTGACGGCTCGGTCTTGGGTGTCAGGTTGCGTGCCTGCTCCCGGCTTCGTACGCTGCGGCCAGGCTCTGGTCCGAGGCCGAGCAGCGGACGTGAGAACGGGAGGGTCGCCCATGTCCGAGCCGATCGTGGCGATCGACACGTCGGAGATCCGCGAGGGACGCCTGGAGGAGCTCAAGGCCGCGGTGCACGAGCTGGTCGAGTTCGTGGATGCGAACGAGCCGCGGCCGATCGCCTACAACGTCTATCTCGACGAGCGGGAACGGCGGATGACGGTGGTCCAGGTGCACCCGGACTCCGCGTCGATGGAGCTGCACCTGAAGGTCGCCGGCCCGGCTTTCCCGCGGTTCACCGACCTCATCGAACTCCGGACGATGGACCTCTACGGCGGGCCGAGCGAGGAGTTGCTGCAGCTCGTGCGGAACAAGGCGCAGCTGCTAGGGAACGTGAGGGTCGTCCTCCATGAGCGGCACGCCGGCTTCGTCCGATCCGGCACGGCCTGAACCCTCGTCGCCGACGGACGACATCCCCCGACAAGAACGGCGAATCGGTCGCCTTGGTGATTCACGCCGCCGGCTCCGGCGACTAGTGTTCGCGCACGCGGTTCGCCGCGACTCCCCGAAGTCCTCTCCCTCGCTTCCCCGTGGTGTCGGTGCTTCCCCTCGGACGTGGAGCAGGGATGGAGGAGGTCGCGCGGATCGTGCTGGCGCTCGAGGCACCGGACGTCGTCGAGGAGGTCATGCACTTCCTCGACCGCACCGGCCGGGCCCGCGTCGTCGGCACCGCGGTCGACGGGTCGCAGCTCGCGGACGCGGTCCGGCAGCTCGAGCCCGACGCGGTGGTCGCCTCGCCGGCGCTCGTTGGCTCGCGTGAGGCGCTGAACGGGAGCGCGCTCCTCGCCCTGGACACCTCGCAGTCGGTCGGCTCGCTCCGCCGTGCCATCCGGGCCGGAGCCAGCGGCTTCTACCTGTGGCCCGCCGAGCGCGAGGAGCTCGCGCTCGCCGCGGCGCGCGTGCGGCCTCAGTCGGAGCAGGCTGCCGGCGAGCGCGCCCCGGTGCTCGCGGTCTACGCGCCCCGAGGGGGTGCCGGTGCGACCTTCATCGCGACGCATCTCGCCGCCGCGTACGCGCGACGCGAGACGCGGTGCGTCCTCGTGGACCTCGACGTCGTGTTCGCCGACGCGTCGGCCGCCGTCGGGATCCGGGACGACGAGGAGGTTCGAACGGTCGCCGACCTGCGAGCCCTGGCCGACGAGGTCGCGCCGCGCCACGTCGAGGAGATCGCGTGGCGTCATCCCGTCGGGTTCGACGTCCTCCTCGCGCCGGGCACGAACGATGGTCGGGTCAGCGGCGACGACTACCGGCGCGCGATCGGCGCCGCCCGGCGAACGTGCGACGTGGTGGTGCTCCACGTGCCGCGGGCGCTCGACGAGGTCGCGAGGGCGGGGCTCGAGATCGCGGACCTGGTGCT
Source organism: Actinomycetota bacterium (assembly GCA_035691205.1). Classification (GTDB taxonomy): domain Bacteria; phylum Actinomycetota; class UBA4738; order UBA4738; family HRBIN12; genus DASSJM01. The sequence continues at coordinate 59,757 of DASSJM010000017.1, forward strand.
GATGGTGCTCGGCCTCGACGTGCTGTCGTTCCGCGACGCCAAGCGAGCGATCGAGGCCGCCGGGCTCGACGGACGTTGCGCGTTCGTCGTCGATCGCACGGCGCGTTCGGAGATCACCCCCGGCGACGTGAAACGCGTGTTCGGGCAGGAGCCGCTCGCGGTGATCCCATCGGACCACGGCGTTCGGGCGGCGCAGGACCGAGGCGAGCTGCTCCCCGCGCGCGGTCGGGTCGGGCGAGCCGTGGATCGGCTGGCTCGAACCGCGATCGAGGTGGCGAGGTGAGCCGCAGGGACGCGCTCGCCGAGGTCCGGCGCGGGCTCCACCAGCGCCTGCTCGGCAGGGTCGACGCCCAGGCGCTCGAGGGCGTACCTCGGGCGGAGCGACGGCTCCGCGTCCGCGAGGAGGCGCTCGCGGTGCTCCGCGAGCAGGGGCACATCCTGCCGCAAGGTGCGCTCGCCAAGGTCGTGAACGAGGTTTCGGATGCGGTCGTCGGGCTGGGACCGATCGAGTTCCTGCTCAAGGACCCCGACGTCACCGAGGTGATGGTGAACGGGCCCGACGACGTCTACGTGGAGCGGAAGGGGCGGATCGAGAGGGTGGAGGACCGTCTGTTTGAGGGGGAGGAGGCGGTCCTCCACGTGATCGAACGTATCGTGGCACCGCTGGGTCTTCGGGTCGACGCAACGTCACCTTGGGTGGACGCGCGACTGCCGGATGGCTCTCGGGTGCACGCGATCGTCCCGCCCCTTTCGCTCTGCGGTCCCGTGCTCAACGTGCGGACCTTCGCGTCGATCCCCCTCGGGCCGGAGGCGCTGCTCGCCGGCGGAACCCTCGGGCCGCGGATGCTCGCCTTCCTCGCGGCGTGCGTGCGGGGTCGGGCCAACGTGGTGATCTCGGGCGGGACGAGCTCAGGCAAGACGACGCTGCTCGGGGTGCTCTCGTCCTTCATCCCGGACGGGGAGCGGCTCATCACGATCGAGGATGCCGCCGAGCTCCGCCTGGGCAAGCCGCACGTGATCGGGCTCGAGGCCCGGCCGGCGAGCGCCGAGGGGCGTGGCGAGGTGACCGTGCGGGACCTGGTGCGGAACGCGCTCCGGATGCGGCCCGACCGGATCATCGTCGGCGAGGTCCGCGGAGGAGAGGCGCTCGACATGCTGCAGGCGATGAACACGGGTCACGATGGCTCGCTCTCGACCGCGCATGCGAACTCGGCACGCCACTCGCTGTGGCGACTGGAGACGATGGCGCTGATGTCGGACGTCGACCTGCCCGTCGCCCATATCCGCGCGCAGGTGGCATCGGCGATCGACGTCGTCGTGCACACCGCACGCCTGCGGGATGGCCGTCGCGTGGTGTTCCAGATCGCGAGCGTCGAGGGGCTGGACGACGAAGGGGATCCCCTGGTCACGGAGGTATTCGGGTTCCGCCCCCGGTTCGGTCGGCACGGTGCGTTCGTGTGCTCGGGCGTGGTGCCTGCGGTGGCCCGACTCCTTCGGGAGCGCGGGGCCGTCCTGGAAGACGACGCGTTCGTGCCGGGCATCGACGGGTCGGAGGCAGCGTGATCGGGCTCCTTGGCGCCGCCGCACTCTCTGCGTTCGCCTTCGTGTCGCTTGCCTTGGCGCTCCAGGCCGCGGACCGACGCGGGGTGCTCGAGCGAGCGGGATGGATGCCGGTGGCGAGCGGCGGCTTCCCCCGGGTGCCCGTGAGGGCCGACGCCCTGATCGTGCCCGCCGTGGTCCTCGCGTGGATCGCAGGTGTGCGGATCGGAGGCGTCGTCCTCGGGCTCGCAGCCGCCGTCGCCGTGGCGGTGGTGCCGTGGCTCGGGCGGCGGCGCCGCGACGCCGCGCGCGATCGAGCCGCGCAGGAGCAGCTCGCCGAGGGCGTCGGCGTGATCGCCTCGGGCCTCCGCTCGGGGCTGTCCCTCGCTCGGTCCATCGAGCTCGCCTCCGGGGAGCTCGCACCACCGCTCGGTCCGTCGTTCCGCCGGGCCGCAGATCGGATCGCGCTCGGTGAACCCCTCGAGGCGGCGATCGACTCATGGGCGGTCGAGGTCGGCGGTCCCGACGTCCGGGTCACGGCCGGCGTCCTGCGGCTCCATCGAAGGACCGGCGGCGGGCTGGCCACGGCGCTGGACGGCCTCGCCTCGACCCTTCGAGCCCGCCGGAGCGCCGCCCGGGAGCTCCGGTCGCTCACCGCGCAGGCGCGCCTGTCCGCCACGATCCTCGGCCTGCTGCCGATCGGGTTCTTCGTCTTCCTGTCGGTCGTCGCGCGCGAGGATCTACGGCTCGCGTTCGGAACACCGGTCGGCTCGGGCGCCGTGATCCTCGGGTTCACGCTGCAGGCGCTCGCCTATCTGTGGATCCGCCACCTGCTCAGGGTCGAGCCGTGATCGCGGTTCTGGCGGCCTCGCTCGCCGCGATGTCGAGCACGCTCGCGGTCGGAGCGCTCGCGATCCGGACGCGCGGGTCGCTCGCGGCCAGCCTGCCGACGACCGACGTGACCGACCCTCGGCGGTCGCCGCTCGCGGTGATCGGGTCGCTCCCGATGGTGCGGCGGATCGGGCTCCGAGGCCCCTCGCTTCGTCGTCTGGAGGCGAGCGGGGGTCCATGGACCGAGCGCGAGGCGATCGGCGCGAAGGCGCTGTCGGCTGGAGCGGCCGCGCTGCTGTGCGTCCTCGCCGGTGCCTGGCCGCTGGCGCTGCCGCTGGTCGTGCTCGGGCTCCGGCTACCCGAGGTCTGGCTTTCGAGACTGGCCGCCAGGCGGCTGACTTCCGCTGACCGTGAGGTGCCGGTGCTGCTCGACCTGCTGGCGGTGGCCGTCTCGGCCGGCCTGCCGCCGCAGGCCGCGCTCCGACGGGCGATCGACGCCGCCGAAGGTCCCCTGGCGGACGAGCTCCGGCTGGTCGTGCGTGCGACGGACCTGGGCGGACGGTGGCGGGACGAGCTGTCGATGGCCGCCCGTCGCCTCGGCCTTCCCGATCTGGACCGGGTCGTGGGCACGCTCACGCGTGCGGAGGCGCTCGGCTCCTCGCTGGCTGAGGAGGTGGCGCGCCTGGCCGCGGACGTCCGCGAGCGACGCCGCGCGGTCGCCACCGAGCGCGCCCGGACGGCCCCGGTGAAGATGCTGTTCCCCCTCGTGTTCCTCGTCCTCCCCGCGTTCCTCCTCCTCACGGTGGTCCCGGTGCTCATCGCCACCGTCGAGTCGATCCGTTAGGAGGAGGTGCACCGAGATGCTGCTGTTCTGGTACGTGCGGGCACGCTCGCTCGTCGCCGATCTGTGGGTGCGGGCGTGGGTTCGGGCGCGCGTGGAGGCTGGTCAGACCACGGCCGAGTACGCCCTGGTGATCCTCGCGGCCGCCGCCGTCGCCGTGGTGCTGATCGCGTGGGCCCGGTCCTCGGGCAAGCTGCCCGAGTTCTTCGACAACATCATCGACCAGGTCGCGGGGAGCGCCGGAGGGTAGTGGGGTGCTGGCGAGCGCTGGGGTCAGCGCTTCTCCATGTACTTCTTCAGCCCGAGGAGCGGAAGGATGAACGCGGCCAGGAGCGACGCCACCCAGACGATCACGGCGGCCAGGATCCAGGTCGTGGTCCCGTCGATCGTGAACCCATCGGAGATCAGGTCGGTGATGATCAGCGCGATCAGGGTGGCGATCAGGGCCACGCCTCCCAGGGCCGCCGACTCGTTCCTCCTGAACATGTTCGCCATGAACGGGGTCATCAGGGCGAGCGCGATGGTGAAGATGATGACCGCCGTGATGAACGCCGTCGCGTCGATGCTCATGTCGTCCAGGACGAGCGAGGCGACCCACAGGCCGAGGGCATTCGCCAGCAGCATCACACCGGTGCGGACCAGGAATCGGATCATGGCGGCATCCTGGCACGCCGTGGCTTGCGGGGCAAACCGGCAGGGCCCCTCGCCCGTGGCGCAGCCGGCTCGAGCCGGTGCGCACGAACGCGGCTCGGCCTCGGTCGAGTTCGCACTGGTGCTGCCGATCCTGCTCCTGGTCCTCATGGCGCTCGTGCAGGTGGGAGCGTTGGCACGGGATCAGCTGGTGCTCACGCAGGCATCACGGGCGGGGGCGCGGGAGGCGGCGGTCGACGGGTCGGTCGAGGCGGTGCAGGAGGCGGTTCGCTCGGCGGCGACGGCGCTGGACGCCGAGCGACTGTCGGTCGACGTCGTGTGGAGCGGCGCGCGCGGGGATCCGGTCACGGTCTCGATCGTCTACGAGGTGCCGATCGCGTCGCCGCTCGCCGGCTGGGCACTGCCCGAGGCCGTGACCCTCCGCTCCAGCGCGACGATGCGCCAGGAGTTCGCGTGAGCAGCGAGCGCGGCTCGGTGTCGATCATCGTCGCGGCGATGATGGCGGCGATCGTCGTCCTTGCCCTGGGGGCGGCGGACGTCGCGCGGGTCTTCGCCGTCGCATCGCGGGCTCAGTCGGCCGCGGACGCGGCGGCGCTGGCCGCGGCCCAGGAGCTCGCGCTGCCCGCGGGGGAGGGCTCCCCGGGCGACATCGCGGCCGCGTACGCGATCCGGAACGGCGCCGCGCTCCGGACCTGCGCCTGCGAGCCCGGGACCTTCGACGCGCAGGTGGAGGTCGACGTTGCGGTCGGGCCCCTGTCCCTCGCGCCGGACGACCTGCGCGTCACCGCGTCGGCCCGCGCCGTGGTCGACCTCCCAACGCCGTAGGCGGGGGACGGTCAGGCCTCAGGCCGGCTTCGCGTAGTTGCTCGCTCCGAACCAGTCGACGACCACGGCCGGCTCGTCGCCGACGACCCAGGCGTCGTGGCCGCTGGGCAGCGAGGTGACGTCCCCGGGCTCGGCGATGAACTCGGTGCCGTCGTCCATCAGGATCGCCAGCCTGCCGCTCAGGTGGTACTGGAAGTGAGGCGCCTCGCAACTCTCGGTCCCCGCGGTCGCCTTGAGGTGCGTCGACCAGCGCCATCCAGGCTCGAAGATGAACCGCCCGACCTCGCTGTCGCCGATCTTCAGGATCTCGGCTCGCCCGTCGGGGAACTCGCGGACCTCATCCGGCCTCTCGAAGCTCGAGTGCTCGGTCTGCTGCACGTTCGATCTCCCTTCGCTCGCCAGCGGGTAGGATTCTTACCTACTAGTAGGTAGACAGTCAAGCCCCGATCGATCGTGGAAGGATCCGGCGATGGGTGTGGCAGGACGGCGAGGCGACGAGGGGACGGACGCCGCCATCCTGGACGTCGCCGAGCGACTGGTGCAGACCCGCGGGTTCAACGGCTTCAGCTACGCGGACGTCGCCTCGGAGCTCTCGGTGACCAAGGCGAGCCTCCACTACCACTTCCCGAGCAAGGCGGAGCTGGGAGAGGCGCTCATCGACCGGTACTCCGAGCGGTTCGCCGCGTCGCTCAGCGAGATCGGGTCGGGTGCGCTGGACGCCGGGCGGAGGCTCGATGCGTACGCGGGCCTGTACGCGGAGGTGCTGCGCGACGAGCGCATGTGCCTGTGCGGCATGCTCGCCGCCGAGTACGAGACGCTCCCCGGACCGATGCGCGAGGCGATCGTGCGGTTCTTCGATCTGAACGAGGTCTGGCTCTCGAGGGTGCTGACCGAGGGCCGGCGCGGGGGGGCGTTGACGTTCTCGGGATCCCCGCGGGAGACGGCGCGGGGCATCCTCAGCGGCCTGGAGGGGGCGATGCTGGTGATCCGGGCGCAGGGCGATCTGGCGCGCTTCACCACCACGGCGCGGAGGCTCGTCGCGAGCCTCGCCGGCGTGGTCCCCGCGCGCCGTCGGTCGTGAGCGGCTAGCCGCCCGCGAGCACCGCGCCCCCGACCGCACCCGAGAGGTCGCCGTGCTCGGTGGTGAGCATCTTCGGGGGCTGGTCGGGCACGAACAGCAGGGGCAGCATCTCCTTCTCGATGCGCTCCACGAACGGGGCGCCCAGTCGGTCGCCGAGGCCTCCGCCGATGACGATCGCCTCCAGGCAGAGCAGGTTCTGCACCGTCGCGAGCCCGACGCCGAGCGCCCACACGGCGCCGTCGATCAGCTCCTCGGCGAGCTTGTCCTTGTGCTCCAGCGCCTCGGCGACCACACCGCTCGACATGCGCGAGCGACCCTTCTTCTCCATGATCTTGAACAGGTCCGTCTTGCGGCCGCCGTCGTGCAGCTCGCGCGCGTACACCTCCATCCGGCCGCGCCCCGCGTAGGCCTCGAGGTGCCCCTTCCGGCCGTCCGAGCACACGCGACCGCCCGGCTTCACGATGATGTGGCCGATCTCCCCGGCCGCGCCCTGCCCGCGGTACGGCTCGCCGTTCAGGATCAGCCCGCCGCCGACGCCCGTGCCGACCCACACGCCCAGCAGGTTGCGGTAGCCGCGGCCGGCCCCGCGCTTCCACTCGCCCAGGATCGCCACGCGGACGTCGTTGTCGATCGTGACCGGTGCGCCCGCCAGGCCCTCGGAGACCATCGCGCCGAGCGGCACCGGCTCGCTCGTCTGGAACCCCGGGAGGTTGGGCGAGCTCGAGACGGTGCCCGCCTCCGTGTCGATCGCCCCCGGCGCCCCGATCCCCACGCCCCGGACGTCGGAGGGATGGGCCTCGACCTCCGCGAGGGCCGCCGTTGCCACCGCCACGATCGCCGCCGCCACGTCCCGGGCACCGGTGAGGGGCGTGGCGAGCCGGAACGTCCCCACCACCCGTTCCTCCCGCACGGCCGCTGCCTGGATCTTCGTGCCGCCGACGTCGATGCCGATCGTGATGTCGCCCATGCGTCCTCCTCGACCACCGAACCGGCCGATCAGCCGGGAGTATCGCCCTCCGCGGGCCAGCCCGTGTAGGCCTGGTGGCCGCGCTTGCGGAGCTCATTGCCCATGACCCCTCGCTGGATCTCCGAGGTTCCCTCCCAGATCCGGTCCACGCGCAGCTCGCGCCAGATGCGCTCGACGGGGTTCTCGCGCATGTAGCCGCGGCCGCCGAAGATCTGCACGGCCCGGTCCGCCACGCGTCCCGCCGTCTCCGAGCACACCAGCTTGACCGCGCTCGCGAGCGCGTGGAGCTCCTTGCGGGCGGTCCCGCCGCGCGCGGCCTGCCATCCCACCCGGTACAGCATCGCCTTGGCCGCCATGATCTCGGCGGCCATGTCGGCGAGCATGAACTCGACGGCCTGGAACTCCACGATCGGCCTGCCGAACTGCACGCGCTCGGTCGCGAACGCGAGCGACAGGTCGAGCGCCCGCGTGGCGGCGCCCATCGTCCGCGCCCCGATCATGATGCGCTCCTCGACGAACCAGTCCTTCGTGAGCTCGAACCCTTGGCCGACCTCGCCGAGCACCGCGTCGTCGTCCACACGCACGCCGTGGAACGCGAAGATCGGATGCTCGAACACGAAGGTGTGCGTGTACTTCGGGGTCCGGACGAGCTCCACGCCCGGCAGGTCCTTGTCGACGAGGAACACGGTGGCCTTTGACGCCTCGCCGTCGACGTGCGCGTGCACCAGGAAGAAGTCGGCGACGTCGCCCGAGGTGACGTGCCACTTCTCGCCATCGATCAACCAGCCGTCGCCGTCGCGACGCGCGCTCGTCCGAACCATCGTGGGGTCCGATCCGGCGCCCTCCTCGGTGATCGCGTACGCGTCGCGGCGCTCGCCACGGCAGGCGGGGCGCAGGTAGCGCTCCTTCTGGATCTCCGTCCCGATCGCCAGTGGGATCGACGGGCGCCACGGGAGATCCCAGAGGGCGCCCGTGGCATGTCCCCACTGCTCCTCGACCAGGATCTGCTGGAACGTGTCCAGGCCCTGCCCGCCGTCCTCGATCGCGTGGTTGATGGCGCCGAAGCCCGCGTCGAGCACGGCCCGCTTGGCCCTCGCGAAGCTCTCGTCGCCGAGCCCCTCGTTCTGCTCGCACTCGAGCTCGAGCGGGATCAGGACCTCGTCGGTGAAAGCACGCGCGCGCCGCTGCAGTTCGCGGTCGGCGTCGTCCAGCCGGATGTCCAACCTCGCTCCCGCGGTAGGGTCCAGCGGGAGTCTACGGAGGCGGGAGGGGTCTCGATCTCGGCAAGGTGTCCACGTCGGGGCCGCCGTCGAGCGCGAGGATCTCCCAGGCCTCGACGGGGCGGGCGGCGCCCTTGAGCGTGAGGGGCTCCCGCTCGTGCGCCTGGACGCGATCCTTGACGAGCGCGTACGTGCGGAACCCGACGAGGACCGTTCCGGGGTCCGCCGCTGCCTGCAGGCGCGCAGCGACGTTCACGGAGAAGCCGATGGCCGTGTACGAGCGCAGGACGTCGCTGCCGAACATGCCCACCATGCAACGCCCGGTGTTCACCCCCACCCGCACCCGAAGGTCGGCCGGGATCCCTCTTCCGCGGACCGCCGCGGTCAGCTCCTCCGCCCGGGTACGCATCGCGAACGCCGCCTGGACCGCCGACCACGCCTGCACCGGCTCCTCCAGGGAGACCGGCGCGCCGAACAGGACCATGAGCCCGTCGCCGATGTAGCGGTCGAGCGTGCCGCGATGGGCGACGGCGATGGCCGCCATCTCGCGGAGGTACTCGTTGAGGACCTCGGAGAGCTCCTCGGGCTCCAAGGTGTCGGACAGGTCCGTGAACCCCACCATGTCCGCGAACAACGTCGTCAGCTTGCGACGCTCGACGCCCTCGGAGGGTGAGAGCTCGCCCGCCATCAGCCCCTCGGCGACCTGGTGAGGGAGGAACCGCTTCAGCTCGCCCGTCCGCACGAGCTCGGCCATCTGCTCCTCGACGCGCGACTCGAGCTGCCGGTTGAGCTCGGCGACCTGGCGCAGGTGCTCGGCCTCCAGGTCATGCAGGCGCTTCTTCGACAGGCCCGCGTTCACCCGGGCCCCCAGCAGGACGGGGTCGATCGGCTTGGGCAGGTAGTCGTCCGCCCCGAGCTCGATGCACCGCACGGCGCTGTCGGGGTCGTCGAGCGAGGTCACCATCACCACGGGCAGGTGCCGTAGCGCCGGGTCGGCCTTCAGCTGCTCGAGCACCTGGTACCCGTCCATCTGCGGCATCACGACGTCGAGCAGGATGACGTCGACGTCTCCGGAGCGGGCCAGCTCGAGCGCCTGCGCGCCGCCCTCGGCCGCGATCGCCTGGTTTCCCTCGCGCTCGAGGTGGGCCGTCGTCATCAGGCGCGCCACGGGATCGTCGTCCACCACGAGCACCCGCGCCTGCTCGTTCACGGCGCGAGCCCTTCCCGGATCTCCCGCAGCTCGGTAGCGACCCGGTCCAGTTCCTCGGAGATGGCTATGACGAGCTTCTCGGCGCCGTCGAGGGATCCGGTCGTCGCCCGCGCCTCGAGGTCGCGACAGCGCTCCTCGAGCACCCGGGCGCCGAACGCGGCCGCGTTGCCCTTCATCGTGTGCGCCTCGAGGCGGACGTCGTCAGCTCTCTGCCGCTCCAGCGCCGTCGTGATCCTCGCGACCTGGTCCGGCGCCTGCTCGAGGAACGTGTCGATCACCCTGGCGACCGAGCTCGGTCCCCGTTCGCCGAGCGAGGCGACGAGCTCGTGGATCACGACTGGGTCCACGGCGGTCTCGTGAGCCGGCGCATCGGTTCGGCGCGGAACGCGCGACAGGCTCCCCGCGAGCTCATCGACGCGGATCGGCTTCGTGAGGTAGTCGTCCATGCCCGCCTGGAGGCACTGCTCGCGCTCGCCCTGCATCGCCTTGGCGGTGACCGCGACGATGTGCGGACGTCGCTCGCGCGCCCACCGCTGGTGGATCTGCCGGGTGGCCTCGAGTCCGTCCATCTCCGGCATCTCGACGTCCATCAGCAGCACGTCGTAGGTCTGGCGCTCGAGCGCCTCCAGCGCCTCGACCCCATTGGCCGCCACGTCGGCTCGGTAGCCGATCTTCTCGAGCAGCAGCAGCGCGAGCTGCTGGTTCACCGCGTTGTCCTCCACCACGAGGATCCGGAGCGGGCGCCGCTCGGGCAGACGGTCCTCGGGCGCGGCCTCCGTCGTCGCCGCGACCGCCTGGATCCCCTCCCCGAAGATGGTCATCAGGGCGTCGTGCAACTGCGAGGGCTTGATCGGCTTCGTCAGGTACGCCGCGAATCCCTCCGTCGAGTGCTCACCGCGCCCCAGCGAGGTCAGCATCACGAGCGGCAGCGATCGCTCGTCGCGGTGCCGCCGGATCTCGGCGGCCAGGGTGACGCCGTCCATGCCCGGCATCTGCATGTCCAAGATCGCGACGTCGTACGGGTCGCCCCGGCGGACCCACTCGAGAGCCTCGGCCGGCGTGCCGGTCTCGGAGGCGCGCATCCCCCACGACGCGGTCTGGCGGACGAGGATGTGTCGGTTGGTGGCGTTGTCATCCACGATCAGGACCCGCCGGTCGGTGAGTTCCGGAAGGTGCACCTTCTCGAAGTCTCGCTCGAGCGCCGGGCTCTCCTCGGCCACGATCGCGAAGCGGAAGGCGGATCCTTCGCCCGGCCGGCTCTCGACCGACATCTCCCCACCCATCAGCTCGACGAGCCGGCGGCTGATCGCGAGGCCGAGTCCCGTCCCGCCGTACCGTCGGGTCGTCGACGTGTCCGCCTGGCTGAACGACTCGAACAGCCGCTCGATCCGATCCTCGGTGATGCCGATCCCGGTGTCGCGCACGGTGAAGTGGATCCGGTGGCGATCGCCCCTGCCGATGGGTTCCGCCGTCACCGTCACGACGACCTCGCCGGCATCGGTGAACTTGACCGCGTTGTTCAACAGGTTGATCAGGATCTGGCGCAGACGGGTCACGTCGCCGACGAGCGCGCGCGGAGCCTCCGGGTCCAGGTCGTACGCGAGGTCGAGGCCCTTCTTGAGCGCTGCTGCGGCGACCAGCTCGAGGGCGGACTCCACGCACTCACGGAGGTCGAACGGGGCTGCCTCGAGCTCCAGCCTGCCGGCCTCGATCTTGGAGAAGTCCAAGATGTCGTTGATCACCGCGAGCAGCGCGTCGCCGCTGTTGCGCGTCACCTCGGCGAACATCCGCTGCTCGGCCGTCAGCTCGGTGTCCAGCAGGAGCCCGGTCATCCCGATGATCGCGTTGAGCGGCGTGCGGATCTCGTGGCTCATCGTCGACAGGAACGCGCTCTTGGCTTCGGTTGCTGCCTCGGCGTCGCGTCGAGCTCGCTGCAGCTCGCCGATGTCGTGGTACATCGCGTAGAGACCCACCGGCTCGTCGGCCACGATCACCGGCGCGCCGAAGACCTCCACGTCGACGAGCGAGCCGTCCTTGCGCGTCCGTCGCGTGATCGAATGGATGAAGCCACCGCTCATCCCGTGCTCGGTCTTGGCGTGCGCTTCCTCACGGACCTCGTCGCTCGCCGCGACGAGGTCGTCGATGTGGCGTCCGATCGCTTCGGTCGCCGTGTAGCCGAAGAGCCGTTCCGCAGTCGGGTTCCAGGAGCTGACGGTGCCGCGAGGGTCGGTGAGCACGATCGCCACCGGGCTGGATTCGACCAAGGCCTCGTAGTAGCGCTTCTGCCGCTGCAGCTCGCTGACGTCGTGGTACTGCACCACGTACCCGACGCGCTCCTCGCTCACGACGACGGGCTCGGAGAACATCTGAACGTCGACGAGGGAACCGTCCTTGCGGGTCCGCCGCCCCTCGGCCTTGAGCCGCTCGCCGCGGCCCGCGCGCTCGCTATACGCCTGCGCCTCCTCGTAGAGGTCCGGGTCGTTGGCGACCAGGTCGTCGAGGAAACTGCCGATGGCCTCTTCGGGCGGGTACCCGAAGAGCTTCTCGGCGCCGGGGTTCCACGACACGATCTTCGAATCGAGGTCCGTGACGATGATCGCCGCCGGGCTGATCTCCACCAGTGACTGGAAGTAGCGCTTCTGTTCCTGCAGCTCGCTGATGTCGTGGTAGATGGTCAGGAAGCCCGTCTGCTCGCCGCTGGCCACCACCGGCGCGATGAGGAGCTCGACATCCACCAGCGAGCCGTCGCTCCGCGTCCGTTTGGTCACGGCCTGGACGCGCTCCCCCCGGGAGGCGGCTTCGGTGTACCCGACCGCCTCCTCGTGGAGCTCCCGTCTCGTGGCGACGACGTCGTCGTTGTTGCGCCCGATCGCCTCCTCGGCCGAGTACCCGAAGAGCTGCTCGGCCGCAGGGTTCCACGAGACGATGTTCGAATCGAGGTCCGTGATCACGATGGCCGTGGGGCTGATGTTCACGAGCGACTGGAAGTAGCGCCGTTGCTCCTGCAGCTCGGTGACGTCGTGGTAGAAGACGTGCTTCGCGACCGGCTCCCCGCCGAGGGTCACCGGGCCCCCCACGATGTCGACGTCGACGAGCGAGCCGTCCTTCCGGGTCCTCTGCGTGAGGACCCGCACGGTCGCACCCTGATCGGCCTGGCGATCCAGCTCCTTCGCCTCGCCCATCAGCTCGGGCCGGCTGGCCACGAGCTCGTCGATATCCCGGCCGACGGCCTCCCCCTCCGTGTAGCCGAAGAGCTCCTCGGCCGCGGGGTTCCAGGAGGTGACGAGATCGTGCATGTCGGTCGTGACGATCGCCTCCGGGCTCACCTCGAGGAGCGCCTCGAAGAACCGGCGCTGCCGGTTCAGCTCCGTGATGTCGTGGTAGATCGCGAACGTCCCCACGGTCTCGCCGTCGGCGACCAGGGGAGCGGCCAGGAGCTGGACGTCGACGAGGGTGCCATCCTTGCGCGTCCGCCGGGTGACGCTGCGCACGTCTTCGCTCGCCGTGACGCGGCGCCGGAAGTCGTCCGCCTCGGCATGGAGGGCCTCGGTCGCAGCGACGAGGTCGTCGAGATCACGGCCGATGGCCTCGTCAGCCGTGTACCCGAACAGCCCCTCGGCGGCTGGGTTCCACGAGACGACCCGATTGTCGAGATCGGTGACGACGATCGCCGAGGGGCTGATCTCCAGGACCGGCTCGAAGCGCTCCGTCTGACGGCGGAGCGCCTCGCGGACGTCCGCGTTCGCTTCCCTCGCGCGTCGACCGGTCGCCACCCTCCGTCCCCTTTCGGTGCATCGCCCTATGCGGCCTCGGTGCAGGTTAGCCCGCGGACCGCGAGGGTGCGCCTGCCGGTCTCGAGGTCGCGCGTCCCCACCGCGAGCACCGTGCCGTCGGGGAGCGCGTCCACGGCGGTGAGCGCGTCGGACCCGCCCACGGGTGGACCATCGACGAACCTCCAGCGCCGGCCGTCCCAGCGAACCACCGCGACGCGGCTCGCCCCCTCTTCCCCCGCGGGACGCGATCCGACCGACCAGAGGTCCGCGCCGCCCACCGCGGCGACGTCGGAGAGCACCGCGTCGTCGGGGATCGTCGCGGCTTCGGTCCACGCGGACCCGTCGAACCGCTGGATCGGCGTGCCGACGGCCCACACGTCGCTCGACGCGAAGGCCTCGATCGCGGCGAGCTCGCCGTCCACCTCGGTCTCGCTCTTGCTCCACGCGAGCCCGTTGAAGCGCAGGATCAGCGGTCGGTTCTGCTGGTAGCCGACGACCCACAGATCGGTCGGGGAGACGGCGTCGACGTCGCGCAGCATCGCCCGGCCTCCTCCGATCGCGCGCCGGACGTCGACGATCTCCCAGGTGAAGCCGTCCCAGTGCAGCACGAGCGCGCGTTCGAGCGAGGCGGCGGGCTCGCCGACGTACCCGACCGCCCACACGTCGCTGGGCGAGAGCGCGACGACGTCGTTCAGGACGCCGTCCACCTCGTCGGGCACCTCGACCTCGGCCCACGCGGTCCCGTCGAAGCGCAGGACCAAGGGGCTCTCGTCGAACCCGCTGGAGGTGCGGCCCACGGCCCACACGTCGTTGGGCTCGGAGGCGTCGACGGCTCGGAGCTCGTTGATGAACGAGCCGGGGCTCGGCGCCTCGAAGCGGGTCCATTCCGTCCCGTCCCAGCGCTGGATCTCCACGAGCGAGGGCTGAGCCGGGTCGCCCACCGCGCCGACCGCCCACGCCTCGCTGGCGGCAACCGCCGTGACACCGAGGAGGGTGACGGGGGTCTCGGGCAGGTTGTCGGTGGTCACGACCTCCCAGGAGGGCACGCACGGCGGGCTCGGCGAGACCGACGGGGATGGGGAGGCGACCGCCGGCGGGATCTCGTCGCCGTCGTTCGTCCACCGGGCAACGAGGCCCGCCCCGATGGCGAACGTGACGAATGCGGCGATCCCGCCGTTGATGAGGCCTCGCCGCCGAACGTCGTTCACGTCTGTGCCCCGGCCATGGGTGCCCCGGAGCGTACCCCGTCGCGCCCGGGCGGCGGCCTTGGCGCCGCGCTCCCGCCTTGGCTAGGCTCGCGCCGCATGGGCGTGTACGAGCGGGACGTCGTGGTCGTGGGGGGAGGCCACAACGGCCTCGCGTGCGCGACGTACCTCGCGAAGGCCGGGCTCGACGTCCTCGTGCTCGAGAGACGAGGGGTCCTCGGGGGCGCTGCGGCCACCGAGGAGCCCTGGCCGGGCTATCGCGTCTCGAGCGCCTCCTACGTCGTCTCGCTGATGCCGCCCCAGGTCGTGCGCGAGCTCGACCTGAAGCGCCACGGCTACCGGGTCTCGATCGTCGCGCCCGACTACTTCGTGCCGTTCCCCGACGGCACGTCGCTCACGCTGTGGGGCGACGTGGCGCGCGATTCGGCGGCCATCGCACGGTTCAACGAGGACGACGGTCGCGCGTACGTCGAGTTCGACCGCTACTTCGATCGCGTCGCCGGACTGCTCAAGGATCTGCTGTTCGTCGTGCCGCCCAACATGAATCTGCGTGATCTGCCCAAGTGGGCGACGACCGCGGGGAGGTTCCGCAGGTGGAGCGGGCGCGATATCCACGAGGCGGTGCGCCTGTTCACGATGAGCGCCGCCGACTTCCTGGACGAGTGGTTCGAGGACGAGCGCGTCAAGGGCGCGCTCGCGACCCAGGCGATCATCGGCGGGTGGTGCGGGCCCATGACGCCCGGTTCGGCCTACGTGCTGATGCACCACTGGATCGGCGAGATCGACGGCCATGCGGGCGCGTGGGGTTGGGTCGAGGGCGGCATGGGCGGCGTGAGCGAGGCGATGGCCGGCGCCGCCCGCGCCGCCGGCGCGGAGATCCGCACGGACGCCGAGGTCGAGCGGATCGCGATCAACGCGAGCGGGCGCGCCGTTGGGGTCGCGCTCACGGACGGCACGCTCGTCCGCTCCCAGCGCGTGGTCTCTAGCGCGCACCCGGTCACGACGTACCTGAACTTCGTCGGCGAGGAGCGGTTGCCGGACGACGTGGTGCGCGACGTGAAGCGCTACCGGACGCGCTCGGGCTCGGTGAAGATCAACGTCGCGCTCGGCGAGCTGCCGACGTTCCCGAGCTGGGACCAGGACGGGGATCCGCACAAGGGGCTCGCGGCGGTCTCGCCGTCGATCGAGTACCTCGAGCGCGCGTGGGACGACGCGAAGTACGGGCGCATGTCCGAGCATCCGTACATCGAGGTCGTGTTCCCCACCGCGCACGAGCCGACGGGGCTCGCGCCCGATGGCAAGCACCTGATGCTCGGCTTCTCGCAGTACGGGCCCTACGAGCTCGCCGAGGGGTCGTGGGACGAGGGCGGCCGCGAGGAGTACGCGCGGCGCGCGCTGAGGGCGCTCGGCGAGTTCGCGCCGGGGCTCGAGGACTCGATCGAGCACATCGAGGTGCTCGCGCCGAAGGACATCGAGGAGCGGTTCGGCCTGGTGGGCGGCAACATCATGCAGGGTGAGCTCACGCCGGACCAGCTGTTCAGCTTCCGTCCGGTTCCCGGCCACGGCGACTACCGGACGCCGATCGCGGGGATGTACCTGTGCGGCTCGGGCACGCACCCAGGGGGTGGCGTGATGGGCGTGCCGGGCCGCAACGCCGCCGGCGTGATCGCCCGTGACCACAAGCGCGGCGAGTTCATCGGGCGCGTGCGGAACCTGCGGCGCTGATGCTGGCGGAGCTCGCCGCGTCGGTTCGCGATCGCCGCGTCTCCGCGGTCGAGCTCGTGACCGAGTCCCTCGCGCGCATCGAGCGACTCGACCATGCGCTGAACGCGGTCACGACGCTCTGGGTCGAGCGAGCCCTCGAGGACGCGCTCGCGGTCGACGCCGGCGGCGGAGCGGACCAGCCGCTCGCTGGTCTGCCGCTCCTGGTGAAGGACAACACGGACGTGGCGGGCATGGTCACGACCTTCGGCTCGCGGCTGCGCGAGGGCGCGCCTCCGGCGGAGCGGAGCGAGCTCACGGTCGAGCGGCTCGTGCGGGCGGGCGCCGTGATCGTGGGCCGCACGAACATCCCCGAGTTCGCGTTCCAGGGGTGGACCGACAACGACCTGCACGGCCCCACGCGCAATCCGTGGGGGCTCGAGTGGTCCCCGGGCGGCTCGAGCGGCGGCTCGGGCGCCGCGCTCACCGCGGGGCTCGCCCCGCTCGCGACGGGGACCGACGGGGGTGGCTCGATCCGCACCCCGGCGGCCTTCTGCGGGCTGGTCGGGCTGAAGCCCACCGCGGGCCTGATCGGCCGGCGCCCCATCCCGTCGTGGCTCGAGCTCTCCACCCAGGGGCCGATGGCGACCTCGATCGCCGACGCGAGGCTGCTGCTCGAGGTGATGCGAGGCCCCGTCGAGGGGGACCCCACGGCGATCCCGAGCTGGGAGCCGCGCGGAGGCTCGGGACCGAGCCGGGTGCTCGCGTCGACACGGAGCTGGGACCTCGGCCCGCTCCCGCCGGAGGTCGACGCCCCGTTCCGCGCCGCGCTCGATGCGATCGACGCCGAGCTCGGGCTGCCCGTAGAGGAGATCGAGCCCTGGGCGCTGTTCCCCACGGTGATCAACAACGGCGGCAACGGCGGCACGGACTGGTACACGACCGTGATCGCCGAGGAGCTCGCGTGGCTCGGACGGGACTTCGTGCACGCCCACCTGAACGCGTTCAGCCCGGCGTTCCGCGCGGAGATGGAGGACGCGCTCGGCCTGCCGCTCGACGCCTACCTGGCTGCGCGTCACCGGCGCTTCGACTACGTGATGGACCTCGACCGACTGCTCGGTGAGGACACCGTCCTCGTGTGTCCGACGCACGGGCTGGCGGGGTGGCTGGCGGGGGGCACCGTTCCCGGCACCGATCGCGTCGCCGGTCCGGAGGGCTACAACACCGGCGAGTTCAACCTGAGCGGCCATCCCTCGCTCAGCGTGCCGGCGGGGATGTCCGCGAACGGACTCCCGTTCGGCCTGCTGGTCAACGGACCCCGGTGGCGCGACGACCTGGTCCTGGGGTTCGGCGCGATGTGGGAGCGGGTCCGTCCGTGGCCGGCGAGCGCCCCCGGGTACGAGCCGTTCGGCGCGCCCTGACGCCTCAGGTCGCGAGGTCTCGCCGCTCGAACCGCCACACCGCGAACGCCAGTGCGACCGTCACGATCGCGACCAGGACGAGGGCGTGCACCACGTCGACCCCATTCGCGAGCGGCTCAGACCCGGAGTAGTAGTAGAAGGGCGACAGTGGTCGGACCGGCTCGAGCCAGGACACGGTGGTCCCGAACAGGTTCACGATGAACGCGACCAGCGCGAAGCCGCTCGGCACGCCGATCGCCAGGCCCTTGCTCCCCGTCGCCGAGCCCACCGCGAGCGCGATCGCCCCGAACGCGATCGCCAGCAGGAACAGGTGCAGGCAGGCGGCGGTGAAGTTCTCGAGGTCCGGACGCAGGTCCCAGATCGGTCCGAGCGCGACCACCGCGAGCCACGCCACGAACGCGAGCCCGAACGTCCCGAGCACCATCGCCTCGAACTTGTCCACCAGGACGCGTCGCCGCCGCACGGGGGTCGACAGCAGCAGGTCGAGGGAGCCGCCCTCCTCCTCGCCGGCGATCGCCCGTGCACCGGCGCCGATCGCGTAGACCAGGAGCAAGATCGGACCGAGGAACGAGAACAGCTCTGACCCGAGGTATCCCTCGGGAGTGGTGAACCCACCGGCGCCCCCGATCAGCTCCTGGAAGACGTCGGGCAGGTTCTTCATGTAGTCCTCGAACATGTCCGCGTTCTGGGCGATGCTCGGCCACACCGCCGCGTACATCACGACGGTGCCCATGAACCCGACGACCCACCACGGGTACGACCTCCGCTGATCCCGCAACGTCTTCGCGAAGACCGTCCCCAGCATCCGACCGCGCGAGAGCTGCACGGCGTGCTCACTCGCCATCGGGCTCGCCTCCTTCGGTCCCCGTCCCGTAGAAGGTGAGGAAGACGTCCTCCAGGGTGGGCTCGTGGCTCTCGATGTTGACGACCTGGTGGCGGGCGGCCTCCTTCACGACCGCATCGACCGGGCCGGAGACCGTGAGGTGCAGGACGTCGCCCTGCGCGACGACCTCCCGGACGCTCTCGAGCAGCTCGAACGCGGAGGCGGGCACGGGTCGCTCGAAGTGGATCGAGATCGACCGCAGCGCTCGGGCCTTCAGGTCGCCGACGTCCTCGACGGCGACCAGGCGCCCCTCGCGGATGATCGCGACGCGGTCGCACAACCGCTCGACCTCGGGCATCACGTGCGAGGAGAGGAACACCGTGCGTCCTTCGGCACGCACCTCCTCGATCAGCCGATAGAACTCGATCTGCACGAGCGGGTCCAGGCCCTGCGTTGGCTCGTCGAGCACGAGCAGCTCGGGCCGGTGCATGAACGCCTGGATCAGCGCGACCTTGCGCCGGTTGCCGTGCGAGAGCGAGTGGATGCGCACCGACAGGTCGCAGCCGAGGCGCTCGGCGAGCTGAAGCGCGTACGCCTCATCCACGCCGCCTCGGAGCGCCGCCAGGTGCCGGAGGTACTCGCCGCCCGTGAGCCGCCCGTACATCGTCATCTCGCCGGGCAGGTAGCCGGTGCGCCGATGGATCTCGACCGCATCCGATCGCGAGTCCAGGCCGAGCACGAGGATCCGTCCTTCGGTGGGGCGGATCATGTCGAGCATCGTGCGGATCGTGGTGGTCTTCCCGGCGCCGTTGGGCCCGAGGTAGCCGAACACCTCGCCCGGGTGCACGCCGAAATCGAGATCGACCACACCGCGCTGCTTCCCGTAGGACTTCGACAGGTGCTCGGCGAGGACGACGTCGGCCATCGCGGCCCCTTTCACGAGAGGTCTCAGCTCCCAGGTTCCCGCCGGGCGCCTCCCTGGGCATGGGTCAGGAGACCGCTCCCGCGCGGGCCATCCGACGCCCTTCAGGGGCCCAGGTTGTAGCCGGCTCGCCGGGGCAGGCGCGCGAGCGCGTCCGTGAGCGGGTCGACGCGCCGGCCGGCGTCTCGCAGATCGTCACGGCGGACGATCGCCCCGCTGATCAGGCGCTCCGCGGCCGTGAGCAACGGCTCCGGCGGGAAGCGCTTGACGACGCCCCGGGCGAGCGGGAGCGACGTGAACTCGTCCTCGACCCCGAGGGCGAGCCCCGCGAGGATCCTGCCCCCGAGGTGGCACGGTCCGACCCCGCCTCCCGTGAAGCCGACCCCGTAGTGCGACACGCCGCCGGGCAGGGTCCCGAAGAACGGGTGGTGCATCGGTCCGACGTCGATCGGCCCGCCCCACGCCGCCTCGAGCGGCACGCCGTCGAACGTCGGGAACCAGCGGCGGAAGTCCTCGACGAGCTCGCGGACGCTCCGCTCGTCGTACCGGTACCGGCCGTCGATGCGCCGCGGCGCCACGCGATGCTTGCCCCCGCCGAACGCGATCCGGCCGTCGCTCGTTGCGCGCAGGTAGTGCAGCGAGGTGCGGAGGTCGTACACGCCCTCGCCGCCGGTCCAGTTGATCGCCTCCAGCCGCTCGGGCGCGGGGGCGGACAGCACGATGTAGCTGCCCCGGGCGCGGACGACGCGGCGGAGCTCCCCGAAGGCGCTGAACCAGGCGTTCAGCCCCAGGATCGCGTGACCCGCGCGGACGGTGCCGCCGGGCGTCTCGGCCGTCGCCGTGCGCACGCCGAACCGCGTGACCGGGGTCCCCTCGAAGATCCGCACGCCGCGCTCGATCAGGCGTCGCCGGAGCCCACGGGCCAGGCGCGCGGGCTGCACGCCCGCGGCGTGAGCGACGGTGGCCCCGCCCCGGGCGACCGGCGAGTCGAAGCGCTCGCGCACCTGCTCGGGCGAGGCCGCGGTGATGAGACCAGTGATGCCGAGTCGCGCGACGTCCTCGACGTAGGTCACGAGATCCTCGTCGTGGGCGGGGCTCGTCGAGATCGCGAGGTCGCCGTTCATCCCGTACCAGGCGTCGACCTCGTTGGCCTGGCACCAGTCGCCGATCTCGTCGATGGAGCGGGCCGCGAGTCTGACCGTGCGGAGCCCCTCCTCGCCGTACCGCTCGACGAGGACGTCGCCGTCCTCGTAGAGGCCGTTCAGGAACCCGCCGTTGCGTCCGCTCGGGCCGCCGCCGCAGATGTCCTGCTCGAGCAGGACGACGACGAGGTCCGGCTGCGCCTCCGTGAGGAACCACGCGCTCCACATCCCGGTGTAGCCGCCGCCGACGATCACGACGTCGGCGGTCGTGTCGCCGCTCAGCGGCGGCGCCTCCGGCCCGGCGAACTCCGGATGCGCGAGCGCCTCCTCGAGCCACCAGGAGCGCTCGGCCTGACGGGGGAGCTCGGTCATCGGCGGTGCGGCCCGAGGTTGAAGCCCAGGCGGCGGGGGAGTTGCGCGGCGAACATCGTCAGCGGGTCGACCCGCCGTCCGGCGTCCTCCAGGTCGTCCTTGCGGCGGATCGCGGCGTTCGCGATGAGCATGCCCGGGGAGCGGATCGGTTCGGGCGGGAACCGCTTGGGCCTCTTCGTCACCACGGCCAGACGCGTGAACCCGTCGCCGGCGTGCAGCACGAGCGACGCGAGGATCTTGCCCCCGAGGTGGCTCGGCCCCACGCCGTTGCCCGTGTAGCCGAGCCCGTAGTGGATGTTGCCGTGCCGGCCGGTCGAGCCGAAGAACGGCATCGTGAACCCCGACACGTTGATGGGCCCGCCCCATCCCGCCTCGATCGGCACACCCTCGAACGGAGGGAAGAGCCGGACGAGGTCCTGCGCCACGCGCCGGACGAACCGCTCCTCGAAGTCGTACCGGTGATCGATGTGCCGCGCGAGGTCCGGCTGCAGCCCCCCGAGCCCGAGCGCGATGCGCCCGTCCCGCGTGGCCCGCGCGTAGTGGATCGACGAGCGGCGGTCGCGGATCTGCTCGCCGCCGGTCCACCCCAGCGCGGCGAGCCGCTCGGGCGCGGGCTCGGTGACCACCATGTAGGAGCCGCGGACGGTCGTCCGCGCGTAGAACTCGCGCCACCACGTCGCCCACGCGCCGAGCCCGATGACGGCCTCGGCGGCGCGCACGCTCCCGAGCGGCGTCTCGGCGACGACGGGCTTCGAGGAGCGGAACCGGGTCACCGGCGACCCCTCGAAGACCCGGACGCCGGCCTCGATCAGGACGCGACGCAGGCCGCGCGCGAGCCTGGCGGGCTGCACGTTGGCGGCGTCGTGGATCAGCATCCCGGCTCCGAACGCGGGCGAGGCGCACCGCTCCTGGACCTGCAGCGGGGTGAGCGCCTCGTACTCGTCCGCGATGCCCAGGCGCGCGGCGAGCTCGAGCGTCGCGTCGGCGATGCCCCGGTGCGTCGGGTTGGTCTCGACCGCCAGGTCGCCCGCGTGCGTGAACCAGGCGTCCACCCCGTGGCGCTCGCACCACGCGCCGATCTCGGCAGGCGAGCGCCCCACCGTCATCAGCAGCTCGAGCGCGTCGGACTCGCCGTAGGTCCTCACGAGGTCGCCGAGGTGCCCCCACCATCCGTCGCAGAACCCGCCGTTTCGACCGCTCGGCCCGCCGCCGCAGATGTCGGCCTCGAGCAGCACCACGTCGAGATCGGGCGAGCGCTCCTTCAGGAACCACGCCGTCCACATGCCCGTGTAGCCGCCGCCCAGGATCACCACGTCGGCCCTGGTCTCGCCGCGGAGCGGGAGAACCTCGGGCCCGGCGAACTCGGGTAGCGCGAGGGCCTCCTCCAGCCACCACGAGCGGCGTGCGGGGCGCGGTGCGTCGCTCACCGGCGATCCTTCCTGGTCGATCGGTTGCGGGTCGGGTGCCCCATTGTGCACGCAAGCGGGGAGCGCGCGGTCCGCGGAGACCTCCCGACCCCACCGCTGTTATCGTGCGAGCCCGGTCCTGACCGAGCGTTCAGGAGGCGTCGATGAGCGATCCGCGCAAGCCGCGCAGCTGGCAGGTCACCGACGGGCCTTCGCGCGCGCCGGCCCGCGCGATGCTCCGGGCCGTCGGGTTCTCCGAGGAGGACTTCGGCAAGCCGCAGGTCGCCGTCGCGTCCTCCTGGAACGAAGTGACGCCGTGCAACTACCACCTCGACAAGCTCGCGGCGCTCGCGAAGGAGGGCGTTCGGCAGGGCGACGCGGTCCCGATCGAGTTCACGACGATCGCGGTCTCCGACGGGATCGCGATGGGTCACGAGGGGATGAAGGCCTCGCTGATGTCCCGCGACCTGATCGCGGACAGCGTCGAGCTCGTCCTGCACGCCGAGCGCATGGACGGCTTCGTCGGGATCGCGGGCTGCGACAAGTCCGAGCCGGGGATGCTCATGGCGATGGCGCGGATGGACCTGCCGGCCGTCTACCTCTACGGCGGCACGATCCTCGCCGGCACCTACCAGGGCCGCGACATCACGATCCAGGATGTGTTCGAGGCCGTGGGCGCGCACGCGAAGGGCTCGATGAGCGACGAGGAGCTCCTGGCCGTCGAGCGCGCCGCATGCCCGGGCACCGGCTCGTGCGCCGGTATGTACACCGCCAACACGATGGCCGCCGCCGCCGAGGCGCTCGGCATGTCCCTGCCCGGCGCCGCGTCGCCGCCCGCGGTCGACTACCGGCGCGAGGTCTTCGCCCGCGAGTCCGGCATCGCGGCCGCGAGGCTCCTCGCCGACGGCGGTCCCACCCCGCGGCAGATCATGACCAAGCCCGCGTTCGAGAACGCGATCGCCGTCACGATGGCGCTCGCCGGCTCGACGAACGCGGTGCTCCACCTGCTCGCGATCGCGCACGAGGCCGGCGTCGATCTCAGCCTCGATGACTTCGATCGCATCAGCCGAACCGTTCCACACCTCGTCGACGTGCGCCCGGCGGGGCGGTTCGTGATGCAGGACCTGGATCGCGTCGGCGGCGTCCCCGTCGTGATGAAGGAGCTGCTCGACGCGAGCCTGCTGCACGGGGACGCGATGACCGTGACGGGCAAGACCATCGCCGAGAACCTCGCCGCGATGGACATCCCCGCGCCCGACGGCACCGTCGTCCATCCGTTCGCCGATCCGATCCACGCCGAGGGCGGCACCGCGATCCTGTACGGCTCGCTCGCGCCAGAGGGCTCGGTGATGAAGATCGCCGGCGCCAAGTCGCTGGAGTTCCGCGGCACCGCGAAGGTGTTCGACTCCGAGACCCAGGCGTTCGACGCGCTCACGCAGGGCGCCATCGCCAAGGGGGACGTCATGGTGATCCGCTACGAGGGCCCGAAGGGCTCGCCCGGCATGCCCGAGATGCTCGCGGTCACCGCCGCCGTGGCGGGCGCGGGCCTCGGCGCCGACGTCGCGCTCATCACCGACGGCCGGTTCAGCGGCGCGACCAAGGGGTACAGCGTGGGCCACATCGCGCCCGAGGCGTTCGTGGGCGGCCCGATCGCGCTCGTGCGTGACGGTGACGCGATCGTGATCGACGCCGAGAACCGCCGGATCGACGTCGAGGTGGACGCGGGGGAGCTCGAGCGGCGCCGCGCCGCGTGGACCGCTCCGGAGCCGCGCTACACGGCCGGCGCGCTCGCCAAGTACGCGCGGGCGGTGGGCTCGGCCTCCAAGGGCGCCGTCACCTGGTGACCTAGGGTCGGGCGACCTGGTGCCGGCACCCGCGTAGGTCGAGGACCTCGCCGAGGGCCGACGGTACGCTGGTCGCCCGATGGCGATCGCGTCTCCGCTCGCGCTCGAGTGCCGGGAGTGCCACACGCGCTACCCGGTCGAGCCGCTCACGATCTGCGAGGAGTGCTTCGGGCCGCTGGAGCCGGCCTACGATCTCGAGGCCATCGACGGTGTGGGTTTCCGCACGGACGTCGAGGCCGGACCGCCCAGCCTGTGGCGCTACGAGATGCTGCTGCCCGGCGGGCCCGACGTGCCGAGGGTGGACCTCGGGGCGGGTTTCACGCCGCTGCGCAGGGCGGACCGGCTGGCCGAGCGCCTCGGCCTGCGCACGCTGTGGATCAAGGACGACAGCGTGAACCCGTCCAACTCCTTCAAGGACCGGGTCGTCTCCGTAGCGATCACGATGGCGCGCGCGTTCGGGTTCGAGGCGATCAGCTGCGCGAGCACCGGCAACCTCGCGAACGCCACGGCGGCGCACGCCGCGAAGGTCGGGATGGCGTGCTACGTGTTCGTGCCCGAGGACCTGGAGCGCGCGAAGATCCTGTCCACCGAGGCCTACGGCGCGAAGGTCGTCGCGGTCAAGGGCAACTACGACGACGTGAACCGGCTGTGCTCGGAGGTCGCCGAGGCGCTGCCGTGGGCGTTCGTGAACGTGAACATGCGCCCGTACTACGCCGAGGGATCGAAGTCGCTCGGGTTCGAGGTCGCCGAGCAGCTCGGCTGGCGGCTCCCCGACCACGTCGTGGTCCCGATCGCCAGCGGGGCGCTCATGACGAAGATCCACCGCGCCTTCCGCGAGCTAGTGGCGATCGGCGCCGTCGATGATCGTCCCTACCGGATCAGTGGCGCGCAGGCCGAGGGCTGTGCGCCGGTCGCCCGAGCGTTCAAGGAAGACGCCACCGAGGTCCGGCCCGTGAAGCCGAACACGATCGCCCGGTCCCTCGCGATCGGGAACCCGGCCGACGGCTGGTACGCGATCGAGACGGCCCGGCAGACGGGCGGGGAGATCGAGTGGTGCACGGAACGGGAGGTGGTCGAGGGCATCACGCTGCTCGCCGAGACCGAGGGCGTGTTCACCGAGACCGCCGGCGGCGTGACGATCGCCAACCTGAAGCGCCTCGTCGAGCGCGGCGTGATCGCCCCGGATGAGGAGACCGTCGCGCTGATCACGGGCAACGGCTACAAGACGATCGACGCGCTCGAGGGCACGCTCGAGCCCAGCTTCCACGTCGCCGCCGATCTCGACGCGTTCCTCGCCGCACTCGGCTGAGTCTTTCGGGCGTCTCGGGGCACATTGCGGTCCGGGGTCCGAAGCGGCGAGACTCCCGGTCATGCCCTGCCCGAGCTGCGGCACCCCCAACGGTGAGACGGCGAAGTTCTGTCAGGAGTGCGGGGCCTCGCTCGCGGTCGAGGAGGAGGCCCGTCGCCGGCTCGTGACCGCGCTGTTCTGCGACCTGGTGGGTTCGACCGAGCTCGCCGAGGGGATCGATCCGGAGCGACTTCGCAAGCTGTTCGATCGGTACCACGGGGCGATGCAGGGGGCGATCGAGCGGCACGGAGGCACCGTGGAGAAGTTCATCGGCGACGCGGTGGTCGGTACGTTCGGGATCCCGGTCGCGCACGAGGACGACACGCTCCGCGCGCTGCGTGCGGCCCTCGAGATGCGGGAGGCCTCCGCCGCGATCGATCTCCCGGTGCGCATCGCTATCAACGTAGGCGAGGCCATCGCCGACGAGGCGGCCGCCCGCGAGGGACGGATCGCCGGCGACGTGTTCAACACCGCGGCGCGACTTCAGGCGGCGGCGGCCGCGGGCGAGATCCTCGTGGCGGACCCGGCCGAGCGGATGCTCCGCGGCCAGGTCGTGCTCGAGCCCGTGACGCCGGTCCTGGCCAAGGGGAAGGCGGAGCCCGTGGCCGCCTTCCGCGTCGTCGGGATCCGATCCTCGCCCACCCGGGCCGAGACGCCGCTCGTGGGACGGGCTCGCGCGCTGACCCGGTTGGTCGACGCGCTGGACGACGCGATCGAGGCCTCGGCGGCCGTGATGGTGTCGATCATGTCCGCGCCGGGGGTCGGCAAGTCCCGACTGGCGGAGGCCTTCGTGGAGGAGGTCCGAGCTCGGGCGACGACGCTCATCGCGCAGACGCCCTCCTACGGGGACGGCGTCACGTTCGCCCCGCTCGTGGAGCTGCTCACGCAGGCGGCCGGAGCTCCATCCGGTGATGCCCAGGCGGTCGCGGACGCGCTGCGGCATCGTCTGGCCGCCGAGCCCGACGGCGCGCCGGTCGGCGACCGCTTGGCCCAGATCCTCGGCGTCGGCGAGGCGCTCGCTGGGGATACGGCCTGGGCGGTGCGGCGGCTGTTCGAGGTGCTGGCGGCGGAGCGCCCGCTCGTGATCGTCCTCGAGGACGTGCACTGGGCGGAACCGCCCATGCTCGATCTGGTCGACTGGGTCGTGGAGCGCCTGCACGGCCCGGCGCTCGTGCTGTGCCTCGCTCGTCCCGAGCTCCTCGAGCAGCGGCCCACGTGGGGCGCGGGCAAGCCCCGAGCGCTGTCCACGACGCTTCCTCCGCTCCCCGACGGCGATGCGCGGGAGCTCGCGCGGATCCTCCTGGGCGAGGAGGCGCCGGCTCCGCTCGTCGACCGCGTGTGCGACACGGCCGAGGGCAACCCGCTGTACCTCGAGCAGCTCACCGCGATGCTCGTCGATGACGGTCTCCTCGCGGATGGCCGGTGGACCGGCCCGACCGACGAGATGGTCGAGATCCCGCCGACCCTGCAGGCGCTGCTCGCAGCGCGGTTCGATGGACTCGCTCCGTCGACGCGCAGGCTCCTGGAGCGGGCATCGGTCGAGGGCCGGCGGTTCCGGACCGGGGCCCTGCGCGCGCTGGTCCCGGACGTCACCGTCGATGACCTCGAGTCGGCGATCGCATCGCTCGATCAGCGTGGGTTCGTGCAGCCCGAGGACGAGGCCACCGGCCGCTGGCGGTTCGCGCACTCGCTGATGCGGGAGGCGGCGTATCGGGGGTTGTCGAAGGCGCTCCGGGCCGACCTGCACGAGCGCCTGGCCGACTGGATCGCCGTCGAGGACGCGGATCGGCCCGACGTCGACGAATCGGTGGCCCGGCACCTGGAGCGCGCACTGCACCTGCGCGAAGAGCTGGGCGAGCACGATGAGCGTTCGGCCGAGCTCGCGCACCGCGCCGGCGAGCTGTTCGCCGATGCCGGGACCCGAGCGTTCGAGGCCCTGGACCTGCTGACCACGCGCGATCTGCTCGGACGCGCTGCGACGCTCCTGCCCGCCGAGTCGCCGCGACGCCTGGACCTCCTGCCCAACCTCGGCGTGGCGATGACCGAGACGGGTGCGTCGGAGGAGACCGAAGCCCTGCTGACGGAGGGCGTCGAGCTCGCCCGGGCGGTGGGGGCGGGGCGCGACGCGTTGCGGGCCTCGATCCAACTGCTGTCGAACCGCGTCTACCGATCCCCGACGCAGTCCGAGATCGCGACCGCGGTCGAGGAGGCGACGGCCGCCGCGGCGATCTTCGAGGCGAGCGGCGACGACGTCGGCCTCGCCGAGGCGGCAGTCGCGCTCGAGTACCTCGAGTTCATGCGGGGACACGTCGCCGCCTCGCACGGATGGTGCCGGACCGGCCTGCGGCACGGTCTGGCCGCGGGGCGGGTTCGCGAGGCATCCCAGTCCGCTGCCGACCTGTTCAACACCGCCATCACCGGACCGCTCCCGTTCGACCGACTCCCGGAGTTCGCGGACGGGCTGCGATCCGCACCCGACGAGCCGATCTCGACCGCCACCCGGCACGCGCTGATGGCGATCGCCGCGCTCGCGGCGGGCGACGAGGCCGCGTACGTCGAGCATGACCGACACCGACGTGAGGTCCTGGACCGCAACGGACTCTCCTGGTTGAGCGCAGCCCATGAGATGAGCCTCGGCATCCTGGTTAGGGCACTCGGGAGGTCGGAGGAGGCAGAGCGCTGGCTCCGCCACGCTCGCGAGGTCCTGACAACGTCCGGGGACATCTGGTGGGTCGCGAGCATCGACGGGGCCCTCTGTCTCGCCGTCGCCGAGCAGGATCAGCCGAGGGAGTTCCTCCGGCTCGCCGACGCGGTCGTCGCCTCGACGCCCGTCGGGGACCGGGAGATCCTCGTCCTGCGTCACCTCGTGCAGGCGAAGGCCCTGAAGATCCGCGGGCAGCTCCCGGACGCGGAGGTCGCCGCGCGGAGGGGGATCGAGCTCGCGGAACCCACCGACCTGATGCTCGACCGAGCCGCCGCGTGGCTCACGCTCACCGAGATCCTGGAAGCGCGCGATCTCGGTGGCGAGGCCGTCTCAGCTCGGGCCGCGGCATTGGCGCTGTTCCGGGAGAAGGGGTACCGCAGCGCGCTCGCTCACCTGGGCGAGCCCTAGCTCAGAACCCCTCGTCCCACTCCTCGTCGGACACCGGGCCCCCCCACTCGGGGGCGCCGAGGCCGTTCACCGCGACGTGCATCATCGGCGAGGTCGGGGCCCCGCCGTGGAAGTGCCACTCGCCCGGGTCCACGTGGATCACGTCGCCGGGCTCGAGCACGTGGCCGGCCTCGCCGCGTGAGCGGACGCGCCCGCGCCCGCTCACGCCGAACAGGAACTGGCCGCCGGGGTGCTGGTGCCAGTGCGTCCGGGCGTTCGGCGCGAAGTGCACGACGCCGATGTTCGTGCCGTCCTCGGTCGCCACCGTCGAGCGCAGCCACACCTCGCCGGCGAATCGCGCCTCGTCGCCCTTGGTGAACGTGTCGTCGGTCGCACGTGCGATGTCCATGGATCCTCCAGGGTCGGGTCCTGCTCCGAGGCTACCGGGTATCATCGCGCCCCTATGGCCGAGGCCTCCTACGACGAGCAGACCGCGCTGATCGTGGTCGACGTGCAGAACGACTTCGCGGACGCCGAGGGCAGCCTGTACGTGGGCGAGGGCGAGCAGGTCGTGCCCGTCATCAACCGCGAGATCGAACGAGCGAAGGCGGCGGGTGCCCACGTCATCTACACGATGGACTGGCACCCGGAGTCCACGCCGCACTTCGCCAAGGACGGTGGGATCTGGCCGGTGCACTGCGTGCACGATACGTGGGGCGCCGCGTTCCACCCGGACCTCGTGGTCGTCGACGGCCCCGTCGTGCACAAGGGCGTGCGAGGCGAGGATGGCTACTCGGGCTTCACGACGCGTGACCCGGTCACCGGGGACACCGTCCCGACCGAGCTGCCCCGGCTCCTCGAGGAGTTCGGCATCCGCAGGGTGGTGGTGGTCGGGCTCGCGACCGACTACTGCGTGCTGTCCACGGTGATCCACGCGCGCGAGCGCGAGCTCGAGACCACGCTGCTCGCCGACGCGATCCGGGCGGTCGACCTGGAGCCGGGCGATGGCGACCGCGCGATCGACCAGATGCGCGCCGCGGGCGCCGTGGTCGTCTCGACCTAGCTCGAGACCGAGATCGCCCGCACGGGCGGCGGCGTGTTGCGGCTCTTCGACAGGCGCACCGATCCGTCGATCACGGCGACCGCGACCGCCGGCGTGTCGCCGATCGCGAGCGCGCCGAGCGCGTCGTCGGCCTGCGAGCCGAGGGGCGCGTCGACCACGAGCAGGTCGGCCTCGCGTCCGGGCGCGAGGACCCCCACGTTCAGGCCGTGCATCGCGGCGACGTTGCCGGTGGCCGCGGCGACCGCCTTCGCGGGCTCGACGCCGCCGAGGGCGCTCACCCACGAGATCACCCGGAGCATGCCGAGCGGCTGCACGCCGGATCCGGCGGGGCTGTCGGTGCCGATCACGAGGCGGTGCAGCTCGCCGCGGCGGGCGACGAGCGCGGCGACCTCGCCGGCGGCCTTCACGTTGCCGTTGTGCACGACCTCGACGCGGGCGTCGGTCTCCTCCAGGATCCGTTCGACGTGGTCGAGCGGCAGCGCGGTCGGGCCGCCGTTCGTGTGCGCGGCCACGTCGGGCGCGACCGTCACGACGAAGTCCGCGCCGATGATCCCGCTCCCGGGGATCGAGGCGCCGCCGG
>DASSJM010000018.1:0-3428 GCA_035691205.1 Actinomycetota bacterium
AGGGCGGCGACATCTCCGCCTACATCCCGACCAACGTGATCTCGATCACCGACGGACAGCTGTTCCTGGAGTCCGAGCTGTTCTTCTCCGGCGTCCGCCCGGCCATCAACGTCGGCGTGTCCGTGAGCCGGGTCGGCGGCGCGGCGCAGATCAAGGCGATGAAGGCGGTCGCCGGACGGCTGCGCCTCGACCTCGCCCAGTACCGGGCGCTCGAGGCGTTCGCCCAGTTCGGCTCCGAGCTCGACAAGGCGTCGCAGCAGCAGCTGGCGCGCGGGGCCCGCGTGGTCGAGATCTTGAAGCAGCCGCAGTACCGGCCGGTCCCCGTCGAGCGACAGGTGGTGGCGATCTGGGTCGGCACGGGCGGGTACCTGGACGACCTGCCGGTCGCGGATGCGACCCGGTTCGTCGAGGGCTTCACGGACCAACTCGCCGCCCGCACCGACGTGCTCGACACGATCCGAGAGACGGGCGATCTGCCCGACGAGACCGTCCAGGCGCTCACCACCGCCGTCGAGGACTTCAAGGCGGGATTCGTTCCCGCCGGGGGTGGCGCGGGGAGCGAGGTCGCGGTGGGCGAGGGCGCCGCGCGGGACGCTCTCCGCGAGGACGTCGGCTGGGACCGCCTGTCCTCCCACGACGACGAGCACGGCCCCGGGATCACGGGCGACGACGAGCCCTCCGGCGCGGGCGAGTAGGGACGGGCCGTGGGCGCCCAGCTCCGCGTCGTCCGGCGGCGGATCCGCTCCGTCCAGTCGACGATGAAGATCACGCGTGCGATGGAGCTCATCGCCGCGTCGCGCATCGTGAAGGCACAACAGCGCGTGATCGCCGCCCGGCCGTACGCTGACCTGCTCTCGCGCGCGATGGAGGACGTCGCGCGGCAGACCGGCTCCCTCGTTCACCAGCTGCTCGAGGAGCGCGAGACCCCGGTCCGGGCCGGGGTCCTGGTCATGACCTCGGATCGCGGGCTCGCGGGCTCGTTCAACTCCAACCTCCTGAAGGTCGCCGAGGAGGTGCTGCGCCGGGTCCGCGAGCGCGGGCTCGAGCCGGTGCTGTACGCGACCGGCAAGAGGGCGATCTCTTACTTCCGGTTCCGCGGAGTGCCGGTCGAGGGCTCGTGGTCCGGGTTCTCGGAGGTGCCGACCTACGGCGCCGCCGAGGAGCTCGGCGGGCGGATGATCGAGGACTTCCGTTCGGGTCGGATCGACGAGCTCCGGACCGTGTACACGGACTTCCGCTCCGCCTTCACGTTCCGCGCGACCTCACGGCGGTTCCTGCCGGTCTCGACCGAGGAGGTCGTGCCGGGGGAGCTCGGGCGTCCGCATCCCGAGTACCTGTTCGAGCCGGCGCCGGCGCTGATCCTGGACGACCTGCTGCCGCAGTACGTGGTGACGAAGATCTACTTCGCGATGCTGGAGTCGGCGGCCTCGGAGAACGCCGCGCGGCAGCGCGCGATGGCGGCTGCGACCGACAACGCGGAGGAGCTCATCAAGGTGCTCACCCGGCAGGCCAACCGCGCCCGCCAGGACGAGATCACCACGGAGATCATGGAGATCGTGGGCGGGGCGGAGGCCCTGTCTCAGGCCTCGGGGGAGTGAACACACATGGCTGACAAGGAGCTGAGCAACGGTCGGGTGGCCCGGGTGATCGGCCCGGTGGTGGACGTGGAGTTCCCACCGGACCGGTTGCCGGAGATCCATACCGCGCTGCGGGTGGACGTGACGCTGGAGGGGGAGACGCGCTCGATCACGTGCGAGGTCGCCCAGCACATCGGGGAGAGCCTCGTGCGCACCGTCGCGCTCCGCCCGACGGACGGTCTGGTCCGCGGTGCACCCGTGGAGAACACCGGCTCGCCGATCACGGTTCCGGTGGGCGAGGGCGTGCTCGGCCACGTCTACAACGTGCTCGGCGACCCGCTCGACACGGACATCTCCAACATCCACCCCGCCGACCATTGGCCGATCCACCGCGACCCGCCACCGTTCGAGGAGCTCGAAGCCCGCTCCCAGATGCTCGAGACGGGGATCAAGGTCATCGACCTCCTCGAGCCCTACGTCCAGGGCGGCAAGATCGGGATGTTCGGCGGCGCGGGCGTCGGCAAGACCGTCATCATCCAGGAGATGATCCGCCGTCAGGCGCAGCAGCACGGCGGTGTGTCGGTGTTCGCCGGCGTGGGCGAGCGCACCCGCGAGGGCAACGACCTGTTCCTGGATATGACGGAGTCCGGCGTCATCAAGAACACGGCGCTCGTGTTCGGCCAGATGGACGAGCCGCCGGGCGTCCGCCTCCGCGTGGCGCTGTCCGCGCTCACGATGGCCGAGTACTTCCGCGACGTCGAGCGCAAAGACGTGCTGCTGTTCGTGGACAACATCTTCCGGTTCACCCAGGCCGGCTCCGAGGTCTCCACGCTCCTGGGTCGTATGCCGTCGGCGGTCGGGTACCAGCCGACGCTCGCGGACGAGATGGGCGAGCTCCAGGAGCGCATCACCTCCACGAAGGGCCACTCGATCACGTCGCTGCAGGCGATCTACGTGCCGGCCGACGACATCACGGACCCGGCGCCGCACACGGCGTTCGCGCATCTGGATGCCACCACGGTGCTCTCGCGCGACATCGCCTCGCTCGGCATCTACCCGGCGGTGGACCCGTTGGACTCCACGAGCCGGATCCTGGACGCGCGCTACGTGGGGCAGGACCACTACGACACGGCCCGCCGAGTGCAGGAGATCCTCCAGCGTTACAAGGATCTGCAGGACATCATCGCGATCCTCGGCGTGGACGAGCTGTCCGAGGAGGACAAGGTCATCGTCGCCCGAGCCCGCCGGATCCAGCTGTTCCTGTCCCAGCCGTTCTTCGTGGCCGAGCAGTTCACGGGCATCGCGGGCAAGTACGTGCCCATCGACGAGACGATCGCCTCGTTCAGGGGGCTGTGCGACGGCGAGTACGACCACCTGCCCGAGCAGGCGTTCCTGCTCGTCGGCGGGATCGAGGAGGCCGTCGAGGCCGCGAAGCGCATGGAGGAGGCGGCCTAGCGGTGGCGCTGCAGGTCTCCCTCGTCACCCCCGACCGCGAGGTCTGGGAAGGCCCCGCGGCCGAGGTGGTCGCGCGCGGGACGGAGGGCGAGGTGGGCATCCTGTCCGGCCACGCTCCCATGCTGATCCGCCTCGCGATCGGGGTGCTGCGCATCAAGACGGAGGAGGGTGCCTGGCGCAGCGCCGTCGTCGACGGCGGCTTCCTCCACGTCACGAGCGCCGAGGGCACGACCCGTGTGGATGTGCTCGCGACGCACGCGGAGATGGCCGACCAGATCGACCGGCGAGCCGCGGAGGCGCGCGTGGAAGAGATGAAGGCGCGTCTGGCCAAGACCGAGGATGTCGGTGCCCGGGCCGAGCTCGCGAAGGCGCTCGCACGGCTGGATGCCGCGGACT
>DASSJM010000019.1:0-22844 GCA_035691205.1 Actinomycetota bacterium
GCACGACTGGGCACGCTGGCCGCCGCCGTCCACGAGGTGATCGAGAAGCGCACGGCGCTCCACGACGTCCATCTGGCCGCCGGCGCTCGCCTGGACCGGTCCGGGGGGTGGCTGCGACCGTTCGCCTACGGCGACTGGCACGACGAGTATCGAGCCGTGCGGGAGCGCGTAAGCGTGATGGACGTCGGAACCCTCGGCAAGTTCCTGATCGCCGGGCGGGAGGCACCCGCCCTGGTGGATCGCCTGTTCCCGTGCACGACGCGCGACCTCGCGCCGGGAAGGTCGCGCTACGTCCTCGCGCTCGACGAGGCCGGCTACGTGCTGGACGACGGCCTGCTCTGCGCGCTGGACGACGGTGCCTTCTACCTCACGTCCACCTCGGGCCGCGCGGCGAGGATGGATGGTCGGCTCCGCGAGTGGGCCGATCTGCTCGACCTCCACGTCCACGTGCTGGACCGCACCGCCGAGCTCGCGGCGATCAACGTCGCGGGACCGAACGCCCGCGAGCTCCTGGAGCGCCTCTCGGATGACGCGCTCGATGCGGATGCGTTCCCCTATCCCGGGCATCGCGAGGTCGTGGTCGCCGGCGTACCATGCCGCGCGATCCGGACCGGATTCGTCGGGGAGCTCGCGTTCGAGCTGCACCACCCGCGCTCGCGCGGTCCCGAGCTGTGGGGCGCGCTGATGAGCGAGGGACGGCCGTTCGGGATCGTGCCGCACGGCCTGGACGCGCTCGAGCTGCTGCGGCTGGAGAAGGGGCACGTGTACCTGGGCCAGGACACGATGCCCGACGACACGCCGGCCAAGCTCGGGATGCCGTGGGCGGTGGACATGGGCAAGCCCTGGTTCGTCGGGAAGCTCGCGCTGGAGCGCATCGCCTCGCTCCCCCAGACCAGGAGGCTGGTCGGCCTCGAGTTCGACGACGCGCCCGCCGGGGCCGCCGGGCTGCGCGGCGCCCCGCTCACGGCGGAGGGCGCGGTCGTGGGCCGCGTGACCTCGGCCGAGCGCTCGGGCGTACTCGAACGCGCGATCGGCCTCGGCTGGATCCGGTCGGCGGACGGGGGGTTCCCGACCGATCTCCGCGTGGGGCGCCGCGTCGCGCGGGTCGTGCCGACCCCCTTCTACGATCCCGAGGGGGTGCGGATCCGTGGCTGATGTCCGCGTGGTCACGGTCCTCGCCTCCGAGACCGCGTGCGACCGGGTGTCGGACCTGCCCGGGGCGTGCCGCGTCTCGCCGGCCGAGGTGATGCTCCTGGGCGACGTCTCGGTCGAGGTCCTCGAGCGGGCGGTCCGGGCGGAGGACCCCGATGCCGTGCTGCTCGACGTCTCCGACGGGTGGGCGCTCGTAGCGCTCGAGGGCCCGAACGCGCGCGAGGCGTTCGCGCGACTGTCCGAGCTTCCGCTTCCGGTCGAGGGGTTCGTCCAGGGGGCGGTCGCGGGCGTCGGCGCCCGGGTGCTGATCCTGCTCGACGCGGTCGACCTCCTCGTGCCCGCGATGTTCGAGGCGCACGTGCGAACGCGCGTCGAGGCCGACTGCAGAGGGCTGCTGCCATGAGCGGGCTCCTGCGGAAGACGGAGTTCCTGCCGCGCCACGACGTCCGACCGCGGTACGACGTGGTGATCGTCGGCGGGGGCGTGAACGGCCTCTCGCTCGCGTTCCACCTGGCCGAGTACCACGGGATCCGCGACGTGGCCGTGCTCGAGCGCGCGTACATCGGCTCGGGCGGCTCGGGCCGCAACACGCAGGTCCTCCGGGCGAACTACAACACGCCCGAGACCGTCCCCCTGTACGAGGCCAGCCTCGCGCGGTACCGGCGGCTCTCCCAGGAGCTCGACTTCAACGTCCAGTTCAGCAACCAGGGCGAGATCGACCTGTGTCACACCCACGACTCGCTCCAGGTCGAGCGCGAGAAGTCGCTCCTGAACCGCGCCCTGGGCGTCCGCACGGACATCCTGACGCCCGACGAGGTGCGCAAGGCGTGCCCGCTCGTCGACCTCACCGGGGGGGGCGAGCTGCCGGTCGTCGGCGCCTCGTTCCATCCACCCGGATCGTTCGCGCGGCACGACTCGGTCGTCTGGGGGTACGCGGTCGCCGCCTCGCGTCGAGGCGTCCACGTGCATCAAGGCATCGAGGTGACCGGGGTCGACGTCGTCGACGGCCGATGTACCGGCGTCCGGACCGATGTCGGGACGATCGAGGCCGGGCACGTGGTCTCGGCCGTGGCCGGGCACAGCAGCGTGGTTGCCGCGATGGCGGGCGTGCGACTTCCGGTCGAGACGATGGCGCTCCAGGCGTTCGTCACCCAGCCGTACCGGCCGGTGCTCCGGGGACTCGTCTCCTCGATGGACCTGTTCGTCTACGTCTCCCAGACGGCGCGGGGCGAGCTCCTCGTCGGCGCAGAGGTGCTCCCCTACACCACGTACTCGACGCGCTCCACCTTCGAGTTCCTCGCCGAGGCGGCGAAGCGCTCGATCCTGATCCTGCCCTTCATGAGCCGGTCGCGAGCGATGCGCCAGTGGACCGGCCTGTGCGACATGACCCCCGATTCGAGTCCGATCCTCGGCGATTCGGGCGTCGAGGGGTTCTCGCTCATGGCCGGGATGGGGACCTGGGGGTTCAAGGGGGCGCCGATCTTCGGCCAGACGATGGCGGAGCTGCTCGCGACCGGCCGAACGCCCGCGTTGATCGCGCCGTTCTCGCTGTCACGGTTCCGGCACGATCGCATGGTGCCCGATGCCGCCTCGGCCGGCACGCACTAGCGTCCCGGCGCCACGTCGCGCTTATGCCGTCGGCCGCTCCGCCGGAGCGGCCCGCTCCGCCGCCTCCTGCTCGCCCTTGAGGACGCCGAGGATCGCCTCCATCTCCATGTCCCCGACCGGAACGTCGCGCCCGGGGCCCTTCGCCGCGGCCAGGAGGGTTCGCAGGTTGGCCTCGGCCATCTCCGCCCTGCCCTCGAGCTCCTTCACCCGAGCCGACAGCTGGCCGGCACGTCGTTCGTAGTCGTCCCGCGCCTCCCGAGACTCCCGCGCCTCCTCGCGCGCGGCGCGAAGCTGACCTCGGAGGGAGCCGACCTCGCGTCCCAACTCGATCATCCGCTCCACGACCTCGCGCCCGATCTCGGAGTAGGTCGTACGGCCTTTGGCGCCGCCCGCGCCGGCCTTGGCCTCGCGCTGGACGGAGCGGCGCGGGCGAGCCACCTGCTCACGCTCACCGGCCTCGATCGGGCGGGCGTCCAGGACCCGGTACTTCCCGTCGACGGCCTCGAGCCGGCGTCGGGCGAGGAGCGCTCGGACGGCTCGCGCCGCCGCGAGCGGCTCGTCCACCCCGATCTCGCGCCCCAGCTCCGCCGGCGAGAGCGCGACCAGCTCACCGGGCTCGGCCCGAGCCGTGAAGGCGGCGAGGAACGCGTTGGCGCGCTCGAGGCTCTCCTGGTTCATGCCGGTAATCGTGTCGGATTCCGCCGCATCGCGCCACCCGGGGTGCTGCGTCAGGCACGGGACCGGGTGCGACGCGAGAAAGAGTGACAAGACCGACTCCGCGATTTGACCGCCGGCCGGCCGGTGGGGTACAAAACGCATGGCGCCGCTGGAACCCTCGGGTTCCGGCGGTGCCGCTTTTCCACCCCCTTCCGCTCCCGAGGAGCACGTGGCCGCCGAAGCCGACCCGACGGACCTCCCGCTCGCCCAGATCCGAGTGGCGGACTTCTCGCGGGTGCTCGCCGGGCCCCTCGCCTCGATGCTGTTGGCCGATCTGGGGGCCGACGTGATCAAGGTGGAGCGACCGGGGACCGGCGACGACACCCGCGTGTGGGGTCCGCCGTTCGTCGGGGAGGACGCGGCCTACTTCCTCAGCCTCAACCGGAACAAGCGCTCGGTCGTCCTCGACCTCTCGACCGAGGACGGCGCGCGCGCGGCCCGACGCCTGGCCCTATCCAGCGACGTCGTGATCGAGAACTTCCGTCCGGGCCTCATGGCCCGGTTCGGCCTGGACTTCGGATCGCTCTCGGCGGAGCACCCCCGCCTCGTCTACTGCTCGCTCACGGCGTTCGGGGAGGCGGAGGGATCGGAGGCGCGCCCCGGGTACGACATCATCGTCCAGGCCCTCTCAGGGCTCATGAGCATCACGGGCCAGCCCGGCGGCGAGCCCACGAAGGTCGGCGTCGCGCTCCTCGACGTCGTCTGCGGGCTGTACGCGGCCAACGCGATCCAGGCGGCGCTGCTTCGCCGGGCAGAGACCGGACGCGGGGGCCGCGTGAGCGTGTCCCTGTTCGATGCAAGCGTCGCGGCGATGGTGAACCAGGCGGCCAACTACCTCCTGGGCGACCTCGTCCCCGGCCCCCTGGGCAACCAGCACCCGAACATCGTGCCGTATCAGCTGTTCGATGCCGCCGACCGACCGTTCATCCTGGCTGCGGGCAACGACCGACTGTTCGAACGCGCCTGCGAGGTGATCGGTCGCCCCGAGCTCGCCCAGGATGAGCGGTTCGCGACCAACGCGTCGCGGGTCCGGAACCGGGAGGAACTGATCCCGATCCTCGCCGCAGCCTTCTCCACGCGCCCGGCGGCCGAGTGGCTCACCGCGCTCGAGGCCGCCGCGGTGCCGTCCGCGCCGGTCCGAGCGATGGACGAGGTGTTCTCCGCGCCCGAGGGTGCGGCGAGCCTGCAACGCGTGGACGATCCCGGCCACGGTCTCCTGCGGCTCGTCGCCTCGCCGATCCGCCTCGACGGATCGCCGACACCCGTCCGGCGTCCGCCGCCGCTCCTCGGCGAGCACACGGACGACGTGCTCGGGGAGCTGGACCGGTGAGCGCGATCGATCGGTGGGGGGACGAGCTCGGCGGCTGGGGGATCCCGGACGAGATCCTCGACGCTGCCCCCGAATCGCCGTGGGGCTTCCCCGCCGAGATCCACCGGGTGCGCGCCGAGCGCGCGATCGCCCGTGAGCCCACGGCGAGCACCAGGCGAGCGCTGGAGGCGCTTCCCGACGGCGGCTCGGTCCTCGACGTGGGCGTCGGCGGCGGGGCCGCGAGCCTGCCGCTCGCCGGTCGGGCCGCGCTGATCGTGGGCGTGGACACCTCCCGGGACATGCTCGAGGCCTTCGAACAGGGGGCGCGCGCGGCCGGCGTGGCGGCCCGGACCTTCGAGGGTGGATGGCCCGACGTCGCGGCCGAGGTCCCCAAGGCCGACGTCGTCGTGTGCAGCCACGTCCTGTACAACGTCCGCGATCTCGAGCCGTTCGTCCGTGCGCTGGACGCGCACGCCCGCCGGAGGGGGGTCGTGGAGATCACCGCCACGCACCCGCTCGCGTGGATGTCCGACCTGTGGCAGCGCTTCCACGCGCTCGAGCGGCCGGATGGTCCGACCGCCGACGACGCGTTCGATGCGCTCGCCGAGCTCGGGATGTCGCCGGAACGGGAGGACGAGGCCCGGACGCCGCTGTCGAGCGGCTTCGAGCGCCGCGAGGACGCCGTCGCGCTGGTTCGGCGGCGGCTGTGCCTACCGGCCGAACGGGACCCGGAGGTCGCCGAGGCCCTCGGCGACCTGCTCGCCCAGCGCGACGGCCTGTGGTCGGCGGGGCCGGCGGCTCAGACGCTCGTCACGCTCTGGTGGGACCACCGCCCCTGAGACGTCGATCCGATCGCGCCGTTCAGACGGCCCATCCGAGCCCGGTCATCAGGGCGCGGAACGCCAGCCCGAAGCAGATGAACGACGCCCAGGCGAAGGGGACCCACGGCGCGATCTTCCTTCGCTCGTCGAAGCCGATGATGGACGCGTTGCCGGCCCTCGCGACGACGTGCGCGAACACGAACAGCAGGAGCGGGAGCAGCCCGTACACGTAGTGGAGGACGTTCGAGAGCGGTCCGCCGGTCACGACCCGCCTGCCGAACAGCAGCAGCCCGATCCCGACGATCGCCTGGAGCCCCGCCAGCACCTGGGCGACGCTCAGCCATCGCCAATAGGCCTCGCCGGGATCCCTCCGCGAGATCCACGCGACGAGGCCCCAGACCCAGCCCAGGGCGAACACGCCGACGACCGCGAACCCGACGACCCGATGCAGCCCGGACACGGGCTCGGATACTACGGGGTTCGCGCCTCAGACCATCCCGCGGGCAGTGAACTCGCTCCCGTACCGGCGGGCGGCGAGCCGTCGCCCGATCTCCGCAGCTGCGACCAGCATCAGTGAGGCGACGAAGACCATCGACGACACCGCGATCAACTGCGGCAGCTGGCTCGGGACCCGGAGCGAGGCGAACAGGAACACCGGCCAGGTCGGCTCGGTGCCCGCCAGGAACGAGGCGATCGCGAACTCGTCGAACGACAGCGTGAACGCGATCAGGAAGGCCGAGACCAGCGCGGGGAACAGCAGCGGCAGGGTCACCCGGCGGAACGTCTGCCAGGGGCTCGCGCCCAGGTCCTTGGCGGCCTCGTCCAGCGACACGTTCAGGCGTTCGAGCAGCGGCATGATCGTGAGGATCGTGTACGGCAGCGACACGACGACGTGACCCACCACCACGGCGTGAAGCCCGAGCCCGATGTACACACCGAACGAGTCGGTCAGGAACCTGTCCACCGCCGCGAACACCACGAGGAGCGAAACGCCGAACACGAGGTACGGGATCACGAGGGGCGAGAACAGCAGCGCCGACACTGCGGGCTTCCCGAAGAACCGGCGCCGGATCAGCACGAAGGATGCGAGGACGCCGAGCCCCACGGCCAGGATGCTGGAAACGGTGGCCACGATGGTGCTCCGGATGAGCGCGTTGATCAGCTGCTGGTTACCGAACACGTCCGCGTACCAGTGCGTCGTGAACCGCTCCAACGGGAAGGTGGGATCCCCGTCGTTGAACGAGAACAGCGCGAGCAGGGCGATCGGCAGGTAGAGGAACAGCACCAGCAGGGCGAAGAACAGCCGCATCAGCAGCAGGGCGCCTTTGGACGCCGCGATCTCCATCAGGCCGCCACGCTCCGGACCTGCACGAACCGGCCGAACAGCAGCATGAGTCCGGCGACCACCAGGAGCAGGAACATCGCCAGCACGGACCCGAACTGCCAGTCGATCCCCCGCGTGAACGCATCCTGGATCGCGTTCCCGTACATGTAGCCGCTCGTCCCGCCGACGAGCAGCGGCGTGACGAACTCGCCGATCGTCGGCACGAACACGAACACGAACGCGGCCACCACGCCCGGCAGGCTGAGCGGCAGCGTGACTCGCCAGAACGTCTTCAGGCGTCCGGCGCCGAGGTCGCCCGCGGCCTCCAGCAGGCTGCGATCCAGGCCGTCCAGGCTCGCGAAGATCGGCAGCGCGACGAACGGCACCCACACATAGACGAGGACGACCATCACCGTGAACTGGCTGTACAGCAGCCACTGGATCGGGTCGTCCGAGCTCCGCAGGTTGAGCGAGAACAGGAGGGAGTTCACGACACCGGAGTCGCCCAGGATCACCTTCCAGGCGAGCACGCGCAGGAGGTAGCTCGTCAGGAACGGCGCGATGATCATGAGCAGCAGGACGTACTTGCGCTTGCTCGCGCACAGGGCAAGGAAGTACCCGACCGGGTACGCGAGGATCACGACCACCACCGACACGGTGAGCGACATCCGCACCGACTTCCAGAACAGGCCCGTGTAGATCGTGTCCCCGCTCAGGAAGCGGGCCCAGTCCTCGAACGACACCACCCCGGCATCGGTCGGGAAGATGCTGATCGCGCCCACGCTGTAGGCGGCGATGAACCCGACGGGGACGATGAAGAACAGCAGGAGCCAGAGCAATGGGGGGGACAGCAGGGCCGCCGTCACCCCCCGGTCGTGCCGCCGCCAGCGTCGGCGAGCCACCGCCGGTTCGAGGGTCGCCAACGACCCTCCTATCGCTGCCGCGCCCGGTTGCTCAGGACGCCAGGACCTCCGCCCAGTACTGCGCGTACACGTCGCGCCGAGGCATGTACGACTCGGGGATCGCGAGCGGAGGCTCGAGCGCGGTCGGGTCATCCAGGCTGAGTGCCTCGACGATCCCGGGCGACACGACCGACAGATCCACCTGCGTGTTGGTGTGCCCGTAGTAGTAGTAGGCGAGGAGGAACTCCGCCGCCTTCGTGCTCGACCACGAGTCCACGTACTCGTGAGCGTGGAAGTAGTTGGCCGTGTCGGCGAACAGGCCCATGCCGCACACCCAGGAGATCCGACCCTCCTTGGGCTGCAGGTACTTGTAGTTCATCCCCTTCGCCTCGGCGTAGCCGACGGTGTCCGGCCATGAGTAGCCCGCCCAGACCTCCTCCTTCTTGAAGGAGAGCCAGAAGTCGTAGGACTGGCTCCAGAGGAAGCGGACGAGCGGCTTCTTGGAGATCAGGAAGTCGC
Source organism: Actinomycetota bacterium (assembly GCA_035691205.1). Lineage (GTDB taxonomy): Bacteria > Actinomycetota > UBA4738 > UBA4738 > HRBIN12 > DASSJM01. The sequence goes on from DASSJM010000019.1 coordinate 8,353, forward strand.
GGACCTCGATCAGCTCGTCGTCGGTCATGTTGTAGACATCGGGGATACCCAGGAACAGCCCCGCGACGTGGAACATGTTCAGGGTGTCGACCCAAGCGATCTTCCCCGCATAGCGCTCGTCGAACAGGACACCCATCGTGTCCTCCTCCGAGGTGTCCACGTGGTCGGCGTTCACGAGCGGCGCGATGAACCCCCAGTCCAGGGGGATGAAGTACTGCTGCCCATCGATGACCCCGGACTCGACGAGATTGGGGCTGAGGTTGGCGAAGTTGGGGATCAGCGAGGTGTCCCACGGCTGCATGGCGCCCAGGTCCACCCAGTCCTGGTACTTGTAACCGCAGGGATGGACCACGTCGTAGGTGGTCCCCGCGGCGACCTTGGTGTAGCCCGCGTCGTCGTTCTCGAAGAGGACGAATTCGGGGGTGTCGCCGGTCCGCTCCAGGTACTGGCCCCAGAGGTATTCCTTCTCCTCGTCCGGGTAGTAGTCGCCGTTGCCGTACCCGGACCAGTCGAAGACCTGGAGCCCGCCCGGCTCCTCGCTCATGGCCGGCCTCGTGGCGGTCGCTCCCGTCGCGCTGGTCGCGCCGGTCGCGCCGCCTCCACCTCCGCTGCCCGTCTCCTCTGCCTGCCTGCACGCGGCGAGCAGCGCGGCGCCGGCCGTGGTCATCCCGGCCAGCTTGATGAAACCTCGCCGGTCGGTGTTCTGGGCGAAGATGCGATCGAGCTCGTTCTCGTTCACGGCACCCCTTCCTGAGACTCCCCCACCGGGCAACCGCCGTATCATGCCCCGAACCGTCCGAGACCGCTACTTGCACGAAGGGACAACACTGAGCCCTCGGACCTCCTCGTTGAGCCTCGTGGTGGTGTCGGCGCTGGTCGCGGCCGGCTGCGGAGCCAGCACCACGGCACCCGATCCCGTGCCTGCGGACGCCCTGCCCGGCGAGGTTGGCGAGGTCGTCCGGCTGGATGCCGGATCGGTGGCCGACGACGCGATCGACGTGGAGCAGCTCGGCGCCCTGCTCGAGGACGCCGGGTTCACGGGGGGGACCCAGCGTTTGTTCAGCCAGACCCAGGGGATCCGGCCGCAGCGATCGCTCGCGCGGATCTTGGCGTTCGGCGACGCGGACGGCGCACGGACCTACCTCGCGTGGCTCGAGGAGCACCTCGACGAGGTGATCGGCACGGCGGAGCTGCTCGAGCCACCGGCGGTGGACGGGGACGCGTTCCTCGCGCTGAGCGAGCCCGAGTGCCTGTGTCCGAAGGCGACCGACGTCTACCTGGCCGCCTGGGCCAAGGGGTCGACCGTCCTCACCCTGGAGGTGGGCGGCAAGGGCGTCGAGACCGCCGACGTGCAGGCCCTCGTGGAGGCGTTCGACCGGGCGGTCGCGGCGTGAACCTGGACGCGTTCGAGACCCTCGCGACCGGGCTCGACCATCCCGAGGGCGTCACGGCCGGTCCCGACGGCACCCTGTACGCGGGCGGCGAGGCGGGACAGGTCTACCGGATCGGCGAGGGCGGCTCCGTCGAGGAGCTCGCCTCCACCGGCGGGTTCCTGTACGGCGTGACGCTCGACGGCGATGGCAACGTGTACGCCTGCGATTACGGCAACGCCTCGGTCGCCCGGATCGCGGACGGCGAGTCCTCGACGTACTCGGCCGGCACGCCGGAGCGTCCGATGCGTGTGCCCAACTTCGCAGCGTTCGACGACGCGGGGAACCTGTACGTGACCGACTCGGGCGAGTGGGGCGATGACGACGGCCTGGTCTACCGCGTCGCGCCCGGAGGCGGGACGACCGTGTGGTCGGAGGCGGTGCCACGGTTCCCCAACGGGTGCTGCCTCACGGCCGAGGGCGACGCGCTCCTCGTCGTCGAGTCCCGGGGCCGAGCGGTGATGCGCGTTCCGATCGCCGAGGACGGGGGCGCCGGAGCGCCCGAGCTCGTCGCGGACCTCACCGGCGCGCAGCCCGACGGGATCGCCATGGCCGAGGACGGGACCATGTTCGTCGGCTGCTACCGCCCGGATCGGATCTTCCGACTCGAGCCGGACGGACGGGCCGAGGTCTGGGCCGACGACCCGGACGGCGTCGTGCTCAACCAGCCCGCCAACGTGGCGTTCCTGGGCGAGCGGATCGTGGTCTCGAGCCTCGGCGGGTGGAGCCTCGTGGGCGCGCCGGCCGGCACCCGCGGCCTGCGGCTCCGCTACCCGTCGATCTGACGCTCGCTCATCAGCACGAGGTTGTTCCCGTCGGGGTCGGCGAAGTCCGCCATCCAGAGCTCCGTCTCGTCCGTCCGGTGGACGACGTGGGGCTTGCCGCGGAAATCGACGCCACGGCGCCCGAGCACGGCGAAGGCCTCGTCGATGTCCGGGACCGAGAAGTACAGGACCGGGTTGGAGCGGAACGCCTCGGACTCGGGCCGTCCGAGGTAGAGCCGGACGCCGTCGCAGTCGAAGAAGGCCATCGGTTGACCGGGCACCCGGAACAGGAAGCGGACCCCGAGCACGTCGCGGTAGAACGCCACCGACCGGTCGACGTCGCTGACGCTCACGTGGATCTGACCGATGGTTCCAAGCCCGTCGAACGGCATCGCGCCCTCCTTCCCGCCGGATCCCCACGATAGCCCGGACGTGTCGCGGGCCGCTGCTACGCTCCGCCGCGTGGGCGGAGCCGAGGAGATCCTCGCGGGGCTGAACGACGCCCAGCGGGCGGCCGCCTCCGCGTTGCGCGGCCCGGTCGCGATCCTGGCCGGCGCGGGGACCGGCAAGACCACCACCATCACCCGCCGTATCGCGAACCAGGTCACCAGCGGCACGTTCCCGGCGCCCTCGATCCTGGCGGTTACGTTCACGGAGAAGGCGGCCGGCGAGCTCCGGACGAGGTTGGCCGGTCTCGGCGTGCAGGGCGTCGAGGCGCGAACGTTCCATGCGGCCGCGCTGTCGCAGCTCGGTCGCCTGTGGGAACGGCACACCGGCCACGCCCTGCCCGAGATCCTCGACCGCAAGGCGCCGCTCATCGCCACGCTCGCGAACGCGCTCCCGCCGCCGCATCGGTTCCTGCCCCGCGGCGAGCTCGCCAACGAGATCGAGTGGGCCAAGAACCGGCTCATCGTGCCGGATGCATACCTCGCGGAGCTCGATCGGGTCGGTCATGCACCGCCGATCCCCGCGGAGCTCATGCAGCGCGTCTACGACGGGTACGAGCGACGGAAGGAGCGCACCGGGCGGATCGACTTCGAGGACATGCTGGGTCTGGCGGTGCGACTGTTCGACGATCATCCAGCGGCGGCCGCGACGGTGCGGCAGCGCCTCCACGCCTTCACCGTGGACGAGTACCAGGACGTGAACCTGCTGCAGCAGGCGCTGCTCGACCGCTGGCTCGGCGGGCGCGACGAGGTCTGCGTCGTCGGCGACGACTACCAGACGATCTACACGTTCACGGGCGCCTCACCTGAGCACCTGCTCGCGTTCCCCGAGCGCTACCCCGGCGCTGCCGTCGTGCGTCTGGAGGAGAACTACCGCTCCACGCCGGAGATCCTCGCCATCGCGAACGGCCTCGCCCGGCGCCTGGGCGGCTTCCACAAGGAGCTCCGTGCCACGCGGCCGTCCGGTCCCAGCCCCACGGCGCGCGCCCTTCCCGACAGCCCCGCCGAGGTCGCCTTCGTGGTCGCCGAGGTGCGTCGGCTGCACCAGGAGGGGGTCCCGTTCGAGGAGATGGCCGTCCTGTACCGCATCAATGCACGGTCGGAGCCGTTCGAGGAGGAGTTCGCGGCCGCCGGCATCCCCTACCAGGTTCGGGATGGCGCGTTCCTTCGCCGCCCTGGACCTCGATCGGTCCTGGCACGGCTCCGACGGGCGGAGGCGGCCGCCGTGGTGGAGGCGGTCGAGCTCGCCACCGACGCCGTGGGGTACGACGCGGAGGCCGACCCGGACGACGCCGAGGAGGTCACCCGCCAGGCGGACCTCGGGCGCCTGCGATCACTCGCGGCCGAGTTCGCCGGCGCCCACCCGAGCGGCGACGTGGCCGGGTTCGTCGCCGAGCTCTCGCGCCGGTTCTCGGCCGACCGGAGCGCCCGAGGCGTGAACCTCTCCACGTTCCATCGGGCGAAGGGGCTGGAGTTCGACGCCGTGTTCCTGCCGCGCCTGCTGGACAAGGAGCTGCCCTTCCGATCAGGTCGCGCGACCGCCGACCCCGAGGAGGAGCGACGCCTCCTGTACGTCGGGCTCACCCGGGCGAAGCGGCACCTCTACCTGTCCTGGCCGCTCGAACCGCGGACCCAGCCGAGCCCCTTCCTCGTCGAGCTGGGCGTGTCCGGTCCCCCAGAGGCGGCTCGTCCATCGCCCCGCTCCGCCGCCCCCGCGAACGACGGTCCGCTCTTCCAGCACCTCCGCCGATGGCGGGCCGAGAGGGCCAAGCAACAAGGAGTCCCCGCGTACGTGGTGTTCCACGACGCGACGCTCGCGACGATCGCCGAGCGGCGCCCGCGCGACCGCCGCGACCTCGCGGGCGTGCCCGGCGTTGGGCCCAAGAAGCTCGAGCTCTACGCGGACGACGTGCTCGACATCGTCAGTCGAGCCGGCTGAGGAGCATCGCAGCCGCGAGCAGCGGCATCGCGACCGAGAGCCAACGGAGCGCACCTTCCGGGGCAGCTCGGAGCGTCGAGGCGTCGATCGCCTCGCGATCGCCGTCGCTCGTCACGACGGTTCCCTCCACGCTCGCGATCGATCGCCGCAGCCGGCGCACCGGCGTGGAGAGCACGCGCTGCGCTGCCGAGATCGCCGCGCACGCGACGGCCGCGAGGATCGCCTCCGGCCGGACCTCGGCGGTCTGCGCGAAGGCCGCCACCAGGACCGGGAACGCCCCCCAGGCGAGCGCGAACCACAGGTCCGAGTGGACCGCCCCGCCGAACAGCTCCAGGTTGTACGCGACCACCAGGAACAGGCCTGCGGCGATGAACGCCCACAGCCATGGCGAGACCTCGAGCGAGCCGTGGATCCCCAATGCGACCGCCCCGCCGAGTCCGACGACCGCGATCGCCCACAGCACCCCGTCGGGGATGCGGGTCCGAAGCGGGCGCCCGTTCAACTCATCGAGCGCGTGCGCCGCCAACCCCATCGCCAGGAAGAAGGCGAGCAACGTCTCGAGCAGCCAACCGACCCGCACCTCCGCCGCGAGGGATGCCCCGATCACCACGTAGGACAGGTGCCAGAGCGTGTATGGGGGGTGCAGCAGGGACCAGTAGTCGCGCCATCCACCCGGCGAGAGCGCGTAGAACGCAGCGCGCTCGCTCCCCTCAGTCATCGAGGACCGCGGTGGCCTTCACCGCCCACGTCACGACGGCGGCGCCGTTGGACAGGAGCTTCGTCTTCACGCGACGCATCCCTGCCTCCTGCCACCAGCGGACCTGGATCGGCAGCGGATACCGCTCGGCGAACTCCGAGATGCTCCGCCCCAGGAAGCGACCCGTTCGGTACCAGGCCGGGGAGACGACCCACCCGGCCGCCGGCATCACACCACGGGTGTACGCCTGCCAGCCGGCGCGCGCCCACGGCGCGGGAGGCACGTGGAACTCGAGCGATGCCATCACACCGCCGGGCCGCAGGGTCCGCACGAGTTCGGCGACGGTCGCCGCCGGGTCGTCGACGTACCGCAACAGGTAGGTGAACGTCACGGCGTCGAAGGCCTCGTCCGCGAACGGCAGCGTCTGCGCCTGGCCGAGCACGAACCGGATCCGATCCTCCAGGCCGCGCTCGCGCACCTCGCGGAGCCCGCGCGCCACCATCGCCGGGCTCTGGTCCAGGCCGGCCACGCGGACGTTCATCCGCGCGAGCTCCCGAGCCACCAGGCCGGTCCCGGTCGCCACGTCGAGCACCCAGGCCCCGGGGATCGCGTTGACCTTCGACACGAGGAAGCGCCGCCACCTCGGGTCCTGGCCGAAGGAGAGCGCCGCCCCCATCCGGTCGTACTCGGGCGCGATGCCCGCGAAGAGTCCCCGCGCGTGCCGGGTGCGTTCGGGATCCATGGGCAAGGAGCCTACGTCGCGGCCAGCAGTGTCGGGAGGTCGGCGACCGAGTCGAGCACGTGGTCCGGCGTGCCCTCGGCGGCCTCGAGGTCCTCGGGCCGGAACTTGCCGGTGCGCACGAGCACGCCGGTGATCCCCGCGGCCTGCGCGCCGAGCACGTCGTTCACGACGTCGTCGCCCACCATGGCGGCCCGGTCGGCGCTCACGCCGAGCGAGTGCAGCGCCTGCTCGAAGTAGGCGGATGCGGGCTTGCCGCAGACGACGGCGCGGCGTCCGGTCGCTTCCTCCAGACCGGCGACGTACGCGCCGCCGTCCAGCTGCCACCCCCCGGCCGTGCGCCAGTACAGGTTTCGGTGCATCGCGACGAGCGTGGCGCCGTCCATGAGCCGCCGGAAGATCGCGTTCATCACTTCATACGTGAACGCGTCGCACGCGCCGCCCAGCACCACGACGTCGGCGTCGCCTGGACGTTCGACCCGGCGGACGTCCTCGAGATCCTGCTCGGCGTCCCCGTCGGACAGGACGAACACGCCCGCGTCCGGATGATGCTCACGCAGGTACGACGCGGTCGCGACGACCGCCGTCACGATCGACCCGGCGTCGACCTCGAACCCGCCATCGTTCAGCGTCCGCGCGAGATCGGAGCGTGTGTGGGTCGTGGTGTTCGTGATGAGCCGGAACGGCAGATCGTTCGCGCCGAGCCAGCGGACGGCCTCGAGGGCACCGGGCAGCGGCTCCCACGACACGGCGAGGACGCCGTCGATGTCGAGCAGGACGCCCTCGATGTCGCTCACGGTCCGGAGCTTAGTCGCGGAGGCTCTTGGCCCGGTCCAGACGGATCCCGGCCGAGCGCCGACCCTGCTCGACGCGGCTCGGCGCGGGCTTGCCCTTCCGTCGGAGGAGCCACTCGTGGTACGGCGCGATGTAGCGGTACTTCGGAGGCAGGAGCGGCCGGAGCGCTCGCGTCGCCGCGAACGTGGCGCGCATCGCGCTCCGCCGGATAGGGCCGAGCTCGAACCCGTACGCCTCGCGCAGCCCGGGCGGAAGCATCCCGAACGCCAGACGCGACACGCCCCTGAGCACCGGGCGCCACTCGGCCTCCTTCGGCGGATCGCGGAAGAGCTCGGCGACCCGTCGCGCCGAGTCCTCCACGCGCAGCAGCCCCGAGTCGTACACCTCCTGCAGGTAGCCGCGGAGCTCCGGGACGGTGGGCGGGATCAGGTCCCGCGGGACCAGCACCATCTCGGCCGCCAGCATCTGCTCCTCGTGGAAGCGCTGCCGGCCCGCGTCGTCGAGTCGGCCGACGGTCATCTCCTCGAACAGAAGCGCGCTATCCACCAGGCATGCGTGCACGTACAGCAAGAGCTCGGGGTCGAGGGCGTCGTAGGGCAGGCCCGTGACGTCGTCCACGCCCCGGATCCGCGCGTGGATCTCGTTGATGCGATCGGCCGCCGCCCGCGCCTCGTCCTTGGTCCCGAACGTGATCGTGTAGGTGAGGATCAGCGTGCGTTGCAGCCGGCGCCAGGGGTTCCGCTCGTAGAAGCCGGTCTCGCGCGCCCCGGCGATCACCAGCGGATGCGCGGCCTGCATCAGGACGGCCCGAGCGCCGCCGAACAGGACCGTGACCTCCCGGTGGACCTGCCAGGAGACGCTGTCCGGGCCGAAGAATCCGAGATCGCCCACGTCGTCCAGCCTAATCGCGACCTCGCTCGACGAGCGCATCGTCAGGGGCCGGTCACGCCCGTGATCCGTCTCAGCTCGCGCGCGACCGGCTCGGCCGCGAGCACGATCAGGTGGTTCCGGGCCCGGGAGCCGCCGACGTACAGGTACTGCTTCAGGTCGTCGAGGTGTTTGTCACCCAGCTCGGCGAGGATCACCACCGGGCGCTCGAGCCCCTTGAATCCGTGCACGCTCGTGGCGAGGACCGTGCCGGGTTCGACCGCCTCGGACAGCCGGAAGCCGTTCACGGACCCACGCGCGCGGAGGCGACTCTTGCCCGAGCCGGAGGGCGTGAGCACCGCGATGTCCTCGAGCGGCACCGCCTCCTCCTCGACCAGGTTGGTGAGGACCACAGCGAGGAGATGGGCCAGCCCCTCGTCGTCCTCGTACCCGAGGATCTCGACGGGGTCGCCGTCCGGGCCTCGCGCGATCGGTTCCTCGGAGCCTTCGTAGAACACGGACACGAATTCGCTGATCTGCTTCGTGTTGCGCAGGTTGTGCGGGATCGGGCCGATCCGGTCCTCCTCCGCGATGGGGAGCTCACCCCCGTACAGGTTCTGATGGTCGTCGGCGAACACGTACAGGAGCCCCTCGTCCGGGTCGGTGTGCAGGCCCAGCAGCGCCGGCCACCACCACTCGCGGAAGTCCTGCCCCTCGTCCACGACGATCGCGTCGAACCTCGGTCCCAGGCGGTCGGCGGCCGTCGCGAGGGCGTCGGGCAGCACGCGCTCGAAGTACGGGGAGTTGGGTCCGGCCTCGGGTTCGGCGGGCAGCGCGACGCCCGCCTCACCAGCGAGCTGCGAGCACAGCTGATGGAAGTGCGCCACCTCGAGGTGCGGGATGCCCGCGACGGCCTCACGCAGGTGCTCGCCCAGCCGCTTGTTGAAGCAGGTCAGCAGGACCCGATGCCCGGCCGCGGCCAGACGCTTGGCCACGGCGATCGCGAGCAGCGTCTTGCCGCTGCCGGCAGGCCCGGTGACCGCTGCCCGATGTCGCTTCACCACGAACGACAGCACCCACGCCTGGTCGTCCGTGAGCTCGACGATCTTGCGGTCCTCCTCGTCGAAGCGCAGCTTCAGCGGGACACGGATCTCGACGCGGAAGCCGAGCGCCTCGGCGAGCTCGTCCATGCCCTCGGCGCCGAACCGTCTGCCCGGCCGCAGCCAGTACGACATCACGCGCCGCACTGCCCGGTCCAGGTGGTCCAGGTCGTCACGATCGATGACGACCTCGGTGGGGGCGGCCGGATGCGCCGGGGTCTTGTAGCGGCCGTCGGGGATCGCGAGGCCGAACCCGTAGCTCGGCCTCCACCGGTCCCACCCGGGCCGGCCCTCCAGGATCCGCACGAGCGAATGCATCGCGCCCTGCGCCTGGTGGAACGGATCCTCGTCGAGCCGGTGGGTGCCGGAGTGGCCGGTCTGGGTCCACCGCCGCGACGCCGGGTCGTAGTCCAGGCGCCCCCCCTTGGCCTCGAGCGCGAGCACGCCGAGCTCGGGATGGGCGACCACGAAGTCGGCCTCGCCCTCGTCGGGACCGTTCCGGCCGGCGATCACCCAGTCGACCGAGTGGTACACGACGAAGGTCTCGTCGAGCTGCTCGAGGAACCCCTCGTAGAGTCGTCGCTCTGCCGCGCTGTCGGTCGGGAGCATCGGGAACGGCACCATCCGCGCCATGACCGGGATGCTAGCCCGGTACCTGGACACGGGCCTGGACGCATGGGACCATCCGGGCGCTCCTACAACCGCCACCGATGAAGCTCTTCGCGCTCGTCATCATCCTGTCGATGCTCCTGGGCCTCGCGTTCGGGGGTCGGTTCTCCCGCCTGGAAACGCTTCGGCTGCACTGGTGGGGACTCGCCCTGCTCGGCCTCGGCATCCAGTTCGTCCCCCTGCCCGAGGGCGCCGCCGGCACCGACCTCCTCGTACGCTCGTCCGTGCTGGCGGTCTCCTACACGCTGCTCGTCACGTTCGCGGCGGCCAACCTGCGCGTACGCGGCATGGCCCTGATCCTGCTCGGGCTCGCGATGAACTTCGCCGTGATCGTCGCCAACGGCGGGATGCCGGTGAAGGCCCAGACGCTGATCGACTCGGGTCAGGAGGACGTGCTCGCGTCGCTGGAGGCCGAACGCGCGGACAAACACCACCTGTTGAACGAGACGGACGTCCTCACGCCCCTCGCGGACGTCATCGCCGTGCCGAAGCCGATCGGGCAGGCGATCAGCATCGGCGATGTGTTCATCTACGTGGGGCTGATCTGGACGATCGTCGCCGCTATGCGGGGACGGACTCCGTCGCCGAGGTCGGCGGGGTGGGGACCGTACCGCGGGCGCCATCGACCCGGGGAGACACAGGTGACGATGTCTCCTCCTGAGGCTCTTCCGCCGGACCCGGACCTGGGCTTCCTTCCTGCAGCCACGAGGTCGGGAAGCGCACCGTGACCGTGGTTCCCTGACCGGGAGCGCTCTCGATCGCGAGCGTGCCGCTCGCCACCGTGGCGCGCTCGCGCATCATCGTGAGCCCGAAGTGACCCTCCGGCCCCGGTGCCTCGGCATCGAAGCCGACCCCGTCGTCTCGAACGGTCAGCTCGACCTCGTCACCCTCCTGCACGACCTCGACCCAGATGTTGGACGCCTTCGCGTGCTTGAGAGCGTTCATGACCGCCTCGCGGCCGTTGTGGTACAGCAGCAGCGCGATGGGCGGCGGCAGGTCGACCTCGGCGATGTCGGCGTGGAGGCGGATCCCCGAGTCCTTCCCGACGTCTGCGAGGAAGCTCCTGATGGCCTCTCCAAGACCCGCACGCCCGAGCGGCGAGCGGTGCAGATCGCGGATGAGGGCACGGATCCGATCCGAGGTGCTGTTCTTCGTCTCTCGGATCTCCAGCAGCATCTCTTCCGCCTCGTCTACCTTGCCCGCGTCGAGATGCTTCCGGGCGACGTCCACCTGGATCGATAGTCGGAACAGCAGCTGAGCAAGGTCGTCGTGCAGATACGCAGCGATCTGCTGTCGTTCGTCCTGCCGCTCCTCGGCCATCCGGTTGGAAAGCGCGCGGAGGACGTGCTCTCGGTCTTGCAGCTCCTTGTGGGCCTCCTCGAGCGCCTTGCTCCGGAAGAACATCTGCCTAGCCAGGAGCAGGGGAAGGACGAAGACGGGAACTGCCACCCATCCAACTCCTACAAAGACTCCTGCTAGGAAGAGTCCGAATACTGCGAGCCCGAGGTAACTCACGACGAACTCGCTGAGCCGTCCGATTCGCAGCTCGCGGATGACCCTGATCGGGCTTGTCCGGTAGTGAAGGCTAGCGACTAGTGAAATTACCCCGAAGTTCACGAGGTAGTCGACAGCAGCTGCCAGGACTGCGGCGAGTGCAAGTTCGTACCATCGCGATGTCCCGAGGGTCGCGAGCGAGTGGAAGACTGCTGACGCGGCCCATACAGCGAGCGCAATCGCTGAGCGATTGAACAGGGCTCGCAGGAGACCGACCTCACGCCGTACCTCGCGTGGATCCGACGCGGCAAGGAAGGCCGCAGCGCCGGCGGCCGAGGGCGGGTACAGGAAGGCAACCACCATCAAGAGCGGGAAGCCCATGCTGATGATCGTGCCTCGCCAGAGGGGCACTGGAATGAACTCCACCGCTGCGGTGATGGCAACCCAGATGGCCAGCTCAACCTTGTCCTCGCTTGGGATGCTGGACCAGTCGCGAGAGAGAGCGATGCAAATACCCGCGATCGTTGGGACGACGATGAGCGCTTCAAAGAGCCGCTCCGAAGACGGCGAGCTCCGCCCTCGATCCTGACCTGACGTTCTCTCTTGGCTCACGGCTTCACCATCTTGATGGCTGGCGCCAGATGTTGGAACCCTCAGCCTAAGTGAGCCGGGGTATCTCGCCACCTAGGCGAGCTTGGAACCTTCTACTGCTTCTGCAGTAGAGCGTCTGGGTGCTTGTCACCACGAGTCCCTACCCCCCACACTCCCACGTGTATCCCCCAAATGGGGGTCAGACATGAGAGTGATTGCTAAGCGATCTAGGCGAGGAGGTGGGTACATGAAGCTGCTCAAGCGTTTCGCGGTGGCGATGGGGTCCCTGATGGCCCTTGCGTTCGCCGGTGGTGCTCACGTCCGCTGGTAGCCACAAGTAGGCAGATCCTCCCAGACCCCCTCCACAAGGGGGTCTGGTGTTTGTTCCGACCCAGCTAGTCGACTGGGAGTCGATAGACGACCTGGGTACCTGCCTGGGGCGACGTATCTACAGCCATGACGCCCCCGGCCAGTTCCACGCGCTCACGGCTTAGCTGCAATCCGAAGTGATTCCCGCTGTCCATCCGTAAGGGATCGAATCCACGCCCATCATCTGAGACCCGCAGGCGGATCGCACCGTCTTCTTGGTGCAACGAGATGACCACATTGCGAGCCTCAGCATGCTTCAAAGCATTGGCTACCGCCTCGCGAGCCAACTGATACAAGAGGAGCTGCGTCAGGGGAGAGCCGCCGACTTCAGTGAGGTCAACATGGACCCTGACTGTTGAACGCGCCTCTGCATCTCGGGCCAGGAGGCGCAGCGTCTCAAGGAGCCCGCCGGGGCCAATCGCCGACCGGCGGAGGTCTCGGACCATATCGCGTAGCGCGGCGTCTGCAGCCTCCACAGCCCGCAGGAGATCTGGTACGTCCGCCTCCAGGTCGAGTAGGTGCCCTGTGGCAAGGTCATTGCGGACCACCTGCCCCATCAGATGAACCTTGTAGAGAGGTGGGAGTACTTCGTCGTGTATCTCCGCCGCCACGGCTAGTCGCTCCTCCTTGCGTTCGTCGGCGATCGAACGCGTTACTGCCGAGAGAGCCTTTTCCTTCGCTTCAATCACGTCCGTGGCTTCGCCGAGCCGTCGCCAGTGCGTGAACATCATTCGGGCCAGCAACAAGGGGATAGCGAAGGCAATCAGACCCCAACCCCCCGCAACCGCGTAGAGGCTCGCGAGCATCAGGGCTAGCAAGCCGAAGCACGCATACGCGACGAGGAACGGCCACGGGTGTGTTCCTCCATAGACCCTCCGGAATAGGGTCGCTACTCCCAGTTCGGTCAAGAGATGGGTTCCGAGGATCACTAGGGACGCGTTAATGGCCACGTCTGCCACCAGTGCGACGAACGCAGCAAGCGCAACAGCTGGCCAGTTCGTGACGTCACCATCCAGATGACGGAACAAGGCTGAAGCCACCATCACGCTAGCTGTGACATTGCTTCTATTGAAGAGCCCGCGAAGGAGCGGGATTTCGTGACTGAACTCGCGCGTGTCGACTGTGCCGACGAAACTAACCAGCCCGGCGACGTATGGAGGGAAGACGAAGGCCGCGGCCAGCAGCACTGGGAACGACATCATGAGCTGTACGGATCCCCAGATGGGAACAGGCGCGAGGTCCGCCAACCCGGTGACCACGACCCACGGAAGCACCGCGACGCCCAACTCAGCCAGCTGAGGCCAGTGAAGGAATGATTCCCAGATGAGGACGGTCACCACGACGACCACACCTGTGACTTCAAGCAGTCGCAGTGACAGGGGATCCACAACCGATGGTCTCTGCCCTCCGGTAGTGTGCGAATCGACCGCGGTGTTAGCTGACAACTGGCCCCCTCCCCTCTCAGATTGGCGCATCTTGGGGAAAACGGGTCTCGGAGGCAAGAAAGACAAAAAGGCTCCCGTAAGGCTCGCCTAAGAGACCAACCCGAATGTCCAAGGAGCGACCGCCCGCAAGTACCATCCGAGCGTGAAGCCTCGGATCCTGGTCGTGGAAGACGAGGAGGCCATCTCGGAGCCGCTCGCCGAGAGCCTGGAGCGGGAGGGGTTCGCCGCCGAGGTGGCGGGCACCGTCGAGCTCGCCAGGGCCGCGCTCGGGCGCGAGGCGCCCGACCTCATCCTCCTGGATGTCATGCTCCCCGACGGCGATGGACGTGATCTCGCCCGGGAGATCCGCAAGGACTCCGACGTGCCGATCGTCATGCTCACCGCTCGCGGCGAGGAGATCGATCGTGTGGTCGGCCTGGAGCTCGGCGCCGACGACTACGTGGTCAAGCCGTTCTCCTCGCGGGAGCTCACCGCCCGGATCCGCGCGATCCTCCGGCGGGGCCGCGGGACCGGGCGACATGGGCCGATCGAGATCGGCACCCTGCGCCTCGATCCCGGGCCGCGCACGCTCACCAAGGCCGATCGGTCCATCGAGCTCGCCGCTCGCGAGTTCGACCTGCTGCACCTGCTCATGGCTAACGCGGGCGAGGTGATCCGGCGCGAGACGATCATGGACGAGGTGTGGGATCCACACTGGTTCGGGCCGACCAAGACCCTCGACGTCCACATCTCGTGGCTCCGCAAGAAGATCGAGGACGACCCGTCGAACCCCCGGTACATCACCACGATCCGGGGCGTCGGGTTCCGGTTCCTCGCGGCGGAGGAAGCCTAGGGGGTCGTCACGAGGGTCCGCACGAGGCTGGTCCTCGCCTTCGCGTACGTCCTTCTGGTGCTGCTGCTCGCGCTCGGCATCCCGCTCACCATCAACCTCGAGCGACGCGCGACGGCCGAGCTCGAGACCCAGGCGCTGATCCAGGCCCAGGGCATCGCCGCGGCGATCGGCGCCGAGAACATCGTCCAGCCCGAGCGGTTGGACGCGATCGTGCTGGAGGCCTCCCCGCAGGTCGGCGGACGGGTGATCGTCGTCGACACCGACGGGACCCTGCTCGCCGACTCCAGCGGGCCGGCGGAGCTCGGCACGTCGTTC
>DASSJM010000020.1:0-36965 GCA_035691205.1 Actinomycetota bacterium
CCCGCCGCCGTGTGGTCCCGGGTCCGTCTGCATCGCCGCCCGGCGACCGACGGGCCGTCGCCGTCCCTGCCCGGGCCATCGGGCGGACCGAGGAGCGGGGTGTTCGGCGTGCGGTCGCAGGGGCCGCTGCGCGGCGTGCCGGAGATCCGTCGGTTCTTCCGCACCAACGAGACGCCCGTGTACTTCGTCTCGGCCACGGCCTTCAACCTGCTCGGGATCGACCGGTGGGTCCGGAACTTCCGGTTCGTCAACTACTACGACTCGTTCGACGGACACCACCCGCACGTGTTCGTTCCGCGCGAGCGGGAGCCCCGCGCCTTCGGGTCGATCGAGGAGATCGTGAACTACCTCCTCGGCCACAAGGAGCTCGCCGACTACGTCCGATCTCGGGGCAAGGGGAAGGCGGCGTTCCTGATGTTCGACGAGGAGACCGAGCAGCTCGCGGCCGAGCTCGGCCTGGACGTCGCCTTCCCGCCTGCTTCGCTGCGGCATCGGCTGGACTCGAAGATCGTGACGACCGAGCTCGGCAACGAGGCCGGCGTCCCGAGCGTGCCGAACGTCCTCGGCCGCGCCTCCACCTACCGCGAGCTGCTGGAGCTCGCGCAGGACGCAGGGCTGGGCAAGGACCTCGTCGTCCAGCTCCCCTACGGGGACTCGGGCCAGACGACGTTCTTCATCGCCACGCAGAAGGACTGGAAAGAGCACCAGGGGCAGATCGCGGGCGAGGATCTCAAGCTCATGAAGCGCATCGACCCACGAGAGACCGCGATCGAGGGTGTGGTGACGCGACATGGGACCCTCGTCGGACCGCTCATGACCGAGCTCGCCGGGTTCCCCGAGCTCACGCCGTACACGGGCGGGTGGTGCGGCAACGACGTGTTCGCCGACGTCCTGACCGAGCAGCATCGCACGCAGGCGCGCGCCTACACCCAGGCGATGGGAGAGCGCCTGCGCGAGGAGGGGTACCGCGGGTACTTCGAGCTCGACTTCCTCGCCGACGTGGACTCGGGCGAGATGTACCTCGGCGAGTTGAACCCGCGCGTCACGGGGGCCTCGAGCATCACCAACGTGACGGCCGTTGCCTACGGCGACATGCCGCTGTTCCTGTTCCACCTGCTCGAGTTCATGGACGTGGACTACCAGATCGACGTCGACGAGCTGAACGAGCGGTGGACCCATCCGGCCAACATCGACGAGTGGGCGCAGTGGGTGATGAAGCAGAGCGAGGACACCGTGGAGCTCATCACGCGCGCGCCGCCCTCGGGGAGGTGGCGGATGCGTCCGGGTGGCGAGGTGGAGTTCGTCCGGCCCGACACGGACTGGCACACGGTGGCCGACGAGCGCGAGGCCTTCTACCTGCGGATCGCGGCCGAGGGCGGGTACCGCTACAAGGGCGCCGACCTCGGGATCCTCGTGACCCGTGGCCGCCTGATGGACGACGGCTACGAGCTCACCGACCGGGCGAGGGCCTGGATCGCCGGCATCAAGGCGGCCTTCGACGGCCGCCCGGTCGAGGCAGGAACCCCTCCGCAGCTCCCGGCGGAGGAGCCGTTCGGCTTCAAGATGCTGTAGGGGACGACGACACCACGAGCAGGGGCACATGCGCTTGATCCCGTTCACGTTCCGCACGCTCGACGAGGAGCACCCGGGCCCGAAGTGGCGGGCGGTCTTCGAGGGCGCCTGGCCCTGGTACCGGCAGTGGTTCCTGTCCGAGGGAGAGCAGCCACGCGCCTCCTACGCGACGTCGACGCGGATGTTGCGCGCCCACATGCCCGAGATCGTGCCGGTGTACGAGCGGCTGGTCGAGCTCGCCGGCGGCGGCGACCTCGCCGCGCGGATGCTCTCGATCTACAAGCCGCCCCCGTACCTTGCCGCGTGCTCCCAGGGCGTGTGGACCCGGGAGGACGGCCCGATGCTGGTCCGCAACTACGACTACGCGCCATCGCGGCTCGAGGGGATGATCTGGCGTAGCCGGCTGCTCGATCACCAGGTGATCGGCATGAGCGATTGCCTGTGGGGGCTGCTCGACGGCATGAACGATGCCGGGCTGTGCGTCTCGCTCACCTTCGGCGGGCGACGGGTGCTCGGGGACGGCTTCGGGATCCCGCTCGTGGTGCGGTACGTGCTGGAGACGTGCACGACCTCGGGCCAGGCGCAGGAGGTGCTCGCCCGCCTGCCCTACAACCTCGCGCACAACCTCACGATGGTGGACGCGACGGGGGATGTGGTGACGGCGTACCTGTCACCCGATCGGGAGCCCATCTTCAGCCGCTCGCCGGTCGCGACCAATCATCAGGGGTTCGTCGAGTGGCCCGAGCAGGCGCGGGCGACGCGAACGCTCGAGCGGGAGCAGCACATCCTGGAGCTCCTGCACGCGCCCCACTCGACCGCGGACGACTTCGAGGACGCCTTCCTGCGGCCGTACCTGTACAGCCAGGCCTACGAGCGCGGATTCGGGACCCTGTATACGGCGGCCTACCGGCCGGGCGAGGGACGCGCGCGGTACCGGTGGCCTTCGTTCTCGTGGGAGCTCTCGTTCGACGCGTTCGAAGAGGGCAGCCACGAGGAAACGCTGGCCGAAGGCTCGGTGGCCTGAGCCCGACGCCCGCGCCCGCCGCACCCCTAGGATGAGCCGATGACCGAGCCCGTCGTTCGGACCGAGGGCCTCCGGAAGGTCTACGGGTCGATCGTCGCCCTCGACGCGGTTGATCTCCGCGTGGAGGCGGGTTCGATCTACGGGCTCGTCGGCCCCAACGGCGCCGGGAAGTCGACGCTGATCGGGCTGCTCGCTGGACTCCGGCATCCGAGCGCCGGGTCGGTGCACCTCGGTGTCGAGCGGCGCCGCATGGCCGTCATGCCCGATACCCCGCGGTTCGATCCGTGGCTCACCGCCCGCGAGGTCGTGGACCTGGCGCGGGCGATGGTGACCCCGCAGGCGCCGGCGTCGGTCGTGGGCGGGTCGCTGTCCCGGGCGGGGCTCGGGGATGTGGCCGACCGACGCGTGGGTGGGTTCTCGCGCGGCATGCTGCAGCGTCTCGGGATCGCCGCCACGATCGTCTCGGATCCCGATCTGCTGGTTTTCGACGAGCCGGCGTCGGCGCTTGACCCGCTCGGACGCTACGAGG
Organism: Actinomycetota bacterium; assembly: GCA_035691205.1. Classification (GTDB taxonomy): domain Bacteria; phylum Actinomycetota; class UBA4738; order UBA4738; family HRBIN12; genus DASSJM01. The sequence goes on from DASSJM010000020.1 coordinate 3,126, forward strand.
TCCTGGAGCTGATCGGCAGCCTCGCCCAGCGCAGCACGATCCTGTTCGCGAGCCACATCCTCGCCGACGTCCAGCGGGTCTGCGACACGGTGGGTGTGCTCCGTGAGGGACGGTTGCTCTACCAGGGTCCGCTCGCATCCCTGTTGTCCGATCGCGTGCAGCACGCGTACGTCGTCCGCGTCCGCGAGCCGGTGGGCCCGCTCCGCGAGGCGCTCGGCCGCCAGCCGTGGGTGCGCGAGGCGACCGAGCTCGGCCATGGGCGGGTACGGATCGAGGTCACGTCGGTCGCGGAGGCCGAGTCGAACGTCGCGGCCGTCCTCACGTCGGTGGGTGCCCACCTCGTCTCGTTCGAACCCGAGGCGGCCGACCTCGAGTCGGTGTTCCTGGAGCTCACGTCCCGGGAGGGCGGCGCGTGACGATCTGGCGACTCGAGCTCCTCCGCCTGTTCCGGACGCTTCGGTGGGTCGGGCTCCTGGCCTCCTACGTCGCCTTCGGCATCCTCGGGCCCGTCCTCACGCGCTACCAGGAGGAGATCTTCCGGAGCGTCGGCGGCGGTGTGTCGATCCAGGCCCCCCCGCCCACCCCCGAGCTCGCGATGGCCACGTACATCGGCAACGCGTCGCAGATCGGTCTCATCGTCACGGTCTTCATCGCCGCGGGCTCGTTGGTGTTCGACGCGCGGCCCGAGTGGGCGGCCTTCCTCCGTACGCGCGCCCGCTCGATCGGCGCCCTGGTGGTGCCCAAGGCCGCTGTCACGGCGGCCGCGTCCTCGGTGAGCTTCGCGCTCGGCGCCATCGCCGCGTGGATCGTGACGGTCGTCCTCATCGACGACGTGCCCGCGACGGCGATGATCGCCGGGATCGTCGCGTGGACCCTGTACCTCGCGTTCGCGGTCGCGATGGTGGCCCTCGCCGCGGGGCTGGCGCGGAGCGCGATCGGGGCGGCCGGGATCACGGTGGTCGTCCTGCTCCTGATCTCGATCGTGGCCGAGGTGCTGCCCGCGGTCCGACCCTGGGCGCCCAGCACGCTCGTGGGCGCGATCGTGGAGATGATGGAGGGAGCGCCCGCCTTGGACTACGTCCGCGCGGCGCTCGTCACCGCTGGCCTCACGGCGCTCGCCGTGTGGGGGTCGGTTCGGCTCCTCGCGCGCCGCGAGATCTAGCTCAGCCGAGGTACGAGGCGGGATCCTCGGCGAAGTCCTCCATGCATCCCTTCGAGCAGAAGTAGTACGTCGTGCCCTCGTGGTCGAGCTTCCACTCGGCGGTCGCCGGGTCGACCTCCATCCCACAGACCGGATCGATCTCCATCGTGGCTCCCGTCGCCGGTGAGGTTCCAGGATATCCGCGGCCGCCGTGATGCTCGACCCATCCCGCGCGAGATGGAAGGATGAGGGGCCGGCCGGAGGCGACCGGCCCGAGGAGGCTCGATGGGAGACACGGCAACCACCGCACGCGCGCCGCTCGGCGCGATCCTGGCGATCGTCGGCGGCGCGCTGCTCGCGGTCGGTTCGTTCCTGACCTGGGCGGAGGTCTCGGGAGGGGGGACGAGCGTGACGGCCAAGGGGGTCGACGGCTCGGACGGGTACATCACCCTCGTGGCGGGGATCGTGGCCCTCGGTGCCGGGCTCCTGTTGATGAGGCAGGTCAAGCGGCTGCTGGCGGTCCTGGTGGTGCTCGCCGGCCTGATCGGGGGCGCGGTCGGGCTGTACGACGCCCTCACCGCGGAGGACAGCGTCCTGGACACCGCGGCGGAGGAGATCGCGCCGACCCTCGGTGCCTCGGTCGACGAGGTCCGGGCCCTGCTGGACCAGGCGATCGATGCGGGTGAGATCTCGATCTCGATCTCGATCGGCCTGTACATCGTCATCGGCGGAGGGGTGCTCGCCCTCGTCGGCGGGCTGCTGTCGATGCGCGGGGGACGTGAGCCCGTGAGCGCGGACACCGGGTTCACCTCGGCGGCCCCGTCCGCTCCGCCCACGACGCCGCCCACGTCGCCTCCGGCGATGCCGCCCGCCGCCCCGCCGTCGCCACCGGCCGGAGAGGCTCCCCCCGGGTAGGGATGTCGGGGCGAGCCACGTTCGCGGCCTCGATGGCACTCGCGGGGGGCGTTGCCGCGGGTGTGGGTTCGTTCCTCCCATGGGTCGAGTTCTCGGCGGGCCCGATCAGCGAGCAGGCCACCGGCATCTCGGGCTGGGAGGGCAAGGCCACCCTGATCGCCTCGGTCGTCGTCATCGTCGCCGCGACGAGGGTGTTCATGGGAGGAGCCGACGCATCGTCGCGCCTCCGCGGCTCGAGCTCGGTCGGCGGGCTCGTCGCGGTCGGCGTGGGCCTGTACACCGCGATCACGGCGAGGGAGCAGCTCCTCGACGCCGCCGAGGCCGACCTCTCGCGGGTGGTGGTCCAGGACGCCCTGGACTCCGGCCTGCTCGAGCTGTCCCTTGCGATCGGCCTGTTCGTCGTGATCGCCGGCGGCGCCCTGAGCGTGCTCGCCGCGGTCGTGCCGGCGGGCCCGTCCGAGATCGTCCGGTCCCCGTCCGGCCGCGGTCTCACCGGATGGTCGACGGTCCCGCCGGAGCCGGCGGCGTCCCGTGGTGACCCGCCCGCCGCTTCGCCACACGTGAGTGGCGGCCACTGGGCGACGCCGCCGCGGCCTGACGTCGAGCCGAACCCGCCATCGTGAACGTCGAGGAGCACCGCCTCGACACGTCGGGGCGCCGGGTCGTGGACGTGACCGAGCTCGTGCGGGCCTTCTGCGCGGCCGACGGTCGGGACGGGCTCGTACACGTCTTCGTGCCGCACGCGACCGCCGGCCTCGCGTTGATGGAGACGGGCGCGGGATCCGAGGGGGACCTCGAGGACCTCCTGGAGCGGCTGTTGCCGAGGGACGATCGGTACGCACACCGGCACGGGTCGACCGGTCACGGCGGCGATCACCTGCTGCCGGTGCTGATCTCGCCCTCGCTCGTGCTTCCGGTCGAGGCCGGGCGCGTGGTGCTCGGCACCTGGCAGCGCGTCGTGATCGTGGACCCGAACCGCGAGAACGACGTGCGGACGCTGCGGCTGCAGTTCGCGCCGGCCTGACCGGCTACCCGGGAGACCTACAGGTACTGGCCCGGTTGACGCTCGGGGCCCTCGGGAGAGGACGAGACGGCCTGGACGTCCCGCTCCCGGAGCAGGAGGCACTCGCGACCGTCGAGCTCGACCTCGAGCCCCGCCTGCGGCAGGTAGAGGATCCGATCGCCCGACCTCGCGGCGCGAACGTCGGGCCCGACCAGCAGCACCTCGCCCCAGACGCACCGCTTCGGCGCCGGGACCGCCGTGGCGGGGATCAGCAGCCCACCTCGCGACGTGCGCTCGCCCGCCTCGGGATGCTCGACGACGATCCGATCGCCGGTCAGACGGATGTCGCCGAGATCGTCGGAGGGCGCGCGCTTCTTCCTCGGCTTCCTCGACGAGGCCTTCGACGGTGATGTGGCCGGCTTCGGCATCGTCGGCGATCGTACCCGCGACGAAGGGGATCGTCCGACCGGCCGGGGTCCTCGCGGGCGGTCGCGGGGACGCGCGACGGGTACCATCCTCGCGCGATGAAGGCCTCCGAGGTGCTCGCCGACGCCGTCCGAACGTTGAAGGCCTCTGCCGCCATCGATCACTGGCAGAAGGATCGCGAGGAGATCGAGGCGGACGACCTGCTGTGCCACGTCCTGGACGTCGACGACGTCGATCCGGATGAGGTCGTCCCCACGGCCGCGCGTCGTCGGTTCGACCGGATGGTCCAGCGCCGGGCCGAGGGCGAACCCGTGCAGCTCATCAAGGGGTTCGCGGTGTTCCGGGGCCTCGAGATCCTGGCCCGGCCTGGGGTCTTCGTGCCGCGCGACTCGACCGAGTTCCTGGCCGAGCAGGCCGTCCGGCGCCTGCGTGGGCGCAGGCGGCCGGTCGCGGTGGATCTCGCGACCGGCGGGGGGACGGTCGCGCTCGCGATCGCCAACGAGGTCCCCGGGGTCCGCGTGTTCGGGACGGACATCTCCAAAGACGCGATCAGGGTCGCCCGGCGCAACGCCGAACGGCTCCGCCTGCGCGCGAGCTTCCACGTTGGCGACCTCTTCGGGGCGCTGCCCCGGCGCCTCGCGGGGAGGGTGGACGTGATCACGCTCCATCCGCCCTACGTCGCGCGGGGCGAGCTCCGGGAGCTCCCGGACGAGATCCGGCGGTTCGAACCCCTCCATACCCTCTCGGACCGAAGCGTCGATGGCCTCGGCCTGGTCGGTCGGGCGGCAGCGGAGGGTGGCACCTGGCTCCGTCCCGGGGGATGGCTGCTGGTCGAGGTGAGCCCCGATCGGTCTCGGGCGGTCGCCGGGGTCCTGCGGCGGAACGGGTTCGTCGACGTCCGAAGCACGATGGATGAGGGCTTCAAGGTCACCCGCGTGCTCGTCGCGCGGTGGGCCGGATGAGCGGGACCCGGCTCCTCCCGTTCGGCACCTGGCCCTCACCGATCACGGCCGAGCGGGTCTCACGTGCATCGGTGTCGCTCGGAGGGGTCCTCGTGGACGGCGACGCCACGACGTGGGTGGAGTCTCGCCCGCTGGAGCAGGGCCGGTACGTCATCGTCCGAGCTGACCCCTGGGCGTCGGGTCCGGTCGACGTGACGCCGCCGGGCTTCTCGGCGCGAACGCGCGTGCACGAGTACGGGGGCGGCGCGTACACGGTGCGTGACGGCGTCGTGTACTTCTCGAACGACGACGATCAGCGGCTCTACCGGCAGGAGCCGGGGGCGGAGCCCGCGCCGATCACGCCGGAGCCGTCGGTTCGCCGCGGCCTTCGGTACGCGGACATGGACCTGTCGCCCGACGGGGGCCGACTGGCCTGCGTCCGCGAACGACACGCGGGCGAGGGGCTCCCGGTGAACGAGCTCGTCGTGGTGCCGGCGGATGGATCGAACGAGCCCAGCGTCGTGGCGACGGGCCGTGACTTCTACGCGTTCCCTCGGTGGTCGCCCGATGGCTCGAGCCTCGCGTGGATCGGGTGGGACATGCCGAACATGCCCTGGGACGGGACCGAGCTCGAGGTGGCCCCGGTCGCGGACGGCGTCGTGGGCGAGGCTCGTGCGGTCGCGGGCGGTCCGCGAGAGTCGATCTTCCAGCCGGCCTGGGGTCCGGACGGGCGACTGCATTTCGCCTCCGATCGGACCGGCTGGTGGAACCTCTACCGCGAGGAGCCCGACGGGTCGCAGCTGCACCTCACGCCCATGGCGGCCGAGTTCGCCGTCCCGATGTGGGTCTTCGGGATGTCGACGTACGCGTTCCTGGCCGACGGGCGGATCGCATGCGTGTACCGACGGGCCGGGGAGCATCACCTCGCCGTCCTCGATCCCGGCTCCTTCGAGATGCTGGATCTGGACGTCCCGTACGCGTGCTTCGAGCCGTACCTGCGGGCCTCCGGGACGCGGCTCGCGTTCCTGGCCGGCGGGCCGAAGATCTCGAACCAGGTCGTGACGCTGGACTTCGCGACGCGGGCGGTGGAGGTGCTCCACGAGGGTGAGCATCTCGCGTTCGATCCCGCGTACCTGTCCGAGCCCCGGGCGATCGAGTTTCCGACGCCGAGCGGGACGGCGTACGCCTACCACTACCCGCCGATGAACCCGGACGCCGAGCCGTTGGAGGGTTCGCTCCCTCCGCTCCTGGTCCACATCCACGGCGGGCCGACCTCCGAGGTGACCCCCCGCCTGGACCTCCAGAAGCAGTACTTCACGAGCCGAGGGTTCGCGTTCGTGGACGTGAACTACGGGGGGAGCACCGGCTACGGACGAGCCTTCCGAGACCTGCTCTACGGCCGATGGGGGGTGGTCGACGTCCAGGACGCCGTGGCGGCGGCGAGCCACCTCGTCGAGCACACTCTCGCCGATCCCGGTCGCCTCCTGATCGACGGCGGCAGCGCGGGGGGGTGGACCACGCTGTGTGCGCTCACCTTCACGGACACGTTCGCCGCCGGAACCAGCCTCTTCGGAGTGTCGGACCTGGAGCCGTTCGTGGCAGGCACCCACAAGTTCGAGCTGAGGTACGTGGACCTGCTCGTCGGCCCCTGGCCTGAGGCGGCGGATCTGTGGCGCGAGCGTTCCCCGGTCCGGCACGCGGAGCGGATCTCGAGCCCGCTGCTGATCCTCCAAGGTGACGAGGACGAGGTGGTCCCTCCGTCCCAGGCCGAGGTCATCGTCCAGGCCTTGGAGGAGCGAGGCGTCCCATACGCCTACCTGCTCTTCGAGGGGGAGCAGCACGGGTTCCGCAAGGCGGAGAGCATCGCTCGGGCACTCGAGGCCGAGCTCACCTTCTACGGGCGGGTCCTGGGATTCGACCCGGCGGACGACCTCCCGCCGCTCGAGATCAGGAACCTCCCCAAGGCCTGACGCCCCCCGCGGGCCGGGCCGAAGGCCCCCACGGTCGGCCGCGGCCCTCGCCCAGGATTGGGCCGAGATGCGATCCCCTGCGCTCGTCGTGGCGGGGCGGCTCGCCGTTCGGCTCGTGCCGGCGGCCCTGCTGCTCTGGGGCGGCCTGGTGAAGGCCCTCGACCGGCAGTCGTCGATCCTGGCGGTCGATGCCTACGACGTCCTGCCCGAGGGGATGGTGCGCCCGGTCGCGGCGGTCCTGCCGTGGGTGGAGATCGGCGTGGCGGTGCTGCTGGTGCTGGGCCTGTTCATGCGCTTCGCCGGCATCGCGACGGCTGTGCTGGGCGGGATCTTCATCCTGGGTATGGCGCAGGCGAAGGCGCGGGGGCTGGAGATCGACTGCGGGTGCTTCGGCGGCGGTGGCGCGGGCGACGGCGTAGGCTGGTGGGACCTCGTCCGCGACGCCATCTTCGTGCTCGCGCCCGGGATCTACCTCGCGCTGCACCCGCAGGGGCCGCTGCAACTCGACAACCGTTTCCAAGACCTGGAGGACGACGATGGGGAACACCGCGAAGCAGACGAAGCGCTTGCGCCAGCGCGAGCGAGCTGAGGCTCGAGCCGCCGTTCAGCGCCGCCAGGAGCAGCGACGACGGCTCGCGATCGTCCTCGGCGGCCTGGCCCTGGTGGCCGTGGTCGCGCTCGCGGTCTTCGCGTTCATGGGGGGCAGCGAGGAGGAGGGCGCCGGGGCGTCGACCTCGACGGAGGTCGTCCCGGGCGGTCCCCCGCGCACGGAGCCTCTCGCGGAGGGCGAGGCCGTCCCGGCCTTCTCGGCGCCCGGACTGTCCGGGGGGACGGTGGCCTGGGATGACTACGCGGGCGCGCCTGCGGTGCTCTCCGTGTGGGCGCCGTGGTGTCCTCACTGCCAGGTCGAGCTCCCGGTGCTCGACTCGGTGATGCGCGAGTTCCCCGACGTCGGCTTCGTGACCGTGGTGACCTCGGTCGGCGATCAGCCCGGTCCCGCGCCGGATGTCTACATGCGCGAGAACGATCTCGCCTTCCCCGTGGCCGTCGACGACGAGGACGAGACGATCGCAGCGGCGCTCGGGATCGCGGAGTTCCCGACGCTGTATTTCGTCTCCTCCGACGGCACCGTCGCGCAGTACGCGACCGGCGAGGTGGACGAGGAGACGCTCCGCGAGGTGATCGGTTCGCTCACGTGAGCCTGGAGAGGGGGGCGCGAGGGCCGGGCTCCCACCCGGCCCTCGCTGTGAGAGGGGCGCAGCCTCCCTTGGCACCCGGAACCTACCGCCAGCCGGTGAGCGGTCCGCGGCGCCCGTGTGGCCGCGCCGTGAACCTTCAGTGCTTGACCGGCCAGAGGGTGGCGGCCAGGGCGGCGCGTCCGACGCGACGGGCGAAACCGCGCTCGTCTGCGGCCTTGGCTCGACGGCTGGTCCGGGCGATCCGATCCGCCTGGGCGTCGCGGACCCGGTCGGCGATCTGGTACCGCGCCATGTCTCCGCTCAGCATCTCCGTCTCCCTTCCCGACGACTGGGTGAACCGTACGCCCGGGTCACGCGCATGACGGTGACCGCCCGCACGGTCCTGAGGTGATGTCCGTCACGTTTGCTTCCGACCCTCCTCGGGACGAAGATGCGCCCGTGATGCTGGCCAGATCCGGTTGGGCGGTCCTGCTGTGCGCCGCCCTGGCCGTGAGCGCGGGGCCGGCGCTCGCCCAGACCGCGAGCCCCTCCCCAACCCCGAAGGGCCCGACCGTGGAGGGCGAGGTCATCGGTGGGCTCGCTCGGGGCTCCACGCTCGAGTTCACCGTCGACGCGACGATGCCCGGCGGGTGGGAGGCTCTCCACCTGGTCGAGGTCACCGTCCTCTCGGGCGGGGACGAGCTCGAGGCGATCCGCTACGACATCGAGGACGTGCAGCTGAAGATCGGGGAGCAGGAGACCGTGGCGGGCACCGGGGGGGAGGCGGCCGGCGAGTACCTGCGGGCGAGCGGCTCGGAGGTGGTGGTCACCACCGGCGGCGGCAACTTCTCCTTCCACGTCACGACCCACGTCATCAAGGCGCTCCCCGAGGCGGCGCGGTTCGAGCTGGGCGTCGTCGACGACTTCGGCGCGCCGACCAGCGTGACGCGCAAGCTCCAGGAGCCCCCGGAGGAGGGGGGGCTGGGTTGGGAGACGGTGGTGACGGCCGTCCTCGTAGCGTTGCTGGCGGGTGGTTTCATCGGCAACCTGTTCGCCTCCAAGCGCCGGCCACCTCCGCGGCTGTCGGTCTACGGGACGATCGACCGCAAGCTGCGCACCGAGCGTGAGACCTCCTCCGGCGGATGACCGATCCGAGGTCCGAAGGCGGGCTCTACGCGGCGATCCAGGCCGGCCTCGATTCGTCCCCCGGGCAAGGCGAGGGCGACGGCCTGTGGACCGAGCTCGCGAACCGCGTCGATCCTGCCGTGTACCGACCCAGGGTCCGGCCCGATGTCGAGGTCAAGACCTTCCATCTCCGCTGGGGCAACGACTACGCGATGGTCGCGAACCCGACCGAGCTCGTCCACTACCAGCTTCAACCGTCGGAGGCGGAGCTGCTGCCGCTCATGGACGGCACCCGGACGGTCAAGGAGATCGTCGTCGAGCGGCTGCAGGACTCGGGCGATCTCGGGATCGAGGACGTGGTTGAGCTCGTCGAGACGCTCCGGCAGGGCAACTTCCTGACGGATCGCTTCGTCGATCTCCGAGAGATCCTCAGGCGCGCGAGCGATACCGCCAGCGCGGCTCGCCAACAGGCTCGGACGTTCGTTCGGACGCTCTCGATCGAGTGGACCGGCGCGCATCGTCTGGTGGCGTGGTCCTACCGCTACCTCCTCCGGTTCTTCTTCCGCCCAGCCGTCGCGGTGCCGGTCGGGCTCATCGCGCTGCTCGGATTCATCGCCTTCATCGCCGTGTACCAGCGGGGAACCTTCGAGCTGGGCGGCGGATCCGCCGCGGCCCAGGCGATCGTGCTGCTCGCCATGGACTACGTGCTGACGTTCATCCACGAGCTAGGGCACGCCGTCGTGCTGATCCACTACGGGCGCAAGGTGAAGAGCGCCGGGTTCATGATCTACTTCGGCTCGCCCTCGTTCTTCGTGGAGTCATCGGACGTGCTCATGCTGGACCGCGGGCAGCGGATCGTGCAGTCCTTCGCCGGTCCGTACGCGGAGGTCGTCGTCTCGGGGCTCGCGTCGCTGTTCATCTGGGCCTTCCCGGACGCGACGATCTCGCCGTTCCTCTACACGTGGGTGATCATCAACTACTTCGTGATCTTCATGAACCTGATCCCCCTGCTCGAGCTGGACGGCTACTTCATCCTGGCCGACCTGATCCAGGTTCCGGACCTACGCCCGAGGTCGCTGCGGTTCATCCGATACGACCTGTGGCGCAAGCTGCGCGGGCGCGAACGGATCACGAAGCAGGAGGTCGGGCTCGCGCTCTACGCGATCTTGGGCATCGCGTTCACGATCTTCTCGATCTACACGGCCATCTTCTTCTGGGAGACGATCTTCGGGGGCCTCATCTCCGACCTCTGGAGCGGCGGGCCGGTGGGCAGGGTGCTGCTGCTGGCGCTCGCGCTGTTCCTGGCCGGGCCCGTGATCCGCGGTCTGATCACGCTGACGCGCTCGCTCGTGCGCAAGGGCAAGCGGGTGGTGGACGCCGTCCGGTTCCGGCTGCAGACCCGGTGGCGCGTCGAGGCGGCCCAGCTGATCGACGGCTCAGCGATCTTCGAGGATCTCCCCGAGGACGTGCTGTCGGACCTCGCGGGTCGCGTCTCCCTCCGCCGCCTCCCCGCCGGGAAGCCGATCTTCCGCCAGGGAGACCGCCCAACCGCCTTCTACATCGTTCGGAGCGGGACCGTGCAGATCGTGGAGGAGGATCCCGAGACCGGGAAGGAGCGGGTGATCCGGACCCTCGTCCGCGGCGACACGTTCGGCGAGCTCGGCCTCATCGACCGTGCGCCTCGGTCGGCCACGGCCCGACCCGCAGAGGACGCAGAGCTGTTCGAGATCGACCAGAGCACGTTCGATCGCCTGCTGGCGGCGATGGTGCACGTCCCCGAGTTCGCGCCGACGCTCGAGCAGGCGGCCGAGATCCGTGCCCTCCGACCGTTCGCGACCCTCGGCTCGGAGGACATCGCGATGCTCCAGGAGCACGGCTCCTGGGAGAAGGTCGCTCCGGGCGACCGGATCGTGGTCGAGGGTGACGAGGGCGATGCCTTCTACGTGATTGGGTCGGGCCGGTGGGAGGTCACGCGCGCCGGAGCGCTCATCGGGGAGCTGGGACCCGGCGACCACTTCGGGGAGATCGCGCTGCTCTCGGACGTGCCGCGGACCGCTACCGTTGTGGCGCGGACGCCGGCGCGCGTGTACCGCCTGGATCGAGAGGGGTTCGACGCGGTCCTGGCGGCAGCGTTCCGACAGGGGAGGCTCGCGCCTGCGTCGACGGTCGGGCGAACGTCGCAGCACTGAGGCAAGGGGGAACCGGATGGATTGCTGGCACTGCCGGAGGACCGCCGTGGGAGCCTGCCGGTTCTGCGGCCGAGGCATCTGCGAGGACCACGTCGAGACGCTCCCGTACGTCCTGGAGCTCTTCAAGGGACGCGACGCCACGAACGCCCTCGTGGTGGAGGACGCGCTGTACTGCGGCGCGTGCACCCCTCGCCCCGATCCGCTGGCGCTTCCCGAGCTCGACGAGCAAGTGTGACGCTCGTCACACCGGAAGCGTGACGGATATCACGGGTAGGTGGGTGACGCTCGGCACGCCGGACCGAGAGGACCAGGTCCAAGATGCGCGTAGGTGTTCAGGGATCAGCCCCTCTGGGGGCGAGACTTGAAGGGGAGGTGAGCAGGGTGGCGGAGAAGAAGATCACGCCGAAGGCGGCTGTGTCCAAGTCCGCGCCGAAGACGGCGGAGGCGGCGACACGGGTGACCAAGCGCAAGACCAAGCGGAAGACCCGTAAGAAGATCAAGTAACCCAACATCGCACCGATCACGACGAGGGCTCGGCCACGCGGCCGGGCCCTCGTCGCGCGGAAAGCGCTCGATCGCCGACGCCGGCAGATTCGCTCTGAGGGGGAACCACGTCTAGTCTTCGGATGATGGAGGACGCGGGATCCGAGGTCGTGCGCTTGATGGCGCTCGCACCCCTGTTCGAGGGCGCGACGCGCCCGACGGTCTCGGGATTGGCGGAGCTGGGCGTGGTGCGACGGTATCGACGCGGGACGTACCTGTTCCACCAGGGCGATCCCTCACCGGAGGTCCTCTTCCTGATCAGCGGCCGGGTCGAGATCAGCTCCGACTCGGCGAGCGGGCATCGCCAGCTGCATACGACCCTCGACGCGCCGCAGTTCTTCGGCGAGCTCGGGGTGCTCGGCGACATCCCCCGAACCGCATCCGCCCTCGCCCTGGACGAGTCCCACGTGTGGGCGGTCCCGGGAGAGGCGTTCCTGGCCTTCCTCGTCGAGCAGCCGTCCGCCTCGCGGTCGCTCCTGCGAGCGCTCTCGCGCCAGGTGCAATCACACGAGGCCTTCGCCGAGGATCTGCTGTACCTGGACCTGAAGGGTCGGGTCGCCAAGCGGCTGCTGCAGCTCGTGGCCCCATCCCTCGACGAGCTGCCCGAGGACGGCGCCGTGGTGCCGTCGATCGTCACGCACGCCGACCTCGCGAGCCTGTGCGGGGGGAGCCGCGAGAACGTCACCCGGATCCTGTCGGACTTCCAGCGGCGGGGCCTCGTCGAGCGCGAGGGCAAGCGGTTCGTCCTGAAGAAGATCTCGGGGCTCGCGAAGCTCGCGGGGCTCTGAGCTTGACGTACCGGACGCTTCGCCGCCGGATGGGCGAAGCGATGGCCTCCCACGACTGGCTCGAAGGCGTCTCGTTCGTGGTCGGTCTCCTGTTCCTCGTCCTGGCCGGGGCGTGCGTGTGGGGTCTCCTCACCGCGATCGCGAGCTGGGGCGACGCCGATACCGCGTTCCGTCCCGGCGGCGACCAGACGACCGTTGGGTTCCTGAGGGTCACGCGGGGGTTCGGGATCGTGCTGTTCGCGCTGTTCGGGTTCCTGGCGGCCGGCGTCGGGTGGTTCCTCGCCGGAGATCGGATCCGGCGGCTCGTCCGTCGCGGACGAAGCGGAGCTTGACGAGCGGCTACCCGCCGATCGCGGACATCGAGCGCTCGGGCTGCACGAAGTCGGGGTGCGAGATCCGGTGGCCCGACCACTTGCGCCAGACGTTGGTGCGTACGAGCGCCTCGAGCTCGTCGTCGCTCGCCCCGGCGCGCATCGGCTCGCGCAGGTCCGTCTCCTCGAGGGCGAACAGGCACGCACGGACCTGCCCCTCGGCGGTGATCCGTAGGCGGTTGCAGGTCGCGCAGAACGGCTCGGTCACGCTCCCGATCACGCCGACCCCGCCCGGGGCGCCGTCGGCGAACCGGTAGCCCGTGGCTGGCTCGTGATCGGGACCCTCGGCCACGAGTGGGAACGCCGCGTCGATCGCCTCGAGCAGCCGGGCCGAGGGGACCACCTTCGCCCGCTCCCACTCGTGCTGCGCGTCCAAGGGCATGTACTCGATGAACCGGACCACGTGCCCGTGCTCGCGGGACCAGCGGGCGAAGTCCACGACCTCGTCCTCGTTGGTCCCGCCGATCACGACGCAGTTGATCTTGATGGGGACCAGGCCGGCGGCTTGGGCGGCACGGATCCCCGCCAGGACGCGCTCGAGCGCGTCGCGGCGTGTCATCTCCTCGAACCGATGACGGACCAGCGAATCCAGCGAGATCGTCACGCGGTCCATGCCGGCCTCGGCGAGCGGACCGGCGAGTCGGTCGAGCAGGACGCCGTTCGTCGTCATCGACAGGTCGACAGCGGGCGCGACGCTCCGGAACATCCGAACGAGGTCGGGAAGATCTGCCCGCACCGTGGGCTCGCCCCCGGTGACCTTCACGGAGGCGATCCCGAGGCGCTCGACGAACAGTCGCAGCAGGCGGGTGAGCTCCTCGAAGGTGAGGATCTCGCTCTTGGGCAGCCAGGCGAGCCCCTCGGCGGGCATGCAGTAGGTGCATCGGAAGTTGCACCGGTCGGTGACCGAGACCCGCAGGTCGTCGGCGATCCGACCGAACGTGTCGAGCAGGGCGCCCTCCGGCGGGGGAGGGGTCGTGGGCGGCTGCCAGCGATCCATGAGGACGTTCAGCCTACCCGGTTCCGCTGGCCGGGCCGTCGGGGAGCAGGGCCGTGAGCTGGGTCACCGCCTCCCGGACGAGCTCGGGTCGCGTCGCGGTTCCGTCCTGCAGCCCCTGGCCGACGGCGCACCCGAGGAGGAACGCGGACAGCGGGGTCACGCGGCGCTCGACCCGATGCGCCACCGACCTGGCCGTCGCGAGCAGCGTCGCGGTCTCCTCGCCCGAGAGCGGCTCCTGCGCCAGCGTCTCGGCGAGCCCGTCGATCCACTCCATGTCGATCCACCTTTCGGTCCTGCTGCGCAGGGTAGTACGCGGCACGCGGATAGGCTGGGGCCGTGGCTCGACGCTCCACGCTTCGCACCTACCAGGCGGCGGCACGCGTCTGGCTGACCCTCGCGTTCGCGTCCCTGCTCCTGCCGTCGGACGTTCGACTCGGAGTCTGGCTTCCGCTGCACCTGGCCCTCGCCGGCGCCGTCTCGGTCGCGATCTCGGGCGCGATGCAGAACTTCGCGCTCACCCTGTCGGCGGCGCCCGACGCGCGGCCGCGGATCGTGTGGACGCAGTTCGTCGGGGCCAACCTCGGGCCGGCACTGATCGCGCTCGGGTATCCCCTCGAGGTCGGCTGGCTCGTCGCTTTCGGAGGGACGGTGTTCGTCGGCGCCGTCGTGCTCCTCGGATGGCTCGTCGCCCGCGCGCGGCGTGTCGGGCTGAACCGTCGCCACGTCCTGCCGTTCGCGATGTACGGGGCAGCGATCGTCGCCGCGGTGATCGGTGGGATCCTCGGCGCCGTCGTCGGGAGCCGCGCGGTCGGCGACGCCGAGACCTGGCTCCAGCTGCGGCGCGCCCACTTCACGCTCAACGTCCTCGGATGGGTCTCCCTGACGATCGCCGGGACCCTTGTCACGTTCCTGCCGACCGTGCTCCGCATCCGGATGCCCGCGTGGCGCGGCGCCGCGTCGGGAGCCCTCCTGGCCGTCGGCGCCGGGGCGATGGCCCTCGGCCTGGGTCTGGATGTGCCCGCGGTGGCCGTCGGTGGGAGCGTCGCGTACGCGGCGGGTGCGCTCGGGGTGGGATGGATGGCGGTCAAGGCTTTCCGGATGCCCCGGACGTGGCCGGTGCCGGTGGCCGCCAAGCACGTGGTGTGTGCCCTCGCCTGGTTCCTCGTGGGGGCGCTCCTGCTCCCGTGGGTGGTCGCGGACGAGGTCGTGGGGCTCCGGGAGGTGTTCCTCGCGATCTTCGTCGGCGGGTGGGCCGTGCAGACGCTCCTCGGGGCGTGGCAGTACCTGCTCCCGATGGCTAGGCCCGGCCACCCGGACGAGCGCCGCCGATGGCTCGCCGCGATCGAGGCGGGCGCGACGCTCCAGGTCGTCGGGCTGAACGCGGGCGTCGCGCTCGTCGCGCTCGCGGGTGCGGACGTGGTCCCTCCCGCCGTCGGCTGGGTGGGGGCCGGGCTCGCGCTCGCCGGAGGTCTTGCCGCGCTCGCCAAGGCCTGGGCCTTCCCCACGCTCGGTACCGTGCCGGCGCTCGTCCGCGGCCGTGCGGCGACGTGGGGCGCCTGACGGGGCGCCCCGAGGTTCTGGCAGGATGGGGCGCGTGGGTGGTGGCGGATCCCTCGCGGCGGTGGTGACGGTGTCCGACGGCGTCACGCACGGGACCCGGAAGGACGACTCCGGCGACCTGGCCGAGGCACTTCTCCGCGGCGCCGGCTTCGAGGTGGGGGAGCGCGTGGTCGTGCCGGACGAGCGCCCGATGATCGAGGACGTGCTACGGCGGCTCGCGGACGAACGTGGGGTGGGGCTCCTCGTGACGACCGGGGGGACGGGCTTCGGCCCCCGCGACGTCACGCCGGAGGCGACCCGGGCCGTCATCGAACGGGAGGCGCCCGGGCTCGCAGAGCTGATGCGCCAGCGTGGGCTCGAGAAGACGCCGCTCGCCGCCCTTTCGCGCGCCGTGGTGGGCTCGCGCGGGTCGACGCTCATCGTGAACCTGCCGGGCAGCCCGAAGGGTGTCCGCGAGAGCCTCGAGGCGGCACTCTCCGTCGTGCCGCACGCGGTCGAGTTGCTCGCCGGCACGGCCGGCGTGCACCCGACGGGCCACGACCGCGCGCCGCAGGCGGCGCCGGGTCCGTCGGGTGGTCCCGCGTGGGTCGAGGTGAAGGCGGTCCGCGTCCACGGCTCGCCGCCGTGCCGGGTGGGGAGCTCGATGCGCGTCGTGCCCGGCGGCGAGGTCCACGGCACCCTCGGGTGCGCCGAGTTCGACGAGGCCGCCGTCCGCGACGCCCCCCGGATCATCGAGGCGGGCGAGCCGCAGGTCCGGACCTACCACCACGAGCACGGCGACGTCGACGTGTTCCTCGAGCCGCACCGACCGGACGCGACGCTGGTGGTGGTCTCGGCCACCGACGTGGGACGGCACCTCCTCCGGCTCGGCCGCGACCTCGGGCTCGCGCCGATCCTCGTCGAGACGCGCGCCGAGCGTGTGACCGCGCAGGATCGCGCCTCGGTGCCGGTCGCCGACGCGATGGAAGGCGTGCGGCTCGACGCGGATGCCCGTGTCGTGTTCACGGACCACGACGCCCCGGGGATCGCCGAACAGCTCGCGCACGTGCTCCGCTCGCCGGCGAGGTTCATCGGGGTGATGGGGAGCCGGCGGCACGTCGGTCCGTACGTCGACGAACTCCGTTCGATGGGGTTCGGCGACGAGGACCTCGATCGGCTGCGCTCCCCCCTGGGGCTGGACCTGGGTGGCCGGCGACCCGAGGAGATCGCGCTCTCGATCGCCGCGGGGCTCGTCGCCGACTCGAACGCGCGCGGCGGCGGGTGGATGGATCGGTGAGCGCGGTGCGCCCACCCCGCACCGAGCGCTCATCGAGCTACGTCCGCCGCAACCGGGCGAGCTGGAACGAAGAGGCGGACGCGTACCAGCGCGAGCACGCTTCGCAGCTCAACCGCTTCGACCGTCCGGGGTGGGGCGTGTGGCAGATCCCGGATGCGCGGCTCGACGTCCTGGGCGACGTGCGCGACCGGGACGTGCTCGAGTACGGCTGCGGCGGCGGCCAGTGGTCGATCGCCCTCGCACGGCGAGGCGCGAGGCCCGTCGGGCTCGACGTGTCCGGCCGTCAGCTGACGCACGCCCGGCGGCTCCAGGGGCGGGCGGGGGTGGCGTTCCCGCTCGTGAACGCGGATGCCGAGCGCGTCCCATTCGCCGACGAGAGCTTCGACGTCGTGTTCTGCGATCACGGCGCGATGACGTTCGCCGATCCGCGACGCACGGTGCCCGAGGTCGCTCGCCTGCTGCGCCCCGGCGGCACGTTCGTGTTCAACATCGCGAGCCCGCTGTTGTGGCTCACGATCGCGGACGGGGACGATGCGCCCGCCGGGGCCGAGCTCCGGCGCGACTATTTCGGCATGCGGCGCGGCGCGTGGGAGGGCACGGTCGAGTTCCAGCTGCCGTACGGCGACTGGATCCGGCTGTTCCGAACGAACGGGTTCGCGGTGCTCGACCTGATCGAGCTCCGCCCGCCGGCGCGCTCCAGGACCACCTACCCCGACTTCGCGCCGATCGACTGGGCCCGGCGCTGGCCGAGCGAGAACATCTGGAAGCTCCGGAAGACGTCGTGAGGCGCAGGCGGACGCGCCGGCCCCGCCCCACCGCGTGATCGTCGGTCGAGCGATCGTCGTCGCGGCGCTCGCCCTCCTGCTGGTCGCGGTCGCACCCACATCCGGCGCCGCGCAGGAAGCGCCGCCCGACGTCGTCCTGATCGTCACCGACGACCAACGCTTCGACACGTTGTGGGCGATGCCCGAGGTGAGCGAACGGCTGGTGGCCGAAGGGGTCACGTTCGCGGACGCGTTCGTCGTGAACCCGATCTGCTGTCCGAGCCGCGCGAGCATCCTGACGGGCGACTACTCGCACACGACCCTGGTGTACGGGCAGATCCCTCCGTTCGGCCGGTTCGAGTGGTTCGACGACGCCTCCACGCTCGCGACCTGGCTCGACGACGCCGGCTACACCGCAGGGCTGTTCGGCAAGTACCTGAACGGGTACCAGCACGCCGCGTTGACGGGGTACGTGCCGCCGGGGTGGGATCGGTGGGTCGCGTTCGTGCGGCCGGACACCTTCGACTACGCCCTCACGATCGACGGCGACGTCGAGCGGGTCGGGCGGGAGCACTCGACCGAGCTCCTGGCCGACGAGGCGGTTCGGTTCGTGCTCGCCGCGGACGGGCCCCTGTTCCTCGTCTACTCGCCGTGGTCCCCGCACGCGCCCGCGACGTCTTCCGCCGCTCACGCCGAGGCGTTCGCCGACCTCGAGCCCGCGCGGCCGCCGTCGTTCGACGAGGCGGACGTCTCGGACAAGCCGGCGTGGGTCCGCGACCTCGACCCCCTCACACCGTCGGAGGAGGCGGCCCTCGACGACCTTCGGATCCGTGAGCATCGGGCGCTGCTGGGCGTCGACGAGGCGATCGGACGGATCCTCGACGCCCTGGAGGCCCGCGGCCGGTTGGAGAACACGCTGGTTGTCCTCACGTCCGACAACGGGCTGCTGCACGGTGAGCACCGGTGGGTCAAGAAGGAGGCGCCGTACGAGGAGGCGATCCGCGTACCCCTCGTCCTGCGTTGGGACGCGGGAGGCTGGGACGCCGGTGCCGAGCTCGACGGCGTCCTCGCGCTCAACGTGGACCTGGCGCCGACGATCGCCGACGTCGCGGGGATCCCGCACCCGCCGACCGATGGGCGGAGCCTGCTGCGCGTGATCGACGATCCGGATGCCGCCTGGCGCGAGGACTTCCTGATCGAGCACCTCGAGGGCACGAACCCGATCCCCACCTACTGCGCGGTTCGGTCCGAGCGATGGAAGTACGTCCGCTACGTCACCGGCGAGGAGGAGCTGTACGACCTCGCGGCCGATCCGTTCGAGCTGGAGAACCTGGCGGCCGACCCGGCTCGGGTCTCGGTGCTGCAGGAGCGACGCGGGCGCCTGCGCGAGCTGTGCGTCCCGCCGCCGCCCGGCTTCCGCGACGATGCATCCACGACGGTGCCGCTCGCGCTGCTCCTGCTCGCCGGCCTGATCGCGGTGGAGATCGCGGCCGGCAGACGCCGGACCCGTCGCCCGGGACCTGCCCGCTAGGATGGATGGCCGATGAGCTACAGCCCGGGACCCGGCTCACGCGTTCCGGTCCCGCGCAGACGTGAGGTGCTGGACCGTCGACGGGCTGCGCGGCGCCGCGGCTTCGCGGTCTTCCTCGGTATCACCGCGCTGATCATCGCGGGTCTCGCCTGGGCCACCAACGGCGGCGACGAGGACGATCGCGCCGATCCGACCGGCGCGACCGACGGGACCGACGGCGGGACCGGTCCCACCGCGACGGCCACCGGCGCGACGGGTGGGCCGGGGTCGGAGATCGTGCCCGGGGAGACGCCGATCGAGCACGTGGTCTTCATCGTCAAAGAGAACCGGACCTTCAACAACTACTTCGCCACCTACCCGGGCGCCGAAGGGGCGACCGAGGGCGGCACGATCCGCTGCGACGAGGACGGATGCCGCGACGGCCCGGTCGTGCAGCTGACCGAAGGCCCCGACGTCTATCCGCACGACCTCACGCACTGCTTCCGATGCGGTCTCGTCGCGATCAACGGCGGCAAGATGAACGGTTACAACCGGATGAACGGCGTGATCCCGCAGTCGGAGAACGCGGACCTGTACGGCGCCGACATGACCGGGTACACGTACCTGGACCGAGACGGCGTGCCGAACTACTGGGCCTACGCCGACCGGTTCGTGCTCTCCGACCACTTCTTCACGTCCATGTACGGGCCGACGCTCCCCGAGCACCTGTACACGGTGGCCGCGCAGGCGAACTGGATCGTCGATAACAAGGGCAACGCCGAGAACCCGGGCTCCTACTGCGACGACTCCAGCGAGTACGCGACGCGGTTCCGACCCGCCGACGCGCGTCGGTTCGAGGACGAGATCATGGAGCTCGAGCGCGAGATCACGGCCAACGGCGCGAACACCTACGACCTGGCGGACTTCTGGGGCCAGATCCGGCTCTGCTTCGACATCCCGGTGCTGCCCGACCAGCTCGAGGAGGCCGGGATCAGCTGGAAGTACTACGCGAACGAGAACGCCTGGATGAACGCGCTCCAGATGATCAAGCACGTCCGCTTCGGCCCGATGTGGCAGAAGGTCCGACCGCCGTCCGAGTTCGTGCAGGACGTCCGCGACGGCGAGATGCCCGAAGTCTCCTGGATCGTCCCCGACGAGTCGTACAACGAGCACCCGGGCGAGGGCAAGAGCACGTGCGCGGGCGAGAACTGGACCGTGCATCAGGTGAACACGATCATGCAGAGCGAGTACTGGCGATCCACGGCGATCGTCGTCGTGTGGGACGACTTCGGCGGGTTCTACGACCCCGTGCCCCCGCCGCAGGTCGACATCATGGGCCTCGGCCCTCGCACGCCGGCGATGATCATCTCCCCGTACACCGTCCGCGGGGACAACCCCAACGGCGGCGCGGTCGACGACAGCGTGTACGAGTTCAGCTCGGTGCTCGCCTTCGTCGAGCGGGTCTTCGACCTGGAGCCGATGACCGAGCGCGATGCGAGCGCCGACCCGCTCTCCGGAGCGTTCGACTTCGAGAACCCCCGGTTCAAGAAGCTGATCCTGCCGCTCCGCGACGACTGTCCCTACGGCACGAGCCTGGCCCAGTTCCGCGGCTCGTGGCCGCACCTGCGGACGATCGGGAGTCCCGACGACTGAGCGTCAGTCGTCGGGGAACTCCTCTCCCAAGCAGTCGGTGCGGAGCGGGAGCGGATCCGGCGACCGCGGCTCCTGAGAGAAGTCGAACGCCGACAGCAGCGGCGTCGCGTCGCGGTCGCGGTGGGTGAGCTGCGTGAGACCGTAGTTGTCCTCCATGAAGCGCAGCACGCTCGAGAACTCGCCGAGCTCGCTGGTCACGGACCCCTCCTGCGCGTAGGGGCTGATCACCAGCAGCGGCACCCGGATCCCGAACCCGAAGTCGTCCACCTGGGGCGGGGGCACGTGATCGTAGAAGCCACCGTAGTCGTCCCAGGTGACGAAGATCGCGGTCGTTTCCCAGTCCGGTCCCTCCATCACGGCGTTCACGATCTCGGTCGTCCAGTTCTCGCCGTGGCAGAAGCTGTACTCGGGGTGCTCCGACAGTTCGAATCGCGGTGTCACCCACGTGACCGGTGGAAGGAGCCCGGTCCGGGCGTGCTCGGAGAAGGAGTCCACGGGGAAGACGTGGTTCTGCCAGATCTCCGGGTCCTCGCGGATGTGCCGGATCGCGTCGTACGCGGACCACAGGTAGCCGTTCTGCATGTTGGTGGCCGAGTAGTAGGCCCAGGGGATCCCCGCCTCCATCAGGAGATCGGCCTCCGTGAGGAAGTCGAAGCAGGGCGGGACGTTCTTGACGTTGCCCTCACGGTCCTCGACCGGGACGTAGGCCTCCTCGAGCGAGTCGCATCCCCACGCCTTGAAGAGCCCGGTCTCGCGATGGCGCTCCCGCAGGAGGTCCAGGGGCTGGATCGGGTTCTCGTGGGCCCCGCCCGACTGGGCGGCGATCGTGTAGAGGTGGTTCGGGAAGGATGGTCCGTGGGCGCTCGCGAAGAAGTTGTCGCCCAGCACGAACTCCTGTGCCCAGTGCCAGTAGTTGGGCAGGTCCTCGGGGAGGAACTGCGTGTAGGCGTACCGATCGGCGGCGTCGCTGATCGTCGCGAAGCCGTCCATCGCGCCCTCGTTCCAGGCCTGAAGCGCGCACTGGTAGCAGTGCTTGATGTCCTCGTCGATCGCGTCGACGGCGCGGGTGAGCGTCCTCGGCTCGCCCTGGTCCGTCCCCACCGTCACGCCGTTCGCGCCCGGGAACCTCCCGAACATGTTGTCGAACGTTCGGTTCTCCTTGATCACGAACACGACGTGCCTGATGGGGGTCATGGTGTCCAGGCCGCTCGCGTCGAACGGCTTGGGCGCGGTCCCGAGGTCGAGCGGGGGGAGCGGCTCCCACTCGGGCCGGTCGTCCCCGCACGCCGCGGCGAAGAGCGCGAGCAGCGCGAGGGCGGCGGCCGCCTTGATCAGGGTGGTGCGCACGGTCTCCGACCCTACCGCGTCGCCGCCCGGTCCCGGCCGATCAAACGGGCTGGAGGCGCAGTCCCTGCTGCTCCGCCAGGAACTCGCGCCAGTACCGCCGACCCTCCTCGGGGAGCGTCGTGATCGGGTCGTAGTACGGGTACTCGCGCGTGAGCGCGTCGGGATCGTCGAACTCGATCCCCGTCCGGTAGTTCTTGCGCCAGAAGCTGATGCCCTTCACGCGATCGTAGCCGCTCACCATGTGCACCCAGCGTTTGCCGACGAACGGGACGTCGGCGATGAACCGCGGTGTCGCGAAGCCCGGCAGGTAGCCCATGATCGCCATCTGGAGCTCCTGCGCCTCCCAGACCGCCAGGCGCCAGTGCTCGCTGTTGGGGATCATGTCGCACAGGTAGAAGTAGTACGGGAGCACCTTCGCGTGGTCCGCGAGCATGAAGCAGAGCTCGAGGAGCTGGTTGGGCGTCGTGTTGACCCCTCGCAGCAGCACCCCTTGGTTCCGGACGTCGCGGAAGCCCATGTCGAGCAGCTTGCGGACGGCCTTCCCCACCAGCGGGGTCACCTGCTGGGCCGCGTTCACGTGTGTGTGGATCGCGACCTCGATGCCGCGATCGTGCGCGCGCTCGGCGATCGCCTCGTAGCCCTCGAGCACCTCGTCCTGCAGGAAGTGCTGCGGGATGCCCATGAGGCCCTTCGTCGCGATCCGCACGTCGCGGACGTTCTCCAGGTCGAAGAGCTTGAAGAGCCAATCCTGCAGGCGCTTGATCGGGAGGTTCGCCATGTCCCCGCCGGACACGACCACGTCCCGGACCGAGGGCGTCCGCCGCAGGTAGTCGAGCATCGCGTCCCAGCGCTCGTTCTGCTTCATCTCGAACTTGTACTTGAGGACCTGCAGCGTGTCGTTGCCGACGAGATCCATCCGCGTGCAGTGACCGCAGTACTGGGGGCAGGTTGGGATCAGCTCGGCGAGCACCTTGGTCGGGTAGCGGTGCGTCAGACCCTCGACGGCCCACATCTCGGCCTCGTGGAGCGAGTCGCGTGAGGCCATCGGGTGCGAGGGGAACTCCTGGTCCCGGTCGCCGAAGGCCGGCGCCATGTACCGGCGGACCGGGTCGGCTCGCAGGTCGGCCTCCTCCATCGTGTTGACCATCTGCGGCGGGATCAGCATGGACATAGTCGCGCGCTCCTGCTGGTCGCGCTCGATGTCCGCGTACAGGTCGTCGGTGAGGTGCGCGCCGAGCGCCCGCTTGAACTCGACCAGGTTCTTGATCGAGTGGGCACGCTGCCACTGCGCCGACTCCCACTGGTCCCTCGTCACGTCGGCGAACCCGGGTAGGCGGGTCCAGTCGGGCTCGACGTACTCGCGGGTGAGCGGGTACCGGAACGGCTGTTCCGCCGCGTGGGCACGGCCCGCTTCGCGCTTGGGTCGGACGTTCGTCGGCTGCGCCTGGTCACCCACGGGTCACACCTCCCACCGGTACGCTACCCGCCGCGGGAGGTATCCGCGCGGGGCCGGAAGGTCCATCCGGTCCGCGACATGATACCCATGGTTTTCATCGCCCAAGCGTGGCCCCACCGAACGAGGTTCGGCGATTGCCTTCACACGGGTTCCCTCTGATGGTTGCTGGGGGGCAGCAAGCTTGCGGTGGCGAGGCCTAGCGGCGGCCGCGAGGACCGCCACCGCGCCCGCCATCGCGCCCGCCCATGCGGGGGCGACGCTCGAACCGGCCCTGGTCCTTGTCGGGACGCGGCAGGCGCAGGCGCAGGGGCGTGGGGCCCGTGCGCTCGTAGCGGACCCAGATGTGGTCGATCTCCTGCCTGCGCTCCATCTCTCTCCAACCGTCGGCGAGCAGGTGCTTGTGTCGTCCTGCCGCGTTCTTGCGGAGCTTGTCCGTGTTGGGCACGGTGACGTACAGGCGCTCGACGCGGACCTCTCGGTAGTCAGCCATGCGGCCCAGGGTAACAGGCGGGTCGGGCCCAGGCCCTCGACACGGCCGCGCGTGGGCCCCGTACACTCCGGGCTGCCCGCAGGCGCGAGGAGGACCCGATGGACAAGGTTGGGCGCTGGAACGAGCTGGCGGCTCAGCTCGCCGTGGACTCGATCCGGAGCTCCACGGCCGCGGGCTCGGGACATCCGACGTCGTCGCTGTCGGCCGCCCACCTGTTGGCCGTGCTGTGGTCGGACCACCTCCGCACCGACGTCGCCCACCCCGCGAGCCACGCGAACGACCGCTTCGTGCTGTCCAAGGGTCACGCCTCGCCGCTGATGTTCTCCATGTTGAAAGCCGTCGGCGCGATCACGGACGAGCAGCTCCTGTCGTTCCGCAAGATGGATTCGCCGGTCCAGGGGCATCCGGTGCCCCTGCCGGACATGCCGTGGATCGACGTGGCGACGGGATCGTTGGGCCAGGGCCTCCCGATGGCGCTCGGGATGGCGCTCGCGATGCGGATGGACGGCATCCCGGCGCGGGTCTGGTGCCTGATGGGCGACTCGGAGGCGGCCGAGGGCTCGGTGTGGGAGGCGATGGCCAACGCCGCGCATCACGGCGTCGACAACCTGATCGCGATCCTCGACGTCAACCGCCTCGGCCAGCGCGGGCCCACGATGCTGGGCTGGGACGTGGACGCCTATGCGGCGCGGGCTCGGGCGTTCCGCTGGCATGCCATCGTGGTGGACGGGCACAACGTCTCGGCGATCGATGCCGCCTACCGGGAGGCCGAGCGGGCAGGGCGCCCCGCGCTCGTGATCGCGAAGACCGAGAAGGGTCACGGGGTCTCGTTCTTGACGGACGCCGAGGGCTGGCACGGCAAGGCGCTGACGCCGGAGGAGGCCGAGCGGGCGATCGCCGAGCTCGGGGGCCGGCGGGACGTCGCGATCTCACCGGCGAAGCCGGAGGTGGCGGTCGCGCCACCCGTCGATCCGCCCCGGGTGGAGCTCCCCGAGTACGCGGAGGCGATCGCGACGCGCAAGGCGTTCGGCGAGACGCTGGCGGCCCTCGCCGCCCGTCCGGATCTCGTCGCGATCGACGCGGAGGTCTCGAACTCGACCTACACGGAGGACCTTCAGAGGGTGGCTCCCGACCGGTTCGTGGAGGGCTACATCGCCGAGCAGAACATGGTGGGGATGGCCGTGGGCATGCAGGTGCTCGGCAAGGTTGCGTTCGCGGCCACCTTCGCCGCGTTCCTCACGCGCGCGTACGACTTCATCCGCATGGCGGCGGTCGGGCGGGCCGACCTCCGACTATCGGGCTCACACGCCGGCGTCTCGATCGGCGAGGACGGCCCCTCGCAGATGGGGCTGGAGGACCTCGCGATGATGCGTGCCGTTCACGGCTCGACGGTCCTGTACCCGTGCGACGGCAATTCGACCGCCAGGCTCGTGGCGGAGATGGCCGACCTCCCGGGGATCTCCTACATCCGAACGACCCGCGAGAAGACCCCGCGCCTGTACGACCCCGATGCCCCGTTCCCGATCGGCGGCAGCGTGGTGGTGCGGTCCTCGGAGAGCGACCGCGTGACGCTGGTCGGCGCCGGGATCACCGTCCACGAGTCCCTGGCGGCAGCGGACCTGTTGGCCGGCGAGGGGATCGCGGCCCGCGTGGTCGACTGCTACTCGATCAAGCCGATCGACACGGGGACGCTTCGCGCTGCGCTGTTGGAGACCCGGCTGCTGGTCACCGTGGAGGATCACTGGCCCGAGGGCGGGCTCGGGGACGCGGTACTCGCCGCACTCGCGTCCGAGGGAGACCTGTCCGGTCGTGTCGTCAAGGTCGGGGTCACGGAGATGCCGGGATCGGGCACGCCCGAGGACCTCCGGGAACGGGCGGGGATCTCGGCGGCACGGATCGCGGAGCGGGTCCGCCAGCTGCTCGGCTAGACCTCGAGCGGGACCAGCTCGAACCGGTCGACGTCGACCAGCCCACGGTCGGTCAACTTGAGCTCGGGGATGACCGACAGGGCGAGGAACGACATCGTCATGAACGGCGAGGGAAGGGTGACGCCCAGCTCCTCGGTCGCCTCCTCCATCGCGTGGACGCGCTCGGCGACCTCCTCGACACGCAGGTCCGAGATCAGGCCGCCGATCGGGCACGGCAGCTCGCCGATCACCATCCGGTCCACGACGGCGACCTGGCCGCCGCCGATCTCGCGCAGCCGGTTGGTCGCCGCGGCCATCTCGTCGTCGTCCACGCCGACCACGACGAGGTTGTGCGCGTCGTGGGCGTGGCTCGAGGCGAGGGCGCCGCGGCGGAGCCCGAACCCCCGGACGAATCCGAGCCCGATCCTGCCCGTCGTCCGGTGGCGCTCGACCACGGCGATCTTCGCGAGGTCGCGGTCGGGGTCGGCGAACGCATGACCGTCGCGTCGCAGGGGGACGTCGGTCAGGGACCGGGTCACGATGGTGTGAGGGTCGACGCCGATCACGCGGACGCGACCGCTCGCGGTGACGGCGAAGTCCCGGGCCGTGAGCTCGGGCACGTGGATGCTGTCGCGCATCCAGTCGGGTGGGGTCGGTCGGGGGATGTCGACGGCCACCCCGTCCCGCGCGACGAGGTGCCCGCGCTTCCACACCTTCGCCGGCCGGAAGGAGACGAGGTCGGGCACGGCGACGATGTCCGCCAGGTAGCCGGGTGCCACGGCGCCGTGCTCATCCAGTCGGTGGTAGCGGGCGGCGTTCAGCGTCCCCATCACGACCGCGTCCGCCGGCGGGCAGCCGAGCGCCACGGCTCTGCGGATCACGTCGTTGATGTGTCCCTCGGCGAGCAGCTCGTGCGGCTCGCGGTCGTCCGTGCACAGCAGGGTGTTCGTGGGTCCGTGCTCGAGCACGATCGGAAGCAGGGCCTCGAGGTTCCTCGCCGCCGAGCCCTCGCGGATCATGATCCACATCCCCAGACGGCGTTTCTCGAGCGCCTCTTCGTAGGTCGTGCACTCGTGGTCGCTCCGGACGCCCGCCGCGAGGTAGGCGTTCAACGGTTTGCCGGAGAGACCGGGCGCGTGGCCGTCGACGTGGCGACCCGCGGCGGCCACGAGCTTGGCGACGGCGTCGTCGGCTCCCGCCACCACCCCGGGGAAGTCCATCATCTCCGCCAGGCCGATCGCGTTCGGCTCCTCGGCCAGGAAGCCGGCGATGTCCTCGGCGGTCACCGTGGCCCCGTTGGACTCGAACGGCGAGGCCGGCACGCACGAGGAGACCATCACGTAGACGTCGAGCGGGACGTCGTGGGCGCCATCGAGCATCGCCCGCACGCCGTCCAGGCCGAACACGTTGGCGATCTCGTGTGGATCAAGGACGACCGTGGTGGTGCCCCACGGCAACGTCGCGCGGGCGAACTGGTCGATCGTGAGCTTGGTGGATTCCAGGTGCATGTGGCCGTCGATGAACCCCGGCAGCAGGATCAGTCCCGAGACGTCGACGTGCTCGTGCCCCTCGTAGCCGCGTTGGAGGCCCGCCACGTGCTCTCCGCAGACCGCGACGTCGGCCTCGAGCAACTCGCCGGTGAAGACCGAGAGCACCCGGCCGCCCGACAGGACGAGGTCGGCGGGCTCGTCGCCGCGGGCGACGGCGATCCTGCGGGCCAGATCCGGCATCATCTCCGGGAGCGTAGCCCAACGCGCCGCGGGTAGGATTGCCAGGGCATGGACGCCGCGCTCACCCCTCCCAGGCCTCGGCTGCGCGGCCGGATCCACCAGGTCGCGTTCTTCGTCTCGATCCCCGCCGGGATCGCGCTCGTGCTGCTCGCCAGCGGCCCCGTGCCCACCGCCGTGGCCGCGATCTACGCCGTGAGCCTGACGGCCGTGTTGGGGTCCAGCGCGGCCTACCACCGCGGTCGGTGGTCCGAACCGGCGCGGCGATGGATGCGACGTCTGGATCACTCGATGATCTTCGTGCTCATCGCCGCGAGCTACACGCCGGTGAGCGTCCTCGTCCTCGACGGGACCTGGGAGGCCCTGCTGCTCTCCCTCGTGTGGGCGGGCGCAGCCGTCGGCGTCACGCTCAAGATGGTGCGTCCCGACGGGCTCTCGGTGACGAGCGCGATCTTGTACATGGGCCTCGGGTGGGCCGCGATGATCGCGCTCCCGCAGCTGCTGCAGGAGATGACCACCGCCGAGGCCGTCCTGATGATCGCGGGGGGTCTGCTGTACACGGCGGGCGCCATCGTGTTCGCGAGCCGCAAGCCCGATCCGCGTCCCGCCACGTTCGGCTACCACGAGATCTGGCACGCCTTCATGGTCGCGGCGGCCGCGTGTCACTACGCGATGATCTTGCTCGTCCTCCGCTCCGCGTAGCCGAGGGCTGGTATCGTGGTCGTCGAGGACGGCGTCGCCGTCCGTGAGGTTTCGCTTCTCCCTCGTTCCTCCTTCAGGCGGTCCCGGGGCAAGGCCGAGCCTCCCCGAGACGACCGCGGCACGACCGCCGCGGCACGACCGCAGGTCGCGACAAGGGTCGCGCACCCGAAGAAGGAGTCCACGTGACCACCACGTTCTCCGACCTCGGCGCCTCGCGCCAGGTCATCCAGACGCTCGCCGGACGCGGCGTCGCCGGACCGTTCGCGATCCAGGAGCTCGTGCTGCGCGATGCGATCGCGGGCACGGACGTGCTCGCGCGCTCGGCCACCGGGTCGGGCAAGACGCTCGCGTTCGCGATCCCGATCGTCGAGCGGCTGCGCCCCGAAGACGCGACCCCGTCGGCGCTCGTGCTCGTTCCCACCCGCGAGCTCGCCCAGCAGGTCGCCGACGAGTTCGCCGACATCGCCAAGGCCAAGGGTCTGCGCGTCGGCGTCGCCTACGGCGGCGTAAGCATGCACGAGCAGGCCCGTGGCAACGCGAAGGCGCAGATCCTGATCGCCACACCCGGCCGCCTCCAGGATCTGCTCGAACGCGGGAGCGTGAAGGTCGACCGCGTGAAGGTGCTCGTCCTGGACGAGGCCGATCGGATGCTCGACATGGGGTTCCAGCCGCAGGTCGACCGGATCGTCCGGCGACTGCCCAAGGACCGTCAGACGATGTTCTTCTCCGCGACGCTCGACGGCGCCGTGGGGAACCTAGCCCGTGCGTACACGCGCGAGGCGATCCTCCACGAGGTCGGGCCCGCCGGCGAGACCGTGGAGGGCGTCGATCATCGGTTCGTGCAGGTCTCGGCCCAGGGCAAGGTGGACGCGCTGATCGAGCTGCTCGAACACGACGGCGAGCTCACGCTCGTCTTCGTGCGCACCAAGCGGGGCGCCGACCGATTGGTCCACAAGCTGAAGCAGAAAGGCATCCGGGCCGAGGCGATGCACGGGGACATGACGCAGGGCGCGCGGCAGCGCTCGCTCGGTCGGTTCGAGGCCGGCAAGGTCGAGGTCCTCATCGCCACCGACGTCGCCGCGCGAGGCCTGGACCTGGAGCGGATCAGCCACGTCGTCAACTACGACCCGCCGAACGACGACAAGGGCTACGTGCACCGCGTCGGTCGGACCGCGCGCGCGGGTCGCTCCGGCACCGGCATCACGCTGGTGACCGCCGACCAGCAGGGCGATGTCGGTCGGATGGCCGCTCGTCTCGACCTGCACGAGGACTTCGAGGGCTCGGGCATGAAGGTGGCGCCGCCACGGGTCGTGTTCTCGGCGAGCGGGTCGGGTCGCCGCTCGGGTCTGCGGCCGCCCAAGCGGCGTAGGTTCTAGCTCGCGACGGCGGAGCCGTCGCCGACCAGCCGGAGGCCGGCGCGCCGATGCCCGGCCGCGATGTCCTCCCCGGGCATCGGGGGGCAGAAGTAGAAGCCCTGACCGAGGCGACACCCGTGTTCGACCAGCGAGCGCCACTCCGCGCCGGTCTCGATGCCCTCCGCGAGCGCGGTCATGCCCAGCCCGTCGGCGAGCTGGATGATCGCCTGGACCATCGATGCGGCCCTGCGATCGGTGTGGACCTCGCGGACGAACGAGCGGTCGATCTTGAGGATGTCGACGGGCATGTGCTTCAGCCGAGACAGCGAGGAGTACCCCGTCCCGAAGTCGTCGATCGCCAGGCGCAGGCCGCGCGAGTGGAGATCCCACAGGATCCGGAGCGTCCGGTCCGGGTCGGTCATGGCGCTGGACTCCGTGACCTCGACGACGACCTTCGTGGGGTCGACGCCCCCCGCCTCAAGGCGGGACATGATCCGCTCCGCGATCTCCGGTTGCCAGAGCTGTCGTGGCGACAGGTTGAAGGAGAGCTCGAGGTCCAGGCCCTCGCTTCGCCACGCCGCGTCCTGGCGCGCGAGCTCCTCCACCACCCAGTCGCCGATCGGCTCGATGAGCCCCATCTCCTCGGCCAGCGGGATGAACTCCCCGGGCGGCACGAGGCCCCCGTTCGGGTCGTTCCAGCGGATCAGGGCCTCGACGCCCACCATGGACCCGCCGGCGAGGGCGACCACCGGCTGGTAGTGCAGCTCCCAGTCCTCGTTGTCGACCGCCTTGCGGAGCCGCGTCGTGAGCGAGAGCTTGCCGAGCGGGTCCGCGCCCTCGTCCGAGTAGACGACGTAGCCGCCCGGGCCGGCCTTCTTGCTCTGATACATGGCTGCGTCGGCGTTGCGCAGCAGCTCGGCCGCATCGGTCGCGTGCTGGGGGAAGAGCGAGATGCCGAGGCTGGCCTGCACGTAGACCTCGGTTCCGTCGATCTCGAAGGGCAGCCGGAGCGCCTCCTGCACTCGCGAGGCGATCGCCTCGGCGATCAGGACCGCGCCGTCCGCGCTTCCCGGCCTGCCGGCGCGGCCGCCCCGCTCGAGGTCCGCGAGGAGCACGAGGAACTCATCGCCGCCGGGCCGGGCGATGAAGTCCGTCTCGCGCGTTGCCTCGCGCAGGCGCTCGGCGAGTTGGCGCAGGAGCTCGTCCCCACGGTCGTGCCCGAGGCTGTCGTTCACGAGCTTGAAGTCGTCGACGTCCGCGAGGAGCACCGCCGTTGCGAGGTCGTGGCGCCGGGCCCGAGCGATCGCGAGGTCGAGGAGCTCCTCGAACATCGCGCGGTTGGGCAACCCGGTCAATCGGTCGTGGTAGGCGAGGAACGTCGCCTGCTCCTCGGCCACCTTCAGCTCGGTGATGTCGAGCATCACGCCCTCGATCGCCGTCGGGGCTCCGTCGGCGTCGCGGAGCACGACCGCGCTGTCGCGGAACCACACGGTCCGGCCATCCCGGGCGATCAGCCGGTACTCGAAGGTGAAGGGCTTCCCGGATTCGCGTCCGGCCGTGTAGGTGGCGAGGGCTCGATCCCGGTCGTCCGGATGCAGGTGCCGCGTCCAGATGTGGGGGTCGTCGATGTACTCCTGCGGCGTGATCCCGAGGAGCGCCTCGATCTGCGGGCTGACGTAGGTGGTGACCATGCTGTCGTCGGCCACGTCGACGTACACGATCGCGGGGATCTGCTCGACGAGCGCCTGGTACTTGCCCCGGACCTCTCGCAGCTCCTCTTCGCCGCGTTGCAGCTCCCGTCTGATCAGGTCGACGAGGTCGCGCCCACGCTCCGACCGTTCCTCGCGGTGTTCGAGGAGCTCATGCACGGCGTCGAGCGCCGATGGGCGCCCCGAGGGGCGCTTCGTGTTCGGGTGGGTCACCGGAGCCGCCTCGCTGGGTAACGGTCCCCACCGATATCGGCTCCGGGACCCCCCGGCTTGACCTAGGCCGAACGAGGGCGCTACTCGACCGTGAAGGCGACCCGCATGCCCTCCTGGTAGTGGGACTCCTGCTCGTCCGCGTCGTAGATGTTGCAGATCAAGGCGTAGCTCCCCGCGTCGAGCGAGACCGTCAGGGTCTCCGAGTCGCCGACCGCCATGTCCTCGATCTCGTCGATCAGCTCGAGGCCCTCCCCCTCCTCGTCCACCGATCCGTCCTCGACCGTCGGGAGCGCGTCGGGCGCGAGATCGGTCTGGAACACGACGAACTCGTGGACGTCGTCCGGCCCCTCGTTGGTCACCTCGAAGGAGACCTCCCCCGAAGAGATCGATCCGGGCGCCGGGATGACGGCGAACTCCTGCAGCGTCACCTCGACGGTTCCGCCCCCGTCGTCCGAGCTGCAGCCGGCGGCGACCAGTCCCAAGGCCGCCACCGTGGCCAAGCAGAGCGCCGACCGGCGGCGCGCGATCCGTGCAGGCATGCCTGCCTCCCCTCTCCCAGATCCCCCACGACCCGGACGGCGCCGAAGTGTAGGGGTGCGCGGTCGGGCGGGGTGAAGGCTGACGGTCGCGTCACCGAACCGTCATCCTCGCGTCATCCGGAGGCGCTGCCTCCATGACGAGCCGGTCATGAAGGGCTCCCCCTGGCGAACGGGTTCGTCCTAGGATGCGGCGGTGGCGCGCGTGCTGGTGGTTGACGACGAACCCAGGATCGCCGACTTCGTCTCGCGGGCGCTGACGGCCGAGGGGTTCCGCGTGGACGCGGCGCCCGACGGGGTCCGCGGCCTCGAGCTGGCGCGGAGCGGCCGCTACGAGCTGGTCGTCCTGGATCTGTTGTTGCCAGGGCGCGACGGCGTCAGCGTGCTCCGAGAGCTCATGGACGCCAGACCAGAGCAACGGGTGCTGGTCCTGTCCGCGCTCTCGGACGTCCGGAGCAAGGTCGAGTGCCTCGAGCTGGGTGCCTCCGATTACCTGCCCAAGCCCTTCGCGCTCGCCGAGCTCGTGGCCCGGATCCGGGCACGGCTGCGCCAGCCGGCCTCCGGTCCGGACGAACGGTTCCTGCGGCGGGGCGGCGTGACCCTGGATCTGGTGCGACGCGTCGCGGACGCCGGCACCGGACCGGTCGTGCTGTCCGAGCGCGAGTTCCTGATGCTGCGCAACTTGATGCTGCGGTCGGGCGACGTCTGCTCGCGCCAGCGGCTGCTGGAGGAGGTCTGGGGGTTCGGCTTCGATCCCGGGAGCAACGTCGTCGACGTGTGCGTGGGCAGGGTGCGGGCCAAGCTCGGGCCCGAGGTCATCGAGACGGTGCGTGGTGTCGGGTACCGGTTCGCTGCGTAAGCACTGGGTGGAGCTGGCGTGGGTCGCGTTCGCGGCCCTGAACATCCTCCTGATCGTCACGCTGGCCGAGCTGGAGACGATCCCGTTCCACCTGGTTTGGGTGAGCCTCACGATCGTCTACGGCTACCGCGTGTGGACGGGGCGCACGACCGCCGCGGTCCTGGTGGCGGTGTCGCTCGTGACCGGCGGGGCGCTCGCCTTCGCCGTCGTGCGTTCGGGTGAGGGGTTCGACGAGGTCGCCGAGGTCCCTCTGATGGCGGCGATGTTCCTCGCGATGGTCTGGCACGCGCGACGGCGCCAGGCCGCTGTGGAGGAGGCCCGGCGGATGGCCGAGAACGAGCACGATCTTCTCGAACGACAGCGCGGGTTCGTCCGGGATGCCTCGCACGAGCTGAGGACGCCCATCACGATCGCCCTCGGGCACGCAGAGCTCCTGCGGGCGGCCGTCACCGATCCACAGGCGATCCGAGACGCGGACGTCGTCCTGGACGAGCTCGGGCGGCTCTCGCGTCTGTCGGAGCGCCTGCTGCTGCTGGCCTCCGCCGAGCAGGCTGATCTCCTGAGCATCAGCGCGGTGGACCCGGCCTCCCTCGTCCGGGAGACGCTGCGGCGGTGGGGTCCGACCGCCCCTCGTCGGTGGGAGGTGCGGGTCGACCTCGGGACGGGGTCGACCATCGCCGCGGACGCGGACCGCCTGCGCGATGCCCTCGACGCTTTGATCGAGAACGCGGTGAAGGCAACGAAGGAGGGGAACGCGATCTCGCTGGGAGCGCGGGCGCGGGGTGACGACCTCGTCCTGGAGGTCGCCGATGGCGGGGTGGGGATCGATCCCGGCCGGCTCCCCTCACTCTTCGAGCGCTTCTCGCGCACGGACGAGCCGCGAACGCGGCAGGACGGCGGCACCGGCCTCGGGCTCCCGATCGTGAGGGCGATCGCCGAGGCCCACGGCGGCACGGTCGAGGCGGAGAGCTCCCCCGGCCACGGGACCGCCATCCGGATCGTCCTCCCGGGGCTCCGGGTCCAGGCGCGGGCCGAGGTCGAGCCGGCGCCGGTCGGCGGCTGATCTCAACGGCCGACTCGGCGGCCGACTCAGCGGCCGACTCAGCAGCCGTGCTCGTCCGGCAGCAGTGGACGGAAGATCAACCGATGCTCGGTGCCCTCGCTCGTCCACGGCGTCAGCTGGTTCGCC
>DASSJM010000021.1:0-21886 GCA_035691205.1 Actinomycetota bacterium
GATCGCTGCGAGCTCGAGGGAACGCGCGTACACGAGGTCCGGCGACACGCCGAGCAGGTCCTCTTCGTCCACGACCTCGTGACGCGGCATGAGACGCCCTACCTTGAGCTCCAGCAGGATCGCGCACACCGCGAGGAACCAGGTCGCGTCCTCGAGCGACCAGGCCTCCGACTCCTTCGAATGGGCCAGGAACGCGTCGGTGATCGCGGCGATGGATACGTCGCACACGTCGATCTTCTGCTCGAGCAACAGGTCGGCCAGGAGACGGAACGGACCCGTGAACACGGGCAGCTCCACCGCGAACGTCGCGGACGCCTCGCCCCGCTCCTCGCTCATCCGAAGCTCATGGCCGAACGAACGGCCTTCATCGTCTCATCGACGACCGAACGCACCTTGGCCGATCCCGCCTCGAGGACCTCGTCTGCGAGCGCCGGGGTCTCGTCGAGAGCGTCCCGGCGCTCCCGGAACGGCGCGTAGTAGCCCGCGATGCGATCCGCGAGGTTGCCCTTGCACTCGACGCAGCCGAGGGCGCCGGACCGACAGTTCTCCTCCGTCCAGGCCAGGATGTCCTGCGAGAACAGCTTGTGCAGGTCGAAGATCGCACAGATCTCGGGGCGTCCCGGATCGCCCTTGCGCACCTTCTGCGGGTCGGTGATGAACGTCCGGACCTTCGCACGCACGGTGTCTTCGTCGTCACGGACGTCGATCGTGTTGTCGAGCGACTTGCTCATCTTGCGTCCGTCGCTGCCGGGGACGAGCGGCGCGTGCGAGAGCAGCGCCTGCGGCTCGACGAGCACCTCGCCGTACAGGCGATTGAAGCGCCGGACGACCTCGCGCGAGAGCTCCAGGTGGGCGACCTGATCCTCCCCGACGGGCACGAGCTCGCCCTTCACGATCGCGATGTCGACCGTCTGCAACAGCGGGTACCCGAGGAGCCCGAAGTTGGCGATGTCGCGCTCGGCCATGTCGCGCAGACGTTCCTTGTACGTGGGGACCCGCTCGAGCCATCCGAGCGGCGTGATCATGCCGAGCAGCAGGGTGAGCTCGGCCACCTCCTTGACCGAGGACTGTCGGTACAGGGTGACCCGCTCGGGGTCGACGCCCGCCGCCAGCAGGTCGAGGACCAGCGATCGGACGTAGCCCGGCAGCTCGTCGGTCCGGTCGTAGTGAGTGGTCAGCATGTGCCAGTCGGCGATGAAGTAGAAGGCCTCGTGATCCTCCTGGAGCCGCACCATGTTCGTCACGTTGCCGAACCAGTGGCCCACGTGGAGCGGCCCGGTCGGACGGAACCCGGTGAGCACGCGGCCCTTCGCGTCGGGCGCGGCGACGATCCCGTCGCCGGGGGTGTCCGCTGCGGTGGCCTGCTCGGGCTCGGTCACGATGCGGCCGATGATAGCGCCGCTCCCGCCCGACCCTGGGAGGCGGTCTCGACGCGCCTCAGCAGATGTCGCTGCCGGCCACGACCCGACACACGGTGCCCGCGAGCGCCTCGACGATCGCCTGGAACGGACCGGCGAAGACGAAGAACAGGACCAGGACGAACAGGACCAGGTACTGCTCGAGGTTGGCGTAGACCTCACGGGGCTTGGGGGGCAGCACCCGCATCAGCAGCTTCGCGCCGTCGAGGCCCGGCACGGGCATCAGCTGGATCACGAACATGAAGACGTTCACGAGCAGGACCGCGTACGCGAACAGCAACACGTCGCCGCTCACCCCCACGCGCATCGCCAGCCCCGCGACCACGGCGATCGCGAGGTTGGCGAGCAGGCCGGCCAGGATGACCCACACGGGGTGACGGGAGCGGTTCTGCAGGTACGAGGGGTCGAGGGGCATCGGCTTCGCGTACGCGAAGATCGGCACGATCGCGAGCCCGTTCCCCGACGCGACGAGGATCACCGCGAGGCCGGGCAGGATCAGCGACCCGAAGGGGTCGATGTGGGGCCTCGGGCTCAGCGTCAGACGACCCCACCGCTTGGGCGTAGGATCGCCGAGCCGGGTCGCGGTGAGCGCGTGCGCGTACTCGTGCAGGACCATGCTCGGGATCACGGCGATCGCGAGGTACAGCGCGAACCGAACGGTCTCGCTCATCGGCGCTACTCCCCGAACCAGTCGTAGACGAGCGGCGGCGGCTCCGCGTCGCCCTCGACCAGGGTGAGCGCCGCAAGGACCCGGGCGTGCGCGGAGGCCGCATCGTCGTCGGTCCTCGCGTGGATCTCCCCGAGGTCCTGGCCCACGTCCAGCCGGTCGCCGATCTTCGCCCGGAACACGATCCCCACCGCCGGGTCCACCTGATCCGACTTCTTCCGCCGGAGTGCGCCCAGGTCGCCGCTCGCGCGCCCGAGTGCCTCGGCGTCCATGGCCGCCAACGTGCCCCCGGCGGCGGCCACGATGGGTCGTCGGACCGCGGCCCGCGGGAGCACGGCCTCCGGATCGTCGACCGCCCGGGGATCGCCTCCCTGAGCTCGGACCATCAGCCGGAACGCCTCGAGCGCCCGGCCGTTGTCCAGGGCGGCGGCGGCGGCCGCGCGCCCCTCCCCCATCCCGATGCCGGTCAGCCGCGACAGAGCCTCACCCGCGAACATGACGACGACATCGCGGAGGCGACCGCGTGCGTCGCCACGCAGGACCTGGATCGCCTCGATCACGTCGAGCGCATTCCCGATCGTGTCGCCGAGCGGCTGCGACATGTCCGTCACCGCCACGCGCGTCGCGCGTCCCCAGTCGCGCGCGAGCTTCGCGCACGCCAGCGCGAGCGCGTTCGCTTCCTCCGGTGTCTTCATGAACGCGCCGCTGCCCGCCTTCACGTCGAGCAGGATCAGATCGGTGTCCACGGCCAGCTTCTTCGACATCACGCTCGCCGCGATCAGCGGGATCGAGGCGACCGTACCGGTGGCATCGCGGAGCGCGTACAGGGCGCCGTCGGCAGGAACCAGATCGGCCGTCTGGCTCACGACCGCGCATCCGATCTCCTCGACCTGCCGCTCGAACGCGCCCGACTCGAGGTCGGTGCGCAGGCCCGGGATGGACTCGAGCTTGTCCAGGGTCCCGCCCGTGTGCCCGAGCCCCCGACCCGAGAGCTTCGCCACCGCCAGGCCGAGGGAGGCAGCCACCGGCGCGAACACGAGCGTCACGCCATCCGCCACCCCTCCGGTCGAGTGCTTGTCGACCTTCGGACGGGAGATGCCCTGCAGCGGAAGCGTCTCGCCCGAGTCCACCATCGCGCGGGTCAGCGCGAGCGTCTCGGCGTCGTCCAGGCCGTTCAGGTACGCGGCCATCACGAACGCCGCCGCCTGGTAGTCCGGCACCTCGCCCTGCGCGTACGCGAGGATGAACCCACGGAGCGCGTCGGGATCGATCGGCCGCCCGTCGCGCTTGGCGGCGATGACGTCGCGCGGGTCGCGCTCCGTCACAACCCGATCTCCGTCGCGAAGCTCGCGCCCTCGAGGTCCCACGGCACGCCCAGGAGCTCGGCAACCGTGGCCCCGAGATCCGAGAAGGACCCCCGTGTCCCGATGTCGTGGGGGCCGCCGGGCACCCCGGCCACGAGCAGCGGCGTGCGCTCCCGCGAGTGGTCGGTGGACGGGGTCGTCGGGTCGCAGCCGTGATCGCCCGTGAGCAGGAGCACGCCGCCGTCCAACGCATGGATCAGCTCGGGGAGCCGCCGGTCGAGCGCCTCGACGGCGCGCGCGTAACCCTCGGGATCGTTGCGGTGCCCGTACTTGCTGTCGAAGTCCACGAGGTTGGCGAACACGAGCGCGGGGCCGGGCGTACCGAGGCGCTCGATCGTGAGGTCGATACCGTGGTCGTTGGAGTCCGAGTAGACGCCCTCGGTGAGGCCCTGCTGGGCGAAGATGTCCTGGATCTTCCCGATCCCGTGGACCGCCACGTCGTGCTCGATGCATCGGTCGAGCAGCGTGGGTCCGGGCGGCGGGACCGAGTAGTCGCGCCGTTCGGGCCGGCGGACGAACGCGCCCGGCTCCCCCGTGAACGGCCGCGCGATCACGCGCCCGACGGCGTGCTCGCCCACCAGCAGCGAGCGCGCGACCCTGCACCACTCGTAGAGCCGCTCGAGCGGCACCACGTCGGTGTGCGTCGCGATCTGGAACACGGAGTCGCCGCTGGTGTACACGATGGGGTTCCCCGTGCGCAGGTGCTCCGGGCCGAGCTCCGCGATGATCTCCGTCCCGGAGGCCGGCACGTTGCCGAGCGCTGGATGCCCGACGCGCTCCTGGAACGGCCCCATGACCTCGGGAGGGAACCCGTCCGGATACAGGGGGAAGGGACGGTCGAGCACGATCCCCGCCATCTCCCAGTGGCCCGTCGTCGTGTCCTTGCCGGCCGAGCGCTCGGTGAGCCGCCCGTGGCCGGACCCCGGCTCGGCTCGCGGTTCGACTCCCTCGACCCGGGTCAGCAGGCCGAGGCCGAGCGCGCCGAGGTTCGGGGCGTCCAGCCCGCCGACCGCGGCGGCCGTGTTCCCGAGCGTGTCCGAGCCGGCGTCGCCGTAGGCCTCGACGTCCGGCGCATCGCCCACCCCGAAGGAGTCGCAGACCAAGACCAGGACCCGGGGAACCCTCGCCCCCTCCCTCACGTCAGCGCTCCACGCCCTTGCGGGCGCAGTCGATGCACAGGATCACCCACGGCAAGGCCTCGAGCCGCTCGATGCCGATCGGCTGACCACAGCGCTCGCAGGGGCCGTAGGTCCCCAGGTCCATCTTCGTGAGGGCGCGTTCGACCAGCCGCAGGTTGGACCGCAGCGCCTTCATCACCGAGAGGAGCCGCGCGCGCTCCGCCGTCGAGTGCGCGCTGTCGGCGAAGTTGCGCTCGACGTCGATCTCCGCGTCCAGCGAGGCCGGATCCCCTCCTTGCTCCACGATCTCCTTGCGCAGGTTGTCCCGCTGTTCCTCGAGCGCCTCCCGGAGCTCGGCGAGCTTCGCCTCGTCGATCACGCCGTTCTCCCTCCTGTCACCTTCCGAGCGGCCCCCGCCGCCCGCTGGGCTGCCTCATGCCCTTCCGCTCGTCTGCGGGATGCCGCGTCGCGCCCGCGGGAAGGACGTGAAGTAGACCTCCCGCAGGTGCTCCCTGGTCACCAGCGTATAGACCTGGGTCGTGGCCACGCTCGCGTGGCCAAGGAGCTCCTGGACGACCCGGACGTCTGCCCCGCCCTCCAGCAGATGGGTCGCGAACGAGTGCCGCAGCGTGTGGGGGCTGACCCTCCTCGAGATCTGGGCGCCCTCGGCGTGCTGGGTCACGATCGCGCTCACGCCCTGGCGCGTGAGGCGTCCGCCGTCTCGACGGTTCAGGAACAGCGCCGATCGCGACCGGCGCGTCGCCAGGGCCGGGCGGACCCGCGTGAGGTAGGAAGTGATCGCGTCGCGCGCATAGCGGCCGATCGGGACGTCTCGCTGCTTGCCACCCTTCCCCAGGACCCGGAGGCTCCCCTCCTCCAGGTCGACGTCGTCGACGTCCAGCCCGACGAGCTCGGACACGCGCAGCCCCGCCCCGTACAGCGTCTCAAGCACCGCCCGGTCCCGGAGGCCGGCGATCGACCGATCCGGGTGTCCGACCAGTCGAGCGACGTCCTCGACCGGGAGGGGCCTCGGCAGCGACCGCGGGAGCTTCGGTCGGACGACGCCTGCCGTCGGGTCCCGGGCCACGACCCCTTCCCGGAGCAGGAAACGGTGGAAGGCGCGCACGCTGGAGAGCGAGCGGACGATCGAAGTGGCGCGGTACGCCCTGCCGTCCCCGTGCGTCGAGGCCGAGCGCGTGGCGACGTAGGCCGTCACGGTCCGTTCGTCGATCGCCCGGACGTCGGTCCGACGCCGCTCGCGCAGGAACGCCGCGTACCGATCGAGGTCGCGACGGTACGCGGCCACGGTGTGGGGCGACAGCCCTCGCTCGACCGCAAGATGGTCCAGGAACCGTTGGATCTGCTTCGCCAGGGCGTCGCGAGACGGCATCGGTGTCGCGCCCGGGTCAACCGATCCCGTCGACCACCGCCGACAGGGGCCGGTACGGCAGGCCGTGCGCCTCGGCGACCCCTTCGTTGGTGAGCGCTCCCGCCAGGGCGTTCACGCCCAGCGCCAAGGCGGGGTCCTCGCGCACCGCCCCCTCGAGCCCCTTCCCGGCGATGTCCAGCACGTAAGGGAGGGTCGCGTTGGTGAGGGCATAGGTGGAGGTCCTTGGCACGGCGCCGGGCATGTTCCCCACGCAGTAGTGCACGACGTCGTGCACGACGTACGTGGGCGCCGAGTGCGTGGTGACGTGCGAGGTCTCGACGCAACCACCCTGGTCGATCGAGATGTCGACGATCACCGCCCCGGTCCGCATCTCTCGCACCATCGTCTCGCCAACCAGGTGCGGCGCCTTCGCTCCCGGGATCAGCACCGCTCCGATCACGAGGTCCGCCTCGACCACGAGCTGCTCGATGGCGAGACGGCTGCTCATCACCGTCTGGATCCGCCCCCGCTGGATCTGGTCCACGTAGCGAAGACGGTCGACGTTCTTGTCCAGGACCGTGACCTCGGCCTCCATCCCCGCCGCGATCCACGCCGCGTTCAGTCCCGCCATCCCGGCCCCCAGGACCACCACGCGAGCCGGCGCGACCCCCGAGGCCCCTCCCATCAAGACGCCACGGCCCTCGTACGGTCGCTGCAGGAAGTACGCCCCGACCTGGGGCGCCATGCGCCCGGCGATCTCGCTCATCGGCGCGAGGAGCGGCAACCGCCCGTCCTCGAGCTGCACCGTCTCATACCCGACCGACGCGACCTGGCGCTCGAGCAGGAACTCGGTCAGAGCCTTGTCCGCGGCCAGGTGCAGGTAGGTGAACAGCGCCTGCCCCGTGCGGAACCGCTCGTACTCCTCGGGCTGCGGCTCCTTGACCTTCACGATCAGGTCCGCCTCCGCGAACACCGCGTCCGCGTCGGCGCCGATGCGGGCGCCGGCGGCCGCGAACTGCTCGTCCGGGAGGGCCGAGCCCAGGCCGGCGCCCGTCTCGACGAGGACCTCGTGGCCGGCGTGGGTCAGCTCGCGCACGCCCTCGGGCGTCGCGGCGACCCGGTACTCGTTGTCCTTGACCTCCCTCGGGATCCCGACGATCACGGGCGTCGCCTCCCCTTCCTCCGAGCGGCATCGCGGGTGCTCCGCCGGCAGCCTACCGAGCCGGGCCCGAGCCTACCGGTTGGGCACGATGCCCCGGGCCTCGGCGAGCAGCAGGGCCAGGGCGGTCTTCGCGTCCGGTACCTCACCCGCCCGGGCGGCCGCGGCCATCTCCGCGAACGGCCTTCGCACGATCTCGATCCCCGCCTCCGGCTCGTCCCGCGGCTCGGGCTCGGTGAGGGCCCAGAACAGGTGCACGAGCTCGTCGGAGAACCCGGCGGTCGTGTAGAAGCCGGCCAGGGACCCGACGCGCACGTGGGCGTATCCGGTCTCCTCGAGGAGCTCACGCGTGGCGCACGCCAGTGCATCCTCCTCCGGCAGGTCCAGCAGTCCGGCGGGGATCTCGAGGAGCACGCCGCGGATCGCCGGCCGCAGCTGACGTACCAAGATCACGTCGCCGTCGGGCGTAACCGGAAGGACGGCCGCGGCACCGACGTGGCGGACGACCTCGTAGGCGTGATCGGCACCCGGCCACCTCTCCCGATGCACCGAGAAGATCGCGCCCTCGAAGACGAGCTCGTCGGACAGCGGCCCGTCGGGCATCGACCGATCAGCTCGGGATGACGATCGCGCGCTCGGCCTCGGCGGCGGCGTGCGCCCGCGCCGCCCCGACGAAGTCTCGGAACAGCGGGTGCGGCCGCGTGGGTCGCGAGCGGAGCTCCGGGTGGAACTGGCCCGCGATGAAGAAGGGGTGATCCTCGAGCTCCACGATCTCGACCAGGCGCCCGTCCGGCGACAGGCCGGAGAACGTCAACCCCTTTCCCGACAGGATCTCGTGGTACGCCGGGTTGACCTCATATCGGTGGCGATGGCGCTCGTAGACGACCGGCTCCCCGTAGACCCGCTCCGCCAGGGTCCCGGGCACGATGTGACACGGCTGGGCGCCCAGACGCATCGAGCCTCCGAGGTCCGTCACGTTCTTCTGCTCGGGGAGCAGGTCGATCACCGGGTGCGGCGTGGCGGGGTCGAACTCCGCCGAGTTGGCTCCCTCCAGGCCACACACGTTGCGGGCGAACTCGATCACGGCGCACTGCAGACCGAGGCACAGCCCGAGGAACGGGATCCCTCGCTCGCGGGCATGTCGGACGACCTCGAGCTTGCCCTCGACGCCGCGCCATCCGAACCCGCCGGGCACGACGATGCCGTGTACGTCCTCCAGGACCGATGCGGCGTCGCCCTCCTCGACGTCGTCCGAGGACACCCACTCGATGTCCACGCCGACCCGGTGGTGGAAGCCGCCATGCTTCAGCGCCTCGATCACCGAGAGGTACGCGTCGCGCAGGTTCACGTACTTGCCCACCACCGCGATCCGCACGGACCCGGTCGCCGAGTCGATCCGCTCGACGAGCGCGTTCCACTCGGTCATGTCCGGCTCGGCGTCGATCCGCAGGTGGTTCGCGAGCTCCCCGTCGAGCCCCTCCTTGGCGAGGATCAGCGGCACCCGGTAGATCGAGTCGGTGTCCGGCGCGGAGATCACGCCGCTCATCGGGACGTCGCAGAGGAGGCTGACCTTCTCCTTGAGGTGGCGGCCGATCGGCCGATCGGACCGGCAGACGATCGCGTCGGGCTGCAGACCGATCGAGCGCAGCTCCTTGACCGAGTGCTGGGTTGGCTTGGTCTTGAGCTCGCCCGAGGGGCCGATGAACGGCATCAGGGACACGTGCACGAATGCGCAGCGATCGCGCCCCACCTCGTTGCGCAGCTGCCGGATCGCCTCCAGGAACGGGAGCGATTCGATGTCGCCGACGGTGCCACCGACCTCGACGATCACCAGGTCCGCGTCCTCGGCCGCTGCGTGCGTGCGGATCCGTTCCTTGATCTCGTCGGTGACGTGCGGGATGACCTGCACCGTCTTGCCCAGGTAGTCCCCGCGCCGCTCCTTCTGGATCACGGCCGAGTAGACCGCCCCCGTCGTCAGGTTGGAGCCTCGGTGCAGGTTCTCGTCCGTGAACCGCTCGTAGTGCCCCAGGTCCAGGTCGGTCTCGGCGCCGTCGTCGAGCACGAAGACCTCGCCGTGCTCGAACGGGTTCATCGTGCCCGGATCCACGTTGACGTACGGATCCAGCTTCTGGAGCGCGACCCGCAGACCGCGGGAACGGAACAGCCGACCGAGGGAGGCGGAGGTGATGCCTTTGCCGAGGCCCGAGGCGACCCCACCGGTCACGAACACGAACTTCGGCTGCTTCTGCACCTCGGGGAAGCATCGTATCAGAGGGGATGCGGCGAACGAAACATGCCGCGCCATGAACCTCACCACGACGCGTGCGAAAGGTGCCTCAGTCGCGCGGTGCGGTCCGGCCGAGCCCGTCGTACCAACGGATCGCCGCGACGGCGGCGATCATGCGCGACAGGGTCACGGTCTCGGCAAGCACGTTCAGCGTCACCGCGCACGCGGCGCCGAGCCAC
The DNA here is from genome assembly GCA_035691205.1 of Actinomycetota bacterium. GTDB lineage: Bacteria > Actinomycetota > UBA4738 > UBA4738 > HRBIN12 > DASSJM01. Next base: position 9,562 of record DASSJM010000021.1, read on the forward strand.
ACGCCCCAGGTCGGCAGGACCAGGTACAGCCCCAGCCCCGCCACGAAGCCGAGCAGGTTCGACCCACCGTCGCCCAGGACGCCGCGCTCGCGTAGGTCCGCCGGGAGCACGAGGGCGGCGCCGACGACGACCCCCGGCAGCGGGGGGACGAGCTCAAGCGGCGGCCCGGCCAGGAGGACGACGGCCGCGACCGGCAGGAACGCCTTCAGGGCGCGACCGGGCCGAACGTCCAGGCCGTTCCACAGGTTGGCCCCGGCGGCCATCAGCACCACGCCCGCGACCGTCGCGCTCCCCCGACCCGGCAGCGAGCCGCCGACGACGATCGCGCTCGCCGTGATGACCAGCAGCTTCACCACGCCGGTCGTGACGTGCATCCGGAGGAGCTCGCGCAGGTGGTTGCTGATGCCCCGGGGTCCCCCCGACGAGAGGTCGTCCACGAAGCCCGCGGCGAAGACGAGCCCGCAACCGATCGTCGATGCCACGCCCCCGCCCGGCACCTCGCGCGTCGCGACCACGACGGCGGCGCCGAGCGCCCCCGCCCCGGCAACCGCCGCCCCGAGCGTCACCGGCACCGAACGCCCCCGATGGTTCGCGACGCGGGGCCAGGAGGGGCCGCTCATGCCCGCCCCCTCGTGGCCCGCAACGCCCCGGTCACCGGGTCCTCACGGCCCGCCGCCCGAGCGCGAGCAGGATGTCGATGCCCTGGCGGCCGCGATGGGCGAACCCGCGCGCGTCCCGGAACGTTGGGCGGTGCGCGAGCCCCGGTACGGCCACCTCGACCACCCGCAGGCCGGCGCGGACCGCGTCGATCGTCATGGCGGTCTCGACGCCGAACCCACGCGCGAGCGGGCGGACGACCTCGAGCGCCGCGGCCGTGAGCGCGCGCTGGCCCGACAGCGGCTCGCGCGCGTGGAAGCCCGAGAGCATCCGGATCCCCCGCGCTGCGGTCCTCTTGACGAGGCCGAACCCACCCGCCGTGGGGGGCGGGAACGTCGCGATCGCGACGTCGGCCTCCCCCGAGGCGACGAGGTGGAGCACGCTCCTCAGGTTCGTCGCCGTGTCCGCGAGATCGGCGTCGACGAAGAGCCATCGGTCGGCGGGCGGGAGCCGGTCGAGGGCCCCCTCCAACGCTCGGCCCTTGCCTCGTCGGCGGCCGGTGCGGATCACCGTCGCACCGGCCTCGAGCGCCTCGACCGCCGTCCCGTCCGTGGATCCGTCGTCGACGACGACCACGTCGTCGACCAGGGGGCGCAGCGCGACCACGCACGGACCCACACGTCCGGCCTCGTCCCGCGCCGCGACGAGCGCGACGACGCGTAGGCTCACGGCGGCGGCGGGAGCGGCTCCGCGCCGTCCTTCACGCCGTAGTCGCCTCCCTGCCCCGTCGAGAGCAGTCGGTCGAGGCCCAGCACCAGCGCCGAGCCTCCCGCCGCCCGATCCAGGTCATCGACCGTGACGACGCCGTCGAGGCCGGCGGCGCGGACCAGGGCCACGTAGGGGAACACCGTGGAGAGCGACTCCCCCGCCGCCACCCAGGCCTCCAGCCCGGACAGCGCCTCCACGAGCGGCACCGCGAAGGCCTCGGGGGCAAGGGCAGGCTCGTCGCCCTGTCCGCCGGAGAGCACCAGGACGACCTGACCCGGCGAGCCGAGCTCCTCCAGGGTCGTCGGATCCGGCACGGAGCCGACCGGGGCCAGGAACCCGCCGGACAGGAGCTGGGTGAGCACGTCCTCCTCCGGCGCCGGCGCCTGCGGGGTGGCGAGCCTGACGGCGAGCTCGCCCGCGGCGAGTCCGCTCAGCTCCTCCGGCGCCGAGTCCGGCGCGCCGAGGATCTCCGCGAGCTGCTGTTGGACCGCCGGCTCATCGGACGCCAGCAAGGCCGTAGCCGATACCGTCATCAGGATCTCGGCCCCGGCCGAGCCGAGCGCCTCCGTCGCCTGCGCGAGGACCTCGTCCTCGACCCCGACCTGGGTGACCAGGACCACCGGAACCGCCAGCAGCCGGCCCGCCGTGAGGTACGGCAGGGCGGCGTCCGCGAAACCGCTCAGGCCGGCGATCTGCGCCCGGAGGTCGTCGATCTCGGCGCGGAGCTCCTCGGCCAGTGCCTCGGCGGCATCCGTGCGATCCTGGAGCTCCTCCTGCAGCGCGGGCTGTACGAACGCGCTTCCGCCGAGGAGCCCGATCGCCAGCGCGAGGAACACCGCCGCGATCGTGACGACGTGGTAGCGGAACGAGATCAGAGGAGCTCCTTCAAGTCGAACAGCCACTGGCGGAACTGCTCGAACTGCTGGGTCACGTACAGGCGGAGCGGCGGCGACAGTGCTACCACCACGACCATCGCGACGATCGCGGCCGCCAGCAGCAACAGACCGTCGCGGGTCCGGATCCTCGGCGAGTACACGCGCGACACGCCCTTGGCGTCCATCAGGATCTCCCCGACCCGCAGCCGCACCAGGAACGTGCTGGACATCCCCTCTCGCCCCTTGTCGAGGAACTCCCGGAGGTTGCCGTGGCTGCCGACCGACACGATCGTCTCGGCGCCCCTCTCGTGCGCGAGCAGGAACGCGACGTCCTCGCTCGTCCCCGCCGCCTCGATCACCCGGTACGGGACGCCGAGCCCCTCAAGGCGCTCGCGACCTGGCGCTCGGCCGTCCTGGTACGCGTGCAGGACCAGCTCGGTCGGACGCCGCCGCCGGAACCACCGTCGAGGCTGCGGCAGGGCCAGCGAGAGCGCATCGTCCGACACGCTGTCCATGTCCCCGACGATCAGGTCGGGCGTGTACCCGGCCTCGATCAACGCGTCCGCCCCGCCGTCGACGCCAAGGAGCACCGGATGGATGTCGCGGATGTAGGAGCCGAGCACCGCGAGGTCCTCCTTGAAGTTGTAGCCGCGGACCACGACCAGGACCGGCCTGCCGGCCAGGTCGTGCTCGAGCGCGGGCAGGCCCGAGCCGCCGAACAGCAGGTCGCGCTCGCGCTGCATGTAGTCGACCGTGTTGCGCGCGAACCCCTCGAACCGCTCGCCGAGCTCCAACTGCGCTCGGGCCATCGCCTCCCGGACCGTATCCTCGTCCTGCCGCACGCCCACGCCGAGGAGACGGCCGCCCGCCAAGATCCGATCGCCGTCCAGCTCGAGCGGTTGCCCCTCCCGAGCCTTGCGGAGCACGAGCGGACCGACGGAGTCGATGAGCGGGACGCCTGCCTCGATCAGGATCAGCGGGCCGAGGTTGGGATAGCGACCCGAGATCGAGCGGCCGGCGTTCACCACACCGGCCACACCGGCCCCGACCAGCGCCTCGGCGGAGACCCGGTCGAGGTCCTCGTGGTCGATGATCGCGATGTCGCCCGGCTGTGCGCGCTGCACCAGGCGCTTGGTACGGGTGTCGACCCTGGCCAGGCCCGCACCCGCGCGTGCGCGTCGGCGGGAGCGTCTCAACAGGCTGCTGGACCTCATCGCGGACGTGGGACGACCTCCCCCAGGGACCGGTCGAGCTCGAGCGCTCGGGCACAAGGGTAGCCGACCACCTGGGGCGAGGGCCCTCTCCTCAGCGTCGCTTGGCGCGGCCGGCCTCGGCCAGCAGCTCCTCGGCGTGCGTGGCGGCGGCATCGCTCCCGGGCAGGCCCGAGAGCATCCTCGAGAGCTCCTCGACCCGCGAATCCTCGTCGAGCACCTCGATAGCGGCCGTGCCCCCGGCCTTGCGGACCCGCACGTGCCGGTCCGCGAACGAGGCGATCTGCGGCAGGTGCGTGACCACGATCACCTGGCGACGGGTGGCGATCGCGGCGAGTCGCCGACCCACGGCGACCCCCGCCCTCCCGCCGATGCCTGCGTCGACCTCGTCGAAGACCAGGGTCGGCACGTCGTCCAGATCCACCAGCACGCTCCGGCACGCCAGCATGGTCCTGGAGAGCTCCCCGCCAGAGGCGACCTTGGCGAGCGGAAGGGAGGGCTGACCCGCTCCGCCCGAGAACGTGAGTTCCGCGCGCTCGGCGCCCGTGGCGGTGACCTCCGGGTTGGGCACGAGCGTCACGTCGATCGTGGCTCCCTCCATGCCGAGCTCCGCGAGCTCCTCGCGGAGCGCACGGGCCAGCTCGGTCGCCGACCGTGCCCGCCCATCGGAGATCGCTACGGCGAGCGCGGACACACGCTCCGTGGACCCGGTCACCTCCGAGGCCAGTCGAGCACGCTCCTCGTCTGTCCCCGCGAGCGCCTGCAGGCGCTCCCTCGACCTGGCCAGGAAGTCGAGGACCTCCTCCTCGGAGCCGCCGTACTTGCGCTGAAGCGCTGTCAACGCCGCGATCCGCTCGCGCACGAGCTCGAGGCGGGCCGGGTCGGGCTCGAGTCGCTCACGGTAGTCGCGGACGTCCCGCTCGAGCTCGGCGCCCTCGGCCGCGAGGGAGGCGGCACGTTCGGCGAGCATGGAGGCGCTCGGATCGAGCTCGGCGGCGACGGACAGGGTCGCGGCGGCGGCACGGAGCCGGTCGCCGGCTCCCCCCTCCGCCGCCAGCTCACGCTCGGCGGACGATGCCCGCTCGAGCAGGCGTTCCGCGTGCGCGAGACGGGCCTCCTCGAGCCGCAGCCGGCCGCCCTCCCCCGGATCCGGGGCGGCGCCCTCGATCTCTCGGACCTGGTACGCGAGCAGGTCCATCTCGCGCTCCCGATCCCGCTCGCGCTCGTCCAGGTCGGCGAGCGACGTCCGCGCGGCCCTCAGGGCCTCGTGTTCCCGCGCGAGCGCCGCGACCGCCTCGAGGTGCTCGGCACCGGCGAACCGGTCCAGGAACCGCGTCTGCGCGCTCGACGAGAGCAGCAGCTGGCCCTCGTGCTGGCCGTGGACCTCGACCAGGTCCCCCGCGAGCGCGGCCAGCGCCGAGACGGGTGCCAACTGGCCGCCGATCCGCGCGGATCCGCGCCCGGCGGCCGTGACCGTGCGCGCGAGCACGACCTCGCCGTCCTCCGCCCAGCCCGCGTCCTCGGCGGAGCGCGGTGCGTCGAAGCGCGCCTGGACCCGTGCCGCCGAGGAACCTTCGCGGACGAGGTGGCTCCCGGCTCGCCGTCCGAGCGCCAGCGCGAGCCCGACCGTCACCATCGTCTTGCCGGTGCCGGTCTCGCCGGTGAGCACGTTCAGGCCCGGGTGGAGCTCCAGCTCCAGGTCCTCGATCACGCCGAGCCCTGCGATGTGGAGCTCGTGCAGCACCTACCCGCCGCCCTCTGAGGTCGTCCCGCCGTCCTTGCCCGGCAGGTCGAACTTCTCGCGGACGAGGGCGTGGAACGCGGGGGCGTCGTCCGGCCGGACGAACCGGGCCGGCGTCGGTGCCCGTTCGATCCGGACCCGCGCACCGACGGGGAGCTCCTGGCTCGCCCGCCCGTCGGCAGACAGCAGGCCCGGCTCCTCGCCCACCACCTCGAGGGCGACGCGCTGATCGGGGGCGAGGACGAGCGAACGGTCGAAGACCATGTGGGCCGCGACCGGCGTGACGATGAGGCACGGCACCCACGGCGACACGATCGGTCCCCCGGCGCTGAACGAGTACGCGGTCGACCCCGTGGGGGTGGCCACGATCACCCCGTCCGCGGAGAACGTGGTCACGTAGGTCTCGTCGACGATGACGGCGAGGCGGATGAGTCGGTGCCGGACGCTCTTCTCGACGATCACCTCGTTCAGCGCCCACTGCGGTTCGGTGTCGGCGCCCTCCACCTCCGCGAGGACGGCGAGACGGTCCTCGATCCGCGCGGAGCCCTCGACCATGCGCTCGAGCACCGGCGTCGCCCGCTGGGGGTCGACCTCGGTCAGGAAGCCCACGCGGCCCACCTTGACCCCCAGCACCGGGGTGTCCGCCCGGGAGGCGATGTGCGCCGCCCGAAGGAAGGTCCCGTCCCCGCCGACCGAGACCACGAGGTCGAGCCCGCGCCCGGACCCGCCGTCGCCATCCGCCGACGGCGTCTCCTCCAGCCTGCTCGTCCGGATGCCGCGATCCTCGAGCCAGGCCGAGAGCGCCTCCGCCGCCTCGAGCGCCGCCGGGCGTGCCGGATGCACCACGAAGCCGACCGCCCTCACGCCGGCCCCTTCGAGCCGGCGGCCGCGAGCGTCCGGCCCTCCTCGATCGCGGCCGTCAGGTCGGGCCCACCCGCGGCCGGCCCGGTGCGGACGTGCAGCGGGAACTCCACGTTGCCGGCGGGACCCGGAAGCGGCGAGGCCATGACGGCGACCGGCGTGAGGCCCGCGCTCCGACACGCTTGCCCCACATCCTCGACGCACCGAGCCCACACCGCCTCGTCGCGGACGACCCCCCCGCGCCCCACCTCGGCCGGCCCCGCCTCGAACTGCGGCTTGACCAGGAGCACCAGGTCGGCCGGATCCGCGCAGATCCCCGCGAGCACCGGCACCACCAGCCGCAACGAGATGAAGGACAGGTCCGCGACCGCCACCTCCGAAGCGTAGGGCAGATCGGCGAGGCTCAGGTCCCGGATGTTCGTGCGCTCGAGGACGGTGACCCGCTCGTCCCTCCGGATCGACCACGCGAGCTGGCCGTAGCCCACATCGACCGCCACGACGTGGTGCGCACCACGGGCGAGCAGGCAGTCCGTGAACCCGCCGGTGGAGGCGCCCGCGTCGAGGCAGCGGCGTCCCGCGACCTCGATGCCGAACCGGTCGATCGCCGCATCGAGCTTGTCGCCACCGCGGGAGACGAATCGCCGGGCCGGGCCGAGCAGCTCCACCGGGTCCTGCGGCTCGATCAACGTCGAAGGCTTGGGCACGGGGACGCCGCCGACCAGCACGAGCCCCTCGCGGACGGCCGCCTGGGCCTCGCTCCGTGTGGCGACCAGGCCGCGCCGCACGAGCTCGGCATCGAGCCGCCGGCGGGCCACGCTGCTCCGACTCAGCTCTCGGCGACCGAACTCGACGAGGTGGACGCCGCCCCCGATGCGGGCTTGGCGGTCGAGCGCTTGGCCTTGCTGCGCTTGGCGGTGCTCTTCTTCTTGGCCGGCGTCCCCTCGCGCTCCAGCGTGCGCACGCGCTTGCGCAGCGCGTCGACATCGTCGCGCGTGGCGAGCCCGAGCGTCTTCACCTGCGAACGCACCTCGCTGCGCACCAGGTCGCTCAGCCGCTCACGGTTCTTGTTCGACCACTCGAGCAGATCCTTCGCCGTCTTCTTGACCTGCTCGGCACCCTGCCCCTTGGCAAGCGACTTCGCGAGCTCCTGCGCCTTGGCCGGTGAGAGCCTGCCCATCGCGCCCATCGCGGCCTCCATGTACCTGCGTACCTCGTCCATGACCATCCCGATCACCCCTCGTTCGATCCCACCTCGGGCGCCGTCGGCGCTCCCCAAGGATACTGCCGAGCCGTTGCGTCCGAACCGGCTCGGCGCGACTACGGGTCCGCGGCGCGGACGAGGGCCCTCACGTCGTCGGCCACGTAGGTCGGCCGGGGCCCGGTGGTCTCGGCCTCCGAGCGCGTGGAGACGCCCGTGAGCACGAGCATCGAGTCCCATCCCAGCCGGACCGCGCCCTCGATGTCGGTATCGAGCCGATCCCCGACCACCAGCGGGCGTCCGCCGCCGCCGCGGCGCCGCGCCGCCTCGAACAGCGGCGCGAACGGCTTGCCCACGATCTCGGGCTCCGCACCCGTGGTGGTGGTGATCACGGCGAGCAGCGCGCCGGCACCCGGCCACAGGCCGTCGGCCGCCGGGTACGAGGCGTCCGGGTTGGTCGCGACCAGCCGGGCGCCCCGCTGGACCAGGAGACAGGCCGTCTTCAGCCGCTCGTAGGTCACGTCGCCGTCGAAGCCGACCACCACCAGGTCAGCCCGCTCCGGCGCGCCGTCCACCACCTCGATGCCAGCGTCGGCGAGCGCCCGGTGGACCCCCTCCTGCCCCACGACGAACGCGGCGCCGCCCCCCCGCCGCGCCAGCAGCTCGGCGGTCGCGAGGGCGGACGTGACCACCTCCTCGGGCGCGGCGACGATCCCCAGCCCGGCGAGCTTGTCCACCACCTGTTGAGGCGTCCGGGACGAATTGTTGGTCAGGAAGACCGGCCGGGCGCCCGCTCGCCGGAGCTCCTCCAGGGTCTCGGGCGCACCGGGGATCACGACGTCGCCCCGGAAGAGCACCCCGTCGAGGTCGAACAGGAGACAGTCGTAGGCGTCGGCGAGCATCAGCCGGCCAGGCGATCGAGGGCCCGCTCGTAATCGACGGTCCCCGGCCGCATCGCGAGCGCGAGCTTCAGATGACCGATCGCCCGGGTCCGCGCGCCCGTCCGCTCGCAGGCCAGGGCCAGGGCGAAGTGCGCGTAGTCGTTGGCCGGGTCGATCCGCACCGCCTTCGCGAACTCACGGCGCGCGTGGAGCACGTGGCCCGACATGAAGAGCGCGCGACCGAGCACCTCACGGATCGATCCCTTGTCCGGCTCCAGGAGCTTGGCCCGGCGCAGCACGACCACCGCCTGATGGGGATGGCCCTCGCGCAGCAGGCGCACGCCGCGGGCGAACAGGTCGTACGCGAGGCCGGGTTCGGGTCGGCTGCTATACATGGTGCGTGTCCCGCATCTCGCCCTTCGTCGGCCTGCTCTTCGACCGTTCGCGCGTGGGATCGCACGACGTGGTGACCGCGCCCCCGTACGACGTGGTATCGGAGACCGAGCGCCGGCACTACCTGGACCTGAGCCCGTACAACGTGATCCGTCTGGACCTCGGCGAGGAGCTCCCCGGCGACGTCCGGGCGGAGGACAAGTATAGGCGCGCCGCCTCCGAGCTCGAGTCCTGGCGCGCGCAGGGGATCCTGGCACCCACGGACGGCGCCGCGTACTTCGCGCTCGAGATGGACTTCGCGCTGCACGGCAGCCGCCGGCAGATCCGAGGCCTCGTCTGCGCCGTCGAGCTCGAGGACTGGGGCGGATCGATCGTTCCGCACGAGCGAACGATGGCCGGTCCCGTGCGGGACCGGCTGCGTCAGCTCGAGGCGACGCGCGTCAACATCTCCTGCATCCACGCCGTCTTCCGCGGCCCGAGCGAGCCTCTCTCCGTCTACCTCGACGCGGCGGCTACGCGCGAGCCGGACGCGTTCACGACCGACGAGGCCGGCGTCGAGCACCGGCTTTGGGTCGCTCCCCCCGAGCCCAACGTGGCGGAGTGGCTCGAGCCCGAATCGCTGATGATCGCCGACGGTCACCACCGGTACACGACCGCCCTTCGTTACCGGGACCTGATGCGCCAGGAGCGGGGCCCCGGGCCCTGGGACCACGTGATGATGCTCCTCACCGACGCCGCGGCCGAGGAGCCACCGGTGCTCCCCTTCCACCGGATCCAGCGCGCCGGGCCCGTGCCGAGCACGGGCGCCCGCGTCAGAGACCTCGAGGAGACGCTCGAGACCGTGAGCGACGCGCGAGGCCTCGTGGGCATCGCGACGATCCAGGGCGGCGTGCTGACGCATCGCGTGCTGGAGCTCACCGGCGGCCCGCCGGCCGTGTGCTCGCTGCACGAGAGGATCCTGGCCGACCTGGACGCCGAGCTCCGGTTCACGCCGGACGCGTTCGAGGCCGAGGCGGCCGTCCGCTCGGGGGAGGCCGTCGCGGCCTACCTGCTGCCGCCGACCGACGCGGCGACGATCCGCGGCGTGATCGACCGCGGTGGCCGCCTCCCACAGAAGTCGACGTTCTTCTGGCCCAAGCCCCGCACGGGACTGGTCATCCGGCCGCTCGACGGCGCCTGAGCCCTACTCCGGATCCACCCGTTCGAGCTTCTTGATCCCCGAGGCCACGACCTCGGTGAGGCTCCGAGCACCGGCTCCGCTCCGGTAGAACCGCCTGACCAACTGGCCGTGCACGAGCACGTCGTCGCCCTTGCCCAGACCCTTCAGGGCGCGCTTGCCGACGTCCTTGTGCCAGACGGCGACGGGGAGGGGGAGGAGGCGCCTACCCGCCTCCGGGACGGAGAGCCGGATCTCGGTCACCTCGTCGCCCGAAGGCATCCGCCGCTCGACCGGATCGGCCGCGACGGTGCCCGCGAGCACCACGACGTTGACCGCCACCATGGGCTCCCCCCTTTCGGGCTCGGACGCTAGCACCCACCACCGACACGGCGGCGCCTACACTCGCCATGTGGAGCCGGTGGTCTTCGACGTGGCGGACGGCATCATCGCCATCGACACCTTCTTCGGCGGGCGCGAGCGGTACACGGCCGCGTACCTGCTCGACGCCGTGGAGCCAGCGATCGTCGAGACCGGCCCGACGACCTCGTTCGCGCCGGTGGCGGCCGGGCTCGAGCGCCTCGGGGTCGGTCCCTCGGAGCTCGCCCACGTCGTCCTCACGCACATCCATCTCGATCACGGCGGTGGGGTCGGCGCGATCGCCGAGCGCTTCCGCAACGCGACGATCTGGGTCCACGAGCGGGGGGCGCCGCACCTGGCCGATCCGACGAGGTTGATCTCGAGCGCCACGATGATCTACGGGGCCGAGCGGATGGCCTCCCTCTTCGGTCCGGTCACGCCCGTCGAGGCGGACCGGATCCGGGTGCTCCGAGATGGCGACACCATCGACCTCGCCGGGCGCTCGCTCCGCGCGCTCGATGCGCCGGGTCATGCCAGGCATCAGGTGGCCCTCGTGGACTCGCGGAGCGGGGCGGTGTTCACGGGCGACGCGCTGGGCATCCACCCGCCCGACCTGGCGATCCTGCGGCCGGCCACCCCGCCCCCCGAGTACGACCTCGAGAACGCGATCGCAACGATCGAGCGGATCCGCGAGCATGCGCGCGGCGCGATCCTCCTGTTCTCGCACTTCGGGCCCGTCGCCGAGGTCGACCACATCTGCGACCTCGCCTCCGAGCGTTTCCGACGGTGGACCGCGGTCGTCGGCGAGGCGATGAAGCGCACGCAGGACCTCGACGAGATCGTGCTGATCCTCGAGGCGGTCGCGCGCGAGGACGCGGAGACGGGCGCCCAGGCCGACCTGGACCTGCAGCGTCTGGAGACGCTCTCGAGCATCCGCATGAACGCGACGGGGATCGTCCGGTACTGGACCAAGCGGCGCGAGCGCGAGGAGGCCGAGGAGCGAGCCCGAGGGCTCGAGCCGTAGCGCGCGGGACCGGAGGCGAGCCCGGTCAGGCCAGCTGCGCCGCGCGTTCGGCCGCGTCGAAGGCGCTCGGGTCGTGCCGGACGATCTTCCGGAACTCGCGCTGCGCCTCCTGGCGATGCCCCGAGCGCTCCAGGATGTCCCCGGTCACGTACCAGACGCGAAGGACCTCGGGCGAGGCGACGTCGTCTCGCGTCCGGATCCGGCGGAGCATCCCGAGCGCCTGGTCGAACTTGCCCTGATCCGCGAGCGCGCTCGCGGCTACGATCACCGCCTCCGCCTTCGCCGCGATCGGCACCCCACGCGCGCCGAGCGCCTCCTCGGCGAGCGGGACCGCGCGATCGGACCGGCCCATCGAACGCAGGCAGTCGGCGATGATGTGGTTCTGATCCGCCCGTCCGGACATCCGCCGATACGCCTGCATCTCCGAGAGCGCCTCCTGGTAGCGCTCGAGGCCGTACAGCGCGAGCCCGAGGATCTCGCGGACGGTCGGCGCCCGCGGGGCCACCTCCTTGGCCTTCGAGGCCTCCGCCGCCGCCCCGCGGGCGTCGCCCCGCTCGAGCAGCTGCACCGCCCGCTCCAGACGCCTGGTCGCGTCCTCTGCACGGCCGGGCTTGGACATGTGGCGGAGCTCGGAGACGACGTCGCTGGGCAGCCCCCCCTGCCTGCGGGCCTTCGGGCCGCCTCGGGGGCCGGGACGCGGGCGCATCGCCTTCGGCACGGCGGACAGCCTACTCGCCATCGGACCCCGTCCCTGACGGGCAACGCGAAGGGCCGCGCCTCGCGGCGCGGCCCTTGCGAAGATGTCTCGGCGGCGACCTACTCTCCCACCCAGTTGCCCGGGCAGTACCATCGGCGCTGGAGGGCTTAACTTCCGGGTTCGGGATGGGACCGGGTGTTCCCCCTCCGCCATGACCACCGAAACGGCTGCTCGGATCTCCGAGTTCCTCGGCGATCCGACACCGGTGGGAGCGCGGCCCCCGAGCAGAGCTCGGGAACTGCGATAGCGAGCGCGAGCAAGGTCAAGTCCTCGGCCTATTAGTACCGGTCGGCTCAACGTGTTGCCACGCTTACACCTCCGGCCTATCAACCTCGTAGTCTGCGAGGGGCCTTACCTGGTTACCCAGTGGGAGACCTCATCTAGGGGCGAGTTTCGCACTTAGATGCTTTCAGCGCTTATCTCTTCCGAACGTGGCTAACCAGCCGTGCCGCTGGCGCGACAACTGGCACACCAGAGGTTCGTCCGCCCCGGTCCTCTCGTAC
>DASSJM010000022.1:0-58806 GCA_035691205.1 Actinomycetota bacterium
CATCCGGTCGTGAGCAGGTCGGCGCAGGTCGCGGCGTCGAGCGCGCCACCCATCACGAAGCCGAAGTAGCGCGGGCCCACGGTCGCCATCAGCGCCGGCTCGGCCGCCGCGACGAGCTCGTCGATCACGCGCTCCGCCTCGGCCCCCGCGTCGGGGAACGAACCGCCGAACGTCGCACGGAACCGCTCGACGTCCACCTGAGGATCGACGGGGCGCTCGCCGACCGTCGCCCGGTACGCGGCAACCCGCTCGGCCGTCCGCATCAGGAGATCCCTCAGATCCGACATCGCGCCCTCTCCTACGTGCGGGGGTTCGCGCTCCGGGCGCGAGGGGCCCTGCGGTCCCTCGCGGCCCGGGCGCCTGCTACCCATCGCCGACGAGGCGCGCGATCGCCTCGTCCTCCTCGTGGCGGACCTGCTCCCGCAGCTCCGCGAAGCGGAGGGACTCGAACGCGATCAGGCCGACCAGCACGATCGCGACGAGCCCCAGCGCCGCCAGCGCGGGGATCCGCGCGCCGAGCGGAGCCAGCGCCACCAGCCCCGCGGCGACCACCACCCGGTGCACGGTCACCGTGCGGACGACGCGGTACTTGAACGCCACCTGGGCGAGCAGGTACACCGCCACGCCGGCGAACATGGCGCCGAGCGGCAGCGGCGGCAGGGCCTCGGACAGATCGTGGTGCGTCCCGTCGCCGACGTACTCGAGGACCTTCTTCAGCCCGAGCGCGAGCAGGACCACGCCCGCGACCATCGGCAGGTGCAGGTAGCTGTAGGCGTCGCGGGCCAGGCGCGCGCGCTCCTCGCCCTGCGCGCGGCGCAGCACCCGCTCGGCCATGATCGCGACGACGTCGAAGTACGCCCACCACACGCACGCGGCGATCGTGAGGCCGAGCGTGGACGCGACCACGATCGGCCACGAGATCGGCAGCGCGGCGACCCCCACGCCGATCGCGACGATCGACTCGCCGAGGGCGACGATCAGGATCAGCCCGTGGCGCTCCGCGAAGTGCCCGGCCGAGTTCAGCCGCCACCCCGAGGCGCCGGCGAGGATCGTGCCCGCGTAGTCGACCACCACCGCTGCCACCCACGCCAGCGTCTGGGCCCGTCCCTCGAGCTGCGACGCGACCAGCAGCAGGGCCGTGCTGCCCAGCACTGACGGCATGAAGCGCAGGAGCTGCCGGCGCAGCCCGGCATCCTCGCTGGCGGCGAGCCGGAAGATCGCGAGGTGGAGCAACCGCACGGCGAGGTACGCGAAGGCGACGACGACGGGTCCACCGAGCCCGCCCGGGAGGTCGTCGAACGCCTCGGGGACCGACAGCGCGAAGATGAACATCGCGGCCATCGCTCCGAACACCGCGACGCGCCCCAGCCCCTCGTCGGCGCGCACCACGTTGCCGAGCCACGCGTAGCCCACCCAGCTCCACCAGAGCAGCGCCAGCACCAGGATGCCCCGCAGCATGCCCCGGGCCGTGAGGTCGTTCGCCACCAGCGCCGTGACCTGGGTGAGCGAGAAGACGAAGACGAGGTCGAAGAACAGCTCGATGGGCGTGACCCGAGCCTCCTCCGACACCGGCTGGATCCGCGGGTGGCGCTCGTTGCTCACGCCACGCATGGTGCCACGACCTCGGCGGAAGGTCCTTCGGGTAGAGTGCGCCCCCGATGGAACGCATCAACGTTGCGGTCATCGGGGGCGGGCAAGCCGGGCTCGCGATGAGCCACAGCCTTTCCCGGGTGGGTGTCGAGCACCTCGTGCTCGAGCGTGGGAGCGTGGGCCAGACCTGGCGAGGTCGTTGGGACAGCTTCTGCCTCGTGACGCCCAACTGGTCCGTGCAGCTGCCCGAGCATCCCTACGCGGGTGACGACCCCGACGGCTACATGCCACGGGACGAGCTCGTCGCCTACCTAGAGGACTACGCCTCCGAGGTGTCGGCGCCGGTCCGCGAGGACGTCGAGGTCCGCACGGTCGAGCGCCCGGACGATGGCTTCGTGCTCCGAACCTCGGCGGGCGACCTGGGAGCACGGGCCGTGGTGCTCGCGACCGGCGCCTACCAGCGGCCTCATCGGCCGCGGGGCGCCGAGACGCTGCCGGCCGACCTCCTGCAGATCGACGTCGAGGGGTACCGGCATCCGGGAGCGCTGCCCGAGGGCCCCGTCCTGATCGTGGGCAGCGGCCAGTCAGGCTGCCAGCTCGCCGAGGAGCTGCACGAGGCCGGGCGTGAGGTGGTCCTGGCCTGCGGGCGAGCCCCGTGGGTCCCGCGACGGATCGGCGACCGCGACATCGTGTGGTGGGCCGTCCGGGACGGCTTCCTGGACCAGAGCGTGGACGAGCTCCCCACCCCCGAGGCGCGGCTGTTCGCGAACCTGCTCTCGACCGGCCACGGGGGCGGCCACGACCTGCACCTGCGAACGCTCCGCGCGATGGGGGTCACGCTGGCCGGGCACTTCCTCGGAGCCGACGACCATCGGGTGCGCTTCGCGGACGACCTGCTCGAGAGCGTGGCGTGGGGCGACCAGCGGTACCGCATGGCCACGGAGGACATCCCGAAGGTCGCGGCCGAGCTCGGCCTCCCGGTGCCCGAGATCCCCGAACCGGAGCCGTTCGGGGAGGGCGGGCCGACCGAGATGGACCTCACCGGGTTCGGCGCCGCGATCTTCACCAGCGGGTTCCGCCCCGACTACGGCGCCCTGGCGCCATGGCCCGATGCGTTCGACGAGATGGGGTTCCCCATCCAGCGCGACGGGGCGAGCACCGTCGTCCCCCACCTGTACTTCTTGGGCGTCCACTTCCTGCGCACGCGGAAGTCCTCGCTGCTCCTGGGCGTCGGCGAGGACGCCGCGATCGTGGCCGACGCGATCTCGGGGGACGCCGGCCGATAGTCGCCGCTCCCGGCGGCCGGCGGCCTCCCCCCGCCGCCCGCCTACAATCCAAGGCAGAGCGCGGATGCCACGTCCGGAACCGACCGTCGGTGGTTCGGACGCCTCCGTGAACGAGCGGACCGTGGAACGGTTCCGGGAGGCGGGCATCGCGCTGCCGACGTTCGAGCAGCTCGCCGAGCCGGCCAAGATCCCGAGCCGGATCCAGGACGAGCTCGCCGGGATCGATCCCGACGCCGCTCACCCGCTCAACCTGTTCCGGGTGCACTGGTACAACGCGGCCGACCGGCGCTCGACAGTCGAGGTGCCCGAGCACGTAGTCCTGCCGCGCGAGCTCACGGGCGTGGACGCCCGCATCGTCGTGGCCCTGGGCGACCGGTTCCCGATGATCGGCGCGCACAAGGTGCTCGCCGCGTACGCGTGCCTCGTGCCGCGGGTGGTCGAGGGGGCGTTCGACCCGACCGCCCACCGGGCGGTGTGGCCCTCGACCGGCAACTACTGCCGGGGCGGGGTGGCCATCAGCCGGATCATGGGCTGCCGGGGCGTCGCGGTCCTTCCCGAAGGGATGAGCCGCGAGCGGTTCGAGTGGCTCGAGCGATGGGTGGCCGACCCGGCCGACATCATCCGGACGCCCGGTGTCGAGAGCAACGTCAGGGAGATCTACGACGAGTGCAAGCGCCTGGCCGAAGATCCGGCCAACGTGATCTTGAACCAGTTCTCCGAGTACCCGAACCACCTCGTGCATGAGCTGGTCACCGGGCGGGCGCTCGCGCACGTCTTCGAGTCCCTGCGCGAACGCGAGTCGTCCCTGCACCTGCGCGCGTTCGTCGCGGCCACGGGCTCGGCGGGCACGATCGCGGCCGGCGACCACCTGAAGGATCGGTACGGGACCGCGATCGTCGCGGCCGAGGCGCTGCAGTGCCCCACCCTGCTTCGGAACGGGTTCGGCGAGCACAACATCCAGGGCATCGGGGACAAGCACGTCCCGCTGATCCACAACGTGATGAACACTGACGTGGTCGTCGACGTGAGCGACCGGGACACCGACGCCCTCAACGTGCTCTTCAACACGGCCGAGGGCCGGGATCACCTCCGGCGGCGGGGCGTGGGCGAGGACACGATCGCCGCGCTGGACTCGTTCGGGCTGTCGAGCATCTGCAACGTCCTCGGCGCCATCAAGGTGGCGAAGCTGCTCGGCATGGGTGCCGACGACGTGATCGTCACGGTCGCCACGGACGGGGCGGCCATGTACCGGACCGAGGTGGACAAGGTCCTGGCCAGGGACTTCCCGCAGGGGTTCGGGGAGGCCGAGGCGGTGGAGACCTTCGGTCGCTCACTGGAGGGCCAGGAGACCTCCGACATGCTCGGGCTCACCGACGACGATCGACAGCGGATCTTCAACCTGGGGTACTTCACGTGGGTCGAGCAACAGGGGGTCGGGGTCGAGGACTTCGTCGCGCGCCGCGACCAGTCGTTCTGGCGCGGACTGCGGGAGCAGGTCCCGGCCTGGGACGAGGCGATCCGGGCGTTCAACGCAAGCACGGGCATCGAGGCGACATGACCGGCGGCCCCGCGACGACGGTCGTCTGCGCCGGGTGCGGGCACGTGGCCCCGTCGGACGAGCCGCTCCCCTTCGCCTGCCCCAACGCCGGAGCCGACGACGTGGACCACCTCATGGTCCGCGAGCTCGACCCGACGCACGTGAGCTTCCCCGACGAGGCCAACCCCAACCCCTTCGTCCGGTACCGCGAGCTGTTCCATGCGTACCACCTCGGTCGCAGAGGCGGGATGAGCGACGAGGATCACGTGCACCTCGTCGAGCAGCTGGACAAGGCGGTCGCCGCGGTCGACGGGCACGGGTTCGCCGAGACGCCGCTCTTCCTCAGCGACGCGCTGTCCCGCGCGCTCGGGTGCTCGGTCTGGGTCAAGGACGAGACCGGAAACGTGTCCGGCTCGCACAAGGCGCGACACCTGATGGGCCTCATGATCCACCTGCTCGTGGCGGAGCAGACGGGGCTCGCGCCCATGGAGGACCGCGAGCTCGCGATCGCGAGCTGCGGCAACGCCGCCCTGGCGGCGGCCGTCGTGGCGCGCGCCGCGGGTCGTCCGATCCGCGTGTTCGTGCCAACCTGGGCCGATCCCGCCGTGATCGGCCGGCTCCGGGAGCTGGAGGCGACCATCCAGGTCTGCGAGCGCGACGGCGGCGTCCCGGGCGATCCGGCTTACCACGCGCTCCGACGAGCCGTGGCCGAGGGCGCCGTGCCGTTCACGTGCCAGGGACCGGACAACGGGCTCACGATCGAGGGCGGCCAGACCCTCGGTTTCGAGCTCGTCAGCCGGCTGGCGCACGAGGGTGGATCGCTCGACCGCCTGATGGTCCAGGTCGGCGGCGGCGCGCTCGCCAGTGCGTGCGTTCGCGCCTTCGAGGACGCCGCGCTCCTGGAGGCGCCCGAGCACCCGCCGCGGTTCCACGCGGTGCAGGCCGCCGGCGCCCATCCGCTCGAGCGTGCCTACGCGCGGGTGCGCCAGCACGTGGGCTACGACGCAACCGATGAGCGCATCGTCGAGGCGATGAGCTGGGCCCGCTCGCACCGCTCCGAGGTGATGTGGCCATGGGAGGAGGAGCCGACGAGCGTCGCCGAGGGGATCTTGGACGACGAGACCTACGACTGGGCAGCGGTCGTCGCAGGGATGCTCGCGACCGAGGGCGGGCCGGTCCTCGTGTCCGAGGAACGGCTGCGCGAGGCGAACGACCTCGCCAGGTCGACCACGGGCATCGACGTCAGCCACACGGGATCGGCCGGGCTGGCGGGACTGCTCGAGCTCGCGGCCGCCGGAACGATCCGCCCCCACGAGCGGGTCGGGGTGATCTTCACCGGCGCGCGCCGGGACGGATGAGGAGGGAGGCACGATGAGGAGCTTCGCGGGACGCGACATCCTCTCGCTCAAGGACTTCGAGCGCGAGGAGTTCTTCCGGGTGTTCGAGGTCTGCGATCGGATGGCGCCGATCGCCAAGGAGCGGCGCAACGCAGACCTGCTGAAGGACAAGACCCTGCTGACGGCGTTCTACCAGCCGAGCACCAGGACCCGGATGGCCACCGAGGCGGCGATGCACCGGCTCGGCGGGCACGTGCTGGGGTTCGCCGACGCCAAGATGACCCGCGCCGGCGACTTCTACCAGGAATCGATGAAGGACACCGTGCACATGCTGGAGTTCTACGCCGATGTGATCGCGATGCGGCACTTCCAGCAGGGCGCGCCCGAGGAGGCGGCCCGGTGGGCCTCGATCCCGATCATCAACTGCGGCGACGGCTGGGGCGAGCACCCCACCCAGGTGCTGACCGACCTGTACACGACCTGGAAGGATCGCGGCCGGCTGGACGGCCTCCGGTTCCTGCTGGTCGGGGACATGCGGATGCGGACGATGCACTCGATCCTGTACGCGTTCAGCCAGTTCGACGTGGAGTCCTACGTCGTCGCCCCGCCCGACATGTCGCTGCTCCCCGAGTTCAAGGCCGAGCTCGACGAGCGCAACGTGCGGTACCAGGAGGCGGAGTCGGTCGAGAAGGTGCTCGGCGAGTGCGACGTGATCTACATGGAGCCGGTCGTGCAGGCCGACTACACGAAGGGCCGGGACGAGCGCGGCGAGGCATCGCTGCCGACCACGCCGGCCGAGTACCGGGTGACGAGGGAGCTCCTGCGCGACAAGGCGCGGAGCGACGCGATCATCCTGCACTCGCTCCCCCGGATGGACGAGCTTCCGGTGGACGTGGACGCCACGCGGCACGCCCGCTACTGGGTCGAGGCGTTCAACGGCGTTGTGATGCGGATGGCCCTGCTCTCGCTCGTGCTCGGCGCCGTCGAGTAGGAGACTGCAGGAGCCGAACGCCCGCCGATGCGGACGGGAGGGGGTGAGGTCGTGGATCTCACGCTGAACGGGAGGCCGGTCTCGGTCGCGACGCGGCCGGGGATGAGCCTGCTCGAGCTCCTCCGCGAGGAGCTGGGCGTCACCTCGGTCAAGGACGGGTGCGCGCCCGAGGGCTCGTGCGGAGCCTGCACGGTCCTGGTCGACGGCAAGGCCGTCGTCTCGTGCGCCCAGCGCGCCGAGCACGCCTCGAGCCGCCACGTCCTGACACAGGAGGGGCTCGCGCCCGACGAGCGCGAGCGCTGGGCGGACGCGTTCGTCGTCGCCGGCGCATCCCAGTGCGGCTTCTGCTCGCCCGGGATCGTGATGAAGGCCGAGGGGCTGTTCGCGAAGAACCCGATCCCCGCCCGCGACGAGATCGCACGGGCGCTGGCCGGCAACCTGTGCCGGTGCACCGGCTACGTGAAGATCCTGGACGCCGTCGGGCTCGTGGCCCGCTCGCGCACAGGAGCGCCGATGCCGGAGCCCGAGATGTCCGGGCGGGTCGGATCGCGCACCGCCCGGTACGAGGGGCGCGCCCTCGCGCTCGGCGACAAGCCCTACGTGAACGACCTCGCCGAGCCCGGGACCCTCCACGGGGCGCTCCGGTTCGCCGATCACCCGCGCGCGCGTGTGCTCCGGATCGACCCGGGACCCGCCCTCGCGTACGAGGGCGTCGTGTCGGTGCTCCTCGCCGGCGACGTCCCGGGCGAGCGCGTGCAGGGCCTGATCACGCGGGACTGGCCGCAGCTGGTCGCCGAGGGCGAAACGGTTCGGTACGTGGGCGACGTGCTCGCGATCGTGGTGGCCGAGACCCGCCACGCGGCGCGCGAGGCCGCCCGGCTCGTGGACGTCGAGTACGAGGTGCTCGAGCCGATCACGGACCCGTTCGTCGCGATGGAACCGGGAGCACCGGAGCTGCACGAACGCGGGAACCTCCTGTCGACCTCGGTGGTTCGGCGTGGCGACGTCGACGCGGCGCTCGAGGGCTCGGCCCATGTGTTGACCGAGACCTTCCACACGCAGTTCATCGAGCACGCCTTCCTGGAGCCGGAGTCGGCGCTCGCCGCCCCGGGCGAGGGTGGGACGGTCCGCGTCTGGTCCCAGGGGCAGGGCGTCTGGGAGGACCGCCGTCAGATCGCCTCGTTCCTCGGCCTGCCCGATGACCGGGTGCGCGTGACGCAGGTCGCCAACGGCGGCGCGTTCGGCGCCAAGGAGGACCTGAACGTGCAGTGCCACGCGGCGCTCGCGGCCGTCGCGACCGGCCGCCCGGTACTCCTCACGCTCTCACGTGCGGAGAGCATCCGCTTCCACCCGAAGCGGCACCCGCTCACGATGACCTACACGGTCGGATGCGACGCCGAGGGCCGCCTGACGGGGCTGCGCGCACGGATCGTCGGCGACACGGGCGCGTACGCGAGCGTCGGCGACAAGGTCCTCGAGCGAGCGGCGGGGCACGCGTGCGGCCCGTACCGGCTGCCGGCCGTCGACGTCGAGGCGACCGCGGTCTACACCAACAACCCGCCGTGCGGCGCGATGCGCGGGTTCGGCGTCAACCAGGTCGCGTTCGCGGTCGACGGGATGCTCGACCGTCTGGCCGACCGCGTCGGGATCGACGCGTGGGAGATCCGCTGGCGCAACGCGCTCGAGGTCGGGGATCGCTTCGGCACGGGCCAGGTGCTCGGCGAGGGCGTCGGGATCAAGGCCTGCCTGGAGGCCGTGCGGGATGCCTACCGTGGCGCCCGCTACGCAGGGATCGGCTGCGCCGTGAAGAACACCGGGATCGGCAACGGACTGACGGAGTACGGGCGGGCGATCCTGCGACCCGAGGCCGACGGCACCGTGACCCTGTTCCACTCGTGGACCGAGATGGGACAGGGCGTGAACACGGTGCTCCTACAGGTCGTGTGCGAGGAGCTCGGCATCGCGGCCGATCGCGTCCACGTGGTCGTCGACACGATCCGCGAGCTCGACACGGGACAGACCACCGCCTCGCGCTCGACGACGCTCGGTGGGCGCGCGGTCCAGGAGGCCGCGAAGGGCCTGAAGGCCGAGCTCGACGGGGGCCGGCTCGAGGACCTGGCCGGGCGCGAGTTCTTCGGTGAGGTGGTGGTCGACTGGACCGACAGCCCTGGCGCGGACGTGCAGGATCCGGTCACGCACTTCGCGTACGGCTGGGCCGTGCAGGTGGTGACCCTGGACGACGATGGACACGTGAACAAGGTCGTGGCCGCTCACGACGTCGGCCGGGCGATGAACCCCACCCTGCTGGAGGGCCAGATCGAGGGCGCCGTCCACATGGGTCTCGGGTTCGGCCTCACGGAGGAGCTCACGGTCGATGCCGGCGTGCCGGCGGCGACCCTGAAGTCGCTCGGCATCGTCCCCGCCCAGCGCATGCCCGAGGTCGAGACGATCCTCGTCGAGGTCCCCCAGCCCGAGGGACCCTACGGCGCGAAGGGCGTCGGCGAGATCGGCCTGGTCCCGACCGCCGCCGCATGCGCATGCGCGCTGCACGCGTTCGACGGCCGGTGGCGAACCCGGTTGCCGATGCGCGATTCGGCCGCCGCCGAGGCGCTCAACCCCCGGCTCGCCGCGGCGGCCGCCCGGCGAGGTGAGGGCGGCACGTGAGCCTCGTCCTGTCCGGCGGGACCGTGGTCACCTCGCTCGATCCGCCGACGGTGTTCTCGGGCGACGTCATGATCCGCGACGGCCGCATCGACGCGCTGGGGCCCACCCCGTGGCACGCCGAGCGCCTCGACTGCTCGGGCTGCGTCGTCATCCCCGGGAACGTGTGCGCCCACCACCACCTGTACTCGGCGCTCGCACGCGGGATGCCGTACCGGCTCGAGCCGCCGCGCAGCTTCGTGCAGATCCTGCGGCGCGTGTGGTGGCGCCTGGACCGCGCCCTCGATCCCACCTCGGTGTGGCTCTCGGCGTGGTCGGGGGGCGCGGACGCGCTCCTGAGCGGCACGACGACGATCGTGGACCATCACGCGTCGCCGAACGCGACCCCCGAATCGCTCGAGCAGGTCGCTTCCGCCCTCGAGCAGCTCGGAGCTCGGTCGGTGCTGTGCTACGAGGTCAGCGACCGCGACGGCCCGGAGGCCGCCGCGGAGGGACTGGAGGAGCACCGGCGGTTCGCCAAGACCCACGGCCCGCTCTCAACCCCGATGGTGGGCGCGCACGCGTCGTTCACGCTCTCCGAGGAGACGCTCGGCGGCTGCGTGAGCCTCGCGGAGGAGCTGGGGGCCGGCATCCACATCCACGTCGCCGAGGACGCCGCCGACCAGCGTGACGCGCGGGCGCGCTTCGGCAAGCGGGTCGTCGAGCGGCTCGCGGACGCCGGGGCGCTGACCGAGCGATCGCTGCTCGCGCACTGCGTCCACGTCGACGAGCACGAGATCGACCTCATCGACCGGGCGGGGGCATGGGTCGCCCACAACCCTCGCTCGAACATGAACAACCGCGTCGGGCGCGCCCCGATCGGTGCCCTCGGCGACCGCATCGCCCTCGGGACCGACGGGATCGATGGCGACCTGTTCGCGGAGTCCCAGGCGGCGTTCTGGCGCGCGCGCGAGGACGATCCCTCGGTCGTCCCCGCCTGGGCGCTCGCCCGGCTCGCGGCCTCGGGCCGTCTCGCGGCCGCGGCCACCGGCGAGCCGCTCCTCGGACGCATCGAGCCCGGCGCCCCGGCGGACCTCGTCGTGCTCGCCTACGACCCCCCGACGCCGCTGTCCCCCGAGAACCTCGGCGGCCACTGGGTGTTCGGGATGTCCGCGAGGCACGTGCGGGACGTGCTGGTGAACGGCGAGGTCGTCGTCCGCGACGGGCGCCTGGCGCGGGCCGCCACCGAGGAGATCCGCGGGCGCTGCCGCGAGGGCGCCGAGGAGCTGTGGCGTCGGATCGACGAGACCCCAGCGCACGCGTTCGAGCCCCAGGGAGAGCCATGACCGTGTCCGCCGAGGGCCGCGTCGCCCTCTACCTGCAGGACAAGCACCCGATCCGGGATGGGATGCGGTACGTGGCGCACGCCGAGGCGCGAGGGTTCGAGGCCGTGTGGCAGGCCGAGAGTCGGCTCGTGCGCGAAGCGACCGTGCCGATGGCGGCCTTCGCCGCGACGACCGAGCGCATCAAGGTCGGCTCCGGCGTCGTGAACTGCTGGACGCGCAACGTCGGGCTGATGGCCGCCACGTTCGTGACGCTCGACGACCTCGCGCCCGGGCGCGTGATGCTCGGCATCGGCGCCTGGTGGGAGCCGCTCGCCTCCAAGGTCGGGGTCCGGCGCGAGCACCCACTCGGCGCGATGCGCGAGTACATCGGCGTGCTCCGAGGACTGATCGCGATGGAGAACGTCACGTTCCACGGCGGGTTCGTCGACGTCACCGACATCGAGATCGACATCGTCCACGGCGACCGCTCCCCCCGCCAGGTGCCGATCTACCTCGGCGCGACCGGGATGCGGATGATGGAGCTCGCGGGGGAGGTCGCCGACGGCGCCCTGCTCAACTACCTCGTGAGCCCCGCCTACAACGCCACCGCGATGGAGCACCTCGCGGCCGGCGCCGCCCGCGCCGGCCGGACCCTCGAGGAGGTCGACCGTCCCCAGCTGATCGTGTGCTCCCTCGACGAGGACCGCGCGGTCGCGCTCGATCACGCGCGCGAGCTCGTCACGCAGTACCTGGGGCAGCAGCCGCACATCATGAAGGCGAGCGGCGTGGACCAGTCCCTGCTGGACGAGATCGCGCAGGTCCTCACCTGGCCGGCCGGCCCCGACGAGATCCGCAAGGCGATGGCCCTCGTGCCCGACGAGGTCGTCCAGATGATCACCGCGTCCGGGACGCCGGACGAGTGCCGCG
The DNA here is from genome assembly GCA_035691205.1 of Actinomycetota bacterium. Lineage (GTDB taxonomy): Bacteria > Actinomycetota > UBA4738 > UBA4738 > HRBIN12 > DASSJM01. The sequence goes on from DASSJM010000022.1 coordinate 11,634, forward strand.
CGAAGGTGCGAGAGTACGTGGCGGCCGGGTGCACCTGCCCGATCCTGTATCCGTTGGGGGACGACGTGGACGCGATGATCGACGCCTTCGCCGTCGAGGGCGTGGCGAACGGACCGACGGGCGGATCCTCGGGGCCGGGGAGGACCTAGGTGGAGGTCCGGTCGCCGCGCACCCTCGAGGAGGCGCTCGAGCTGCGCGCCGCGCATCCGGACTCCGTCCCGATCGCGGGCGGGACCGACCTGATGGTCCAGATCAACTTCGACCACGACCGGCCCGACGTGGTGATCGACGTCTCGCGACTGCCCGAGCTCCTGCGCTGGGCCGAGGAGGACGACACGCTGTTCCTCGGCGCCGGGGTCACCTACTCGAGGATCCTGCGGGAGCTCCCACAGATCCGGGCCCTCGCGGAGGCCTCGCGCTCCGTCGGCTCGCCGCAGATCCGCAACCGGGGGACCGTCGGCGGGAACCTCGGGACCGCCTCGCCGGCCGGGGACGCCCTGCCGGTGCTCGCCGCGCACGATGCCGAGATCGGCCTTTCGAGCGCGGCGCGCGGCGAGCGGTGGCTGGCGTGGGACGCGTTCCTGCTCGGGGTCAAGCGGCACGCGCTGGCGCCGGACGAGCTGATCATGGGGACCCGGTGGCGACCGCTCGCCGGGCCGCAGTCCTTCTCCAAGGTCGGGACGCGCAACGCCATGGTGATCGCGATCGCCAATCTATGCTTCGCCATGGACCAGGGCTCCCGGACCGTCCGGGTCGCCCTCGGCTCGGTCGCTCCCACCGTCGTCCGGGCACGGGACGCCGAGGCCTTCCTGAACGCGGAGCTCGAGCGCGCCGGGGCGTGGGACGACCTGGCCGCTCCGGTCACTCCGCAGGCGGTCGACGGCTTCGCCGAGCGGGTGCAGGCGGCGGCGACCCCGATCGACGACGTGCGGGGCACCGCGGCGTACCGGCGCCACACGCTCGGCGTGCTCGCGCGCCGAGCCCTCGCGTGGGCGGTCGAGGACCGCGCCGAGGAGGCGATGGTCTCGTGAGGGGCGTGCCGTGCTGATCCGCGTGCGTGTGAACGACGAGTGGCGCGAGGCCGACGCCTGGGAGGGCTCGAGCCTGCTGTCGTTCCTCCGCGACGGGCTGCAGCTCCCCGGTTCGAAGAACGCGTGCGAGCAGGGCGAGTGCGGATCCTGCTCGGTGTGGCTCGACGAGGAGCTCGTCTGCTCGTGCCTGGTCCTGGCGGCCCAGGCGCACGAACGGGAGGTTCGAACGGTCGAGGGGCTCGCCGAGGGCGACCGGCTCCACCCGGTCCAGGAGGCGTTCGTCGAGGCCGGTGCGGTCCAGTGCGGGTTCTGCACGCCCGGGCTCGTCGTCGCGGTGACCGACCTGCTCGAGCGCGACCCCTCGCCGGACGAGCTGACCGTCCGCGAGGCGCTGTCCGGGAACCTGTGCCGATGTACCGGCTACCAGAAGATCATGGACGCCGTGCGCTCGGCCGCGGAGCGCAGGCGAGCGGGGGCCTGGTGAGCACCCGGCTCGATCAGCGGACGCGCGACGGCGTCGGCGAGAGCGTGCGACGCGTCGACGGCATCCCCAAGGTGAAGGGGACATTCGCGTACGGGAGCGACCTGTGGCACGACCAGATGTTGTGGGGCGCCACGGTGCGCAGCCCCCATCCGCACGCGCGGATCCGCGCGATCCACCTGGCCGAGGCGGTGGCGAGCGCCGGGGTGCACGCCGTCCTCACGCACGAGGACGTCCCCGGCAAGAAGACCTACGGGCTCGAGTTCTCGGACCAGCCCGTCCTGGCCTGGGACCGCGTGCTCTACGCGGGCCAGCCCGTCGCGGTGGTGGCCGCCGAGACGCCCGAGCTGGCGCGCCGCGCCGCGGCCAGGGTCCGGGTCGAGTACGAGGAGCTTGATCCCGTGCTCGACATGGAGCGAGCGCTCGACCCCGACGCACCCAGGCTCCACGAGTGGGGCAACACCCTGCGTCACCTGCAGATCGAGCACGGAGACCCCGACGCCGAGGCGGAGATCTGGGTCGAGGGCTACTACGAGACGGCGATGCAGGACCAGGCCGCGCTCGGACCCGAGGCGGGCCTCGCGATCCCCGGCGAGGACGGCGGGGTGGACCTCATCGTGACGACGCAGTGGCTCCACGTGGACCGGCAGCAGATCGCCCCCGTGCTGAACCTCCCGCAGGACCGTGTCCGGATCACGCTCGCCGGCGTGGGCGGCGCGTTCGGCAGCCGCGAGGACCTCCACATGCAGATCCACGCGTGCATGCTCGCGATGCACACCGGGCGCCCGGTGAAGATGTCCTACGGCCGCGACGAGTCGTTCCTGGCCCACGTGCACCGCCATCCCTCGCGCGTGTGGCTGCGGACCGGCGCGACGCGGGACGGACGGCTGGTCGCGGTGCGCGGCCGGATCGTGATCGACGGCGGCGCGTTCGCCTCGTCCTCGCCCGCGGTGATCGGCAACGCCACCACGTTCCTCGCGGGCCCCTACGACGTGCCGAACGCGTTCCTGGAAGGGACGGCCGTGTACACGAACAACCCTCCCTGTGGGGCGATGCGAGGGTTCGGCGCGCCGCAGGTGTGCTTCGCGCACGAGGCGAACATGGATCGGCTCGCACGGGAGCTCCACCTGGACCCCGTGGAGCTCCGACGGCGGAACGCGCTCGAACCCGGGTCCGTGCTCCCGACGGGTCAGGTGGTCCGCGGGAGCGCGCCGGTCCGCGAGGTGCTGGAACGCTGCCGCGATCTCCCGATGCCGCCGGAGCCCGAACCCGCCCCGATGCGCGACCCGATGACGCTCCCGGGCGGCGCCGGCAACGTCGGCCACGGTGAGGGGCTGCGCCGCGGGGTGGGGTTCGCGCTCGGCTACAAGAACATCGCCTACAGCGAGGGGTTCGACGACTTCCACCAGGCCCGCGTCTCGCTGTTCGCCGGTCCCGACGGCCCCGTCGCCGAGATCCACACCGCCGGCGTGGAGTGCGGGCAGGGGTTCTCGACGATCGTGACGCAGATCGCCCGAGAGGAGCTCGGCGTTCGGGACGTCGTGCTCCATGAGGCCGACACCGGCGTCGACTCGGCGGGTTCGACCAGCGCGTCCCGGCAGACCTTCATGGGCGGCGGAGCGGTCCAGATGGCGAGCCGCGCGGTGGCCGAGGAGATCTTCGCACGCGCGATCGCCCGACTCGGTCCCGAGGGCCAGCTCGGCCTCGCCGACGGGGAGGTCCTCGCCGACGGCGTCCCGGTCGTCGAGCTGTCCGATCTGCTCGACGAGCCCGTCGTGGCTACCCGGACCTTCCACCACCGGCCGACGACCGGTCTGGACGAGCGCGGACAGGGCGATCCGCACGTGATGTTCGCGTTCGGCGCGCAGCGGGCGGTCGTCGAGGTGGACCAGCAGCTCGGCCTGGTCCGCGTCGTGCAGCTGGGCTCCGTGCTCGACGTCGGCCGGGCGATCAACCCGCAGGGCGTGGAGGGACAGAGCGAGGGCGGCAGCGCCCAGGGGCTCGGCCTGGCCGTGATGGAGGAGATCCGCATGAAGGACGGGCGGATCGCCAACGCGTCGTTCACCGACTACCTGATCCCGACGATGCTGGACATGCCGCCGGTCGTGACGGAGCTCGTCGAAGATCCGGAGCCCGACGTCCCGTACGGCGCCAAGGGGATCGGCGAGATCTCGACGATCGTCTCGACCGCCGCGATCGTCGCCGCGATCCGCGACGCGACGGGACGCGAGCTGAATCGCGCGCCGGTGCAGCCGGACGACATCGTCGGGCTCCGGCAACCCGCCGCGAGCCGGGGGTGGCCCCCCGTGCCCGACGTGCCCGGGCCGCGGCCCGTGCCCGAGTACCACGGGGCCGACCTCGGCCAGAGTGACCTCAAGCCGAAGGGGTGATCGCCGCATGGACCGCTCGAGCCTGCGAGGGCGCGACTACATCGAGACGCTGGACTGGACCACCGAGGAGATCGACGAGGCGATCGCGCTCGCCGGGGAGTTGAAGGCGAGGTTCAAGGCGGGCGAGCCGCACCGCCTGCTCCCGGAGCGGACGCTGTTCATGCTGTTCCTGGACAGGTCCACGCGCACGCGGAACGCGTTCGAGGCCGGGATGACCCAGCTCGGCGGCCACGCGCACTTCCTGGACGCCGACAAGACCCAGGTCGCGCACGGCGAGAGCCCCAAGGACATGGGCATCATCCTGTCCCGCTACGGGCACGGCCTGGCGATCCGGCACGACCTCGTCCCGTACGAGGGGAACGCGTACATGCGCGAGGTGGCGCGCTGGGCAGAGATCCCCGTGATCAACCTGCAGTGCGACATCGACCATCCGACCCAGACGTTGGCCGACCTGATGACGCTGCGCGAGCAGCGCGGGCAGGACCTGCGCGGGCTGCGGGTCGCCGTCTCGTGGGCCTTCGCGCCGAGCTACGCGAAGCCGCTGTCGGTGCCCCAGGGGCTGCTGATGCTGCTCCCACGCTTCGGCATCGACGTCGTGCTGGCGCACCCCCCGGGCTTCGACCTGATGCCCGAGGTCCGCAAGCGCGCGGACGAGGCCGCGGCGCAGGGCGGCGGGACGATCGAGACCACGGACGACATGGACGCGGCGTTCGAGGGCGCCGACGTCGTCTACCCCAAGTCCTGGGGCCGGCTCGACCTGTTCACCGACGAGGCCGCCGCGCTCGCGGACGCCGCGAGGTACGAGGACTGGATCTGCGACGAGCGTCGGATGGGACTGGCCAAGACGGACTCCCTGTACATGCACTGCCTGCCGGCCGACCGCGGCACCGAGGTCACCGACGCGGTGATCGACGGTCCGCACTCGGTCGTCTACGACGAGGCCGAGAACCGGATGCACACGGGCAAGGCGCTCATGGCGCTCACGATGGCGCCGTGACGGCGTTGCGGGCGGCGGGGCGCGGGTCTACGGTCTCGCCACCGAGGAGGAAAGGGGGAGCCATGCTCCGCAGGAACCTGCTGGTCGTCGCACTCACGGGGGCGCTCTTCGTGGCCGGCACCGGGACGGCCCAGGCGTGGGACCTGGTCCACGACAAGAGCGGCCACGGTCGCGTGATCCTTCGGGCCTGGACGCGCAACTACAACCAGGTCGCCTTCATCGCCGATCATGCCGGGACCCGGGTGGACGTGGAGATCGTGGTCGACTGCCGGAACGGCGATCACTTCGACGACAGCTGGTCGGACGGAGGCGGCAGGTTCCGGTTCATCCTGCGCGGGCTCGGGGACAGCGGACGGTGCAACCACACCTTCAAGGTCTTCGCCAGCGACTCGGATCCCCTCCTGAGCCTGGCCTTGTACGCGCGCGGGTAACCACAGCACACGCTCCGAGGAAGGGAGAAGCGGGGCCGCGTCCGCGGCCCCGCTTCCTCGTTCCCCGTTGCCTCATCGCGCCTCGATGTCAGGCGCCACCCTCCTCCAGGGTCACCTCGATCGGCGAGAAGTCCGCGCCGTTGATATCGACGCCGAGATCCTCGAGGGCCGCGTGCGCCTCGGTCACGATGTCGTTCGTGTAGGCGTCCGCGGACGGGGGTGCCGTGATCACGGTCGCCCCCTCGAGGTTCGGCGTGTTCTGAGCGATCTCGGCCGTTCGATCCCACGCGGCCTGGTCGATGAAGCCCACCCCGTTGTCCGCTGGCCAGATCAGCTTGTTGATCTCGTTCATCTGCCAGAGCTGGTGGCTGTTCCCCAGCTTGGACCCCTTCGCGACCACGATGTCGCGGCAGGCCTCCGCGTTGTCCCGGCAGTAAGCCCATCCCTGCAGGCTGGCCGTGACGAACCGGACCGCGATGTCCCGGTAGGCATCGTCGCTGGCCAGGCGCTCGCCGTCCGCCCAGATGGCGTCCTGCAGCATCCCGACGCCGACCTCCTCGTAGGAGACGACGCTCAGGTCCTCGGGCTGGTACAGCTCGCCCGTGTCCGGGTTCACCGCCTCGAGCACCTGCGCGTACTCGTTGTAGGTCATCGCCTCGGCGGCATCGATGTCACCGGCCAGCAGGCCGGACATGTCGAAGTCCTGCTGCACGAGCGTTACGTCCGCCGCCGGGTCCAGACCCTCCTGGGCGAGCGCGGCGAAGATCTCGTACTCGTTGCCGAACCCCCAGTTCCCGATGGTCTTGCCGGCGAAGTCGGCCGGCGACGTGATCCCGGAGTCGGCGAACGAGACCTGCAGCGTGCCCGAGCGCTGGAAGACCTGGGCGATGTTCACGATGTTCGCGCCGGCCTCACGGCTGGCGAGGGCCTTGGGGACCCACGCGAGCGCGAAGTCGACCGCCCCGTCCGCCACCTGCTGCTGAGGGACGATGTCGACGCCGCCCTCGACGATGGTGACGTCGAGGCACTGGTCGGCGTAGAAGCCCTCGTCCTGGGCTGCGAAGTACCCGGCGAACTGGGCCTGGATGAACCACTGGAGCTGCAGGCTGACCTCGTCGACGGTGTCGCAATCGCCGCCACCATCGCCACCGCCGGTGTCCTCATCGCCACCGCACGCGGTGGCCACGAGCGCCAGCGAGAGCACGGCGGCGGCGATCAGCCTCCATGGGTGTCCCCTCACGCGCTACCTCCTCCTTCTCTCCTTCGGGGCACCGTGCCCCGCCCGATCCCGCGAATCATGCCCCATCGCGCGCCCGTCTGCCGCCGGGCGTGAGGACCCCCTCCAGGGCGACGGCGACCAGGTAGAACGCGAGCCCCAGCAGGCACGCCCCGAGCACGTAGGCCCAGGCCGCGGCGTTCTTCGAGATCGCGATGTTCCCCACGATCCGGCTACCCAGCCCGTTCTGCGACCCGCCGAAGTACTCGGACACGAAGGCCGTGATGACCGCGGCGGGAGCCGCGATCTTCAGCGCCGTGAACAGGTACGGCACGGCGTTCGGCACCCGCACCTTGCGGAGCACGGCCACCTCGCTGGCCGCGAACGAACGCATGAGCTCGAGGTGCGTCGGGCTCGCCTCGCGCAACCCCCGGGCGACGTTGACCAGCACGATGAAGTACACGACCAGCGTCACCATCACCCGACGGGGAACCTCGCTCGTGACCGGGAACATGTTGTTGAACACCGCGATCAACACGAAGATCGGCACGGCGTTCAGGGCGACGGCGAGCGGGGTCATGAGGTCGTTCAGGACGTGGAAGCGTGCCAGCAGGAAGCTCGCCGCGATGCCGAGCGTGGTCCCCACGAGCAGACCGACGAGCGCGTTCCCGCCCGAGACCCGAGCCGCTTCCCAGATCAGGTCCAGGTTCGCCGTGAACTGCGCCCAGATCTCCGAGGGCGCCGGCAGGAAGTACGGCTCGAGGTCGAACACCTTCACCGACGCCTCCCACAGCAGCAGGAACGCCAGGCCGAACACCACGGGCGGCCACAGCGAGCGGAACACGGCCCCGCGCGACCGACTCATCGGTCCACCACCTCCACGCCGACCTCCTCCGCGCCGACGGGATCCGCGGCTCCGATCCCGCGGAGCGCCTCCCGCACCTCGGTCACCTTCTCGAAGAAGGCGGTCGCCTCGCGCGTGTCGATCCCGCGCCGGGAGCCGAGATGCACGTCGACCGTGCTGCGGATCCGCCCGGGTCGCGGCGACATGACCACGACGCGGCTCGACAGGTACACGGCCTCCGGGATCGAGTGCGTGACGAACACGACCGTCGTCGACGTCTCGCCGCAGATCCGCAGCAGCTCGTCCTGCATCCGCTCGCGCGTCATCTCGTCCAGGGCACCGAACGGCTCGTCCATCAACAGCAGCGGTGGGTGGACCGCGAGCGCCCGGGCGATCGCGACCCGCTGCTGCATGCCGCCCGAGAGCTGCCACGGCAGGTGGTTCGCGAACTCCGGCAGGTTCACGAGGTCGAGCACCTCGAGCGCGCGCGCGCGCCGTCGAGCCTTGTCCCACCCCTTCAGCTCCAGCGGCAGCTCGATGTTCTGCGCCACGCTCCGCCAGTCGAACAGCCCCGCCTGCTGGAACGCCATGCCGTAGTCCTGGTCCAGCCGGGCCTGACGCGCCGGCTTGCCGTTCACGAGGACCTCGCCCGCGGTGGGCTCGAGCAGGTTGGCGATCAGACGGAGCGCGGTCGACTTGCCGCATCCGGACGGGCCGATCAGGGAGACGAACTCGCCGGGCTCGATCGACAGGTCGACGTCCACGAGCGCGTCGACGGCGTCGGAGCGGCCGACGTTGAAGGTCTTGGAGACGCCCCGAACCTCGACGGCAGCCGTCACGCCGGCGTCTCCCGCGGTCGGTTCCGCATCAGCACGAGATCGAACAGCACGACCATGCCGGTCATCACCAGGCCGAGCAGGGCGGCGGCGAACACGGCCGTGTAGACCTTCGCCGGGTCGGCCGTGGCCTCCCGCGCGTACTCGATGATGAGCCGGCCCACCCCCCCAGCGAGGCCCGTGGAGAGCTCGGCGACCACGACCCCGATCACCGAGGCCGTCGCGGCCAGCCGGAGCCCCGGGATCATGTGCGGGACCGCCGCCGGGAACCGGAGCTTGAACAGCGTCTGGCGCCACGACGCCGCGTAGGAGTCCATCAGCTCGAGGGAGGCGGGCGGGGTCGAGGTGAGGCCGCGCAGCGTCGCGACCGCCACGGGGAAGAAGGCGAGGAAGGCGCCCAGCACGGCGGCCGACAGCCACCGGGGCCACTCGAACGCGCCGATGTGCAGCTTGCCGCCCCAGCTCACGACGAGCGGGGCCAGCGCGATCAGCGGGACCGTCTGCGAGATCACCAGGTACGGGAGGAGTCCGCGCTCGACCACCTTGAAGCGGGCCATCAGGATGGCCAGTCCAAGACCCACGAGCGTGCCCATCGCGAACCCGACGACCGACAGGCGGAACGTGAACCACGCGCCCTGCAGGACGACGACGAAGATCGGCGTGTCGAACCCGCGCCGCTCCGGCTCCACGTACCGAGCGAGCATGTCCCACACGTGCGGCATCGCCTGGTCGTTGGCCCGTGGGAGGATCGTCCAGCCGAAGAGGGTTCCCCCGTCCTGCGGCCCGACCGCCTTGTAGAGCTCCCAGACCAGCGCGATCAGCAGCAGGGACAGCACGAACATCCACACGCGCCGGAGACGGCGACCCAGCCCGGTGGTCACTTACGTCTTCGCCCGCACGTGCTCGGCGATCGCGGGGATCACCTTCTCGCCGTAGGCCTGCAGCGTCTCGTCCTTCGCGTCGTGTTGCAGGTAGACGGCGAACTGATCCACGCCCAGCCCGTCCAGCTCCTTCAGGCGGCGCACGTGCTCCTCCACCGGTCCGAGGATGCAGAACCGGTCGACGATCTCATCGGGGACGAAGGCGGTGTGGACGTTCCCTGCCTGACCGTGCTCGTTGTAGTCGTAGCCCTCGCGGCCCTTGATGTACTCGGTGAGCGCCTTGGGCACGGCCGAGGTCTCCCCGTAGCGGGCGACGATGTCGGCGACGTGGTTCCCGACCATGCCGCCGAACCACCGGCACTGGTCGCGGGCGTGGGCGAGGTCGTCACTCACGTACGCAGGCGCGGCCACGCAGATCGTGACCTCGTCCGGATCGCGCCCGGTCGCCTCGGCGGCCGCCCGCACCGAGGAGATCGTCCAGGCCGTGATGTCCGGGTCGGCGAGCTGCAGGATGAACCCGTCCCCGACCTCACCGATCAGCTGCAGGGCCTTGGGGCCGTACCCGGCCACCCAGACCTCGACGCGGCTCCTCGCCGCCCAGGGGAAGCGGATCGTCGCGCCCTTGTACTCGACCGGCCGCCCGTTGGCGAGCTCGCGGATCACGTGCACGGCCTCGCGCAGGGTCGCGAGCGTGGTCGGCTTGCCGTTCGTGACGCGCACCGCGGAATCGCCTCGACCGATCCCGATCACGGTGCGGTTGCCGAACATCTCGTTCAGCGTGGCGAAGACGCTGGCGCTGACCGTCCAGTCCCTGGTCGCCGGATTCGTCACCATGGGCCCGACCGTCAGGTTGCGGGTCTCGGCCAGGATCTGCGTGTGGATCGGGTAGGGCTCCTCCCACAGGATGTGGCTATCGAACGTCCACACGTGGCTGAACCCGTACGCCTCGGCCCGCTTGGCGAGGTCGACCACCCTCGCGGCGGGAGGGGTGGTCTGCAGCACGACGCCGATGTCCATCAGGGACCCCCCGTCCGCTCGGTCAGCGAGCCACGATCTCGTCGTAGGCGTCCGGCCGCCGATCGCGGTAGAAGGCCCAGCCGTCGCGGACCTCGCGGATCACGTCCAGGTCCAGGTCGCGGACGATCAGCTCCGGCTTGTAGGCATCGCCCACCTCGCCGACGAACGACCCCCTCGGGTCCGCGAAGTAGCTCTGGCCGTAGAAGTCGTTCTCGCCGAGGGGCTCGATCCCGACACGGTTGATCGCACCCACGTAGTACATGTTCGCGACGGCCGCGGCCGGCTGCTCGAGGCGCCACAGGTACTCGCTCAGACCGCGGTGCGTGGCCGAGGGGTTGAACACGATCTCGGCCCCGTTCAGGCCGAGGATCCTCCACCCCTCGGGGAAGTGACGGTCGTAGCAGATGTACACCCCGACCTTGCCGACCGCGGTCTCGAACACCGGGTAGCCCCCCGTGCCGGGCGCGAAGTAGAACTTCTCCCAGAAGCCCTTGACCTGCGGGATGTGCTGCTTGCGGTACTTGCCGAGGTACGTGCCGTCGGCGTCGATCACGGCGGCGGTGTTGTGGTACAGGCCCGGCTGCACGATCTCGTACATCGGCAGCACCAGGACCATCCCGAGCTCCTTGGCGACGCCCTGGAAGCGCTGGGTGGTCGGACCGTCCGGGATCGGCTCCGTGTAGCTGTAGTACTCCGCGTCCTGCACCTGGCAGAAGTACGGCCCGTAGAACAGCTCCTGGAAGCACATGACCTGGGCGCCCTGCGCGGCGGCCTCGCGCGCGGCCTCCTCGTGCTTGTCGATCATCTCCTCTTTGGAGCCTGCCCAGTCCGTCTGGAGCAACGCCGCCTTCACGATCCTCGACATCCGGCACCCCCTGGTCTCGTTCCGCGGACGTCCCGTCGTGTTCCGGGCGTCCCAGGTGGGCCATGGTACTGACCGGAAGCGGCGGGCGCGACCCGCGGCTACGGCTCTGGGGGTTCCGAGCCGCCGTCGGGCATCGAGCGACGGATCTCAGCCAGCTCCTGCTTGATGTCCGCGAGCTGCTGCTGGACCGTAGGCTCGCCCGCCGGCGCGGTCTCGGGCTCCGCGGCCTCCTCCGGCGTCGGAACCAGGACGCTGGCGAGGATGCTCGCGAGGGCACCGATGATGCCGATCCCCGCGAACATCACAAAGATCGCGGTGATGCGTCCCGCGCCGGTCACCGGGAACCGGTCGCCGTAGCCCACGGTGGTGATCGTCACGATCGCCCACCACAGGGCGTCGCCGCCGCTCGTGATGTTCGCGTCGGGCGAGCGGCTCTCGAACTGCAGCACCAGGACGCTGGTGATGGTGAGCACGGTCATCGCGGCCAGGATCGTGATGAACGCCGCGTACTGCCCCCGATGCTCGACGACGTCCCGGATCAGGGCGGCCTTGTTCTGCCCTCGGAGGAGACGGGTGATCCGCGCGAGGCGGCTCAAACGCGCGAGACGGAAGAGCGCGGTGAACCTGAAGACGCCGAGGAACCCGAAGCTGGGGATCGAGCCGATCAGGTCGAGCCAGCCGCGCCGGCCGATAAGGTACTCGCGTTTGGGACGTGCCCTCGACAGGTTCCAGGAGAAGTCGATCAGGAAGACCACGCAGATCACGTTGTCGTAGACGGTCAGCAGCTGGATCGTCGCGTCGCTGACCGGCAACACCAGCACCACCATGATCGCGAGCGAGAGCACGGTGAGCACCAGGATGAACATGTCGTACGCGTTGCTCGTCCTCGCTGACCCGCCGGACGCCTCGGGCACCGCGCTCTGGTCCTCCCCCATGTCGGTCGAAGGCTAGTCGAGATGAGATGCGCCCGGGCCCGACCTCGGCCCCATGCCCACGCCGGTCACTGCGCCTCGGCGAGCCCGGTCAGCCAGGTCCGGACGTTCTCGCCGATGGCCGGGATGAAGTAGCCGCCCTCCTGGAGCACGACGGTCGATCGCCCGAGGGCCCCGACGCGACGTCCGACCTCGCGGTACGCCCCGGTGGTCAGCGCGAGGTCGCAGATCGGGTCCCGCCCGTAGGTGTCGACCCCGAGCGAGACCACGAGCGGGGCGTCACCGAACGCGTCGACCGCTTCCAGGGCATGGTCGAGGTGGACGAGGTACTCCTCGTCCGAGCAACCAGCCGGCAGCGGCAGGTTGAGGGTGGTGCCGGCACCCGCGCCCGCCCCTCGTTCCTCCGCGAACCCGCTGAAGTACGGGTACGCGCGATCCGGATCGCCGTGCAACGACACGTACAGCACCTCGGGTCGGGCGTAGAAGATCTGCTGCGTCCCGTTGCCGTGGTGATAGTCCACGTCGAGGATCGCGACCCGACCGCCGGTCCGGCGCGCGAGGTCGTCCGCGACGATCGCCGCGTTGTTGAAGTAGCAGTAGCCGCCCATCATCGAGCGGGCCGCGTGGTGGCCAGGCGGGCGGCACAAGCCGTAGGCGGAACGCTCGCCGGCGAGCACGAGGTCGGCGGCCGTCAGCGCGACGTCGACCGCCGCCCGTGAGGCCTCGTAGGTCCCCTCGACGATCGGGGATGTCGCGTCGAACACCCACGTCCCGACGCGACCCCGAGGATGCCCCGACGTCCGCGGACGCTCCATCCCCTCGTGGTACGCGGGGAGCGCGAACGTGTCGGGCAGGATCTCGGGGGCCGTCTCCCCCGCCGCCTCCCACCCCGCCCACGCGGTCGCGAGGTAGTCGACCATCGCGTGGTCGTGGACCGCGGTGATCGGCTCGAGCCCGTGCTCCGTGGGCGGCTCGAACGCGAAGGCGCTGTCCCGCTCCAGGGCCTGGCGGATCGCCTCGGCACGCTCGGGCGTCTCGAAGCACGCGATCGCCTGGCCGTCCGCGTACTCGTGCAGCGGCCGGTGGCGCAGGTGCTCGGCGGAGGAGACCACCCGCATCGCGCGCGATGCTACCCGGCGGCCAGGAGCGCCCGGAGGGCTCGGAACGCGCGGCCCCGATGGCTGATCGCGTCCTTCTCCTCATCGGCGAGCTCGGCCATCGTGCGGTCCGACCCCGCCGGGACGAACGCGGGGTCGTACCCGAAGCCGCCCAGGCCCCTTGGGCGCGGCACCATCGCTCCCTCGCACACCCCCTCCGCGACGAGCTCCGGTCCATCGGGCCAGGCGATCGCCGCGACGCATCGGTATCGGGCGGTGCGGCGCTCGGGTGCCACGCCGGCGATCTCCTCGACCAGCTTGGCGAGGTTCTGCGCGTCGGTCGCGGTCTCGCCCGCGAACCGCGCCGAGCGCGGCCCCGGCCCGCCCCCCAGGGCGTCCACCTCGAGGCCGGAATCGTCGGCGATCGCCGGGACGCCGAGCGCGACCGCGACCTCCCGCGCCTTGAGGAGGGCGTTCTCCCGGTACGTCTCGTGGGGCTCGTCGACGTTGGGCCACTCGCCCTCGTGCGTCTTGACGGTCACCCATCGCACGGGCCAGTCGGCGCAGATCCGTCCCAACTCGCGGAGCTTGTGGGGGTTGCGGGAGGCGATCGCCAGGCGCGGGGGGAAGCTCACCCGAGCACGTCGCGCTGGAGCTTCGTGAGCTCGGCGATCCCGGCCTCCGCGAGGTTCAGTAGCTCGTCGAGCTCGTCGCGCGAGAACGGGTCGCCCTCCGCCGTCCCCTGCACCTCCACGAGCCGGCCGGCGCCGGTCATCACCACGTTGCAGTCCACCGCGGCGCCCGCGTCCTCGTCGTAGGACAGGTCGAGCACCGGACGCCCGCCGACCACCCCGACGCTCACGGCCGCCACGCTGTCCGTGAGCAGGTCACCCGGGACCGAGCCGCGGTCGCTCAGTCCTCGGAGCGCCAGGGCGAGCGCCAGGTACCCACCGGTGATGGAGGCGCATCGGGTCCCGGCGTCCGCGACGAGCACGTCGCAGTCGATCGTGATCGTGCGCTCCCCCAGGCGGCGGAGGTCGGTGACGGCGCGCAGGGACCGGCCGATCAGTCGCTGGATCTCCTGCGTCCGCCCGCTCGGGCGGCCCTTGTTGACCTCTCGGAACGTGCGCTCCGCCGTCGCGCGAGGGAGCATGGAGTACTCGCCGGTGACCCAGCCGCCGCCCGTCCCACGGAGCCATCGCGGCGTCTCCTCCTGGACGGTGGCCGCGATCAGCACCTTGGTCCGCCCCATCGAGAACAGCACGGAGCCCTCGGCCCACTCCTGGTACCCGAGCTCGACCTGCACGGGGCGGAGCGCGTCGGGCGAACGGCCGTCGGGGCGGTCGCTCACCGGTCGAGGTCGAACCGCATGCCCTCGGCCGCGGTCTCGATCGGCCCGTCGTAGTCCTCGGCGGCCTGCGTCCTGGAGACCTCTCGGTCCAGCGTGGGCCAGATGTGGGTGAGGATCAGCTTGCCCACCCCGGCCTCCCGAGCGTGGATCGCCGCCTGGCGAGCCGAGAGGTGGAAGGGCAGCAGGTCGTCGCGATCTTGCCAGGTGGCCTCGGCGAGCAGGGCGTCCGCGTCGCGAGCCAGCTCCTCGACGTGATGGGTGGGTCCGGTGTCCCCCGTGTACGCGAGGACCTGTCCGTCCGCGTGGATCCGGAACCCGAGGGCCGGCAGGCCGAGATGCGCCATCGGCTCGGTCTTCACCCTGAACGGGCCGACCTCGAACGCCTCACCGGGCGCCACCTCGGTGAAGGCGAACGCCGTGCGCATCGCGACCTGCGAATCGATCGCGACCAGGTCGGCCAGGCGCTGCGAGAAGTCGGTGGGGACGAACACGGGCAGCCCGGGCTTTCCGAGCTCGCCGTAGTGCCAGGCGTAGAAGAAGGGGTAGAGGTCGACGAAGTGGTCGGGGTGCTCGTGCGAGACCACGATCGCGTCCACGTCCTCGATGTCGATGTGCTTCTGCAGGTTCGCGAGCGTGCCGGTGCCCGCATCCATGTACAGGTTGAACCCGTCGTGGCGCACGAGGTACCCGGAGGTGGCGATGCCGGCGTTGGGCCACGTGCCGCTGGAACCGAGGACGATCAGCTCCATGCGACGCTCCCGACCGGCCGGACGGCGACGGCCCCCACCCCTCCGACGTCCGGGCCGAGGAAGTGGTGGGCGATCCGCCGGAACCGCTCGGGATCGCCGGTGGTCAGGAACGCGTGGGTGGGCTCGTCGGTGCCCTCCCGGAGCAGCCCGCCATCACGCAGCGCCGCGTAGACGTCCTTGGCGGTCTCTTCGGCAGATGACACGAGCACGACATCCTCTCCCATCACGTACTGGATCAGGCCGGAGAGCATCGGGTAGTGCGTGCACCCGAGGATCAGGGTGTCCACCCCTTCCCGAACCAGCGGCTCAAGATACCGGTTCGCGGCCTCCAACAACTCGTCGCTGGAGGTATCGCCTGCCTCGACGTGCTCGACGAAGACCGGACAGGCGGCCGAGAACAGTTCGACCTCGGCCCCGGTGGCCGAGATCGCGAGGTCGTAGGCGCCGCTCGTGACCGTGGCCTCGGTGCCGATCAGGCCGATCCGGTGGTTCCGCGTCGCGCGCACCGCCGCCCGAGCGCCCGGCTCGACCACCCCGACCACCGGGACCCCGTGGGCCTCCGCGACGTCGGCGATCGCCACCACCTCCACCGAGTTGCAGGCAACGACGAGCATCTTCACGTCGCGCTCCACCAGGTCCGCCGCCAGCTCCAGCCCGAACCGCCGGATCTCCTGCAACGGACGCGGTCCGTAGGGGAAGCGGCCGTTGTCGCCCAGGTACAGGACAGGCTCGTGCGGGAGCAGGTCGAAGATCGCCCGCGCGACGGTCAGCCCGCCCACGCCGGAGTCGAAGACCCCGATCGGCCGCGGATCGCTCACCGGCTCACCACCACAGCGACTCCGCCACGCCCTTCTCGGCCCGCTCGATCTCGGGGGCCCAGGCCTGCGTCGACAGGTACTTCCATCCGCCGTCCGCGAGCAGGCAGACCACGTCGCCGGCCTCGAGCTCGCTCGCGATCCGACGTGCCACGTGGAGCACGGCGCCCGAGGAGATCCCGGCGAAGAGCCCCTCGCGCTGGGAGAGCTCGCGCGTGGCCCGCAGCGAGTCCGAGGAGCTGACGAGGAACTTCCGGTCCAGGACCGTCTCGTCGAAGATCGGGGGCACGAACCCCTCCTCCAGGGACCGGAGCCCGTACACGAGGTCCCCGAGCTCGGGCTCGGCGGCGATCACCTTGATGCCGGGATCGTGGCGGTGCAGGCGCCGGCCCACGCCGGTGAGCGTGCCGCCCGTTCCCAGGCCCGCCACGAAGTGCGTGATCTCGGGAAGGTCCCGAACGATCTCCTCGCCGGTCCCCTGCTCGTGCGCGAGCGGGTTGGCCGGGTTCCCGTACTGGAAGGGCATGAAGTAGCGGTCGTCGTTCGCGAGCCTGCGGGCGACCTCGATCGAGCCGTTCGTCCCCTTGTCCCCGGGGGAGTAGACGACCTCGGCCCCGAACAGCTCCAGCAAGCGGATCCGCTCCTCGCTGGCGTTGTCGGGGATCACCACGGTCAGCCGGTACCCCTTGCAGCGGGCCACCATCGCGAGCGCGATCCCCGTGTTGCCCGACGTGGGCTCCAGGATCGTCTTGTCCGGGGTCAGCTCCCCCGAGGCCTCGGCCGCCTCGACCATCGCCTTGGCGATCCGGTCCTTCGTGGAGCCCGAGGGGTTCTGCCCCTCCAGCTTGGCCCATACGCGGACGCCGGGGCGCGGGCTCATCGAGGGAAGGCCCACGAGCGGTGTGTCGCCGATCGCGTGGAGGACGTCCGGATAGCGCACGGCGCCGATTATCCCAGCGAGGGAGCCGAGGCAGGCCGAGGGCCCGGCCGCCGAGCGGCCGGGCCCTCGTCGCTCGACCGCGACCTACGTGCTCGTGGTCACCACCGCGTGCTGGTCCGCCGGGTGGTTGTTGGGGAACACCGCCAGGATCGACGGATCGTCCCCGGGAGCCGCTGACCCCACGCCGACCGACACCGGTCCGGCCGGACCCCCGAAGAACCCCTCCACGACCTTGGTCGAGAAGGTGAGCGAGGGGTCGGTCACGTCGATCGTCGGCCCGTACGTGCCCGTGTCGGGGTCGATCCCGCCGACCTCGTCGCAGACGACGTCGTCGGGGAGGTCCCCTTCGTAGATGCCGGTACAGGCCGAGATCGAGTACGACAGCAGGTGGTCCGTGTTGGAGAGCCCGAGGGCTCCCGCGTCGACGGGGATCCCCCAGATGCTCGCGTTGTAGTTGGAGAAGTCCTGGAAGTACTCGGCGTCGCACGCGCTGAAGTCGCTCGGCAGGTTGAAGAGGCACGTGACGCCGGTCCCGCCCTCGGCGAACTTCACCAGGATCGCGTCCGCGTGAAGCGCCGGGTCCGCGAACACACCGTCCGCACCGACGTCGACCAGCACGTCCACCTCGGTGTTCTCGGTGATGTTGTGCGCCCCCGCGCCGACCGCGACGAACTCGACCGGCTCGCTCGGCGTGTCGCTGGATGTGAGGAACTCCAGCCAGGTGAGCCCGACGAGGGGGTCCGTGCCGGTGGGCACGCCCTCCGGGACCCCGTCGACCGTCGCGCCCGTGAAGGTCCGAGCCCCGACGGCGACGAGATCGCCATCCGCTCCGTCCTCGGCCGGATCGGTGGCGCCGAGGAGGAACAGGTCGGCGGAGCCGAGACCGAACCCGTCGAGGTTCACGTCCAGATCCGCGGGACCGCCGGTCAGGTCCAGCGACGACGGGGCGACCGACGTGTCGGAGACGGCGAGAGCGGCCGCGTGCCACGGCACGTGGAGCTCGTCACCGCCCTTGCCCTTCTCGACGATATCCACGTTGCCGTCGACGTTCGGGCTGAAGAAGTACCACCCGTACTGCTGCTGCCACGGCGGGACGCGATCGGGATCGAGCGTGAGCTCGACGTGGATCTTCACCTTCCCGCCGGCCTTCAGCGAGAAGTCGTGCGACGCCGCGAGCTGCTCGTCGCCGATCGCGATGCGGACGTCGGCGAACCGGGGGTTGAAGTCCGTGTAGCGCACGTCCGCACTCGCCTCGTACTGCTGCTTGTGGTTCGACAGGTTCTGCAGGGTGAACGATCGCACGATGGTCGTGAGATCGGACACGGCCCGGAGCCCGAAGGAGACGCTCCCCGGGAACGCGAGCGACTCCGCCCGCGCCGACTCGAACGCCTGCACGCGGCCGGAGCCCATCACCGTTGCCGGGACCGGGGCCGAGCCGTCGAGGTTGACCAGGTCCTGCGTCGCCTGGTTCATGATCAGGGCCTTGATCTTGCCCGGCGGCCAGGTCGGATGGAGCTGCGTCA
Organism: Actinomycetota bacterium; assembly: GCA_035691205.1. Classification (GTDB taxonomy): domain Bacteria; phylum Actinomycetota; class UBA4738; order UBA4738; family HRBIN12; genus DASSJM01. Next base: position 30,030 of record DASSJM010000022.1, read on the forward strand.
GGAGCGCCGCGACCCCGGAGATGTGCGGGGCCGACATCGACGTCCCCGAGAACACGATGGCGCCGTCCCCCGACCCGGCGTCCGCCGAGCGGATGTCCGAGCCCGGCGCGGAGACGTCGGGCTTCAGCGAGCTCGTGATCCGGGCCGGCCCCTCCGAGGTGAAGTCGACCACGTGGTCCTCGTACCCCGGGATCAGAGCTCCGACCGATCCGAGGGTGACGTTGCCGACCACGTCGTTGTACGAGCCGGGAGCGTTCGGGCTGATCGCCGCCGCCAGGGCCGCGCTGTCGTTGCCGGACAGGTCGACCGAGGGGATCGTGACGAGCGCCTGGCTCTCGCCCGGAGCGATCTGGCCCGGCAGGCCGCCGAACCCGTCCCAGATGACGACGCCGATCGCACCCGCCTCCTGCGCGTGCAGGACCTTGTCGTCGACCAGGCAGTCCCCCCCGCCGAACGGGCCCTTGAACACCAGCACGAGCTTGCCGGCGAACGGTGAGCCGGCCGGGGTCGCGTCGCACAGCATCCGGTCGCCCGGCGCCGGCTCGCCGCTCGGGTCGGCGGGCGGATCGAACTCGCGCGCATCGACGATGTCGCCGGTGAGGTCGGCGTCAAGGCTGGGACCCCAGTCCTGCGGCACGATCGGACCACCGTCGGGCAGCACGACGTTCGCGGGCGCGTTGACGGTGAGCGTCTGCGCCACGAACTGGTCGATCGAGGCCGCGACCGCGATCACGCCACGCGCGCTCGCCGGCGTGCCGAGGATGTAGGCGTTGCCGCCGTTCGGCTGATTGCCGGTGTTCCCGGCCGAGGCGACGAACACCGTCCCGCCGTCGACGACCGCCTGCGCCGCCTGTGCCTCGAGCGAGCTCGGCGGGCCGTAGTCGACGCCGCCGCTGAAGGACACGACGTCCACCGCGTCCGAGGTGCTGCCGTCCTGGTTGGGATCCATCGCGAACTCGTAGCCCGCGACGAGCACGTCGGCGGTCGAGTCGCCCGAGTGCCAGATCTTGACGGCGACGAGCTTGGCCTTGGGGGCGACGCCCTTCCCGATGACACCGGGTACGCCGTTGCCGCAACACGTGCCGGCGACGTGCGTCCCGTGGTCTCCGGCGATCGCGTCGTCCAGCGGATCGGGGTCGGGATCGGGGATGTCGTTCGTCGGGTCCTCGTCGGTGACGCTGTAGTTCCCGCCGACGAAGTCGAAACCGGCGATCACCTTCCCGGTCGGGAACGAGCCGGGCTCGATGACGGAAGGATCGTTGGCCTCGTAGTCCGCGGGATCGCCCGACCCGCCGAAGTCCGCGTGCGTGTAGTCGATGCCGGTGTCGGCCACAGCGACCGTCACGCCCTTGCCCTGGACGCCGAGCTTCTTCCACACCTTCTTCGCGCCGATGAACGGCACGCTCGTCTCGTTGGTGCGCACCACGATCGGCACACGTTCGACGAGGGCGACGTCGGAGCGAGCGGCCATCGCCGCCGCCGCCTCGGCGCTGAGCTCGGCGGAGAACGCGTTCACCAAGCGCGTGTACCGGAAGACCACCTTTCCGCCGAGGGCCTCAGCCTCCTGGATCGCGTCGGCCTGCGAGCGAAGGGCGTCCGCCGCGGCCGCCCGCTGCGCCGACGGCGCCGAGCGGGCCTGGTCGAGGACCGCGGGAGCCTTGAGCTGGACGAAGTATCGGCCCGAGCGATCGATCCTGGTGATCGCGGGGCGGAAGCCCTCGGGAAGCTGGAAGCGCTCGCCCCCCGCACCCGCCCGGCCGGCGGAGCCGGCGTCGGTCCTGGCAACGGCCGGGACCGCGAGGGCGACGAGGACGAGGAGCGCGGCGGCGAGAACGGCGCGTGTGCGCACGGAGGAACCCCCTCTCCGCGCCGCGAGCACGCCCCGCGGCGCTGCCCCGAAGCGTAGCGCCGATGACCGCGCTGAGCGACCCGACGCACTCGGACGAGCGCGGTCGCGAACGGAACGGGGGCGGCACCCTGCCGCCCCCGTTCGCGAGCCGCGCGATCGTGCGCCGCTACCCGCCGGGCTGTTCCACCCCGTTCACCAACAGCGTGTACGGAGCGGTCTGGATCACCCCTTCGGTCGGATCCAAGTACGTGACGATCGCGGCGACCGTCCCCCCGGCGCGACCAAGGAGTTGGCGGACATCGGCGCCCACCAGCGATCCCTCGAAGTCGTCGCCGAGCGGCAGGCTGGCGATCCGCACCACCTTGTGGCCCTTGTCGAACGCGACCAGCCGGACCGAGTACCCGAAGACCTCGACCGGGTTGATCTCCGTGGGCGAGGACCAGCCCTCGAGCGTGGTCCCATCGGTCAGGGCCGTGCCGTCGACGTCGACGTCGTCCACCCAGAAGCCGGGGAGGGTCACGCTGGCATCGGCCACGTACCGCAGGGCCAGGAGCACGGTCTCGTCCGAGTAGGCCGAGAGGTCGCACGTCTGGGTCACGAACCCGTCCGAGTCCCCGTTGAAGCTCGGCCCGAGGGGCCCGGGGACCGAGTCGGTGCACGACACGCTCTCGTACGTCTCGCCGCCGTCGGTCGAGACCTGCACGTAGGCGTAGTCGTAGTCCAGCTCCGTGTCCCACTTGGCGAGCATGCTGAGCACGCCGGCGCCGACCGCGACCTCGGTCACGATCGAGCGGTCGATGTTGTCGCCCATCCCCGAGTACAGCGCCTCGCTGGTCCCGTCCGGAGGCGCGGCGTCGACCGTCCACTCGATCGGCAGCGAGGGCAGCTCGGCCGCCCCCTCGAACGCGATGCGGTCGACCTGCGACACCTTCAGGCCGCTCCCCGAGGCGCTCTGGAGCCGCACGTAATCCGAGCCGTTCGCGGGCACTCCGGGTCCGGCGTACGACTGGTCGTTGGCCCAGTTGATGTCGGCGTTCAACGTCTCGGTCATGAAGTTGGCGCGGTTGCCACCCACGAGCTCGTACCCCTGGTCGAGCGCCTTGTCCACGGCGACCATCGTGGCCCACCGCTTGATCACCGTGAGCGCCTTCAGCCCATCGGCCTTCCGGTTCAGGAGCGTCTGCAGGCTGTGGAGCCCGCCCTTCTGGGACAGGTGGAGCCGGGTCATGAACCGTTCACCGAACTGGTCGGCGAGGTACTCCATGAACGTGTACGCGGCCCCGTAGTCGCAAAGCACCTCGGACTCGTAGTCCGCCTGGTCGCCCCACAGCGTCAGTGAGTTCTCGGCTCCGCCGTTCCTCGGGATCGTGTTCGCCGGCGTCTGGACCGCGAGCCAGCCCAGGAAGCACTGGACGTGGCTGTCGAAGCCCTGATCGTCGATGGGCTTGCTGGGGTCGACGTACCCGGTGATGGTCTGGGCGTAGTCGGACAGGCCCTCGTTGATCCAGTTGCCCTCGTCCCAGTCCACGTAGTTCTCCAGCAGGTGCTGGTACTCGTGCGCGAACACCCCCTCGTACAGGTACGGGCGGGCCGGCGCGTTGGTGCACAGGTCCGTCGACGGCTCGTTCGGCGGGTTCGGGCCCGTGCGGTGGAGCCAGTCGAACGCGTCGATGTTCATGACGAGCCGGTTCACGTAGAAATCGAACGCGGACGAGTAGAAGCCCGCGACGTAGGTGAACCCGTTCGCGTTGTCCGTGTCGTAGAAGTTCTCGTCGCGGACGTTGTCGACGAGCACGACGATGTTGTCACCCTCGCCCGCCCAGTAATCGGGCGGGAGCTCCAGCAGCTCGGCGAGCGGGGCTTCGGTCCCGTCCCGCTCCGGCGGCACGCTGAACGCCTCCGACTCGATCGGGTACATGGTGTCGTCGAACTCGCCGACGAGGTACTGGACCTGCTCGTCGGTGATCATGTTGCGGACGCCGTCGTTGCGGCAGTCGCCCTCGGGGAACTCGGTCCCTACCGATATCTCGTCCGCGTCGTCGGCGACCCAGACCTCGACGTGGTCGCCCTCGCCACGCAGGACGAAGTTCTTCACGTACAGGATGCCTTCCACGTCGTCGTACGCGAGGAACAGCTTCTCGTCGCCGATCGCTGCCGGACCCGCGCTCTGGGGCACCGAGGCGGCCATCCGCCGCGCCTGCCGGAGCGCCTGGCCCGACAGCGCGAGCTTGTCCAGGCGACCCTCGGCAACCTCGCGGATGTCCGTGCCCGTCGATCCCGAGCCCGCCGGCGCAGACCACCCAGCGGCCGGAACGAGGGCGAGCACGACCAACGCCGCGATCGCCCATGCGAGCTTCCGCATGATGCAACCCCCCTTCTTCGGGGAGCGCCCGTCAACTCCGGCGGGACACAGCTCCCCCTGCGCGCGAAGCGTACTCCCGTCAGGAACGGTCGCGCGAGCCGAGGCCGCTCAGGCCGGTCAGCGGCCGCCGGCGACGGCGGGGAGGATCGAGACGGTGTCGCCCTCGGCGACCGCGGTCTCCAGCGACCCGAGGTACCGAACGTCCTCGTCGTTCACGTAGACGTTCACGAATCGATGCAGCGCACCGTCCTCGGTCACCACGTTCTTGGTGATACCCGGATAGTGGGCCTCGAGATCGGCGAACAGCTCGCGGAGCGTCGCGCCCTGCGCGTCCACGCGCGGCTCGCCGCCGGCGTGCTTGCGGAGGATCGTGGGCAGCTTCACCTGGACGGTCATCGGTCGAACCTCTCCTTACGCTCCGTGGGTGGACACGCCGTGCTCGGCCTCGGCCGGCACGCCGCCGGAGGGGATGCCGCAGAAGGCGTCGTAGTCGATCAACTCCGTGATCGTGGGCTCCTTGCCGCAGACGGGACAGTCCGCGTCCCAGCGGACCTTCACCGTCTGGAAGTCCATCTGCAGCGCGTCGAAGATCAGCAGGCGCCCGATCAGCGGGTCGCCCTTGCCGGCGATCAGCTTCACGGCCTCGGTCGCCTGGATGCAACCCACGATGCCCGGCAGGACGCCGAAGACGCCACCCTCGGCGCAGCTCGGCACCGTCCCGGGGGGTGGGGGCTGTGGGAACAGGCATCGGTAGCATGGCGCCTCCTGCCCCGGCATGAAGACCGTGATCTGCCCGTCCCACTGGTAGATGGAGCCGTAGACGAGCGGCTTGCCGAGGAACTGCGTCGCGTCGTTGACGAGGTAGCGCACGGGGAAGTTGTCCGTCCCGTCCACGACGACGTCCCACGGCTGGATGATCTCCAGCGCGTTCTGGGACGTGAGGATCGTGTCGTAGGGCACGATCTCGATCGTCGGGTTGATCGCGCGCAGTCGGTCGGTGGCGCTCTCGACCTTCGGGCGGCCGACGTCGGCGGTCGAGTGGATGATCTGGCGCTGCAGGTTGGACTCGTCCACCGTGTCGAAGTCCAAGATCCCGAGCGTCCCCACTCCCGCGGCCGCCAGGTACATCGCCACCGGCGAGCCGAGCCCGCCGGCGCCGACGCACAACACCTTGGCGTCCAGCAGCTTGCGCTGACCCTCGCCACCGATGCCCGGAAGGATGATGTGGCGCGCGTAGCGCCGGACCTGCTCCTCGGTGAAGGCCGGCGTGCTCATCCGATCTCGATCTCCAGCTCGGCCACCTCGTCGTCCTCGATGCGGAACGAGCGCAGGACCGGGTTGGCCCGATCCGACAGCGACATCACCAGGTACTCGGCCTCCGGGTAGAACGCCTGCCGTCGGTCGGTGTCAGAGGGGTAGGCCTCCGAATGCGTGTGCGTGTGGAAGATGCCGAGCAGGTCCCACCCCTGGTCGTCCATCTCATCGAACACCGTCAGCTGCTCCTTCGGATCCAGTCGGTAGGTGACCGGGCTCGCGTCCGCGTTGGTCATCGGGAAGAACCGGACCGGGCGTCCCTCCTTGCCGGCGACCAACCCGCAGGCCTCGTTGGGGAACGCGGCGAGGCCGTGCTCCACCATCTCGTCGAAGAAGACCCGGTCCAGTTGCATCTGCAAGTTGGTAGAACCCTACCAGCGCGCTCGTATTCCCTCGGGCCGGTCAGCTCGCGAGCCGTCCGGCGATGCGGATCGCGCCGGGCGACCCCTCCTCGATGCGCCCGATCTCGGCGAACGGCACGTCGCGCCTCGCCAGCTCGACCACGAGCCGGTCCCCATCCGAGGCGGCGATCAGGAGGCCCCCGCTCGTCTGGGCGTCCGCGAGGATCACCTGCTCGGGCTCGGTGAGGTCACCCCAGTCGGTGTGCGGCCGCACGAACGCGTGGTTGCGCCGCGTGCCGCCGGGCACCACGCCGGCGCGAGCCAGACCCAGCGCACCCTCCAGCAGCGGCACGGCGGACGCGTCGACCACGGCCGACGCCGCCGAGCCGACAAGCATCCGGTGCAGGTGCCCGAGGAGCCCGAACCCCGTCACGTCGGTGGCCGACTCCGCGCCGGCCTCGCGCATCGCCGCCGCCGCCTCGGCGTTCGAGGTGGTCATGACTTCCACGGCGCGGGCAACGCTCGCCGCGTCGGCGATGCCGCGTTTGATCGCGGTGGAGAGCACGCCCAGGCCCAGCGGCTTGGTCAGGAACAGCCGCGAGCCCGGCACCGCGGTCGAGTTCCGCACGATCGCATCGGGGTCGGTCAGGCCGAGGGCCACCATGCCGTACTTCGGCTCCGGATCGGTGATCGAGTGCCCGCCGAGGACCGCCGCGCCCGCCGCGCCCGCGACGTCGATCCCGCCCTGGAGCACCCGCGCCATCATCTCGAGCGGCAGGTCGTCCACCGGCCACGCGACGATGTTGAGCGCGAGGAACGGCAGGCCCCCCATCGCGTAGACGTCGGACAGCGCGTTCGTCGCCGCGATCCGGCCCCAGTCGTAGGGGTCGTCCACGATCGGCGTGAAGAAGTCGAGCGTCGCGATCAGCGCGTGCCCGTCGGGCAGGCGAACGACGGCGGCGTCGTCGCCGGTGTCGGCGGCCACGAGGACCTCATCTGTGAGCTCCGGGAGCACCAGCGTGCCGAGCACGCTCTGCAGCTCACCGGGGCCGAGCTTGCAACCGCACCCGGCGCCGTGGCTGAAGCTGGTGAGTCGCCTGCGCTCCCCCATCTGAGCGAGGATACGGCGGTCGCGAGGAGGCTCTCGATGCGGACGGCGGTGGTGGGGCACACCGAATGGGTCGAGTTCGGCCGCGTCGGGCGCGTGCCCGGAGCGGGCGAGATCGCGCATACCACCGACGCCTGGGAGGAGCCGGGGGGCGGCGGGGCGGTCGCCGCCGTGCATCTCGCGGGGCTCACGGGTTCGTGCACCTTCTACACGGCGCTCGGCGACGACGAACGCGGCGAGTGGTGCCGGCGCGGGCTCGAGGGGCTCGGGGTAAGGGTCGAGGCCGCCCTGCGCGACGAGCCCACCCGGCGCGCCATCACGCTCGTGGATGCCGACGGCGAGCGGACGATCACGACGTTCGGCCGTCGGCTCGAGCCCTCGGCGGCCGACCGGCTGCCCTGGAACGAGCTCGAGGACGTGGACGCCGCCTTCGCGACCGCAGGCAACGCCGGAGCGATCCGGGAGGCCCGTCGGGCTCGGGTGCTGGTCGCCACGAGCCGCGCGATGCTCGTGCTCGCCGAGGCCGACGTGCACCTGGACGCGATCGTCGGCAGCCGGACCGACCCGGCCGAGCGGTTCGAGCCCGAGGCGCTGACCCACCCTCCCCACCTGCTGGTCCGCACCGACGGCGCCCGCGGCGGCCGCTACGAGACGAGCGACGGGCGCTCGGGAACGTACCTGGCGGCCGCGCCCCCCGGTCCCGTCGTCGACACGTACGGCGCGGGCGAGGCCTTCGCCGCCGGGCTCGCCTACGGGCTCGCCGCCGGGTTGGGACTGGACGCCACGATCGCCCTGGCGGCTCGGTGCGGGGCGTGGAACGTGGCCGGTCGCGGTCCCTATGGGAGGCGGCTGCTCGCCGCGGACCTCGCCGGAGCCGGGGCGTAGGCTCCCAAGATGGACGTGCGCTCGTTCCTCGCCCGGCACGCGCCGTTCGACGCCCTCGACCCGGACGCCCTCGAGCGCGTCGCGCGCTCGGTCGAGATCGAGCACTTCGCGCCGGGGACCGTGATCCTCACCCAGGAGGGCGAGCCCTCCCGCCACCTGTTCGTGATCCGCCGCGGGGCCGTCGAGGTGATGGATACCGGCCGCCTGGTCGACCTCCTCGGCGAGGGCGAGGTGTTCGGTGGCACGTCGCTGGTGAGCGGCGAGGCGCCGACGGCCACGGTCAGCGCCCACGAGGACACGCTCTGCTACCTGATCCCGGCGGATGTCGCGACCGAGGTCCTCGAGACCTCCGCCGGGATGACCTTCCTGGTCCGAGCCCTGCGTCGGCGGATCGTTCGGATCGACGAGAGCTGGGAGGGCGAGCGCGGCGGCGAGCAGTACCGGGCGGTCGGCTCGCTGATCCGCCGGACGCCGGTCGTCGCCGAGCCCTCGACGACCGTCGCGGACGCGGCCGCGCTCATGGCTCGAGAGCACGTCTCCAGCCTCCTCGTGCCGACGCCGGAGGGCATGGGCATCCTCACCGACCGCGATCTGCGCACGCGGGTGGTGGCGGAGCGTCGCGGACCCGACACCCCGGTGAGCGAGGTCATGACGCCGGACGCGGTGACGGTCCCCTCGACGACCCTGGCCGGCGACGTCCTCCTGCGGATGCTCGAGAACGGGTTCCACCACTTCCCGGTGACCGACGAGGAGGGGCGGCTCCTCGGCGTCGTGTCCGACAGCGACGTGATGAGCATCGAACGGCACACCCCGTTCGCGCTGAAGGCCACGGTGGAGCGGGCGGACGATCGCGGCGCGGTCTCGAAGGCCGGGCGAGGGATCCCGGAGGTGGTGGGCGCCCTGATGGACGCGAGCGCGGACCCGATCGACGTGGGCCGCGTGGTCGGCCTGATCGTGGATGCCATGACGCGACGGTTCCTGGAGCTCGGGATCGCCGAGCTCGGCGACCCGCCCGCCCCCTGGTCGTGGCTCGCGCTCGGCAGCGCGGCCCGGCACGAGCAGGCGATCGGCACCGACCAGGACCACGCGATGGCCTACCGGCTGGACGGCGAGCCCGCCGATGAGGTCGACGCCTACTTCGCCGCCCTGGCCGAGATCGTGACCTCCGGTCTGGAGGACGCGGGCATCCCCCGGTGCCGGGCCGACGCGATGGCGACGAACGCGGCCCTGCGTCGTCCGATCCCGGCCTGGGTCCAGCGGCTGCAGGAGTGGATGCGCGACATCGGACCGGTCGGGAGCGAGCAGCTGTCGATCGTCCTGGACTTCCGCGGCGTCGCCGGACCGCTCGACGCGCAGGAGGCCCTTGACGCCGTCGTGCGGACGGCGCCGACGTACGCCGGATTCGCGCGGCAGCTCGCCCGGCGTGCCTTGGATCTTCGTCCTCCCACCGGCTTCTTCCGCGACCTCGTGGTCGAGGCTCGGGGGGAGCACGCCGGGACCCTCGACATCAAGCACGGCGGAACGACGATCGTCTCCAACCTGGCGCGCGCCTACGCGATCGGCGCCGGCCTCACGGCCAAGCGCACGATCCACCGGCTCGTCGAGGCCGAGCGCGTCGGGGTCATCGACGAGGAGACCAGGGTGGCCCTCTCCGAGGCCTTCCGGTTCCTCTGGCACATCCGGCTGCAGCACCACGTGGTCCTGCATCGCCAGGGTCTCCCGCCCGAGGACCACCTGGACCCCGCCGTGCTCGGGCCGCTGGCGCGCCAGGGCCTGAAGGAGGCGTTCCGTGCGATCTCGCGGGCCCAGCGAACGCTCGCGCTGGAAACCGGGACGCCCGTTCGCTAACCGGCTTCGGAACCGGGCTCGTCCGGGCTCGGCGCCGCGCCCATCGCGTGGTAGCCACCATCGACGTGCACCATCTCGCCGGTGATCGCCCTGGACAGATCCGAGAGCAGGAAGGCGACGGTGTCCCCCACCGGCGAGGCGTCCCGCACGTCCCACCCGAGCGGCGAGCGCTCGGACCAGACCTCCGTGATCCCATCGAAGCCCGGGATCCCCTTGCCGGCGATCGTACGAAGCGGTCCCGCCGAGACGGTGTTCACGCGGATCGCGTGCGGCCCGAGGTCGCGCGCGAGGTACCGCGTGAGCGACTCGAGACCGGCCTTGGCCACGCCCATCCAGTCGTACACGGGCCAGGCGATCCGCGCGTCGAACGTGAGCGCGACGATCGAGCCCCCGGCCTCACGCATCTGCGGGAGCAGGCCGGCCGCGATCGCCTTCAGGCTGAACACGCTGGTCTGCAGCGACGTCGACACGCTCTCCCACGGGGTCTGGAGCAGGTTGCCGCCCAGCGCGTCCGTCGGCGCGAAGGCGATCGCGTGGACGAACCCGTCCAGCCCCCCCCACCGCCGCCTTACCTCGTCGGCGACGGCGGCGATCTGCCCGGGGTCGTTCGCGTCCATCTCGAGGACGTCCACCGGCGCGGGGAGGCGCTTGGCCGACTTCTCGGTCAGGCTCATCGCCCGCCCGAACGACGTGAGCACGATCTCGGCGCCCTGTTCCTGCGCCGAACGTGCGATCGCGTACGCGATCGACTCGCGCGTCAGCACCCCGGTGACGAGGATCCTCTTCCCCTCGAGCAGCATCTCCCACCCCTCTGCGGTCCCGCGCATGGTATCGGTAACGGGTCATGGACCTCCGTGCGCTCGCCAAGGTCGACCTCCACCGCCACCTCGAGGGCGCGATCCGCCTGGAGACGCTGCTCGACCTGTACCGGGAGGGGGGGGCGCCCCTGCCCGAGACCACGCCGGACCAGCTCGCGCCGCGTGCGCAGGTGCTCGAGGTCATGGACTCGCTCGAGGCGGTGCTCTCGCGGTTCACGGTCGCCCAGGGCGCCTTCTTCGACGAGGCGGCCTGCGAGCGGATCGCGTACGAGGCCGTCGAGGACCTCGCCGCGGACGAGGTCCGCCTGGCCGAGCTCCGCTTCTCGCCCGAGTTCCTGTGCGAGCCACACGGCCTGGACTGGGACCGCGCGATGGACGCGATCGTCCGCGGCGTGCGACGCGCTTCCGAGGAGCACGACGTCGCGGTCGGGCTGATCGCGATCGCGAGCCGCAACTACGGCCTGGCCTCTGCCGAGCGAACGATGGAGTTCGCGCTCCGTCGCCGCGAGGACCTCGTGGCCTTCGACCTCGCCGGCGATGAGAAGGCGTTCCCGCCCTCCCTGTACGTCGACATCATCCGGCGCCTCGAAGGCAGCGGGCTGAAGCTCACCACCCATTACGGCGAGTCCGGAGGGCCACAGTACCCGCGCGAGGCGATCGAGGCGCTCGGCTCGATGCGCCTGGGTCACGGATACAGCGTCGCCTTGGACCCGCAGGTGACCGCACTCGTTCGCGACCGGGCCGTCGCGCTTGAGATGTGCCCGACCTCCAGCCTTCGGACCGGCGCCGTGCCCTCCCTCGAGGAGCACCCGGCCCGTCGCCTCCTCGACCAGGGGGTCCGCGTCACGATCAACACCGACAATCCCGGTCTGTTCGCGGCCGACCTCACCCACGAGCTCGAGGTGGCCCGCGACGTCCTCGGGTTCACGGAGGACGAACTGCGGCAGGTGACGGCGAACGCACTCGACGCGAGCTTCGTCGACGAGGGCGTGAAGGCCGACGTTCGCGCCCGCCGCTTCGGATGGCTCGTCGGCTGAGCACCCGTCCGACTGAGCACCGACGGAAGGAAAGGTGCTAACCTGCGCCGGCCCTTGGAGGGGAGGCGGGGTGCGCCGGACCGCGATCCTGATCATCGTCACGCTGGTCGTCGGGCTGCTCCAGCTGGCAGCCTGGGCCGGTGAGCGAGGACTGCACATCACCGTCGACGATGAGGTGACCCAGGGCCGCCGGCTCCACATCGAGGTGAGGGACTGCGTCTCCGGTGACGACTGGACGGCCACCATCGAGGCCGCTCTCCGTGATCGTCAGAAGGTCATCCGCCAGCGCGCGTTCCCGGTCGACAGCGACCGAACGACCAAGATCGGATTCAGGATCAGCTCCGCCGCGTTCGAGCCGGGCAGGTACAAGGCCACCATCGCATGCAAGCACTCCTTCAACGACGGAAGCGCAGCGATCTACTTCGACGAATGGGAGCCGTTCTTCGTCGTTCGCCGGAATTGATTCGGACCACCCAGGGAAGGGAGGGGACGATGCGAGGTGCATGCTCGATCGTTCTCGGCATCGTGTTGATGGCGTTCCTGGTGCCGGGCCCCGCGGTGGCGGGGAGCAACAGCCCCCGCATCACGGTCCAGAACTCCGTCGTCCAGGGCCAGAAGCTCAGGATCACCGTTCGGGAGTGCGTGTCGGGCGACGGATGGAACGCCGTCATCCGGATCGCCCTGTTCAGTGAGGCTCCGACGGTCTCACCGATCTCGGGCGAGAAGGACGCCGAGGACGACGGGACGACGGTCCTCAGGGTGAAGGTCCCACGCCGGTGGCCCGCAGCCCGCGACAACTTCGCCAAGATCCAGTGCATCCATCAGTTCGACGGTGGCGGCGAGGATCGGTTCTACGAGGAGCAGGAGCGCTTCCGGGTGAAGGACGCCGCCTGATCCCAGACGGTGTCAGTGGTCTGCCTCGGCAACGGCGCTAGGATGTGCAGCCGCCGATGGGTTACGAGACGGATGATGCGCGCCGCGCCACTGCCGCGACGCTGATCGAGCGCTATTGGGAGGGATTGCTCGAGACCGAGCCGGTGCTCGGCACGGTGATCGGCGACGAGCGGTTCGACGACCGCCTCCCCGACCCCGGGCCGGAAGGGCGCGCGGCGCGAGAGCGCCTGCATCGAGGGGCGCTCGACGAGCTCGCGGGGCTCCCACGACACCTTCCCGATGAGGACGTCCGGATCGGACTGGACATCCTGGAAGCGATCGCCCACCGCGACCTGGCCGCCCTCGATCACCGCACCGATCGCCTCTCGGTGGTCAGCCATCTCTGGGGCCCTGCTGGCCTGGTCGGCGAGCTCGCGTCGCTGCAGCGCGTCGACAGCCCCGAGCACGTCGATCGCTACGTGGCCCGCCTGTCATCGACACCGGCGTACTACGACGCCTCGATCGAGGTGGGGCGCGAGGGCATCGCGGACGGCGTGACCGCGCCCAGGATCGTCGTCGAGCGCGCGATCGCGCAGACCCAGCGGCTGATCGACGCCGGTGTCGAGGGCTCACCGGCGCTCGCGCCGCTCGCGGACCAGGACGAGGACCAGCGCGCGAAGGTGGCGTCGGCCGTCGAGGCCCACCTGCTCCCGGCGCTCGGCCGGTACCTCGACGCCCTCCGCGACTACCTCCCGAGCGCGACCGAGACCCTCGGCCTGAACGCGCTGCCGGGCGGCGACGAGATGTACGCGGCGCAGATCATGTCGTGGACGACCCTTCCCATGGACGCGCGGGAGATCCACGAGCTCGGCCTCGACGATCTCGCGAGGATCCAGGTCGAGCGACGGGAGGCGGCCTCGGCGCTCGGATACCCGGACCCGGCGTCGGCGGAGGCCGCCCTGCTCTCCGAGGTGTTCGGCTCGCCGCAGGAGCTCAAGGCGGCCGCCGAGGACCAGGTCGCCAGGTGCTGGGAGGCCGCGCCCTCGATGTTCGGACGCCTGCCCCGCGCCAACTGCGAGGTCCGCCTCGTCGAGGCGTTCCGCGAGGCCGACATGCCGTTCGCCTTCTACAACCCCCCCACCCAGGACGGATCTCGGCCCGGCGTCTACTACGTGAACGGCCACGCGCTCGAGCGCAAGCCGCGTCACCACCTGGCGACGACCACCTACCACGAGGCGAGCCCCGGCCATCACTTCCAGATCGCACTCGAGCAGGAGTTCGCCGACCGGCCTCCGCTCCGGCGCTTCGGCGGGTTCCTCGCGGGCAGCGCGTTCACGGAGGGATGGGGCCTCTACAGCGAGCGCCTCGCCGACGAGATGGGGCTCTTCCTGGACCAGAAGGAACGCCTCGGCATGCTGGACATGCAGGGGATGCGCGCGGCCCGGCTGGTCGTTGACACCGGGTTGCATGCCCTCGGATGGTCGCGCGACCGAGCGATCGCGACGCTGGAGGAGGCGGGGGTCTCCCGCTCGGACGCGGAGGTCGAGACGGACCGCTACGTCACGATGCCCGGGCAGGCTCTCTCCTACAAGATCGGGCAGTTCGAGATCGAGCGCCAGCGTGCGGACGCCGTCGGGCGCCCGGGCTTCTCGCTCCTCGGCTTCCACGACCGGCTGCTGTCCCTGGGGTCCCTTCCGCTCGCGGCCCTCCGTCGCGAGCTCGCGCGCTAGGCGGGGCGGGGGCCCGGAGGACCCGTTCCGGCAGGTCCGTGCGCCCTTAGTCGGGGGGGTCTTCCCCCTGTCACCTTGACAGCGTGGACACCGATCGGATCCTCGTGGGTGTCCCCCGGGAGACCTTCCCGGGAGAGACCCGGGTGGCGCTCGTCCCCGCCGTGCTGCCCCAGCTCTTCAAGGCGGGGATGGACGTGATCGTCGAGACCGCCGCTGGGGCGGCGGCGGGGTTCCCCGACGAGGCGTACGTGACCCACGGGGCGCGGATCGGATCGCGCGACGACGTGTTCGAGGCGGACGTCGTCATCCAGGTGCGGACCTGCGGGATGAACCCGGAGAAGGGTCGGGACGACATCCACCGGTTCCGCCCCGATCAGGTCATCGCCGGCATGGCCGATCCGCTCGTCTGTCCCGTCGGCGTCCAGCAGGCCGCCGACCACAAGGTGATCGGCTTCGCCCTCGACTTCATGCCGCGGATCACCCGCGCGCAGAGCATGGACGTGCTGTCGTCGCAGTCCACCGTCGTCGGCTACAAGGCGGTGCTCGTTGCGGCCGACCGTCTCCCGAAGATGTTCCCGATGCTCACGACGGCGGCGGGGACGGTGCCGCCGGCCCAGGTCTTCGTGATCGGCGCGGGGGTCGCGGGGCTGCAGGCGATCGCGACCGCCAGGCGCCTGGGCGCCGTGGTGCAGGGGTACGACGTGCGGCCGGCCGCCCAGGAGGACATCGAGAGCCTGGGCGCGCGTTGCGTCCTGCTCCCGCTCGCGCCCGGTGATGCCGAGGATAGGAGCGGCTACGCGAAAGAGCTCGGCGAGGCCTTCTACCGACGCCAGCAGGAGCTGATGGCGCAGGTGGTGGCGGGGGTGGACGTGGTGATCACGACGGCCGTGATCCCCGGCAAGAAGGCGCCTCTCCTGATCACGGCCGACGCCGTGAAGGGGATGCCGCCGGGCTCGGTGATCGTGGATTGCGCCGCCGAGCGCGGGGGCAACTGCGAGCTCACGCGCGCCAACCGCCGCGTGGTGACCGAGAACGGCGTCACCATCCTCGGCCCGACGAACCTACCGTCGCAGGTCCCCTACGAGGCGAGCGTGATGTTCGCGAAGAACGCCTCCTCCTTCTTGTTGCACATCGTCCGGGACGGCGCCCTCGCGATCGACCCCGAGGACGACATCGTGAAGGGCACCCTCGTGACGCGGAACGGCGAGATCATCAACAAGCGGGTCCTCGAGTCGCTCAAGGAGGCCGAGCATGAGTGAGACGCTCGAGGTCAGCCTGTTCATCTTCGTGCTCGCGTCGTTCCTCGGGTACGCGGTGATCACCCGGATCCCGGGATTGCTCCACACCCCGCTGATGTCGCTCACGAACGCCCTGTCGGCGATCTCGATTGTCGGCTCGCTGATCCTGGCGGGCTCCGGACAGGCCACCTACGCCACGATCCTGGGCGCGGTCGCCGTCTTCGCCTCGACGACCAACATCGTCTCGGGCTTCCTCATCACCGACCGCATGCTGAAGATGTTCAAGCGCCGTGAGGCGCCGCCCCGGCTGAAGGACCACACGACGGAGGAGCCCGCCTCGAAGGGGGCGGCGGCATGAGCGACGTCATGAACGACACCCTCCTCCCGCTCGCGTACCTGTTCGCGGCCGGGTGCTTCGTGTTGGCCCTCAAGTGGCTCTCGCATCCGACGACCGCCCGGCGCGGCGTCAGGACCGGCGAGATCGGCATGCTCGTCGCGGTGGTCGCCACGCTATTCGAGTTCGAGATCGTCGAGTACCAGTGGATCGTGATCGCGCTCGTGGCCGGCACCGCGCTCGGCGTGCCGCTCGGGCTGCTGGTCCCGATGACGGCCGTCCCGCAGCGGACCGCGCTGTCCCACGCGTTCGGCGCCCTGGCCGCCGGTCTGGTCGGCACCGCCGAGTTCTACCTGCGGGGCGCCGAGATCGACGACGCGACGATGGTCGCCCTCGGCCTCGAGGTCGTGCTGGGGTACCTGACCTTCACGGGCTCGCTGATCGCCGCCGGCAAGCTCCAGGGGATCGTGCGTGACCGCCCGTGGATCTACCGGGGACAGAACATCGTGAACCTCTCGATCCTCGGCGCCGCGCTCGCGATGGTGGGGTTCCTGGTCGTCGACCCGAGCCTCACGTTCCTGCTCCCGATCGTGATCGCCGTCTCGCTCGTGTTCGGCGTGATGCTGGTGATCCGGATCGGCGGGGCGGACATGCCCACGGTGATCTCGCTGCTGAACTCCTACGCGGGCCTGTCGGCCGCGATGATGGGGTTCGTCCTGGACAACAAGCTGCTGATCGTGGCCGGAGCGCTGGACGGGTCCTCGGGCCTCGTGCTGTCGATCATCATGTGCCGCGCCATGAACCGGTCGTTCACCAACGTCCTGTTCGGCGGCTTCGGCGCCGAGGTGACCGCCGGTGAGGGGATCGAGCAGCGGCCCGTGCGCAGCGTCGACCCCGAGGAGACCGCCTTCCTGCTGGACGCCGCGCGCAACGTGGTGATCGTTCCCGGCTACGGGATGGCGGCGGCACAGGCCCAGCACAAGGTCCGGGAGCTCTCCGACGCCCTCCTGCGGCGAGGGATGGACGTGAAGTTCGCGATCCACCCCGTGGCGGGACGGATGCCCGGCCACATGAACGTCCTGCTCGCCGAGGCCAACGTGCCGTACGACCAGCTCTTCGACCTGGACGCGATCAACGGCGAGCTCCCCCAGACCGACCTCGTGCTCGTCGTGGGCGCCAACGACGTGGTGAACCCCGCGGCCCGGACCGACACGGCGAGCCCGATCTACGGGATGCCGATCCTGGACGTGGACAAGGCCGCCTCGATCATCGTGGTCAAGCGCTCGATGCGCTCGGGGTTCGCTGGAGTGGACAACGAGCTGTTCTACCTGGACAAGACGCAGATGCTCTTCGGCGACGCGAAGCAGGTCATCGGGTCGGTCGTCGACGAACTCTCCAAGCTGCCTGCCAAGGAGGTGCTCGCTGCATGAGTGCGACCCTGGAACGCGACGCGACGATCGAGCACGCGTGGGTGAGGGCGCTCCGCGCCGGCCACGGTCCCGCGCCGGTGCCGTATCGCGGCGCGGAGCTGCTGGAGCAGCCGCTCCTCAACAAGGACACGGCCTTCACCGATCGCGAGCGGGACGCCTTCGGGCTCCACGGGCTGTTGCCGACCCGCGTGCTGACGATCGAGGAGCAGGTCGAGCTGGAGATCGAGCGGATCCGCCGCAAGGGCGAGGACCTCGAGCGGTTCATCGGCCTCGCGGCGCTGCAGGACCGCAACGAGACGCTCTTCTACCGCGTCCTCGTCGAGCACCTCGAGGAGCTCATGCCGATCGTCTACACGCCGGTGGTCGGCCGGGCCTGCCAGGAGTACAGCCACATCCTGCGGCGCCCCCGCGGCCTGTGGCTCACCCCGGACGACATCGACCGCATCCCCGGGCTGCTGCGCAACGCCCGGCACGAGGACGTCCGGTTGATCGTCGTGACCGACAACGAACGGATCCTCGGACTCGGCGACCAGGGCGCCGGCGGGATGGGGATCCCGGTCGGCAAGCTGGCGTTGTACACCGCGGGCGCGGGCATCCACCCGGCCCTCACGCTGCCGGTCTCGCTCGACGTCGGCACCGACAATCCTGGCCTGCTCGAAGATCCGATGTACCTAGGCTACCGACACCCGCGGCTGCGAGGCCCCGAGTACGACACCTTCATCGAGGCGTTCGTCGAAGGGGTCCTCGAGGTCTTCCCGCACGCGGTCCTGCAGTGGGAGGACTTCAAGCAGCACAACGCGATCCGACTGCTCGACCGCTACCGCCACCGGATCACCTCGTTCAACGACGACATCCAGGGCACGGCCGCGCTCGTTGTCGGCGGGATCCTGTCCGCGCTCCGCATCCTGGACGAGCCGCTGTCCGAACAGCGCTTCGTGTTCCTGGGCGCCGGGGCGGCCGGCATCGGCATCGCCCGGCTCGTGCGCGCGGCCATGGTCCGCGAGGGCGCCGACGAGGAGACGCTCCGACGGGCCATCGTGCAGCTGGATTCGCGCGGCCTGACGTACCTGGGCCGCGAACCCCTGGACGAGGACAAGCTCGAGTTCGCGCTCGGCCCGGACGGGATGCGGGCCTACGGCTTCGAGCCCGGTCACGACTTCGACCTCGAGGTCGTGGTCGGCGCCGTCCGGCCCACGTTCCTGGTCGGGACCAGCGGTACGCCCGGTACGTTCACCGAGGGCGCCATCAGGACGATGGCCGGACACGCCCGCACCCCGGTGATCCTCCCGCTGTCGAACCCGACCTCGAAGACCGAGGCCCAGCCGGAGGACATCCTCGAGTGGACGCGCGGTCGCGCCATCATCGCCACCGGGAGCCCGTTCCCACCCGTGGAACGCGGGGAGCGGACCCACGTGATCGGCCAGGCGAACAACGCCTTCTGCTTCCCGGGCATCGGGCTGGGGGCCGTCGTCTCGGAGGCACGTGAGGTGACCGACGAGATGTTCCTCGCCGCCGGTGACGCGCTCGCGGCGGCGCTGACCGAGGAGCGGCTCGCCGAGGGCTCGATCTTCCCGAGCCAGTCCGAGCTCCGAACGGTCTCGCGTGCCGTGGCGATCGCGGTCGCGCGGTGCGCGCGCGACTGCGGCGTGGGGCGGCAGTTCCACGACGACGAGCTGGAGGCCGCCATCGACGCGATGGTCTGGGAACCCTCGTACGTGGACTACGAGCCGGTGGAGTTCGCGTAGGGCGGTGGCCTCGACCGGCCGGCGCCTGTCGTAGGCTTCGGCGACCCATGCCGGCGGAGGAGGCCTTGGAGACGACGATGGACCGTGCGCGCCTACGCGAGCTCATGACCCGCGAGCTCGCGCGCTTCGAGCAGGATCACCCGCGCTCGCGCGAGCTCTTCGAGCGGGGCACGGCCAACCTGCTCGCCGGCGTTCCGATGCCCTGGATGAGCGAGTGGGCGGGCCCGTACCCCGTGTTCGTCGAGGAGGCGCACGGCGCGCGCTTCACCGACGTCGACGGACGCGGGTACGTCGACCTGTGCCTAGGCGACACGGGCGGGATGACGGGACACGCGCCGAAGGAGGCGGTGTCCGCGATCGCCGAGCAGGCCGCCAGGGGCATCACGCTGATGCTCCCCACCGAGGACTCGATCTGGGTCGGCGCCGAGATGCAGCGGCGGTTCGGCCTCCCCTACTGGCAGTTCTGCCTGACGGCGACCGACGCGAACCGCTTCACGATCCGCCTGGCGCGTGCGATCACCGGGCGACCGAAGATCCTGGTCTTCAACTACTGCTACCACGGCTCGGTCGACGAGACGATCATCACGATCGAGGACGGCGTGCCCGGCGCGCGACCGGGGAGCATCGGTCCCCCGGTCGACCCCACCCTGACGACGCGGGTGGTCGAGTTCAACGACGTCGAGGCGCTCGAGGAAGCCCTCGCCCACGAGGACGTCGCGTGCGTCCTCGCCGAGCCGGCCCTCACGAACATCGGCATCGTGCTCCCCCAGCCCGGCTTCCACGACGCCCTCCGAGCGCTCACGCGGCGCCACGGCACCTTGCTGGTGATCGACGAGACCCACTGCATCTGCGCGGGGCCAGGCGGTGCCACGCGGGCGTGGGGGCTCGAGCCCGACTTCCTCACGATCGGCAAGCCCCTGGCCTCCGGCGTGCCGGCGGCCACCTACGGGATGACCGAGGAGGTGGCCGAGCGCTCGCAGGCGTACCTGGAGTCGCTGCCCACCACGGACGTCGGCGGGATCGGCGGCACGCTCTCGGGCAACGCGCTGAGCCTCGCGGCGATGCGGGCCACGCTCGAGCACGTCCTGACCGACGAGGCGTTCGAGCGGATGATCGACCTCGGGGCGCGGTGGGCCGACGGGGTGAAGGACGCGATCGATCGGCACGGGCTCCCGTGGGAGGTCCAGCGCCTCGGCTGCCGCGCCGAGTACTGGTTCACGCCCGAGCCCCCGCGCGACGGGGGCGAGGCCGCGGCCAAGGACGATCACGAGCTCGCGAGGTTCACGCACCTGTACGCGCTGAACCGCGGCATCCTGCTCACGCCCTTCCACAACATGGCCCTGATGTCGCCGGCCACCACCACAGAGGACGTCGACGCGCACAGCCGCGTGTTCGACGAGATGGCCGCCGAACTGGTGGCGTGAGCACGGCAGGGAACCGCAAGCGACCCGGCCCGCCCCAGCGTAGGCTCTGACCGCGATGCCCGAGCCCGCCATCGGCCGGTTCCACTGGATCGTGATCGACTCGGTCGATCCCGCCACGATCGCACCGTTCTGGTGCGCGCTGCTGGGCGTGGAGGAGCGTGGCTGGTTCTCCGATGACTACCTGCTCCTGACCGACGGGGGCGGCGTCGCGCCCAAGATCGCCTTCCAGCGCGTCCCCGAGGCCAAGTCCGTGAAGAACCGGCTCCACGTCGACGTCGGGGTACGCGACCTGGGCGCCGCGGCCGAGCGCGTGATCGAGCTCGGTGGCTCGGCCGTCTCCGAGGAGCGCGAGCTCGACGGTGCCCGCTGGCGTGTGATGGCGGACCCCGAGGGCAACGAGTTCTGCCTCGCGCTCGACGACTGACCCGGGAGTCCCCCTCAGTCGATCGTCAGGACCGCCTTGCCCCGCACGCGGCGCTCGAGCAGCGCCCGGATCGCGCCGTTCGCTTCGGTCCAGGGTGACCGAAGGCCGATGTCGGTCCGGAGCTTTCCCTCGGACACGAGGGAGACGAGCGTCGCGAGCTGCGGAGACCCGATCCGACCGCGGAGCAGCTCGTGGGTCACGAAGAACCCGACCATCGTGGGCGCGCCGCGCCGGTAGAAGGAGCGCGCATCGAACGACGTGGTCTCGTTCGACGAGTTCCCGAACGAGACCACCGTCCCGTCCTCGGACACCCGCGCCAGCGCGGCCGCGAGGCTCGGACCCCCCGCGGACTCGACCACGAGGTCGAGGGGCTCCCCCTCGGACCGGAGCCCGACCACCACCTCGTCGGCCCCGAGCTCGGCGAGACCCTCCCCCCGCTCGGTGCTGCCGACGACCGCGGTCACGTGCGCGCCCGAGGTCCGTGCGAGCTGGATCGCGAAGCGCCCGACGCCGCCGGCCGCGCCGGTGATCGCCACGCGCCTGCCCCGGACCGATCCGGCCGCCGCGAGCACCCCCGCGGCCGTCAGGCCCGCGACGGGCAGCGTGGCCGCGACCTCGAACGACAGGTCGTCCGGGATCGGCGCGAGGTGGTCCGCGCGCACGGCCACCCGCTCGGCCCAGGCCCCGCCGTTGGCCCATCCGACCACCCGTGTCCCCTCGGGCGGGCCCGAGGCGGTGGCCGTGACCACCGTGCCCGCCAGGTCCCACCCGGGGCGCCACCCGTCCGCCGCCTGGAGGAGGGCCCCGCACTCGCCCCGGTTGAGCGAGGTCGCGGCCACCCGCACGATGGCGTGACCCGCACCCGGCACCGGCTCGTCGACCTGACGGAGCTCGACGGCGCCCGCACCGAGCGCCGGCGCGGCGACGAGCGCCCGCATCAGCTCGCGACCGGGTGCGCCATCGAGAACCCCCGCTTCACTCGCTGCTCCTCCTGGATCAGGTGCACGACCGCGTTGACGAGCGCGAGGTGCGTGAAGGCCTGTGGGAAGTTCCCGAGGTGCCGGCCGGTCCTGGCGTCGATCTCCTCCGCATAAAGGTGGAGCGGGCTCGCGAAGGACAGGAGCTTCTCGCAGAGCGCCCGCGCGCGGCGGAGCTCCCCGATCTCGACGAGCGCCGACACGAGCCAGAAGGAACAGATCGTGAACGTGCCCTCCTCCCCCGAGAGACCGTCGTCGGTCTCCTCGACGCGGTACCGCAGGACGAGTTCGTCCACGGTGAGCTCGTCGGCGATCCCGAGCACGGTCGCGACGATCCTCGGGTCGTCCTTCGGCAGGAACCGCACGAGCGGCATCAGCAGGAGCGAGGCGTCGAGCGCGCTCGTCCCGTACGACTGGGTGAACACACCGCGCTCATCGACGCCGTTCGCGCACACGTCCGCGTGGATCTCGTCCGCGATCGTCGCCCACCGTTCCTGCAGCTCGGTCTGGCCGCGCCGACGGGCGAGACGGGCGCCGCGGTCCATCGCGACCCAGCAGAAGAGCTTGGAGGAGGTGAAGTGCTTCGGCTCGCCGCGGACCTCCCAGATCCCGCGGTCGGGCTCGCGCCAGTGCAGGGCGGCCTTCTCGACCTGCGCCACCACGATCGGCCACACGCGCTCCGGGAGACGGTCGCGGGACTTGACGTGCAGGTAGATGGAGTCGAGCAGCACACCCCACACGTCGTGCTGCTTCTGGTCGAATGCGCCGTTGCCGATCCGAACGGGCCTCGCACCTTCGTACCCGGTGAGGTGATCGAGGGTGGACTCGGTGAGCTCGCGCTCGCCCCCCACCCCGTACATCACCTGGAGGTCCTGCCCGTCCTCGCAACGGTCGGCGACGAACTCGAAGAAGCCGTCGGCCTCGTGGTCGAACCCCAGCGTGTACAGGCCCCACAGCGCGAACGTCGAGTCGCGCAACCACGAGTAGCGGTAGTCCCAGTTGCGCTCGCCGCCCGGGGTCTCGGGCAGCGAGGTCGTGGCGGCGGCCATCAGCGCGCCCGTCGGTGCGTACGTGAGGCCCTTCAGGGTCAGCGCGCTGCGCTGCAGGTAGATCCGCCACGGATGGTCGGGGAACTCGCCGTGGTTCATCCACTCACGCCAGTACTCTTGCGTCCGCCACATCCGGTCCGCGGCGTCCTGGTAGGTCGCTGGGGCCTCGTGCGGCGACCACGACAGCGCCACGAAGCGCTCGTCCCCCTCGCGCAAGGTGGTCGAGGCGTGCGCGCGGCGTCCCTCGAAGCCCATCCGCAGGTCGGTGGTGATGCGGAGCGGAACCGTGAGTCCTTCGCTGGTCGCCAGGGCTCTCGAATACCCCTCCCCCTCGTATCCCCACGTCACCATCGCCCGCCCGTAGTCCGGCGCAGGCTCGCAGTCCATGGCGACCTCGACGTGTCCGTTCACGCAGCGGATCGTGCGGAGGAGGATGTGCTCGGCCTCATGATCGCCGGGCGGCCGCTGGTACTCGACCGCGCGGGTCGTGTCGTCGTACCAGGGCCCGACGAGCAGCGCATCGCGAACGATCAGCCAGCCCGTGCGGGTCTGCCAGGTGGTCTCGAGCACGAGCGTGCCCGGGACGTACCGTCGTCCCGCCGGGACGCTGACGTCGGCGGGGCCGACCCGGAAGTGGCCCGCCGAGCGATCCAGGTTCGCCGCGAAGATGCTCGAGCTGTCGGGGCGCGGGACGCAGAGCCACTCGACGCTGCCCGAGGGGGCGACGAGGGCGTTCACGTTCCGGTCGGACAGGAACGCGTACTCGGCGATCGGCGGGAACGGGCTCCCCTCCGGGTAGCGCATGCCCTCGCTCATGCGCCGGATGGTAGTCCGGTGGGCGGAGCGGCGCGTCCTCGTACTAGGGTTCGACCACCATGCTCGCCCGATCCCGTGGTATCGGCCTCGCCGTCCTCCTGGTCGTCGCCCTCACGCCGGCGTGCTCATCATCGGGGGGTGACGGCCCTCCGGGCGCCTCGCCGACGGCCGACGCGGCGACGGGGGTCGAGACGGGCCCCGCCGGGAGCATCGCAACCGACGCACCCGCCCCCACGGGAGCCACGGGCGCGACGGGAGCGATCGCACCCGACGCCTGCAGCCTGCTGACCCAGGAGGAGGCCGAGATCGCACTCGCCGGGGCGGTCGAGCTCGTGACGGACCCGTTCGGCGAGGGCGTCATCGAGGGCGACCCCGCCGACTTCGCCAGCATCTGCGTCTACCGCCCGGCCGGCAGCGACGCCGACCACCTCGTCGCGGTCGCGATCGCCGCGCCCGGCGCCGTGACGGACGCCGAGTTCGACGACCTCGTGTCCGGCGGCATCCCGCTCGGCGGCCCGGGCGACGAGGGGTACGCCGTCGAGGACGGCGTGCTGTTCCGCAGTGGCGACCTCGTAGTCGCGGTGCGGGTCAGCACCGGCGAAGGTCTCGCGACCGATCGCTCGCTCGCGCTCGAGCTCGCCGGTCTGGTGGGGTCGAGGCTCCCCGAGCCTGCGCCCGATCCGTCGAACCCCGCGTGCTCGCTCCTGACCGAGGACCTCGCCGAGGAGATCCTCGGCATCGACCTGGTGTTCGGGAGCGACGCGATCCTCGACGATCAGCGGAGCGGCTGCGGCTTCCGCGAGGAGGCGGGTCCCACCTTCGTCTCGCTGCGGATGACACGGGGCGCCGACGCCGCGATCGAGTTCGACGAAGCGTTCAGGCTGGCCTCGGACGAAGAGGGCTTCCGCGAGCTCGAGGGCATCGGCGACCGGGCGTTCATCCGCGTCGGGGGAGGCAGCGTCGACGTCATCGTCCTCGCCGGCGACGCGTTCCTCGGGACCATGACGTTCTCGCCCGACGACGACCTCGTCGACGAGACGATCGACCTCGCCACGGCGATCACGGTATCGCTCTGACGGTCGGCTACGCAGCGTCGGCGGCCGCGGGCCCCCCGGCGCGCTCGAGCGCGACCCGGAGCACCTCGTCGATCGTCGCGACCCCTGGCACGGTGGAGTCGCCAAGCGTCGAGAGCTCTACTCGCTGCCAGTTCGCCGTGCGCGCCATGCCCTTGTGGGTGGAGGGTGTCTGCTCGTTGCTGGCATCGGTGTACGCCGGCGGGGCGAAGCCGGTGAGCAGTTCGAATCCACGTGCCAGTTGGATCGGCTCGTTGTCCGGGATCTGTGGCGTACGTATCCGCTCGCCGAGAGCCCAGGCCATGATCTCGGCGCCCTGTTCGTAACCGCGGAGCGCCCACGTGTCCGAGGAGTCGTTCCAGGCATGCAGGCCGCGCACTTCAAGGAAGCGCTCACGCTCGAGGTCGCTCAGGTTCTGGTCGAGCCAGATGTGGCCCATCTCGTGCAGGAGAGCTCGGCGCGCGATCGGGTCGACGAGCGTGGTGCAGAGGTCGACCTCGCCTTGCCTCGCGAAGCCCAGGTGTCCGCCGCACCGTGAGAGATCGAGGTGGAACGCGATCTCGACCACGGGTGGCTCAAGACCGGCGATCTCGAACCGCTCGACGGCCCATCGAACCATCGCGAGCTGTTCGGTGGCACCCGTCACGTCGACGTTCGGTCGGATCACTGCCACATCCGTGGCCTGGGTCGAACGCAAGGACGAGGCTGCGAGCGCCCCCACGATCGCGAAGACCAAGGCCCCGAACCAGATGACCGTGCGCATACCGGCGGCAAGCCGGTCGGCCACCCTGCGCAGGGTCTCGACGTCCGAGCTGGGCCGGTAGAGCTCGACCACGTGGTTCGGCATGCGAGGACGATGGCCTCACCGGGAGGCCGTTCGAAACGTGGAAACCCCAGGACTTTGCTCAGCCCGAAATGCTGAGCCTGTGCGCGAGCTCCGTGCGCGAGCGAACGCCGAGCTTCCGGTAGATCTGCGTCAGCGCGGACTCGACCGTGCGCTCCGCAACGACGAGAGTCGCCGCGACCTCCTTGTTCGTCTTCCCCTCGGCGACGAGCTCGGCGATGCGACGTTCGCTCGACGTGAGCCCGTCGCCGGCAGGGGCACGGCCGCCGATCCGGGCGAGCTCGGCACGCGCCTTGCCCGCCCAGAGCGGGGTGCCGAGCTCGTCGAACGTCGCGAGGGCGGACTCGAGCGAGTCGCGCGCGTTCCGCTTCTGCCTGACTCGCCGTTGGGCGGGGCCCAGCACGAGCTGCGTCCTCGCGAGCTCGAAGGGCTGCCCGACGCGATCGTGGAGCTCGACCGCGCGTTCGAGATGCTCCAGCGACTTCACCGGGTCCTCCAGAGCGGCGATGAGCCCTCGACAGCGGGCCGAGGTGGCCAGGGCGAGCGGCCGGTCGAGCTCGACGCCCCAGTGTTCGAAGGGCTCAAGCGCCTCCTCGGCGCGTCCGAGCTGCCGCAGGCCGACGAGCGCCTCGACGTAGTCGGGCACGAACGGGTACACGCAGGGCTCGACGATGCCCCTTTGGCCGAGCAGATCGGGGAGCGGCTCCATATATCGGCTTGACGCCTGAAGGTCTCCCAGTGAGAGCTCGAGGAATCCGAGGACGGAGCGGTTCGTGATCACGTGGTACAGGTCGCCGTGTTGCTCGGCGAGCGCGAGTCCCTCGGTCGCATCGCGCCGAGCAGGCTCGATGAGCCCGAGGTGCGTTTCGGCCAGCGCTCGGGCCCACAAGCCCACCTCCCGCGCCTGGTCGTATCCCGCCTCCACGGTGATCTCGACGAGCTCCTCGGCGTACTCGAGGGCGAGTCCGAAGGCGCCGGCCCGGCTTTCGAGCTCGGAGAGGAAGACGAGCGTCTCCCACAGGATCGTGTAGTGACCACGGTCGACCAGGTCGCGGTAGGTGCGCTCGAGGGTCCGACGACCTCCGACGATGTCCCCCGACCACATCAACTGCACGCCGAGTACGTTCCCTACGTTCGAAAGCAGGGACGAGAACGGGCGCCGGCCCACGATCCGTCGCTCGACCGCGGCCGCGCGTGAGAGCAGCGCAGCCGTGTCGAGACCGAGCATGAACTCCGCGTACGCCGCGGACAGGAGGGCGTCCCTCAGCGACGCAGGGTCATCGGCGCGTTCGGCGAGCTCGATCGCGCGCCGCGCCCGTTCCGAGCCGATCTGCAGATCTCCACCGCAGATCTCGACATGCCCTTGGTCGGCGTGGATGGCCGCCATCGTGGCCTCCTCCGACGTCTCGGCGATCGCCGACTCGAGGAGCCCTCGGATCTCGCTGACGTCGTTCCACGAGAAGCTGGCGATGAGGTGGGAGATCTGGCTCCGAACCGGGCCGGGTGGCGCGGCCGACCTCAGCTCTTGAGCGAGCGCCCGCGCGCCAGCCGCGTCGCCCGCCTCGAAGCGGAATTCAGCCGCCTCCATGCCTCGCCGCCACTGCGACTCGAGGTCCGTACGGGGCGTGGACTGTCGAGCCAGGTCGGCCAGTTCGGCCGCCGACTCCGGCGCTCCCCGGTCGGATGCGCGTCCGGCGGCCCGATCGAGGAGCTCGGCCAGGTCTCGGTTCGGCTCGACGGAGGCGAGCGCCAGATGGCGCGCACGCTCCTCGAGGTCCTGCATGACCTCGGCGAGGTGTCGGTGCGCGGCACGACGCTCGCTGGTCGAGGCGCCTCGGTAGACCGCCAAGGCGAGAAGCGGATGCGAGAAGGCGATCCGATCTCGATCGACCACCACGATCCCCGCCTCCTCTGCCGGTCCGAGCGGATCGTCAGTTGATCCCGACGCTGCTCCAACGAGCTCGACCGTGGGACGCGACGCCGCGGAGCAGATCAGCAGCGCCGAACGCGTCGCATCCGGCATGCGCAGGATGCGGTCGCGGAGCAGAGCCTCCAGGTCTGCCGAGATGGGGAGAGGCTCCTCGGACGTGAGCTCGATGTGTCCCTGCTGCAACGCGCGGGCGATCTCGAGCGCGAACAGTGGATTGCCACCCGAGGTCTCGTGGATGCGGCGGAGCAGGGGCCGCGGAAGGACCAGGTCGACGCGGTGCCGAAGCAGCCGCCCGATCGCCCCGAGGCTCATCGACTTCACCTCAACCCGTTGCACCCGAGCAGCGTCGAAGGTCCGGAACAGATCCAGAGCCGGGCGTTGGGGGATCCGGTTCGTGGCGAGCACGGCGATGGGCTCGCCGCGGAGTCGCCGGAGCGCGAACTCGAGCGCGCCGGCCGAGGGCGCGTCGAGCCAGTGCAGGTCGTCGATGGCGAGCACCACCGGTCCGAAAGCCCCGATGGCTCGCAACGCACCGAGCACGCCGACGGCAACAGCGCGTCGATCCGGCGCCGGTCCGTCGTCCTCGCTGAGCAGCAACGCGACCTCCAACGAGCGGCGCTGCGGGACGGGAAGCGTCGGAAGGATGCCCTCGAGCTCCTCCCCAAGCAGGTCGCCGAGCGCGGCGAAAGCGAGTGAGGACTCGGGCTCCACGGGGCGAGCCTCGAGCAGTCGGAATCCGGCACGCTCCGCCATCGCGATCCCACTCCGCCACAGGGTGGTCTTGCCGATCCCCGCCTCACCCTCGAGCACCAATGCGCCGGGGAACGCGTGCGACGACCCGAGGAACTCACCGACAACCGCGAGCTCCTCTTCCCGGCCGACTGGATCCGAGTCGATGGGGGTTTGCTCGATGCCGCAGTCTGTTCCGAAGCAACCCAGTTGGCCAATCTTGCGCCCGCCGAGGTGGTCTATCCCTCGCGGCTTCCTACGCGGCCGTCGCCGTCTCCGCATCGGGCTCACGCTCGAGCGCGATCGCCAGCACCTCGTCGATCGTCTCCACGGCGTGGAACGCCATCTCCTCGCGGACCTGCTGGGGCACGTCCTCCAGGTCGCCCTCGTTGCGCTTGGGCAGGATGACCTCGCGGAGCCCCGCACGGTGCGCCGCGAGCACCTTCTGCTTCACACCGCCGATCGGGAGCACGCGGCCCTGCAGCGTGACCTCGCCGGTCATGCCGACGGTGCTCCGAACGGGCACGTCGGACAGGAGCGAGGCGAACGCCGTCACCATCGTGACGCCGGCACTTGGCCCGTCCTTCGGGACCGCGCCG
>DASSJM010000023.1:0-3862 GCA_035691205.1 Actinomycetota bacterium
TTCGCGTCGTGCCCCGGCGCGAACTCGCGGGCGGTGAGCGCCGTGCACGACGGATCGCCGCAGGCGCAGGCGCCCAGCCCGGGGAGCGGCGGCTGCTCACGCTGGCGACGCGTGGCCGGGGCCGCCCGGAAGGGGTGGGCCGGGAGCGTCGCCGAGGGGACGACGATCTGTCCCTCCCGCGGATCGCCCGGCGCGCTGAACCGCCGCTCGAGGGCGAACAGACCCGTCAGGGCGGCGAGCGCCGCGTCCACCTGATCGGACGAGCGCAGCACCGAGGCGTCGACGCCGTGCGCCCGAAGGACCTCCCGGCGCCAGGTGTGCGGGGGTACGCCCCGAGGGGGGAGGTGCCCGGCCAGGACGACCGCGGAAGCGTGCGGGAAGACCTCGATCGAGGTCTTCCTCACCGAGCCTCCGCGGTAACGGGGGAACGAGGCCTCGACCGCCTGGAAGACGCGGAACCCGATCGTCATCCACTCGTAGAACGGATGGTCCGCCATCCGCTGGTCCGACGGCGTGTTGAAGCACTGGATGCCGAACCACCGCAGCTCGCGCTCGGTCAGGCGCGATCGACCGTTCGCCGCCCACGTCGGCGGCGCGTCGATCGCGACGACGTCGGCGCCGAGGCCAGGCACGAGCGCGGGCAGGTCGTCCACCTGGACGCGGCGCTCGGTCTCCAGGACCGATCGGTCCTGCCCGAGCAACACGAGGTCGAGCCCCTTGCGCACCCCGACGTCGATCCCCAGGGCGCGCACGGCCGGCTACGCGCGCGCGCGGTGGGCGAGGAACTCGAGCAGGTCGCTCCGCGTGAGGACCCCGAGCGCCTGCCCCGCCTTGACCACCAGCACGGCCGGGCCGTGCTGGAGCGTCTCGAACGCCACCTCGATCGGGGCGTCGAACTCCATCATGCCGATCGGGGGACCCATCACCTCGACGACATCGGACTGCAGCGCGTCCGGGTCGCGGAAGATGCGATCGAGCAGCGCGTTCTCGTGGACGGCCCCGACGAACCGCGTCACGTCGACCGTGTCATCGCGCACGACGGGCGCCTGGGAGATCCCGTACTCCTGCAGGGCGTCGATCGCCTGACGGACCTTCGCGTGGGCGCCCACGGTGACCAGGGGAGGGACGTCGCCGTGCTTGGCGGACAGGATCTCCTCCACGCGGACGGGCTCGGGGCGCTCCATCAGCCCGTGCTGCAGGAGCCAGGAGTCCGAGTAGACCTTCGACAGGTAGTTGCGTCCGGTGTCCGGCAGGAGCACGACCATCGTCGTGTCCTCGGGCAGGTCCCGGGCGACCTCGAGCGCCGCGACGACCGCGGTCCCTGAGGACGAGCCGACGAGGATCCCCTCCTCCCGCGTGATCCTGCGGGCCATGCGGAAGGCGTCTCGGTCGGAGACGCGCACGTACCGATCGACCAGGGCCGGATCGAAGGTCGACGGCCAGAAGTCCTCGCCGATCCCCTCCGTGAGGTACGGATGCACGTCGCCCGAGTAGATCGAGCCCTCGGGGTCGGCGCCGACCACCAGCAGGTCGGGGCGCTGCTCCTTCAGGAAGCGCGCCGCGCCGGTGATCGTTCCACCGGTGCCGACGCCGGCGACGAACACGTCGATCGTCCCGTCGGTCTGACGCCAGATCTCGGGGCCGGTGGTCGCGTAGTGGGCCGCCGGATTCTCCGGGTTGAAGTACTGGTTGGGTTGGAAGGCGCCCGGGATCTCCTCGGCGAGTCGGTCGGCGACGCGGTAGTAGGACTCCGGGGACTCGGGGGGAACGGCGGTCGGGCACACCACGACCTCGGCGCCGTAGGCGCGCAGGAGCGAGATCTTCTCCTGGCTCATCTTGTCCGGCATCACGAAGATGCATCGGTAGCCGCGGATCGCGGCGGCGATCGCGAGGCCGTGCCCCGTGTTGCCCGACGTCGGCTCGACGATCGTGCCGCCCGGCTTCAGTCGGCCCTCGCGCTCCGCGGCCTCGATCATCCGGAGGCCGATGCGGTCCTTGACGCTGCCACCCGGGTTCAGCATCTCGAGCTTGGCGAGGATGGTTGGTCGCACCCCGCGCCCGACCCTGCTCAGCCGGACGAGCGGCGTGTCGCCGACCGCGTCCAAGAACGTCTCGAGGACTTCCACGATCCCCCCGGCACCTCCTGGGCCCCATCCTGCCACGAACCGGCATGGGCGGCTCCGCGCTCGAGCTACACCCGAGGCGCGAGCCTGCCGATTCCTCCCCCGTGGGTACCGACGCCTCCAGCGCCCCCCTCGCCGGGTCGGGCGAACCGGCCATCGGGGGAGCATCCGTCCTCGTCGTGGACGACGACCCGCTCATCGCGCGCCTGCTCGAGATCGAACTGCGGGCGGCCGGGTACGAGGTCCGCACCGCGAACGACGGCATGCGCGCCCTCGAGCTCGCCCGAGAGCAGCGCCCCCACGTGGTCCTCGCCGACGTGATGATGCCGACGATGGACGGGTTCGAGCTGACGCGCCGCCTCCGGCAGGACGAGCGGACCGCATCGGTGGGCGTGATCATGCTGAGCGCACGCGGACAGCGTGCCGACCGGGTCGAGGGCCTGGCCGTCGGCGCGGACGACTACGTCGTCAAGCCCTTCGAGACCCCCGAGCTCGTCGCCCGGATCGGCGAGGTCCTGCGTCGCGCCGAAGATCGCCGGGGCTGACACCGTCCCTCGGTCGCCGATCCCTCCCCTGAGGCCGGCACTATCATCGGCTCGGAGGTGGTCCTCGTGAGCGCACGCGAGATCCGAGCCCCCCGCGGCACGACGATGTCCTGCCGCTCGTGGCCGCAGGAGGCCGCCCTGCGGATGCTGATGAACAACCTGGACCCCGACGTGGCCGAGCGTCCGCAGGATCTCGTGGTCTACGGCGGGACCGGTCGGGCCGCGCGGTCGTGGGAGGCCTTCGACGCGATCGTGCGCGCGCTCCGCGAGCTCGGCGACGACGAGACCCTCCTGGTGCAGTCGGGCAAGCCGGTCGCGGTGTTCCGGACGCACGAGATGGCGCCGCGCGTGCTGATCGTCAACTCGATGCTGGTGCCGAAGTGGGCGGACTGGGACACGTTCCGCGAGCTCGAGCACGCGGGGCTCACGATGTACGGGCAGATGACCGCCGGCTCGTGGATCTACATCGGGACGCAAGGGATCTTGCAGGGCACGTACGAGACCCTCGCCGAGGCGGCGTCGCAGCGTTTCGGCGGCTCGCTCGCCGGCACCGTGACGCTGACCGGCGGGCTCGGCGGGATGGGTGGGGCGCAGCCGCTCGCCGTGACGATGAACGGTGGGATCGCGCTCTGCGTGGAGGTGGACCCATCCCGCATCGAGCGACGGATCAAGACCCGATACCTGGATCGCGAGACCGACGACCTGGACGAGGCGCTGCGGTGGGTCGACGAGGCGCGCGCCGGACGCGAGGCGGTCTCGATCGGCCTCGTGGGCAACTGCGCCGAGGTGTTGCCGGCGCTGCTCGACCGCGGCTTCGCGCCCGAGCTCGTGACCGATCAGACGAGCGCGCACGATCCGCTCGGCGGGTACGTCCCGTCGGGGCTGTCGCTCGCGGACGCGGCGGCCCTGCGCGAGACCGACCCCGACGGGTACCAGCGCCGGGCGTACGGCAGCATGGCCGCGCACGTCGACGCGATCGTGACGCTGCAGGAGCGCGGCGCCGTCGCGTTCGACTACGGGAACAACCTGCGTGCCGGCGCCGAGCTCGGCGGCCTCGCGCACGACCGCGCGTACGCGTACCCGGGGTTCGTGCCGGCGTTCGTCCGTCCGATGTTCTGCGAGGGCAAGGGCCCGTTCCGGTGGGCCGCGCTCTCGGGCGACCCCGAGGACATCGCGAAGACCGACCGCGCGGTC
>DASSJM010000024.1:0-4613 GCA_035691205.1 Actinomycetota bacterium
GAGGACATGCCTCCGCTCGAGATCCACCTCCACCCCTCGGACGAGCCCTGCGACGGGGGGCTCGGCCTGCACCACGCCGGCCGGATCGACCTGTGCACGATGGACTCGAGCGAGCCCTACGCCAGGAAGTACGCGCTCCACGAGATGGCCCACGCGTGGGCCGGCGCGAACGTCGGCGAGGAGGTCCTGGCGAGGTTCATGGAGGTCCGAGGGCTCGTCGCCTGGAACGACCGCAGCTACCCGTGGAAGGAGCGGGGCATCGAGCAGGTGGCCGAGGTCATCACCTGGGGCCTCGGCGAGGGCGAGATCCAGCCGCTGCTCCCGGAGCTCACCGAGACCTCGGAGCTGGCCTACCTGTACGAGATGATCACCGCCCGCCAGCCGATCACCCCGGCGGCGGGCGCCTGAAGCCAGGTCAGGTGGACACGACGCGCCCCGCTCGCACCACCAGCAGGACGTTCGCGAGCGCCTCGATCCGATCGAACGGATCCTCCCGCAGGCCGATCAGGTCCGCGGGGGCCCCCTTCGTCAGACGGCCGGCGGTCATCGCCCCGAGGACCTCCTCCGGGGTCATCCGGACGGCCTCGTGGAGCAGCAGGGCCTCCCGGACGTGGATCCCCGGCGGGATCGGCCCGTTGCCGAGGTCCGTCCCGTACACCACCGACCCCCCGGCCGCGCGGAACCGCACGAGGTTGTCGCAGGCCGTACGGAGCTCTGGGGTGACCTCGCCGTAGGAGAGGATGTCCAGGGTCGAGATCATCCGCATCGAGCGCGCGGCGGCCTGCAGCAGCAGGTCGGGCATCCGCTCGGTCCACGGGGCGTGGGCGAACTCGTCGATCCCGGCTCCGACCGCGCGCTCCGCCTGACCCGCGCCCTCCACGTGCGCGGTGACGAGCAGATCCCGTCCGTGCGCCGCCTCGACGATCGCCGCGAGCTCCGCATCGGACGGCGTGGGTCCGGCGACGGCGTTCAGGGACACCTTGATGGCGGTGGCGCCGAGGCTCGCGAGCTCGGCCACGACCACGTGCGCGTCCTCCGGCCCCTGGAGCTCCCGGGCCGTGCCCGGCGGCGCCCACTCGTCGCCGACCGGGTACCCGCCCGGCGCCGTCAGCATCGGCCCGACGGCCCGGATCAGCGGACCCGTGTACGAGGGGAGCTCCGAGGCGTCGGCCAGCGGGAAGATCTCCTCCGGTGCCCACGCGAGGTCACGGACCGCGGTGACGCCGCCCAGGAGCACGGCGCCGGGATCCGCGAGCAGGATGTGGGTGTGGCGGTCGGCCACGCCCGGCATCACGAACCCCTCGAGCTCGATCACCTCGTCCGCGGTCGGCGCCGCCGCGCTGGGCCCCGCGTACGTGATCGTTCCGCCCTCGGCGACGACCGCGGCATGCCGAACCAGCTCACCCGGACCGAGCCATGCGAGCGGCGCCTTGACCTTGAGCGTCACGCCCGGACCCTAGCGCGAACGAGCGACCCAGACCCTCAGGCGACGCCGGCGCCGCGGAGGGCCTTCAGCTCCTTGCGGAGGTCCTGGACCTCGTCGCGCAGGCGCGCCGCGTACTCGAACCGGAGGTCCTTCGCGGCCTCGTGCATCTCCTCCTCGAGCTGGCGGATCAGCCGCTCGAGCTCTTCAGTGGGCATCTCCGGGAGGTCGCGTTTGCGACGACGCTTCTCCGGCGTGGGGGCCCGCCCGCTGTCGACCGCCATCGTCAGCAGGATGTCCGAGACCTTCTTGCGGATCGACTGCGGGTCGATGCCGTGCTCGACGTTGTACCTCATCTGGATCTTGCGCCGGCGCTGCGTCTCCGAGATCGCCTGCTTCATCGAGTCGGTGACCTCGTCCGCGTACATGATCACGGTGCCGTCGACGTTGCGCGCGGCACGGCCGATCGTCTGGATCAGCGAGGTCTCCGAGCGCAGGAACCCCTCCTTGTCGGCATCCAGGATCGCCACGAGCGAAACCTCGGGCAGGTCGAGGCCCTCGCGCAGCAGGTTGATCCCCACGAGCACGTCGAACTCACCCAAACGCAGATCACGGACGATCTCGATGCGCTGGATCGTGTCGACTTCCGAGTGCAGGTAGCGGACCCGGATCCCCATCTCGAGCAGGTAGTCCGTGAGGTCCTCGGCCATCTTCTTCGTGAGCGTGGTCACGAGGATCCGCTGCCCGGCCTCGGCGCGCCGCCGGATCTCCTCGATCAGGTCGTCGACCTGGCCCTTGGTGGGCCGTACCTGGACCTCGGGATCGATCAGCCCGGTCGGGCGCACGATCTGCTCCGCGATCCGGTCGGCGACGCGGAGCTCGTACGGGCCGGGCGTCGCCGACATGTAGACGATCTGGTTGACCTTCTCCGCGAACTCCTCGAACCGCAGCGGCCGGTTGTCCAGCGCGCTCGGCAGCCGGAACCCGTACTCGACGAGGTTCTCCTTGCGCGTCTTGTCGCCCTCATACATCCCGTGGATCTGCGGCACGGTGACGTGCGACTCGTCGATCACGCAGAGCCAGTCGTCGGGGAAGTAGTCCAGCAGCGTGTACGGTGCCTCGCCTTGGCTGCGGCCGTCGATGTGGCGCGAGTAGTTCTCGATGCCGCTGCAGAACCCGACCTCGCGGAGCATCTCGAGGTCGTACGTCGTCCGCATCCGCAGGCGCTCGGCCTCGAGCAGCTTGCCCTGGCCCTCGAGGACCGCGAGGCGCTCCCGAAGCTCGTCTTCGATCGTGACGACCGCGCGTTTCATCCGCTCGTCGGAGGCGACGTAGTGCGTGGCCGCGAAGACGGTGATCTCGGGCAGCTCGCCCAGGACCTCACCCGTGATCGTGTCGAACCGCGTGATGCGCTCGATCGTGTCCCCCCACCATTCGATGCGCACCGCGGTCTCCTCGTACGAGGGATGGACCTCGAGCACGTCCCCCTGCACCCGGAACTTGCCGCGGGCGAGGTTCACCTGGTTCCGGTCGTACTGGATGTCGACGAGGCGCTGCTTGGCCCACTCCATGTCCGTCGCGACGCCTTTGTGGACGCGCAGGATCTGCCCCTCGTACTCCTCGGGCGAGCCCAGGCCGTAGATGCAGGAGACGCTCGCGACGATCAGGACGTCGCGCCGCGTGAGCAGCGCCGCGGTGGCCGAGTGCCGCAAGCGCTCGATCTCGTCATTCACCGAGGAGTCCTTCTCGATGTACGTGTCGGTCTGCGCGATGTAGGCCTCGGGCTGGTAGTAGTCGTAGTAGGAGACGAAGTACTCGACCGCATTCTCGGGGAAGAACTCCCGGAACTCGTTGGCGAGCTGGGCGGCGAGCGACTTGTTGGGCGCCATCACCAGCGTCGGGCGCTGGACCCGCTGAACCACGTGGGCGATCGTGAAGGTCTTCCCGGTCCCCGTGGCGCCCAGGAGCACGACGTGCGGCTGCCCCGCCTGCACCCCGGCGGTGAGCTCGTCGATCGCCGCGGGCTGGTCGCCCGACGGCTCGAACTCGGCGCGGATCTGGAACGGGGGCACGGATCGATCCTAGCGAGATCCGATGACAGGTCCGCCTACGCGTCGGGCCGCATGGCTCGTCGGCCTCGCAGCGAGCCGGCCCGCCGGACCGCTCAGATCTCGGCCGCGTAGCCCGCCACGAACGATCGCAGGCTCTTCACGTGTGCGGCGTCGTGCGCGAAGAGGGCGCCGCCGGAGCCCACGAGGATGGAGCCGAGCCGGTGGCCGAGCGGTTTCCGACCCCGCGGCGTCGCGGGCGCCCGCCATCGGGTGTCGGGCATCGACCCGATCGCCGCGAGGAGCTCCTCGTGGACCCGGTCTGCGTCCCGCCGAACACGGGCCACGGACCAGGAGGCCTTTCGAGCGACGGCCTGGTCGTTGAGCCGCGAGGTGCTGAGCGTGAACTGGAGGTCGTCGATCGGGGCCCCTTCCCCGCGATCCCACGCCGCGAGCGCGTCCAACGCGTACTCCTCCCACGACGCGAGGTGCCCGATGAGGTCCTTCGGCGACCAGGTGCCGCCGCCGACGCCATGCGTGGTCAGCGCCGCCCTCGGCAGCCGGTCTAGGAGCTCGTCGATGCGGACGCGGCCCTCCTGGAGGACGCGGATCGCCTCCCGGCGCGTTGGGGCGGCGGCGGCCGTCATGACTCCTCCCCGTGGATCTCGGCGAACGCGCGGACCGGCGCCGAGGCGCCGTGCCGGATCGCGAGGGGCACCGCGGAGAAGGTGAATCCCTCCGAAGGCATCGGTCCCAGACCCCGGAGGTTCTCGACGATCGGGACGTCGGCGCCGAGCAGGACGGTGTGCGCGGGCCGCGAGAGGTCGCCGAGGTCGTCCACGTTGGCGAAGTCGACACCGACCAGGGTCGCCCCACCGCCCAGGAGTCGATCGACGGCGTCGCTGGTGAGGAACGGGCCCTCGGTCCAGTAGCCGTCCGTCCCCCAGCGGGCGTCCCATCCGGTCCGGATCAGGACGGCGCGCCCCGCGAACGAGCGCGGAGCGACGTGTCCGAGCGTGATCTCGATCCCCGTGGCGGTGTCGTGGTCGACGACGAGGCCGGGGAGCCCGGTGACGGATGCGAGCGGGAGCGTGGCCAGGTCGTCCAGGTCGCGATGTCGGTGGAACGGCGCGTCCAGGTAG
>DASSJM010000025.1:0-12427 GCA_035691205.1 Actinomycetota bacterium
TCTGATCCGATCGCCGAGATCATCGGGGACTATCGAGCCTTCGCAGCGATGCAGCGCGACCGTCTCATTGCCCGCGGCATCGACATCGCGCCCTACGCGCTCAGCCACCTCGCCGTCCGCGTCGCCGATTGGGACCTCTACGTCCACCAGCGGACGCTCCTCGAGCGCCACGCGAGGACGAACCGCGAGAACGTCTGGAACGGGCGTCCGATCTCCTTGATCGTGCTCACCGAGCCGCTCGTGATGCTCGACAGCAAGCCGGTCTCGCGCATCGAGCTCATCCCGCCCGTTCACCAACGCGTCTACCGGATGGGCCTCGAGCACCTCGGCGTCGTCGTGGGTGAGGAGTTCGACGAGTTCTCGCGCGTGCATCGAGCCGCGCTGACGGGACAGCAGTTCCAGAGTGAGAACGTCGATCCGGTCTACGTGCTGTTCGAGGACTTCACCCACGTGAAGTTCTACCGGCGCTCCTTCTTCGACGTCGTCGAAGACGAGGAAGGGCGCTTCGAGGGGTTCGTCCACGTCGAGGGCTGGGTGCCGCAGCGGCTGGTCACCGCCACCGGCCCGAACCCCCTCCCGCGGTGACCGGAGCTGCGCCGCGCGTCGCCGGGGCGCGTGGCCTCCATCGATGCGGTTCCGTCACTCGGCG
Source organism: Actinomycetota bacterium (assembly GCA_035691205.1). Classification (GTDB taxonomy): domain Bacteria; phylum Actinomycetota; class UBA4738; order UBA4738; family HRBIN12; genus DASSJM01. Next base: position 650 of record DASSJM010000025.1, read on the forward strand.
GGCCGCAGGTCCTTGACCAGGTGAACCTGGGCATGGCCCCGCGGATAGCCCTGGATCCTCCCGTACTCGACGTAGCCGAGCCGCCGGTAGAAGCCGGGAGCCTGGAAGCTGTGCGAGGAGACAACCACCTGTGCACAGCCACGCGCCCTCGCCTCGGCCTCCGCTGCCTCGAGCAGTCGGCTCCCCAAGCCAGCACCGCGCAGGTCAGCGCGGACCCACAGGAACTCGATGTAGCCGCAACCTCCCCAAGTCCAACCCGCCAGACCTGCCTCGAGACTGCCGTCACGCCCTCGTTGCGCAGCGCGCAGCCATCGTCCGTCGTCGAACCCCGTCGCGTCGGTGTTGAACTCGTTGATGCGATCCGAGAGAGAGGCGGCGAGTCCGTCGTCATGGTCACTGACGGTGATGGGATCGTTGGTCACGACTGCATGATGAAGGGTCTTCGAGGACCTCGCGCGTCGCTGCGGCCGGTGCTTCAAGTACCTGGCCGAACACGCCTGGGCGAGTGAGGCCTCTGTCGCAGCGAGGTGGTCCCGAGCGACGCACTTCGTGCCCGCTCGGTCGAGCCGTTCCGATCCGCCGTCGGCTCCATCGGCTAGCCGGTGCCGGGATGGACGCGGGAGTTCGACCTCCCTCGAGTGCTGGCCGCTGAGCGCACGGTCGTGCCACGATTGCCGGCGTGGCGAACCTGACCAGGTCGTCGTGGGTACCTCGCCCGGAGGCGCGCCCCCGCTCGCGTCGACCGTCGCCCGTGAACGTCTGGGTCTGTCTCCGATGTGACTGGGCCGGCGAGGCGGACGGGTTGGCCTGCCCACGCTGTGGGGTCCCCCTCTACCGGCTCCCTGTGGCCTCGGGAGTCGGGCGGGTCCCAGCCGCCCCGCGAACGACGCCGCCGTCGCGCTCACCCAACCCCATCCGGTCCCGATCCGTGAACGCGACAGCCGGACACGAGGAGCCGGTCCACCAACAGCCCTCGGCCAGCGTCGGCCGGCGGTGGCCGGTGATCGCCGTCGCGTTCACGTTGACGGCGGTCGGCATCGCGGGCTGGTTCCTCCGAGACTCGCAGAAGCCGGGGAGGCCGGCGGTCGGGCAGGAGCTGCCCACCTCGCCCCCAGCCTCCTCGGACGAGGATCCAGGCCGGCGGGACGCTACGAACAGCGGCGCCCTCGTCCGACTCGACCCGACGGGGCAGATCGTCGCCTCGCTGCCGATCCCGCGCCCGAGGCTGATCGCCTCGGACGGCCGCTCGATCTGGGTCGTGAACCGCGGCATCTTCGGCGGGAACACCGTGGTCACCATCGAGCCGGCAACGGGCTCGATCACGGCGCTCGCCGACGCCAGCGGCCTCGGGATCGAGCCGAGCCGGCTCGCCGTCGCCGGCGGGAGCGCCTGGCTCGGCGGGAGCGCGTGGGGAGATGATCGCGGGAGGCTCTACCGCATCGATCCGGGCGCGGTCACCGGGGATCTCGTCCGGTTCGAGAAGGCCGGCCGCGAGCTGGCTGAACCGATCGAGGCGGCTGGATCCCTGTGGGTCGCGTGCTGCAAGCCCCGGGCGCTCCTGCGCGTGGACCCCACCTCGGGCGAGGTCCAGGCGCGGATCGCCGGCATCGATCGGGTCGTAGCTTCGGGCGCGAGGTTCGTGTGGGCGATCGAGACGGGTCCGGGGGGGTCGGCCCGGCGCCTCGTCCGGATCCAGACCGACACCCACGAAGAGGCGCCGATCGACGCCCTCACGTTCCCGTCGTCCGACCTCGCGGTCGGCTTCGGAGCGGTCTGGGCCTCGAGCCCGGAGGACGGCACGATCGTCCGCCTCGACCCGGTGACCGGCGAAGCCGGCCAGCGGATCGACGTCGGTCGAGGGCCCGGCGCGCTCGCGACCGGGGGCGGTGCCGTGTGGGTGGCGCTGTCAGACGAGGCGGCGGTCGCGAGGTACGACATCGGGACCGACCGGGTCGACGTGATCGACGTCGGTGGGGAGGCCCAAGCCCTCGTCTTCGCGCACGGCTCGCTGTGGGTGGCGGTGGCCAGGGGCTAGGCTCGTGCGATGTCTTCGGCGGCTCCGCGAGGTTCGACGGCAGCTCACCCCGCCTCGCGCAAGGTCCGCAACACGGCCGGAAGGATCGGATCCACCCTGGCAGTGTCCGCGCCTAGATGGTCCGTTCGCTTGATGGGAACGAACTCCGCGTTCGGGATCTCGTCGGCCGCGCGTCTCGCCTGGTCGAAGAAGTCAGCGTCATCCTCCGCCACACAGATGAGGCATCTCAGGTCCCATGTCTCGAGGTTCTCGCTGACTGCTCCCTCGGCGATCGCGGCTCTCCACGCAGCCCGCATCGCTGCCGCGTCACACGCGAGGTACCTGCTCCGCACATCGTCCGGGTATCGCCCCGCGATCGCCTCGAAGGCCTGGATGAGCGCTTCGATGCCCATCTCCGTCGAGGCCGCCAGGGCATCCCCGACCGTCCGTGCGAGCGGGCCGTCCGGATCGATCGCATAGGGATGCTGCCCGATGGTCACGAGGGAGCGAACGCGCTCGGCCGCGTGCTGCCCGAGTCCGAAACAGAGCCTTCCGCCCCAGGATATCCCGAGGAAGTGCGCACGATCGACCCCGAGCTCGTCGAGGACGGCCACGACATCGGCGACACGCAGGGGCATCTCGTACGCCTCGGTCTCATGCGGCTTGTCGCTTCGCCCGTGACCCCGATGATCGACGTAGATGAGCCGGAACTCATCCGTCAACTCCTGCAGGGCTCGGGCGATGGGGGCCTTTCGGACCAGCTCGATCGGATCGAGGAATCCGCCGAGCATCACAACCGGCGCCCCTCGGCCGCCCTCGTCCTCGAAGTACACGCGGCTCGCGTCGCGATCATTCGTTGCGTATGGCACGGATATCACCGAACGCGCCTTCCGCTACAGCGCCACCACCAGCGAGCGCGCCTTGAGACAGACGTCGCCAGAGGACAGTGCGACGCGCGTGGCCACCACCCGGTAGCGGCCGGGCTCCTCTGGCCGGCCGAATCGGTAGTTCCCGCCCAGCTTGGTCGTGGTCGAGTCGATCGCGCGGAACCGGCCGGCCGAGAACCGCTGGAGGGTGACCGGGACCTGGGAGGCGCAGTCGGCCCACCCGTCCGTCGCGGAGATCGTGCCGCGCAGCTCGGGACGGTGCAGGCTCGCGCCGCGCGGGTGCCGGACCACGAAGGCCTGTGCGCTGGTCGCGGTGCCACCACCGGTGGTGACCTCGATCGGGCCGGTGCCGGCATGGGGCGGCACGACCGCGGTGATCTGGGTGGGCGAGTCGACCACGAACGCGGCCGGCACGCCGCCGAAGGCGACGGCCGTTCCGGTGAAGTTCGCCCCGGAGATCACGACCTGGGTGCCGACCGTGCCGGCAGCCGGGGCGAACCCCGAGATCCCCGGGCCCGCGGTAACGGTGAAGGTCCCGGCCGTATCCGTGCCGTGGGAGGTGACGACCACCACCGGTCCGGTCGTGGCTCCCCCGGGCACGGTGACGACGACCTGGGTGGCCGAGTTGGACTGCACGGGGGCCACGATCCCGTTGAAGCGCACGGTCGCGTTCTGCAGGTTGTTCCCGCCGATCGCCACCTGGGTGCCCACCGGGCCCGAGGTCGGGTGCATCGAGATCACGTTGGGGACGGGGAGGCCGGGCGGTCCGGGGTTCGGCTGGATGACCGGGTCCTGTTCCTCGTACGCGCCGATGTCGCATAGGTCGTCCTCGGGCCGGGGTTCGCCTCGCTGGTCGGTGTCGATCTCGGTGCCGCACTCGGCGCCGGTGGGCAGTCCCTCCGGGATCACGTCCACGGCCGGGCTCGACTCGGGAAGGGCCATCGTGTGGGTCGGCCCGCCGTTGTCCGCGAGCGGTCCGAGCATCGGGTCCGTGCCCGCCTGGGAGGTACCCACGAAGCCGCAGGAGAAGTCCGAGGACAGGTTGTAGCCGAGGTCGGCGATCGACCCGAAGCAGTTCCCACCGTACGGGCTGTCGGCCACGATGGTGCTTCGCAGCACCGTCGATCCGCCGAGATCGCGGATGCCGCCACCGATGTCGCCAGCGCTGTTCCCTGCGAACGTGGAGCTCGTGACGGTCAGGAAGAGGAAGTTGTAGATGCCGCCGCCGTCGTCGGCGTTGTTTCCCGAGAACGTGGAGTTCGTGATGGCGACCGTGCCGCCGTTGTAGATGCCGCCGCCGCCGCCGGTGGGCGCGCCGTTGCCCGAGAAGGTCGAGCTCGTGACGTCGAGCATGCCGCTGTTCGCGATGCCGCCGCCGTTGGAGCCGACGATGTTGCCCGAGACCGTGGAGTCCGTGACGTTCACCGTCCCTCCGTCGTTGTAGATCCCGCCCCCGGACACGTTCGCGTCGTTCAGGGAGAAGGTCGAGTTCGCGACGTCGAGCGTGCCGCTCGAGTAGATGCCGCCACCGTCGTCGTCGTCGGCCTCGTTGCCGGAGAAGGTGGAGTTGGTCACGGTCAGGCTGCCGTCCTGGCTGTAGATCCCGCCTCCGTCGTCCGCGTCGTTCCCGGAGAGGGTGGAGCCCGAAACGGTGAGCGTGCCGGAGGTGTAGATGCCGCCGCCGTTGTTGATGGTGCTGCCTCCGGTGAAAGCGGCGGTGTTGCCGGAGAAGGTCGAATCCGTGATCGCGTTCGGCTGGCTGTTGTCCACGAAGATGGCCCCGCCGTTCGACGCGAAGTTGGTGGAGAAGGTGCAGTCCGTCACGGTCAGGGTGCCGCCCGTGACGGAGATGCCGCCGCCGTTGCCGTCGGCGCTGTTGCCGGAGAACGTGGAGCTCGTGACGGTAAGCGCGCCGGAACCGCTGAAGATGCCGCCGCCGTCGTTGCCGGCGCTGTTGCCGGAGAACGTGGAGCTCGTGACACCGGCCGTGCCGACGTTCCAGATGGCGCCGCCGAGGAGCCCCGCGCTGTTGTCGGTGAAGGTGGCGCTCGTGACGGTGAGCGTGCCGTTGTTGTTGAAGATGCCGCCGCCGTCGACGTCGGCGGTGTTGCCGGCGAAGGTGCAGTCCGTGATGGTGAGCGTGCCACCGTTGTTGCGGATGCCGCCGCCGAAGGAGGCGGTCGCGCCCTCGGAGATCGTCACACCCGACAGGTTCAGGGAGGCACCGCTATCGACCGCGATGATGCGAACGTTGGCGGTCGCACCGTTGTCGTTGTTCGTGTCCCCGCTGATCGTGAGTGAGGCCTCGCCCGGCCCGCTGATCGACAGCGACCCCCCAGCCGCGGAGACGCTCGGCAGCTCCGAGCCCAGGTAGATCGCTCCGGCGACCGAGAACGAGATCACGTCGGCGCCGGAGCCGGCAGCGCACTCGGCCGAGCCGGATTGGTTGTCGGCGTTGGCGTTGGTGATCGCCTCACGAAGGGTGCAGCCGCCGGACCCGTCGTCGGTCAGCGAGTTCACGGTGATGTTGGCTGCACCGGCCCGGGTGGCCGAGGCCACGAGCATGCCCGCCACCAGTGCCAACGTCAGGCTCGAACCCAGCAGTCGTCGTGCGGGCATCACGGTCCTCCCGTCGAGCTGAGGCGGCACGCACACCGAGGGCCAGGAACCAACGCGTGCTCCCGGTCAGCCGCCTACTCCCCTTCGCCGGCCATGGGCCGGAGTCCCGTCGGACCCGGGACCCGCGACAACGTACGGGGATGGCTGGGGCGGGTCAAACGCACGCCCCCGATGCCCGTCCGGCACGCACCCCGTACGACCATGACCCTCGTGATCCGCGGACAGAGTTCCAGGCAAGGACCTCGGCCGATGGCGATCCATCTGCCCACGGCTTGCACACGACAGGACGACGCCGGATCGGACGAGTGGTCGATGAGGCGGTCCTGCTCAGGCTTCCTCACCCTGAGCCGTCGGCACCAGCGGCCCGAGGCCGTGCCGCCGAACCACACTCCATGCGGCGAACCCCACGGCCACGGCCACCAGCCCGCCGAGCGCCAGACCCATCCGCGGCCCGAACCGCTCAGCGGTCCACCCTGCGATCGGCGCGCCGATCGGCGTGCCGCCGAGGAACACGACCGAGTACAGCGCCATCACCCGCCCGCGCATCTCGGGACGGGAGCTGAGCTGCAGGGTCGTGTTCGCGGTGATCATGAACACGATGCTCACGAGCCCGAGGATCGCCATCCCGGCCAGCGCTATCGGCAGGGTCGGTGAGAACGCGGCGGCGATCGTGACCGCGCCGAGGAGCCCCGCGGACACGGCGAGCCTCCGCTCGTTGGGCTTCGCTCCCCGCGCCATGGCGAGAGCGCCGATCAGCGAGCCCGCCCCCATCAGCGACAGGAGCAGGCCGAGCGTCCCCGCGTCACCGCCGAAGGAGCGCTCTGCGAGGAGCGGCAGGAGCACCGTGAAGTTGAACGAGAACGTGAAGAGGACGGCCGCCACGATCAGCGGCAGCCGGAGCGCATGCGTGCCCCACACGTACCGGAGCCCCGAGCGCAGGCCGCCGCCGTCGGGCGGCGGGGTCGTCCGGTGTAGGTCCTCGGAGCGCATCGCGAGGAGACCCCCGATGACGGCCACGTAGGAGACGCCGTTCACCAGGAAGCACGCGGCGATCCCGACGCTGGCGATCAGCAGGCCGGCCAACGCCGGCCCGATGATCCGCGTTCCGGTCATCACGGCGCTGTTGAGGCTTACGGCGTTCGTGAGGTGCTCGGACCCGACCATCTCCGCGAAGAAGCTGTGGCGGGCGGGGTTGTCGATCGCCGTCACGATGCCCTGAAGCAACGACAGGATGTAGACCATCCACAGCTGGACGAGCCCGGTGGCCACGAGCGCCCCCAGCGCGAGCGCGAGCACCGCGAACGAGCTCTGCGTGAGCAGCAGGATGCGACGCTTGTCGAAGCGGTCGGCGAGGACCCCGGCCCACGCCCCGATGACCAGGATCGGCGCGAAGGACAAGGCCGTCACGACGCCCAGCGCGATCCCGCTCCCGGTCATCTGCAGGACCAGCCACAACGAGGCCACGTACTGGACCCATGTGCCGGTGACCGAGACGGCCTGCCCGAAGAAGAACAGGCGGAAGTTGCGAGAATGCCGCACCGAGTGGAACGTGCGGTGCACGGCCAGTCCGACCTTCGTCATCGTCCGGCCTCCACCAACCGCTCCAAGATCCCCGCGGCCTCCTCCAGCACGGCAAGCTCACGAGGTTCGAGTCCCCGGAGTCCCTTGGCCAGGTAGACGTCCTTGCGCTTGCGGCTCCGTTGGAGGAGCTTGACCCCCTCGGGTGTCGCTCGCACCCATGCCACGCGACGATCGATCGAGTCGGGCTCCCGCACGGCGAGCCCGGCCTCGACGAGAGCCGCCACGATGCGGCTCATCGTCGGCGGCTGGACCTGCTCCATCGAGCACAGGTCGCCGATCGTCATCGGGCCACCTCGGTCGATCGAGGCCAGCGCGACGAGGAGCGAGGGCGTGATCCCCGGCTCGGCCTCCTGCCGGAGCTTGCGTGCGAGCCGGGTGACAGCCAGGCGGAGCCGAGAGGCGAGTTCGGTGGTCTCGGTCGTTCCGGAGGCGGTCGTCATACATCGCATGATACTTCGTCATGCTAATTAGCGACACGAACTATCTGGAGCCCGGGCGCTCGGAGGGCCCGAAAGGACGACACCGACGAGCACGAGACGGTTCGGCGATCGCATCGACCTTGACGCCGACCCGATCAGCACCCGGCGGCCGGTCGGCTCGTCAGACACCCTCGACGAGCTTCCAGTACGAGTCCTTCCGGATGATCTGCCCGTCCCTGAATTCCCAGAGGTCGCACCCGCGCACCTCGAGACGAACGCCGTCCGTCGTGGTCCCGCTCAGCGTCCATTCCGATGCGCCACGGGCGCCGCACACGAAGTGCCGGTCGCCTCCGTAGTGCACGTCCGGGATCCCTTCGAACCTTGCCGCGAGTCCCTCGCGGACCGCTTCCTTGCCCTCGAACCGCGTGCCCCATGGGCGGGAGCCGCGTGGAGACTCGAACACGGCGTCGTCGGCGAAGAACGCCATGATGGCGTCCAGATCGTGCCGGTTGAACCCATCCAGGACATCCCTCAGCTTCCCGTCGTCGAACGGCTCCGTTGGCATGACGCTCCTTTCACCTCTCGCACCGACGCGACCTCCTGCCGGCTCCAGCCTCTACAGCCACGGGACCCACACCGTGCTGCTGTAGTCATCCCAGGCGGCACCGAAGGCACCGGCCAGTTCAGCCTCCTCTTCGGGCGCGTACATCCTGGCCCCGATGTACATGACCACCCCGAGGACCGCCCCCAACCATGTGTTCAGAAGGAAGCCGAGCCACGGCAGCACCAGGAGCGCCACGCTCGTGTAGAGCGGGTGCTTCACCAGCGCGAAGGGACCCGTCCGTATCAGCTCTCCTCGAGGCACCCTCGAGAGGATCAGGACCACCGACCAGATCCAGATCGTGATCCCCACGATCGACACGACGATCGAGATCGCCCGAAGGACGGGGGGTGGGCCGCCGACGTCGAACACGGACGGGAACGCCACGTTCAGCACCACCCCCACGATCAGGAACGGCAGGGTCACCAGCGCGATCTTGTCCCCGCTGCCGACGAGCGTCCTCAGCTGCATCGTTCCCCCGAACCGCATCCGATCCTGAGAAGGCCTCCCGGCTACGACGCGTTCGACGCGGTGCTGCTCGCACCGTCTTCGTCGGAGATCCGAGCCGCGAAGGTCTCCACCTTCGCCTGCCAGCCCTCCTCCAACGGCCCTTCGATCCCGGTCACGAAGACCTTGTCCTCGGCCACCTCGGTGAGCCCCTTGCTCTGCAGGAGCTGGTTCATGATGGGGCGGACCCGTTGGAACTTGCAGATCTCCTCTTCCGTCGGGATCCTCCCGGTCTTCTCGTCGGGCTGCGGCGCGATCTCGGTCGTCAGGATCGCGTACCTCGTGCCGGCGGGGAGCTGCAGGTCCTTGAGGAATCGGCGCATGGTACGGATGGGCTTCCCCATGCGTCCGGGCGAGCTGAACACGTACAGGTCGGCCGGGGACAGCTCCTTCGCCTTCACCTCGTTGACGTGGTGAACGGCCACGGCGACCCCCTTGGACGCCATGTCGGCCTTGAACTCCTCGGCCACCTTGGCCCCGTTGCCGTACTTCGAGGCATGCAGGTACTCGATGTTCATGTCGCCTCCTCCCACCTCGGATCCGAACCGGGAGCGAGGAGCTCCGTCATCGAGGTTGCCAGCGTGCGAGCCGTCGAGCTGGGGCCGTTCGGACCTGCCCGACGAGGACACGGGGGTCAGCCGTCGTCGGCCTGAACGCTCGAAGCCCGTCTCACCCCGAGGGCATCAGGGGTCCGTCGATCGCCGGTGGGAGATCCACGCCAGCACCACGAGGCCGACCCCCACACCGATCCCGATCCACGGGGCCGTGCTCCACCAGTGCGAAGGCGCCTCGCTGATCCCTCGGGCCAGATCCCGGAGCGTGTACCCGGCGCCGAACACGCCGACCACCGCCAGGGACACGCCGCCGATCGCCAACGCCCGCGTGCGCATGAGGACACCCCTTCTCCGATCGCCATCACGGTATGGCCTCGTGCGGGTGCAGGCCAGGGGGATCGTGTCGCGATCCCGTGGCATCTGCCGGTCGTGCGCGGCCGACCTGGCGGACCTAGCCCTCCAGGAAGAAGGTCACCTCGACCTGCGCCTGCACGTTGAGCTCGCCCGGATCGACCTCCACCGATGCGGGCTCGGCCACCGCTCGCATGGCGATGGCCCCGACGGCCGGACGAGGTGCCGCGTGGCCGCCCGGCGAGGGCTCGCGGACCTCGACCACGCCGCCCAGTCGGAGCCCCAGGGCATCCGCATAGGCCTCGGCCTTCCGCCTGGCCTCGACGGCGGCGCGGCGACACGCCTCGACGCGGGCGGGGTTGTCCGGGGCGATCCACCAGGTCGGGCCGCGCACGCTGGCCTTCGCGCGCTCGATGGACCCCTGGATCATGCGACCCGCGATCGATGCATCCGCGAGGCGGACGGTCACGAGGTTCTGGGCACGGTACCCGCGGTGGACCTGCTTGCCGTCCGCGTAGTCGAACTCTTCGCGGACCGAGACCCCGCTCGTGGAGCGGACCTCCTTCGGGACCCCGAGCTCCTCGAGCAAGGCGCTGAGCGCATCGCTCCGCTCGCCGACGGCGGACAGGGCCGCGTCCGGGGTCGCATCGAGCGCATCCACCTCGATCGTCCAGATCCCCTCGTCGGGCCTGCCCGGGACCACCGCCTCACCTCGTGCCGTGACCGTCGCTCCTGTCATCTCCCCAACCTCCGATGATCGGTGAACGCGACCTCGCTACAGCTCGTCGGCCGAGACCGAGAACGTGTCGCACGCGTCCGGGTTGCCCGACCGGAACCCCTGCTGGAGCCATCGGACCCGCTGCTCCGCCGAGCCGTGGGTCCAGGTCTCGGGATCGATCCTCCCCTCGACCTTCGCCTGGATCCGGTCGTCGCCGACGGCCTCGGCGGCATCCAGGCCCTCCTCGAGGTCGCCCGGCTCCAGCACGCCCCGTGCGTTGGCCGAGCTCGCCCAGACCCCCGCCAGACAGTCGGCCTGCAGCTCCTGCCGGATCGAAAGCTCGTTGGCTCGCGAGGGGTCCTGCTCGCTCGCCTCCTGGACCTGCCCGCTGATCCCCAGCAGGGTCTGCACGTGGTGCCCGATCTCGTGGGCGATCACGTAGGCCTCGGCGAAGTCCCCCGACGCGCCGAACCGTCGCTCGAGCTCCTTGAAGAAGGAGAAGTCCAGGTACACCCGCCGGTCGAGCGGGCAGTAGAAGGGACCGGTCTCGGCCGTGCCCAGCCCGCATCCGGTCCGCGTGGAGCCTCGGAACAACACGATCTGCGTCGGCTCGTAGGTCCGGCCGCCGCCCGCGAACTGCTCCTCCCACGTGATCTGGATGTCGTCGCCCACCGCGTCGACGAACTCGCCGGTGGGGTCGGTCGGATCCACCTCCACGGTGCTCCCGCCCGAGCCGACGTCGGGGAACCCCTCGACCGCGCCGGGGTTCGGGATCAGCCCGCCGCCGCTCAGGCAGCGAGGGAGCACGAAGACGAGGACGATGATCAGCACCAGCGCGCCGAGCCCCAGGCCGCCACGCCCGCCCGGGATGGGGAGGCCTCGCCCACCCGAGGGGAACCCGAGTCCGGGGAGCCCGCTCGACCCGCCGACGGGGGCCTCGCCCCTGCGATCGATCACGCCGCCGGAGCGTCGTCGGAGCTTGCGCAGCTTCATGATCGGGCCCCTTCGCCAAGTCGGGCCGCCGGTCTCAGGCTGTCACGGCCGCCCGGCGTCGGCAAACCGGCGCCGAGATCGCGCGTCCCCGGCGACCTCACCGCCGGGACCCTCGGACCGAGCTTGCGTCCAGCCGGGCGATTCCCTCAGCATGGATGGCCCAAACCCCCGAAGAGGGAGTACGCCGATGAGCGAGATCCGCCCTCCGGTCCCACCCTTCGACGCGAGCAGCGCGCTGCAGAAGGTCCGTGCCGCCGAGGCGGCGTGGAACACCAGGGACCCCGACCGCGTGGCCGCCGCATACACGGAGGACTCGGTGTGGCGGAACCGGGACGAGTTCCTGACGGGTCGCGACGAGATCCGAGCGTTCCTGCGCCGCAAGTGGGATCGCGAGCTCGACTACGTCCTGCGCAAGGACCTGTGGGCGTTCGAGAACGACCGCATCGCCGTGCGCTTCCAGTACGAGTGGCACGACGCCGAGGGCAACTGGTTCCGGTCCTACGGCAACGAGAACTGGGAGTTCGACGGGAACGG
>DASSJM010000026.1:0-10812 GCA_035691205.1 Actinomycetota bacterium
CTTCATCGTCGCGTTCGCGACGCGCAGGTCGAACACCCGGGTGTTCGCGGTGTTCACGAGGTAGAAGCGCACGACCTCGTCGCGCGCGACCTCCATCCGCCAGTCCGTGTCCCCGTTCACGAACAGGACGTTGCCGAACCGACCCATCGCCACGTGGTCGGGGCCGGACCGGTCGTAGGCCTCCATCCGACCGTCCTCGATCGACAGGTCATCGACCACGAGCACCATGTCCCGGTCGACCGTCGGCCAGTACGAAGCATCCGAGGGCTCGACGACGATCGTGCCGTAGAGGCCCATGTCCTGCGTGTAGTCCTCGCGGATGTGCGGGTGGTACCAGTACAGACCCTCGTCGGGGAACCGCACGCGGTACGTGAACCGCTCGCCGACCCCGATCGGCTGCTGCGTGTCGTGCGGCACGCCGTCGTAGCGGTTCTCGAGCCGCAGGCCGTGCCAGTGGACGGTGGCGGGGACGTCGCCGTCGTTCGTCACCTCCACCACGATCTCCGATCCCTGGCGGATCCGCAGCGTGGGGCCGGGGATCGAGCCGTTGTAGGCGAGCATCCGGAGCAGCTCGCCGCCGATGCGCTTGGCCACCGGCGCGATCCGAAGGGACAGTCGATCGGCGTCTGCGAGGTTCAGCGTCTCGGTGGCCACCGACTCCGGAAGACCCGATACGTCCCGAGGGAACGGACCGGTACCCAGGTCGGGCTGGTGGTGGCCGTGACCCGTTCCGCCGTTCGCCATCGGACCGCCTCCCGCGCGCACGACCTCCGAGCCTATCGAACGAGCCGGACCGGGCGGATGGTGCGGTCGTGTCGACGCCCTCCGAGCGGACCGGTCAGGCGGCCACCGGCGCGGACACCGGCATCCTCCTCCGGCTACGTCGCACGAGCTGCTTGGCCACGTACGCGGCGTCGCGCCCGACGCCCGGAAGGACGTCCGACGCGGCCGAGTACTGCCATGGCAGGCCGACGAAGTACAAGCCGGGCTCGGCGGTCACCACGCCGCGCTCGTGCATCGGGGCCCCGTCCGCGCCGAAGATCGGCAGGTCGATCCACGACAGGTCGTGGCGGAAGCCCGTGCACCAGATCACGTTGGCGACGTCGAGGACGGTGCCGTCCTCGAGGACGGGAGCGCCACCGTGGACCGCGACGGTCTTCGGGACCCGCCGCACACCGACCGCGTCGAGCTGCTTCGGCTTCACGCGGACGAGCGGATCCCCCTTCGAGGACGACTTCGCGCGGCCGCGACGGCCGAACGGCGTTCGAAGGGTCAGCACGTGCAGGCCGATGAACCGCACCACACGGAACCCGACGTGCCGAGCGATCCCGCCGTCGATGTCGACGGGCAGGTGGCCGCGGATCGGGCCCGAGAGCCACGTCGGGTGCGTCGCCGCGACCTCGAGCGAGATGTCGGCGCCCGAGTTCCCGGCGCCCACGACGAGGACCCCTCCGTCCCGGAGCTGCGAGGGGTTCCGGTACTCCGTGGAGTGCAGCTGCGTGATCGCGGGGTCGAGCTGGCGTGCGAGGGCCGGCACGCGCGGCTCGCGGTGCGCGCCGGAGGCCACGACGACGTTCGCGGCCTCGAACCGGAGCTCGCCGGCCGTGACCACGTAGCGGTCGGCCTCGCGACGGACGCCGTCCACCCGGACGCCGCTCCGCACCGGTAGCGAGGACCTCGTCGCGTACGCCTCGAGGTAGTCGCCCATGTCGTCCTTCATCGGGGTGGTGAAGCCCTTCGCGGGGAACCGCCACCCGGGCAGCCCGATCGCGTAGGCGGGCGTGAACAGACGGAGCGAGTCGTACCGCTGCCGCCAGTTGTCGCCCACCCGCTCGTTGGCATCCAGGATCACGAACGACCGCTCCGCCGCTCGCAGGTGGTACCCAGCCGAGAGGCCGGCCTGTCCCGCTCCGATCACCACCGTGTCGAACCGCTCGGTCCCCATCTCCTGCTCCTTCCGTTCCGACAGCAGGAACGTAGGCCGTGGGCGGAGGTGGGCTCATCGCCCGAACGCACCAACCTGCGGTTCCGGCCCCGTGGTGCGTTCGCACCATGCCCGGCTACGCGAGATCGTGCTCGAACGCGTACGCGGTGGCGGCGGCCCGGGACGACACGTCGATCTTGGCGAAGATGTTCTGGAGGTGCCGCCCCACGGTGTGCTCGCTGATCACGAGCTCGACCGCGATGTCGCGGTTGGTCCTCCCCGAGGCGACGAGGCGGAGCACCTCGACCTCACGAGCGGTCAGACCGCCCGGAGGCTCCGCGGAGCCGCCGAGCAGCGCGCGGGTCGCGGCGACGTCGGGCGCCGCCCCCAGCTGCTCGAAGGCGACGAGCGCCGCGTGCAGCTCGAGTCGACCCGCGTCCTCGTCGCCGCCCGCGAGGAGGGCCCGTCCGAGCAAGAGCCTGGTCGTCGCAGTCTCGTAGGGGAGCTTGAGGTCCCGCCAGGCCGCCGCCGCGCTCCCGAGCGCCGCGAGCGCTCCCGCGACGTCCCCCTCCGCGAGCGCGACCGATCCGCTCGCCGTCGCCGCGGCGGCCGCGAACGCCGGCAGCTCGGTGGCGCTCGCCATCGTGCCGAGCTCGTCGGCGGCGGCGCCCGCCTCGTCGATCGCGCCCGCGGCGAGCGCGGCCTCCACCTGAGCCGAGAGCAGCCGCGCCCGACGAGGCGGGTTCCCCTCGGTCGAGAGGGCGAGCCGCAGCGCCGTCCGCGCCGCGTCGACCTTGCGCTGGGCGAGCCGCACCAACGCCAGCCCGGGCTGTGGATCGTCGCCGAGCTCCTGGGCGCGCTCGAACGCGGCCTGGGCGCCGGCGAGGTCGCCGAGGCGGCGACGGATCTCCCCGAGCTGGGAGAAGGCAGGCGCCGCGAAGCCCGGCTCCACCGCGATCAGCTCGTCGGTCGCGAGGATCGCCTCGGCCTCCGCCTCGGACCACGAGCCCCGGAGGCGGGCCACCTCCGCGCGGTTCACGCGGCACATGCCCGGGAACGGTGAGCCCGGCGGAAGGCTGTCGCACCAGCCGCGGGCCGCATCGCTCCACTCGCCGGCGCGCCGGATGTCACCGAGCTCCAGGCAGGCGCCGATCACCGCGCAGTAGATGACCCCAGTGAAGTAGGGGCTCAGGTCGCCCGCGACGACCGCGGCCATCGCCTCGTCCAGCAACGCGACGCCCTCGCGCACGCGGCCCGCCGCCACGAGCGCGAGGCCCTCGGTGTGGATCGCCATCGCGACGAGGTCGGTCGCAGCGTGCCGCCGGCCGATCTCGATCGCCCGATCCGCGAGCTCGACGGCGCCATCCAGATCACCCTGGTACCGGGCGAGGGTCGCCTCGACCATCGCGAGGAACCCGGCCTCCCGGCTATCGGGGATCCCTTCGGCATGCCGCTGCGCACGCATGAGGAAGCCGGCGCCGACCGACGGCTCGTCTCGGATGAAGTGCTCGATCGCGAGCCGGGCCGCGACGGCGGTGGCCCCCAGCTCGTCGCCGGCCGCGACGTACGCGGCATACGCCTTCTGTCGCAGGGCAACCGATTCGGGGAGCTTCGAGAGCCACCACGCGGCGTCCGCGAGCCCCTCGAGGTCGGGAGCCGTGAGCTCTGCCGGGTCCGCCGCGTGGAACCCGTCGTAGGCGTCGGCCCACGCCGATGCGACCAAGGCCTCGCGCGCCCGTCCGATCGCGTCCGTGCCGTCCAAGTGGCGCCCCCGCCGCATCGAGTGACCAGCCTACGGGACCGCGGTGCGCAGATGCCGGGCCGTTGGTCGTCCCGCCGCGTTCACGGAGCCGGTCCGTACCGAGCGGTCAGCTCGGCACCGAGGCGTGCGAGCTCCTCCCGCGCCTCGTCCGGTTGCACCACCTCGATCCATCGGCCGAACGCCGCGAGCTCGCCCGCGAGCGTGTTGACCGTCCAGCTGCGGAGCTCGACCGCGATCCGCCCATCGGCAGCCGGCTCACCGACCGACGCCCGGGTTCCGAACGCCGAGCGAACCCACCCGACCGCCTCGGGGTCGACCAGAGCCCGTGCCCGGAACACGGCCCGGCGCTCGTCGATCTCGGCGACGACCGTGCTCCAGTGCTCCTCCAGGTCGAACCCCTCCGGCCTCTCCGCGGGGTCCTCGGTGACGATGAGCGAGCGGATGCGGCTGAGACGGAATGTGCGCAGCCCGGCGTCGGTGTTGGCGATCAGGTACCAGACCGATGCCTTCGAGACGAGTCCGAGCGGGTGGACCGTGCGCTCGCTCTCGGGGCGGTCGCGGCCCCGGTAGACGATCCGAACCTGGACGCCCTGGACGACGGCCTTCTGCATCACCTCGAGGTGAGGAGGCGTGGGCACCTCCCGGCGGTCCCAACTCGTTGGGTCGATCACCACCGCGGACGCGGCCGCCTCGGCCTCCGCGCGCAGCGGCTCGGGCAGGGCTCGGACGAGCTTGCGCAGCGCCGCCTTGACCTGGGGCGTCGCCGAGGCCGACGGGCCGGCCACCAGGAAGAGGGTCCGCGCCTCCGCCGCGGTGAGGCCGCTCAGGTCGGTCCGCGCCCCGCCGACCAACGACCACCCTCCGCCCCGACCGGGCTGCGAGTACACGGGGATGCCGGCCATCGCCAGCCCCTCGAGGTCCCGGCGGGCGGTCCGCTCCGAGATCTCCAGCTCGTCGGCCAGCTCCGCCGCCGTGACCCGGCCTCGAGCCTGCAGGATCAGCAGGGCCGCGACGAGGCGATCGGCTCGCATCGGCCAACGTTCTCACAGAAACCGGCCACTGGGTGGCCACTTTTCTCCCTCATCATGCGCGATGAGTTCCTGAACGGGAGCGGGTCTGTATCCGCATCGGCGAACGAAGGGGGAGTGCGATGGCGAACTCAGCGATCGAGGCCGAGGGCCTCGTCAGGACGTTCGGGAAGGTCCGGGCGCTGGACGGCGTGGACATGGTCGCCCGCGAGGGCACGGTGTTCGGGCTGCTCGGGCCGAACGGGGCCGGGAAGACGACCGCGATCCGGGTGCTCTCGACGCTGCTGCGGCCCGACGCGGGCCGTGCGGTCGTGGGGGGCTACGACGTGGTACGCGAGCCGACGAAGGTGCGCGGCTTGATCGGGCTCACCGGGCAGTACGCGGCGGTGGACGAGTTGCTCTCGGGCCAGGAGAACCTGTACATGCTCGGCCGGCTGCTCGGGCTCCCGTCGCGCGCCGCCCGCGCTCGGGCGACGGAGCTGCTCGACGCCTTCGACCTGTCCGACGCATCCTCGAAGTACGTCAAGGCGTACTCGGGCGGGATGCGCCGTCGGCTCGACCTGGCCGCGAGCCTCGTCGGCCGCCCGAGGTTCCTGTACCTGGACGAGCCAACGACCGGGCTCGACCCGCGCAGCCGCCTGGAGCTCTGGCGCATGATCCGCGCCCTCGTCGCCGACGGCACGACCGTGCTCCTCACCACGCAGTACCTGGAGGAGGCCGACCGGCTGGCCGACGAGATCGTGGTCATCGACCACGGCCGCGTGATCGCGGCGGGCACGCCGGTGCAGCTGAAGACCAGGATCGGGGGTCAGGTGCTCCAGGCGCAGCCCGCGGATCCCGCGGACCTGCCGGAGACGGAGAAGATCCTCGCCGCGTTCGCCGACGGCGACGGTGTCCGCAACGACGGCCAGGTCGTCTCCGTCAGGGTCGAGGACCGGTCCGCGCTCGGCCGGGCCGTCCGGCGGCTGGACGAGGAGGGCATCGTCGTCGACGACCTCTCGCTCCGGCGCCCGAGCCTGGACGAGGTCTTCCTCGCGATCACCGGACACGTCGTCCGGGACGAGCTCGAGGACATCGAGGATGAGGAGCGCGAGAGGAGGACCGCATGAGCACGGCAACGCTGACACCCGCCGGCCGCGCGAACGTGTTCTCGAACACGTTCACGATCGCCCGGCGAAACCTGCTGCACATCAAGGCGACGCCCGAGCAGCTGGTCGAGATGTCGATCCAGCCGATCATGTTCCTGGTCCTGTTCGTGTACGTGTTCGGCGGCGCGATCGCCGGCTCGAGCGCCGAGTACCTGCAGTTCGCGCTCCCCGGGATCCTCGTGCAGAGCGTCTCGTTCCTCCCGTTCACGACCGCGATCGCGCTGAACGTCGACTTCCAGCGCGGCGTGATCGACCGGTTCCGCTCGCTGCCGATCGCGCGTTCCGCGGTGATCGGCGGGCGGATCATGGCCGACGGCGCGCGCATCCTCTGGAGCATCCTGATCATCACCGGGTTCGCGATGGTGCTCGGGTTCCGGTTCGAGGGCGGCACCGCCGGGGCACTCGGGGCCGTGGCGCTCGTCACGGCGTGGGGCCTCACGATGTGCTGGCCGATGGCCTTCATCGGCATCACCGCGCGCACGACCGAATCGGTGAACACGTGGGGCTTCATGATCATCCTGCCGCTGACCTTCGCGAGCACGGCGTTCGTGCCGGCCGAGTCCATGCCGGGCTGGCTGCAGGCCTTCGTCGAATGGAACCCTGTGACCTCGGTGATCGATGCTGCTCGCGGGCTGATGCTGGGAGGCGCGGTCACCGAGCCGTTGACCAGGGCCGTGGTCTGGATGGTCGTCATCCAGGCCGTGTTCGCGCCGCTCGCGATCCTCCGGTACCGGCGTCGCGTCTGAACGATCGGGCGATCGTGATCCGTTCCCGCCGAGGAGTGCGGAGGCCGGGCTCAGCCGGCCTCCGCCAGCTCCTGCCCTATCGGGAGGAGCGCCACCAGCAAGATCGCGACATCGGCGAGCGTGGCGTTGATCGACGTCGTCCCCGGCGAGGAGCGCCACCACGGCACCACGACGATGAGCGACAACACCGCCGAGGCGATCGCGGTCGCCCGCCACCAGTCCTCCCGCCCGAGCAGCCCCCACCCGGCGGCCACGAACCCAACGGTCGTCACGAGCGCGAGCAGCCCGATGACCTTGCCCGCCGGGCTCTCGATCGTGACGCCTTCGGAGAACAGCCACGGCTCACGGAACCGGGTCTCGCCGACCGGGACCCATGCGCCCATGAACCAGATCGCGTGACCGAGACCGTGCAGGATGAGGAACATCGCGAAGAGGAGTCGCAACACGCCCATGACTGACCTCCCGGGAGTGATCGATCGAGACCACCCGACCGTAGGCAGGCGCGTCCACGCATCCGGGGGTCGAACGTCCCTGGCGTTCGCGCCGAACGGGCTCAGCGGCCGCCCAGATGTCGAGAACGGCCCGACCGCTCCGACCGTAGGGTGAGAGCGCGCCCAAAGGACGGCGCCGGAGGGAAGGAGTGGGGGATGAAGTACATCATCATGATGTTCGGGGACCAGAAGACGATGTTCGAGACCCGGTCGCCCGAGTGGATCCGGGAGATGATCGCGTTCATGCAGACCACCGACCAGGAGCTTCGCGACTCGGGCGAGCTGATCGACGGCCAGGGGCTCGTCGATCCGAGCGAGGCGAAGACCGTCCGGCTCGTGGACGGCGTGCCCGTCGCGACCGACGGCCCCTACGCGGAGGCCAAGGAGTCGCTGGCCGGCTGGTGGATCATCGAGGCTCCCGAGGAGCGCGCGATCGAGATCGCCTCGCGATGCGTCGCGTTCACGACCGGGCCGGTCGAGGTGCGCCAGGTCGCCGACGCGCCGCCCGAGGTGTGACGGCACCAACCATCGGAGGAGGACACGATGCAGAAGATCACGACGTTCCTGTGGTTCGACCACCAGGCCGAGGAAGCCGCCGAGTTCTACGTCTCGGTCTTCCGCGCGCGCCGTGACTCGCACGGCGGTGGCGGGGAGTCGGAGATCCTCGACGTCTCGCGGTACACGGAGGCCGGACCGGGCGAGCCGGGCACCGTCCTGACGGTCTCGTTCCGCCTCGACGGGCAGGAGTTCATCGCGCTGAACGGTGGTCCGGAGTTCCCGTTCACGGAGGCGATCTCGCTCTCGGTCGACTGCGGGACGCAGGCCGAGGTCGACCAGCTCTGGGATGCCCTCACCGAGGGCGGCGAGGAGAGCATGTGCGGCTGGCTGAAGGACCGATACGGCCTGTCGTGGCAGATCAACCCGAGGAGGCTGGGCGAGCTCCTGAGCGACCCCGACCCCGAGCGCGCGCAGCGCGCCATGCGGGCGATGCTCCAGATGAAGAAGATCGAGATCGCGGAGTTGGAACGCGCCGCCGAGGCCGCGTAGGTGACGCTCGATCAGGTCCCGCCGAGTGCGGCAGGCTGAGGGAGGAGGCGCGCATGGTTCGGGCTCGGGAGGTCCGGGTCGTCCTGGTGGTCGAGGACTACGAGGCGGCCGCCCGCCTCTATCGGGACGTCTTCGGGCTCGAGGTGGTGATGGACCTCGAGGGCCAGGGGGGCCGCGGCGTGATCTTCAAGGTCCCGGCCGCGACCCTCGAGGTCGTGGACGCCGCCCACGACCGGATGGTGGACGAGATCGAGGTCGGGAGCCCACAGGGCAACCGGCTGCGGATCGCGGTCGAGGTGGACGATCTCGCCGAGGGCGCGCGCGCCGTCATCGAGGCCGGCGCGGAGCCACTGGCCGGCTCGATCGACACCCCGTGGGGCGATCGCAACCAGCGGTTCCGCGCCGCCGGCGGCCAGCAGCTCACGCTCTACCAAGCGCCGTGAGCGTCGAGGACCTGCTGCGGGAGCTCGCGCCGCAGGCCCTGGGCGCGCTCGTGCGGCGGCACGGCGCGTTCGATGCCTGCGAGGACGCCATGCAGGAGGCGCTCCTCGCCGCGTCGCAGCGCTGGCCCGCCGACGGTGTCCCCGAGGACCCGCGCGCGTGGCTCGTGACCGTGGCCAACCGCCGGCTCGTGGACGAGTGGCGGAGCCAGGGCGCCCGGCGGCGGCGTGAGGAGTCCGCGGCCGCGCTCGAGGTCCGGGGACCGGGCGAGCCGTCCGACCGCGACGACGCGCTCGCGCTCCTGTTCCTGTGCTGCCACCCCTCGCTCTCGGTGCCGTCGCAGCTCGCGCTCACGCTGCGAGCCGTCGGCGGACTCACCACGGCGGAGATCGCGAGCGCATTCCTCGTGCCCGAGGCCACGATGGCCCAGCGCATCAGCCGGGCCAAGGCGTCGATCAGGTCCTCGGACATCGGGTTCGAGCTCCCGCCGCAGCCCGAGTTCGCCGAGCGCCTGCGGGTGGTGATGCACGTCCTCTACCTGGTGTTCAACGAGGGCTACACGACGAGTGCGGGCCCCACGCTGCAGCGGGCCGACCTCACCGGCGAGGCGATCCGGCTCACGCGGATGCTCCGGCGGCTGGTCCCGGGCGAGGGCGAGGTCGCGGGCCTGCTCGCGCTGATGCTGCTCACCGAGGCCCGGCGGGCTGCCCGGATCGACGAGGAGGGCCTCCCGATCCCGCTCCCCGAGCAGCGGCGCGAGCTCTGGGACCGCGCCATGATCGAGGAGGGGGTCGCACTGTTGGACCGCACGCTCGGCGCGGGCCTCGTGGGTCCCTACCAGCTGCAGGCGGCGATCGCGGCCCTCCACGACGAGGCACCGAGCGCGGATGGAACCGACTGGCCGCAGATCCTCGCTCTGTACGACGTGCTCGAGCAGGTCTCGCCGGGACCCGTCGTCACGCTCAATCGCGCGGTCGCGGTGGCGATGGTCGACGGGCCGCGCGCGGGGCTCGCGGTGCTCGGGACGATCGAGCAGGACGCGCGCATGACGCACAACCACCGGCTGCATGCCGTACGCGGGCACCTGCTCGAACTCTCGGGCGACGCGGACGCGGCCCGCGAGTCCTATCGAACCGCTGCCAGGATGACCGCGAGCGTGCCCGAGCAGCGCTATCTGGCGCTCCGCGTCGCCCGGTTGAGCTGACGGGGCGACGAGAGGCTACGTCCCCGGGATGAACACGAGGCTGAGCTGGCCCCCCTCGCCTCTCGCGGTGTCAGGCTCCAGGCTGAGATCGGGCACGTTCATCTTGGTGTAGTGGGCCTGCACGTTCAGCAGCCACCAGCCCTGGCCGAAGGCGTCCGCGACCGAGACGGCACCGCTCGATTCCCACGCGCCGGGACCCCGGTTGCCGACGATGAACTCCGACGGGTCGGTCCGGGCGACGGGCGTGAGGGTGCCGCTCGCGAGGTCGTACACCAGCACACGGTTGTACCCGCTCATCTTCCAGTTCCGGTCCTCCTGGATCAGGAGCGCGCTGGACGAGATCCCGAGGTTGTCGGGGTTGAAGATGTCGTCCCCCACCGCCGCGTCGAGGACGACCGACAAGGTCGCCTGCCGCGGGCTGGACGGCTCCACCTCCAGCTTGTAGATGCGGCCGTGCGTGACCTCCGCGTTCGCCCGGCCGGTCTCGGCGAAGTAGACCGTGCCGGGCTCGTCGGGATCGTCGACCAGGTCCTCGATGCGGTCGAAGTCGAACGCGCCCATCGCCTGGACCGTCTTCTCGAGCTTCAGCGGGAGCACGTCCTCGGCCCGCGCGATCTTCTCGAAGTGACCGCTCATCGACTCGCCCTTCGCGAGGTCATCAGACGACGGGTTCCCGTCGGCGACGGGCTCGTCGGGGACCCAGACGCCGAGAGAGCCCTCGTCTCCGTCGAGCGCGCCCTCGAACGTTCGAGCGACGTACGCGTACAGCTGGGACGACTCGCCGAAGCCATCCTCCGACAGTCCGAGGAACGCCTTGGACAGCCCTTGCACCGGCACCACGTTCTCGTGGCTGAGGTGACCGAACCAGGGGGTCTCTTGCAGCACGCCGGTGCTCGCGTCGATCGCGATCGAGACGCCGTCACGCGGACTGTGGATGGACTCCTCGCCGGTGAGGTACCAGGGCTTGCCGTCGATCACCTCCAGGGTGCTCGAGCAGAACCACTCGTAGCCCTCGGTCCCG